>CAMEDC010000050.1 GCA_945913255.1 uncultured Lachnospiraceae bacterium
CGGGAAAATCAGTCAGCTACTGAAGAATTTTTTACCGAAACTTCAGAGCCGAAGGAGGAAAAGAGACCAAATATAAATTCTGAGCCTGTCAGCAAAAAGACATCTTTCACCGAGACGTTTGATAATAGTAGGACCGGACAGGAAGCGCAGAACCAACAAAAAGCGTTTACAGAGCAGCTGAATCTTTTTGAGGAGAAAATCCTGACAGAGGATAATCGCAAAAAGTTTCGCATCATCGGGCAGGTTTTTGAAACCTACTGGCTGGTTGAATTTGAAGATAAACTGCTGATGATTGACCAGCATGCGGCTCATGAAAAAGTAAACTATGAGCGGTTAATGAAGCAATACCGGGAAAAGAATGTCATCTCTCAGAGACTGATGCCACCTGTGATTGTCAGCCTATCCGGACAGGAAGAAACGGTATTGACTGATAACATGGAAACGTTTGCTTCTCTTGGGTTTGAAATAGAATCCTTCGGAGGCAGTGAATATGCATTGCGCAGTGTCCCGGTGGACTTGTACGGCTGCAACGAGCGTGAAATGTTCCTTGAGGTGCTGGATCAGCTTGCGGAGGGCGGAAACTTCGGTAATCTTCGCGTTGTGGAAGAAAAAATTGCTTCCATGTCCTGTAAAGCAGCGGTAAAAGGGAATCATATCATGCGGACGGCGGAGGCGGAAGCCCTGATTGACGAACTTCTGACGTTGGAAAATCCGTATAACTGTCCTCACGGCAGACCTACAATCGTTGCGATGCAAAAGTCCGAGATGGAGCGGAAATTTAAGCGTATTGTAAGCTAATGTATACAAGATTTACAGCAAAAAGCAGGGAAGGAGGTAGCCGGGGTGGAACAAAAAGAACTGGATAAGCGTCGTCCCATGATTGTACTCACAGGGCCAACGGCTGTAGGAAAAACCAAACTTTCACTTTCTCTGGCCCAAGCTATAAACGGAGAAATTATTTCTGCGGATTCCATGCAGGTGTACAGACATATGGATATCGGCTCGGCAAAAATCAGACCTTTCCAGATGCAGGGGATACCACATCATATGATCGATATTCTGGAGCCATGGGAACCCTTTAATGTGGTGATTTTTCAGGAAAAGTGTCTGGAATGCCTGGATGGAATTTATGAGAGAAAGCATGTGCCTATTGTGACAGGAGGGACGGGTTTTTATATTCAGGCATTGCTGAAGAATATTGATTTTACAGAGAATGAGGAAGACACGGAATACAGACAGGAGTTGGAAAAACTGGCCCGGGAAAAGGGAGCGGAGTTCCTTCACAAAATGCTGGAAGAGGTTGATCCGGATTCTGCTCTGGCAATTCATGCCAATAACATAAAACGCACCATCCGGGCACTGGAGTATCATCATTTGACAGGAGAAAAGATTTCTTCACACAATGAGGTGGAGAGAGAAAAGGGAAGTGCTTATGATTCCTGTTATTTTGTCCTGAACGATGAAAGGGACAAGCTATATGCGAGAATCGAACAGAGAATCGACGAAATGCTGAAAGACGGACTGGTGGAAGAGGTTAAGCATCTGCAGGAACTGGGATGCCATCGGGGCATGGTATCCATGCAGGGGCTTGGGTACAAGGAAATTCTGGCCTGGCTGGAGGGAGAGACGACCTATGAGGAAGCTGTGGAAATATTAAAACGTGATACACGGCATTTTGCAAAAAGGCAGCTTACCTGGTTTCGCAGAGAGCAGGATGTCATATGGCTGAATAAACAGGACTTTGACTACGATGAGGACAGGATACTTACGTATATGCTGTCGACCATCAGAGAGAAGACACATATTCTGGATAAGGAGAACTTTTGAAAAAATGGAAAAGATGAAAGAAAAAAATACGATACATGAGTCAGAGCGTGGAATGCAAGAAGATTCGATTCGGGAAATGTATGCTTCCCTCGGAATTTCCGCAGAAACCTATGAATACGGAAATCAGATTCTGGAAAAACTGAATAGTCGATTCCGGGAAATTGATGAGATAGCAGAATACAATCAACTGAAAGTGGTAAAGGCAATGCAGGAATGCCAGGTCAGTGAGGCGTGCCTTCTGGGTACAACGGGCTATGGATATAATGACCTCGGCAGGGATACTCTGGAAGCAGTTTATGCGAGGGTTTTTCACACGGAGGATGCCCTGGTTCGCCCTCAGATTACCTGCGGCACGCATGCCCTGGCGCTTGCACTTATGAGTAATCTTCGACCCGGCGATGAACTTCTATCTCCAGTAGGCAAACCTTATGATACTCTGGAGGAGGTTATCGGTATCCGTCCTTCCAGAGGTTCTCTGGCTGAGTACGGGGTGACATACAGTCAGGTCGATTTGCTTCCTGACGGAAGCTTTGACTATGATAATATAAAAAAGGCAGTAAATGAGAGAACGAAACTTGTAACGATTCAACGTTCCAAGGGATATCAGACCAGACCCACATTGTCTGTAAAACGAATCGGAGAATTAATCGCTTTCATCAAAAATCTGAAGCCGGATGTTATCTGCATGGTGGACAATTGCTACGGAGAATTTGTAGAAACTGTTGAACCCAGCGATGTCGGGGCAGATATGGTAGTCGGTTCCATGATTAAAAATCCCGGCGGTGGACTTGCACCTATCGGCGGCTATATTGCCGGTAAGAAAGAATGCGTGGAGAATGCGGCATATCGATTGACTTCGCCGGGACTTGGAAAAGAAGTCGGCGCATCGTTGGGTGTTCTAAAAGATTTTTATCAAGGACTTTTCCTGGCACCTACTGTTACTGCTTCGGCTCTGAAAGGCGCAGTTTTTGCGGCAAATCTATACGAAAATCTGGGTTATTCAGTTGTGCCGAACGGGAGTGAAAGTCGTCATGATATTATTCAGGCGATTACCTTTGGAACGCCGGAGGGAGTCATTGCATTTTGCCAGGGAATTCAGGCTGCCGCTTCCGTGGACAGTCATGTGACACCGGAACCCTGGGACATGCCCGGATATGATGCTCCGGTCATTATGGCGGCAGGCGCTTTTGTGTCAGGGTCGTCCATTGAGCTTTCTGCGGATGGCCCTATTAAGCCTCCCTATGCGGTATATTTTCAGGGAGGACTGACCTGGCAGCATGCAAAATTCGGTATTTTGAAATCGCTTCAGGCACTTGTTGACAACGGACTGGTCGAGCCCGGTCGAAAAACATCAAAATAAAATCTATGATTTTTATGTACAGTTTTTGCCTTTTGTGATACCATATAAAGATGTATGAGACTTACTTACGTCAGGGCAGCGGGAGTCTCATAATACGAAAGAAAGAATGAGGAAGCGACTTGAAAAGAGTAAACTGGGTGCTTGTTTTACTGATTTTGGTAGGATTTGTAATAGGCGGATTCATAGGAACCTATTTTGACGGCACATTTTTAAATTATGGACAATCATTTGGCCTCAGCTCGCCTCTGATTTTGGATTTGGGTTTTTTTGTCCTGACTTTCGGACTTACCATCCATATCACTATTGCCAGTGTTATCGGTGTTGTGATTTCTCTGGCTGTTTATCGGTTCATTCGTTAGAAAAAGGATTCGTAATTACCGAAAAACACATCGGAAAATGTGAGATGGAATAACCATGTGTCGGAGAAGGTAGAAGGAGACACATGAAGGAAAGAAAACAGAATAAGGTACAGGAACTTCCCTATGAGAGATTTCTGCGGTTTGGACCGGAAAATCTGACAGAAGCGGAATTGCTGGCGATTATTATCAGAACCGGGACAAAGGAAAAGAGTGCACTGCAGCTGGCAGAGCAGGTTTTGCAGCTCACGAAATATCCCAGAACAGGGCTTCTTGGACTCTATTATGTCACTTTGGATGAGTTGAAAAGTGTCAATGGAATCGGAGAGGTAAAGGCGGTTAAATTAAAATGCCTTGCGGAATTGTCCATGCGCATGAGCGCGGAAAGAGCAAAAGAAGGACTCCGGTTTCACAATTCCGGACAGGTAGCAGCTTATTTTATGGAGAAACTCAGGCACAGGAGAACAGAATGTGTTATTCTGATATGCCTGGATGCCAAGGGTCAGATGATTTCCGAAAAGAGACTGTCGGAAGGAAGCGTCAGAATGTCGCTGATTCCCCCGAGAGAAATATTTTTACAGGCGCTGAGGGAAGAAGCAGTTAATATTTTACTGATACACAACCATCCCAGTGGAGATCCGACTCCAAGCACAGAGGACATGAGGCTGACCGCAAATGTGAGGGAACTGGGTGAAAAACTGGATATTCCGCTGCTTGATCATGTGGTCATCGGCGATAATCAATATGTAAGCTTTAGAGAACAGGCCTGGTTTGAACAGGAAGAGAAAGGGTGAAAGCATTTTGGCAAACAACGCATTCGGTATCGATCTCGGTACCAACAACATCAAAATTTACAGTAGGACTGATGACAGTATTCTTGTGGAAAAAAATATGATTGCCATTGAGAACAAAAATACGCTGTTCGCATATGGTGACTCTGCATTTGAAATGTATGAGAAAGCACCCGGAAATATTCATATTTCCTATCCGCTTTCCAATGGTGTCATTGCGGATATCAGAAATATGGAGACACTTGTGCGTTATTTTATAGGAGATTTGCAGAAAGGTAACAGCAAACCTGCTGATTTCTATATTGCGGTACCCACAGATGTCACCGAGGTCGAAAAGAGGGCATTTTATGACCTGATTAAGGATGCCGGTGTTAAGGCAAGAAAAATTATGGTGGTGGAAAAGGCGGTAGCCGATGGATTGGGACTGGATATTGATGTGAAAAATTCACAAGGTGTTCTGGTCGTAAATGTAGGATACGAGACAACGGAGATTTCCATCCTGTCACTGGGCGGCATTGTCTTAAGTCGTCTGATTAAAACGGGAGGATTGAAATTTGACGAAGCAATACGTGCTGCCGTAAGAAAAGAGTTCAGTTTGATTATCGGCGGAAAGACTGCAGAGACGGTGAAAATTTCCCTGAAGGAACTGGAGCAGGAGGGTAAAGGTGCCGTAGTTTACGGAAGAGATATCGTGACGGGACTCCCGGTAGAGAGAGAAATCCCCACAAAGCTTGTGGATGAGTGCCTTGAGGAACATTTCAACTCTATCATTGACAATGTAAAAGTAATCTTGGAGAGAACGCCGCCTGAACTGGCAGCGGATATCTATCGTCATGGTATTTACCTGACTGGAGGAGCATCTCAGGTAAACCATCTGGCAGAGAGACTTGCAACGGGAACCGGACTTAAAGTAAATCTGACGGAGAATCCGGGAACCAGCGTATGTCTGGGACTTGCCAAGATTATCAAGGACGACAATTATAAATCCATAGCTTATGCGATTGAAGGGATGAGTAAATGAGCCCAGTGATAAAAAGAAAAGGGGAGAGATTTACTCTGTCGAGTAAATACCTCCTCTTAATTTTAACAATTTTATGTACGCTGATGATGCTGATTACATTTGGCACAGATGTGTTTAACAGGCCTTTCAATACGGTGGTAGGATATGTAGTAGTACCTTTTCAGCAGGGGATTGGTAAGCTGGGAGGATGGCTGTCAAACCGCTCTGAGGAATTGGTGCAGATTCGTACACTCCTCGACGAGAATGCCCGGTTAAAAGAGGAGATTGCCTCACTGACTGAGGAAAACACCATGCTGCAACAGGATAAGTACGAACTGAACACGTTACGGCAACTGATGGACCTGAGTGAGCAGTATGAAGAATACAATAAGGTGGGAGCCAGAATCATCAGCAGAGATTCCGGCAACTGGTATTCCTCTTTCACCATTGACAAAGGAACTGATGACGGGCTCTGCATTGATATGAATGTGATAGCGGGAGGCGGTCTTGTAGGAAGAATTACTTCGGTGGGGCCAAACTGGTCAAAGGTGACATCCATAATTTCTGACAACAGCAATGTCAGTGGAATGACTCTTTCCACACAGGACAATCTGATTGTATCCGGTGACCTGAAACTGATGGCTGCTGGCTGCATCACCTTCAGCCAGCTGGTAGACAGCCAGAATATGGTAGTTGAGGGAGACAAAGTAGTAACCTCCAATATCAGTGATAAATTTTTGCCCAATATTCTGATTGGCTATATCAGCCGGATTGACAAGGATGCAAATAATCTGACAAAGTCGGGACTGATTGTACCGGCGGTTGATTTTGAACATCTCGGAGAAGTTCTGGTGATTACGGATTTGAAACAGACGGTAAGCGAGGAGTAGTATGCTCAGAAAAGTAGTCGTTGCCATATTTGTATTGTTTAGTTTTATATTGCAGTGCAGCGTTTTTGATAAGTTGGCCTTTGCGGGTATCATTCCCAATCTGATGATTATTCTTACATCTTCTTTTGGCTTTATGCGGGGAGAAAAAGAGGGACTTATCATTGGATTTTTCTGCGGCTTACTGAGTGATGTGTTTTTTGGAAACTTTCTGGGGTTTTATGCGCTGGTTCTGATGTACATAGGTTACCTGAACGGAAAGTTCAGCAGGATTTTTTATCCGGAAGACATTAAACTTCCCATTGCCCTGATCATCACGAGTGATTTGTCCTATGGGATACTTTGCTATATATTATTGTTTATGCTTCGCGGAAAATTTCAATTCGGATATTATTTTTCACATGTGATTTTACCGGAAGCGTTGTACACCATTGTAATAACGATGTTTTTGTACCCTGTGATACTCAAGGTAAACGAGAAACTTGAGGCACGGGAAAAAAGGAGAGCACAAAAATTTGTTTGATGAATTGAGAGACAAGATAATTGGAATAGTGACCAGCCGGTTGACGGTTTTTACTATTGTGTTTCTGGTGCTGGGAGGAATTCTGATTTACCGTTGTTTTGATTTGCAGATTGTCCACGGAGAGGAATATCTGGAGGATTTCGTACTGCAGACAGAAAAAACAAGGGATATTTCAAGTACCCGTGGCAATATTTACGATGTAAACGGAAATGTGCTGGCATACAATGAACTTGCTTATTCCGTAAAAATAGAGGATGTATTTGAATCGGGAAAATCAAAAAATGCAAAGCTCAACAGCATGATTATGCAGCTGATTGGGATGATTGAGAAAAATGGTGACAATGTCATTACAGACTTCAAGATTATTATTAATGAGGACGGTGACTTTGCCTTTACGGCAGAAGGAACAGCACTTTTGCGTTTCCTGGCAGATGTATATGGACATACTACCATCGACAAGCTGGAGGACGATGAGAGGACAGCTACTGCAACAGAAGTGATGGAGTATCTGAGCCGAAACAAGGGATCCGGTTTCTCCATCGGACAGTATGAAGATCCGGAGGACAGCAAGACAGAGTTTGTTCCCGGAAAAGGGTATACAAAGGAAGAATGGCTGAAACTTGTGACAATACGGTATGCCATGAATCTGACATCTTACAGAAAATATGTCGGGACTACGGTAGCTACTAATGTAAGTGAGAGCACGGTAGCGGTTATTATGGAAAATTCCGAGGAACTGCCTGGGGTCTCTATTGTGGAGGATACTGTCAGACGGTATGTGGACAGTAAATATTTTGCACATGTACTGGGATATACAGGAAAGATTTCTTCGGAGGAACTGACCTCACTGAATGAGGAAATGGAAGCGGAAGGAAAGGGAAGCGACAGCTATAATATCAATGATGTAGTTGGGAAAAGCGGTATTGAGGCCTATATGGAGACAACCCTTCAGGGAACCAAAGGATACGAAAAGGTTGTCGTGGACAATATGGGAAAGGTGATTTCCATCCAGGAGAGGGAAGAAGCGAAAGCCGGACAGGATGTTTACCTGACGATTGATGCGGAGTTTACCAAGGCAGTTTACAATATTCTGGAGCAGAAGCTGGCGGGACTTGTATCCAATAAGATTGTTAACACGAAGGAGTATAAGGCCACGGAAAATTCAACCAGCTCTGATATCAAAATACCGATTTACGATGTCTATTTTGCTATGTTTAACAATTCGATACTTGATATAAAGCATATGGCCTCAGAAGATGCCGGTGAGACGGAAAAGCTGATTTATGAGTCTTATTTGAACTACAAAGAGAAGGCCTATGAAAATCTTCGGTATGAGCTGATGGAAGGACTTACTCCTTATAAAAAGCTTTCCAAGGAGTATCAGGTTTATGAAAGCAATATTGTAAGTCTGCTGAACCGCAATGGTGTCATCATGTCGGAAGAGGTGGATGCCAATGACCCGACTCAGATAGCATGGGCTACGGATGAAGTCATTAGTCTGAATGAGTATTTGAAATACTGTATTGCACAAAACTGGATTGATGTAAGCAAGCTGGATCTGGATGAAAAATATTCGGATTCTACGGAAATTTATAATAAAATCATCGACTACATCATCTCCATGATTGATAAGAACACGGAATTTCAGAAGCGATTTTACAAATATATGCTGTTATCGGATGAAATAACCGGAAAGCAGGTTTGCCAGGCACTCTGTGAACAGAAGCTGATAGAAATTCCGGTTGAGGATGAAGAAGCTTTATATAGCGGGAAAATGAATGCTTACAGCTTTATGAAAAACCGCATAGATAATCTGGACATCACACCGGCGCAGCTTGCGCTTGATCCCTGTAATGCATCTGTGGTGATTACAGATGTGAATTCCGGCGACGTGATTGCCATGGTATCCTATCCGGGCTACGACAATAACAAAATGGCAAACTCCATCGATGCGGAGTATTATGCAAAAATGAATGTCGATAAGTCCATGCCGCAGTATAATTTTGCAACCCAGTCTACACTGGCACCCGGCTCTACTTTTAAGATGGTGACAGCTACGGCAGGATTGATGGAGGGGGTAATCACCTTAAACAGCAAAACCAACTGTACGGGTACTTTTACTGAAATCACACCTTCGCCACGCTGCTGGAAGCACAGCGGACATGGAAATGAAATTGTGTCAACGGCTATCGGGGATTCCTGCAACTATTTCTTTTACAATGTCGGTTATATGTTGTCTACAAGAAACGGTACTTATAATGAGTCGGAAGGCCTGGAAACTTTATACAAATATGCTGACATGTATGGCTTAACTGAAAAATCCGGTGTGGAAATTGCGGAAGCGGCGCCGATTGTATCAACGGAATATCCTGTACCATCGGCTATCGGACAGGGTACAAACAGCTATACAACAGTCGGGTTGGCAAGATATGTCACTACAGTAGCCAACAGCGGGACCTGCTATAATCTGACTCTGCTTGACAAGGTTACGGATTCTGAGGGAAATGTGATAAAAGAGTTTGAACCGAATGTCAGAAATGTGATTGATATGCCACAGGAATACTGGGATGCCATTCATTCAGGCATGCGGCAGGTGGTACAGAACAAGAGCTATTTCAGCAATCTGGCTGTTAATGTTGCAGGAAAGACCGGAACGGCGGAGCAGACAAAATCCAGACCGGACCATGCACTTTTTGTTTGTTATGCACCTTATGAACAGCCTGAAATTGCTATTGCGACACGAATTCCCTTTGGTTATTCCTCTGACTATGCAGCACAGGCAACAAGAGATATTATAAAATATTATTACGGTCTGGCGGAGGAAGAGGAACTGATTACAGGTACTGCAGATTCGCCTGAAGGCGGTATTTCCAATGAATTATAGGAGGAAAGCATGAAAGACGCAGTTTTGATTAAGAGTTTTCCGAATGGTATAGCGCTTCATCTGGATGGAGAAGTACCCTTTGAAAAGCTGTTGGATGAAATTGCATACAAATTTTCAGAGGCAAGGAATTTTTTTGGACATGCTTCCATGGCGCTTTCCATTGAGGGACGTCATATGTCCGGTGCGGAAGAAATTATGATATTGGAAGCCATAAAACAGAACAGCGATTTGAATATTATCTGTATTGTCGGTAAGGACGAGAATACCAATAAAAATTTTATCAAAGCACTTGCCCATATGGAGAAAAAGCTTTCCGGCGGTGATGAAGGACAGTTTTTTAAAGGAAGTCTGAAAAACAAAGAAGTTCTTGAGACGGAAAACAGTATCATTGTTTTGGGTGATGTTTACCCGGGAAGTGCGGTCATCAGTGCAAAAAATGTGATTATTCTGGGCGGCCTGTACGGTGAGGTGTATGCCGGAGGAAACGGTCAGGAAAAAGCTTTTGTAGCAGCGCTTGAAATGGAGCCGGAAAGAATCAAAATCGGCGATTTCAAATATAAACCAACGACAAAGCAGTCAAAATGGGGCATACGTCCTAAAGTACAACCGAAAATTGCATATATAAAAAACAACAGGATAACCTTTGAACCACTTACCAAGGATATGCTGAGCAACTTTTAAAGACGATATGGTTGCCGGTCTGACGACAAAAAAAATCAGGAGGAACATAAAATGGAAAATCAGATTTTCCCCGAGAAAAAAAGCTCGGAAGTTATTGTCGTCACTTCAGGTAAAGGCGGTGTGGGCAAGACCACCACATCAGCAAATGTTGGAACAGGTCTGGCGAAACTTGGAAAGAAGGTCTGTCTGATTGATACGGATATCGGTCTTCGCAATCTTGATGTTGTCATGGGACTGGAAAACAGGATAGTTTATAATCTCGTGGATGTAGTCGAGGGTAACTGCCGCGTAAAACAGGCTTTGATCCGGGATAAGCGACATCCCGGATTGTATCTGATGCCCTCCGCACAGACCAGAGATAAGTCCGCAGTGACACCGGGACAAATGATAAAGGTAATAGAACATCTGAAAGAACAGTTTGATTACATTATTTTGGATTGTCCGGCGGGAATTGAGCAGGGGTTTCAGAATGCAATTGCCGGAGCTGACAGAGCACTTGTTGTGACAACACCGGAAGTATCCGCAATTCGTGATGCAGACAGAATTATCGGACTACTGGAAGCAAATGGCTTTAAGCAGATGGACTTGATTATCAACAGACTGCGAATGGATATGGTCAAGCGCGGTGATATGATGTCGGCACAGGATGTTGTCGATATTTTGGCGATTCCGCTGATTGGAATTATTCCGGACGATGAAAATGTCGTTATTGCGACAAATCAGGGAGAACCACTTGTGGGCGGGGATTCGCCGGCGGGACGTGCGTATGCCAATGTGGTGCAAAGAGTGGAAGGAAGGGAGATTCCTTTTTTGAATTTTGAAAAGGGTATTTCTTTTTGGACCAGAGTTTCGGGAATCTTTCACAGAGTGTAGGGGAGGAGCAAAATGAGACATTTCTTTCGCAGAAAAAGCTCCTGCCAGGTGGCGAAGGACAGACTGAAGATTCTGCTGATTTCCGACAGAGTCAACTGTTCTCCTGAGATGATGGAGTTAATCAAGGATGACATCGCCAGGGTAATTTCAAAGTATATGAAGATAGATTCTGAAAATATGGAAATACAAATTAATGCAAAAACAGGTAAAAACGGCAGAAATGCTAAGCCGATTCTCTATGCGAATATTCCGATAGTGGATGTGAACATGCAGGATTTGGCAGCCAACCGATGATGGGGAAATAAAATACGATGTTTGTAAAATTCAGAATACGGGATTATGATTTTAAACTTATGCTGATGGTAATTGCATTATCAATCATTGGCGTTATGGCAATCGGAAGCGCTGAGGAATCACTCCGGACCAAACAGTTGGGCGGAGTGGTTGCCGGTATCTTTCTCATGGTCGTGGTTTCTTTTTTCAACTATTCATGGATTATCAGATTGAACTGGATTATCTATGCATTGAATCTTGCGTTGCTTCTTGCTGTACGGTTTACCGGAGATGAAGGACGCCTTGGCGCACAGCGGTGGCTGGAAATCGGAGGACTTCGATTTCAGCCGTCAGAAACTGCGAAAATATTATTGATTTTATTCTTTGCACAGTTTATTATGAAATATAGGGAAAAGCTGAATACAGTCAGAATCATCGGAAGCTGCATTGCGCTGGTTGCGGTGCCATGGTTTTTAATCTATAAACAGCCTGATTTATCTACCAGCATTGTTGTAATTGTGCTTTTCTGTGTGATTTTGTTTGCCGGCGGCATTAGTCTGAAACTGGTATTTGGAGTCCTGGCTGTGGCAATACCTGCGATTGCCCTGGTGATATCGCTGGCGTTACAGCCGGACAATGGAATATTGGAGGACTTTCAGAGAAACCGTATTCTGGCGTTTATCAATCCCGAGGAATACGCCACCGAGGAAGCCTATCAGCAGTTGAATTCCTGCATGGCAATCGGTTCCGGACAATTGGACGGAAAAGGGTATAAGAATAATGAAATCACATCGGTAAAAAATGGAAATTTTATATCCGAGGCTCAGACGGACTTTATCTTTGCGGTAATCGGTGAAGAATTCGGATTTAAGGGAAGCGTTCTTGTTATTGTATTACTGATTGGAATTTCGCTGGAATGTATATCGGTAGCCAGAAAAGCGAAAGATACGGCAGGAACGATTATAGCAGCCGGAATGGGAGGGCTTGTCGCTTTCCAGGGATTTTTTAATATCGGCGTTGCAACTTTTATTCTGCCAAACACAGGGCTTCCATTGCCATTTGTAAGTTATGGACTGACATCTTTATTAAGTCTGTTTATCGGGATGGGGTTTGTATTAAACGTAAGACTTCAGGCTAAGAAATCGAAGTAAAGAGAGGGTATGGCTATGAATATCGCGCTAATCGCACATGATTCAAAAAAGAAACTGATGCAGAATTTTTGTATTGCTTACAGAGGAATTTTAAGTAAAAATGATTTGTATGCAACCGGTACAACGGGACGCTTAATTGAAGAAGTTACAAATCTGAATATTCATAAATTCCTTGCGGGGCATCTTGGAGGAACCCAGCAGATTGGTGCCCAGATTGAGCATAATCAGATAGATCTGGTAATCTTCTTAAGAGATCCCCAGGCACCAAAAGCACATGAACCGGATGCGAATAATGTTATGAGATTGTGTGATATGCACAATATACCGCTGGCGACAAATCTTGCCAGTGCGGAACTGTTGATAAAGTCCCTGGACAGAGGAGATTTAGAGTGGCGTGAAATGTACAAGTAAAAGATACTTTTCCGTTCTGGTGTGTATGTCGATATTCTTATCATGTATTCTTTGCGGATGCGGAAATCTGTCATATGATATGGCGTATTGTGCAGATTCCGATATCAGTAGTTTTAATGTGATTTCAAGGCAGGACAGAAGAACTGCTGTACCATATGCGGCAGATTTGTGTGTGGTAACAGATAATGTGATGCATGAGAGTGTAAATATGGATGAGGCAGAGGCAGCTGTCCTGTTTGATGTGAACGGGGCGGGAGTGCTTTATGCAAAAAATGCTCATGAGACACTTTATCCTGCCAGTCTGACGAAAGTTATGACTGCACTTGTTGCATTGAAAAATGGCAGCCTTGATCAGGTGCTTACGGCAACGGCTTCTGTGAACATCACAGAATCAGGCGCTCAGCTTTGTGGGTTAAAAGCAGGGGATACTATTACCCTTGATCAGGCACTGCGTATTTTACTGATGTATTCGGCGAATGATGTCGCCATGCTGATTGCTGAAGGTGTGGGCGGAACTGTGGAACATTTTGTAGAAATGATGAATGAAGAGGCACACAGTCTGGGAGCAACCAATACAAATTTTGTAAATCCGCATGGACTTACGGATGTGAACCACTATACCACAGCTTATGATTTGTATTTGATTTTTAATGAAGCGATACGGTATGAAACTTTTAATGAAATTATGCAAATGAGCAGTTACCAGACGACTTATTTTGATAAAAACGGAAAGGCAAAAGAATTTAATAAAACAACTACAAATCTTTTTATCAGAGGGGATTATAGTGCGCCGTCCAATGTGAATGTGATCGGAGGAAAGACAGGTACTACAAATGCAGCGGGGCATTGTCTCATGCTTCTTGCCAGGGATGAAAACGGGTCGCCCTATATCTCAATCATTATGCGTTCCAGCTCTACGGATGTGCTTTATAACGAGATGATTGATTTACTGGATGAGATTCATAAATAGAGGTTGTTTTTTGGCATCATATCACTTATAATTAACTTAACAGGTAATACAATATTATTACTACAGGAGGGTTTTCCAATGGTTCAATTAATTGTAGGCGAAAAGGGCAAAGGTAAGACAAAGCAGTTATTGGATAAGGTAAACAGTGAAATTCAGAAAATCACCGGCAATATCGTTTATCTCGACAAGAGCACTAAGCATATGTATGAACTGAACAATAAAGTTCGTCTGATTGATGTTTCTCAATATATGATTGAGAACAGTGACCAGTTTCTTGGGTTCATCAGCGGCATTATTTCCCAGGATCACGATTTACAGCAAATGTATTTTGACAGCTTTTTGAAGATTGCCTGTCTGGAAGGACAGGATGTAACAGCGACGGTTGAAAAATTGGAAAAACTCAGCGAGAGCTTTGGAGTAGATTTCATTTTAAGCGTTTCCATGAATGAATCAAAACTTCCGGCCGGCTTAAAGGATAAGGTTATTGTTTCGCTGTAAGCGTAGTATTACATAATTTATCGGAATTTACACAAAAGCCTCGATTGACCGGGGCTTTTGTTTTGGGCACAGGTAAGAGATACATGTAGTCATTGCAGGAGGGAGACGCCTTGGCAAAAAAGAGCAGCAAGGTAAAAAAATACAGAAAACCGCTGAATCTGAATATCGGTATGATTATTTTTGGTGTGATATTCATTTATGTAATCATCTGTATCATTCTGTATTTTCAGACAGGCCGGATTGTACGATATGAGGTAAAAGAAGGCTCTCTTGCTACAAACAATGTTTACCGGGGAGTTGCAATCAGGGACGAGCAGGTCATATATACGGAAGCTGCAGGATATGTGAATTATTATGCAAGAGAAGGAGAACGAGTAGCGAAAAACGACCTTGTTTACATTGTGGATGAGACCGGAAAGCTGAATGAAGAACTGGTAGCGTTAAATCTTGGAGAAAACTCCCTGAGTAATCGTGAACTGGCTGAATTTCGAAATGATATTGTGAATTTTATACATGGTTTTGACAGGACTGATTATGTAAGTACTTATGATTTTAAGTATTCTTTGAAAAATACGGTATTAAAGCTAGCAAATGTGAATATGCTCAAGAGTATCAGTGATTTAAATGGAGGAAATGGAAACAGCATCAATTATTACTACGCACCGAGAATGGGTATTGTTGCGTATTGGACAGATGGATATGAGACTTTGAAGGCCGAAAATGTGACAGAAAGTATATTTGATGAAAAGTCATATTCAAAGAATCAGATTCTCGGAAATTCTCTGATGGCTCTGGGCGATCCGGCATATAAATTATCGACGGATGAGAACTGGTCGATTGTTATTCCAATTGAGGCTGAGCGGGGAGCCAAATTGCAGGAAGAAGGGTATGTGAAAGTCCGGTTCCTGAAAAATCAGTATGAGTCCTGGGGTGCCGTCAAATTAATAACCGGAGGAGACGGGAACAGTTACCTGCGGCTTTCCTTTACAAATTCCATGATTACTTTTTTAAATGACAGATTTCTGGATGTGGAACTGATTGTGGAAGATGAAAAGGGATTGAAAATACCGGTATCCTCAATTGTGCAGAAAGAATTCTTCCTGATTCCCCAGGATTTTATTATTCCGGGTACAAACAGCGGAGGAGATTGTATCATGCGTCAGTGTTACCTGGAAGATGGGACAATTTCCAGTGAAAGGCTGGAAGTCGAAGTCTATAATTTTGACAGTGAGACAGGAGAATATTATCTTGACAATTCTGTCCTGAATGCAGGAGATATTCTGTATAAACTCGACAGCCAGGAGACTTATACAGTGAGTAAGCGTGCTACTTTGATTGGCGTTTACAATATGAATAAAGGATATGCTGATTTCAAACAGATTAATATCCTTTATCAGAACGATGAATATGCCATTGTAAAGTCAAATACCAGATACGGTTTGAATGTATATGACTATATTGTACTGGATGCCGCTTCAGTCAGTGACAATCAGTTTATCAATCAGTAAAGGAATGAAAAGAATGATTTTTGAAAATATAGAGCATGTGAAACAGGAGATTGAAAAAGCATGCAAAAGCGCAGAACGCAAGAAAGAAGATGTGACCTTAATTGCAGTCAGTAAGACAAAACCGGTATCCATGCTGCGTGAGGCATACGAGGCCGGAGCAAGAGATTTCGGTGAAAACAAGGTACAGGAACTTCTGGATAAAATACCGGAGATGCCTGATGATGTTCGCTGGCATATGATAGGTCATCTGCAGCGCAATAAAGTAAAATATATTGTGGATAAAGTATGCCTGATACATAGTGTGGATACTCTGCGTCTAGCAGAAGAAATCAGTAAGGAGGCAACAAAAAAGGAAGTTGAGGTAAATATTCTGATTGAAGTAAATGTGGCGGAAGAAGGAAGCAAGTTTGGCGCTGCTGTACAGCAGACTTTAGAACTTGTGAAACAGATTGCAGGATTACCGTCTATTCACATACAAGGGCTTATGACAATTGCTCCATATACGGAAAATGCCGAAGAAAACAGACTGTATTTTAAAAAATTGAAACAATTGTCTGTTGACATAAAGGATAAAAACATTGATAATGTTAATATGAATGTATTGTCAATGGGAATGACCGGAGATTATCAGGTGGCTGTTGAAGAGGGTGCAACATTTGTGAGAGTCGGTACGGGAATTTTCGGAGAGAGAGATTACAGTCAACATTAGCCTCGGTGAGACTTAAAAAGCAGAAAGGCATGGTAATAAATAATATGGGCGTTATGGACAAGTTTTTAAATTACATGAAGCTAAACGGCGAAGACGACGATGAATACTATGATGAAGATTATCTGGATGAGGATGAAGAGATAGAATCTTCACATTCCACAAAAAAAACATCTGTATCTAAAGCCAGGGAGGCGGAAGAGGATTACGAAGAACGTCCTGCAAAGAAGTTACAGCCTGCTAATAAGATTACACCGATTAACAAACCGGCTGTGAGACGGTCTTCCGGAGGGGCGGGAATGGAGGTTTGTGTGATTAAGCCTACTTCTGTGGAAGAAGCAAGAGAGATTACGGAAACACTTCTGGCGAACCGTACCGTAGTCTTGAATCTCGAAGGGCTGGATGTTGATATAGCGCAGAGAATTATTGATTTTACAAGTGGTTCCTGCTTTGCAATCGGAGGAAATCTGCAGAAAATTTCTCACTATATTTTTATCATTACACCGGCAAGTGTGGATATTTCGGGTGATTTTCAGGATATCTTCGGCGGGTCCTTTGAAATGCCGATTAATAATCAGTGAAAATAAGAGAGCCCGTGTTGCGGGCTCTTTTTATGCATTAATAAACAACAGAGAGGAAAGATATGGAACGTTTACCGATATTATTTAATAAGAAACCCTGCTACGATATTGTTTTCACGCAGTCTTTTAATGAGTTGTGGCCTGAACTTGAGGCTCTTGGATGTGAAAAACGCAGAATCTGTATTGTAACTGATTCAAAGGTCAATGAAATTTACGGAGACGAAGTGCTTAACCTGTTAGACGGAAAGTGCTTGAAGGCTGTCAAATATGTATTCCCAAATGGTGAAGAAAACAAGAATCTGGATACTGTGAGAGAAATATACAAATTTCTGATAGAAGAACAGTTTGACCGCAGAGATATGTTGCTGGCACTGGGTGGTGGTGTGGTCGGTGATACCACCGGCTTTGCGGCTGCAACTTATTTGAGAGGAATTGATTTCGTACAGGTTCCTACAACTTTACTTTCTCAGGCTGACAGCAGTATCGGCGGAAAAACCGGTGTGGACTTTGATGGTTACAAAAATATGGTTGGCGCTTTCAAGATGCCCAGTCTGGTATATATGAATATACAGGTTCTTACAACACTGGATGACCGGCAGTTTTTCTCCGGATTTGGAGAAGTTATGAAGCACGGACTAATAAAAGATGCCATGTTCTATGAATGGCTGATTGAAAATATGTATGAAATTTGTGAGAGAGATTTGAACGTACTTCAGGAAATGCTGATTAAGAGTTGTACGGTAAAAAAACTGGTCGTTGAAAAAGATCCTACCGAACAGGGTGACAGAGCACTTCTGAATTTTGGACATACGATAGGACATGCAGTAGAAAAGGCGAAAAACTTTGAATTGTACCATGGCGAGTGTGTGGCGCTTGGATGTGTCGCAGCTGCCTATATCTCATGGAAAAGAGAATTGCTTTCCATGGAAGAGTATTATGAAATCAGGGATATGTTTGTTCCTTTTTATCTTCCCATATCAGTTGATGGTATTGAACCGGAAGAAATTTTACGATTGACAAAATCGGATAAAAAGATGGAGTCGGGGAAGATTAAATTTGTATTGCTAAAGAAAATAGGAAAAGCTGTGATTGATAAGACTGTGACAGATGAAGAAATTCTGGAAGCCATCAGGGAAATTCATTTTAGTGAAGAGGATGCACATGCGTAAAAAGACGAAAATGTTAATACTGGATGCTATTGTGATGCTGGTGCTTTTGGGGGTCGATCAGCTGACAAAGTATCTTGCCATTTTAAACTTAAAAAATAATCCGGCAGTCGTGCTGATTAACGGAGTTCTGGAACTGAATTATCTGGAAAACCGTGGGTCTGCTTTTGGTATGCTTCAGAACCAGAAATTTTTTATTTTGTTTGTCGGGATTGTTTTTCTTCTGGTAATCTTATTTCTGTTATTTAAATTGCCGGAGGATAATAAATTTAATGTAGTTCATGTTCTTTTGGCGGCGATAGTTGCAGGCGGCCTTGGGAATATGATAGATAGACTGCGATTTGATTTTGTTGTGGATTTTATCTCTTTCGTGTTGATTCATTTTCCCATATTCAATGTGGCAGACTGTTATATTGTGATTGCTACCATTACGCTTTTTGTGCTGTTTTTGTTCGTTTACAAGGAGAAAGATTTGGAATTCCTGAGTTTCAAGCAAAACAGATATCGTGAGATGAAGTAGGACTTTTATGGAAAAGTTTTGTTTTGAGATAACAGAACAGTTGGAGGATGAGAGAATCGATAAGTGCCTGGCGGAGCTTATCGATTCTTTGTCGCGTTCTTTTATACAGAAACTGATAAAAGAGAATGCTGTTTCGGTAAATGGTGTAGCGGTAAAAGGAAGTTATCGCGTAAAGGCAGACGACAAAGTATCCTTCTGCCTTCCCGAGGCGGTAGAACCGGAAATAGAAGCGGAAAACATTCCGCTTGACATCCTTTTTGAAGATAAGGATGTTATTGTTGTAAATAAGCCTAAGGGGATGGTTGTACATCCTGCAGCGGGGCATTATACGGGGACGCTTGTAAATGCACTTCTGTATCACTGCGGAAACGAACTCTCGGGTATTAATGGTGTAATGCGCCCCGGCATTGTACATCGAATTGATATGGATACGACAGGTAGTGTGATTGCCTGTAAGAATGATGCTGCCCATAACTGTATAGCGGAGCAGCTGAAGGAACATTCTATTACCAGACGATATAGAGCAATTTGCCATGGAGTGCTAAAGGAAGAGGAAGGCACGGTTGACAAGCCAATCGGAAGACATCCGACAGATCGAAAAAAGATGTCAGTCAATGAAAAAAATGGGAAACGTGCAGTGACACATTACAGAGTACTGAAACGTTTTGACAAATATACTTATATTGAGTGTGTGCTGGAAACAGGGAGAACCCATCAGATCCGTGTACACATGGCAAGTATCGGACATCCTCTGCTGGGGGATGAGGTTTATTCTGAAAGGAAATCGCCTTTTAAGCTTCAGGGACAGACGCTTCACGCCATGACTTTAGGATTTCGGCATCCTTCCACAGGCGAATATATTGAAATCAATGCTCCTTTGCCAGAATATTTTAAACATTTACTTGAAATTTTGTAACAATTTCAAATCGCAGATGACTTTTTGTTGTCTAAAACTTGAAAATGATGTATAATAAATTCAGATAAAGATCTCTAATTGGCTATGAAGTCTTTATACTTTAATGAGAAAAGGAGTAGGATTATGAATACAGTCATTACAATTGGGCGACAATTTGGTTCAGCCGGTCGTGAAATCGGAGAAAAAGTAGCTGAATATTTCGGGATTAAATGCTACGATAAGGAACTTTTGAGCAGAGCGGCAAAGGAGAGCGGATTCTGTGAGGAAATGATTCAAAATCACGATGAGAGACCTACAAATTCTTTCCTATACAATCTTGTAATGGATACCTATTCCTTTGGCTATAACGCTTCTTCCTTTGTGGATATGCCTATCAGCCATAAGGTGTTTCTGGCTCAGTTTGATACCATTAAAAAGATTGCGGATGAAGGTCCCTGTATTATTGTAGGACGCTGTGCGGATTATGCACTGGCTGATTATAAGAATGTGGTAAATCTTTTCATTTTCGGTGATGAAGATGTGAAGGTAAAGCGCATTATGGAAAAGTATAATCTGACAGAAGCAAAGGCAAAGGATATGATTATCAAAAAGGATAAACAGCGTCAGAGTTATTACAATTACTATTCTTCCAAAAAATGGGGGCGTGCAGACAGTTATGATTTGTGCATCAACAGCAGTATTCTTGGAATAGAGGGTACTGTAAAACTGATTATCCAGTATGTTGAAGATTTTGAGAAGAAAAACAATTAAAAAGTATTGACAGTTAGGGGCACCTCATGCTATTATACTACGGTATGCCGCTTGACTCGGTAGAAGTGCGTCTGTGAAACAGGCAGAAGCCACCAAAGTCAGCGAGTAATATGGACAAAGTTCATTGTGTAACGTAGTTCATGAATAGGAGGTGCCTTATTATGTACGCAATTATTGCAACAGGCGGAAAACAGTACAAGGTTTCTGAGGGCGATATCATCAAAGTTGAGAAGTTGGATGCAGAAGCTGGAAGCACTGTTTCTTTTGACCAGGTAATCGCAGTAAGTGACGGAACCCTTAAGGTTGGCGAAGACGTTGCAAAAGCAACTGTATCTGCAACCGTTATGGAACAGGGTAGAGGTAAGAAGGTTATTGTATACAAATACAAGAGAAAAACCGGTTACCACAAGAAGAATGGTCACAGACAAGCATACACTC
>CAMEDC010000051.1 GCA_945913255.1 uncultured Lachnospiraceae bacterium
CTTCAGGAACAGTTCGCAAACTTCGTAGACCAAGTCGACAAATCAAAAGTTGTAGGGACAACTGCTACTTCTAAAATGTGAATCTTCTGAAGGGAGGGGTTTCATGAATGGTTATGTTTTTCTAGAGGGAAAACCTGAATACAAAGAAATTTATGAATGCGGGATAACTTTAGAAAAAATGAATGAATCAGCGGAAATAGCAAAAGCATCCAGGAGACTATTAGGTATTCTTATCAGCTTTGTCTATCGTAAATGTGATAAAGAATATCCGATGAATGCAACCATGCTTGAAACGATAGACGCTCCCTGGTTTGTTCATTTTGTCAATAACGATATATTGTTGAAATCTCTTCACTATGTCAGAAAATTAGGAATAAATGCGGAACATGGTGTCCATATCAAGAAAACAGAAGCAAAAGTCGCCAGTGAAAACATCTGTTTTTTTGCGAAATTTGTATATAAAAAATTCGAAGAGCCGGAGACTGTTCCTGACATTGTTTTGCCCAAACATATGTCAGAAGCTGATACGCGCAAGATTTATATTGACTTATATTTGAGAGAAGCCGGGTGGAAGGTCGTTCCGCCGTCTATGAAGACAGTATTACCAGACGGAACAGAGGTAGAGTGCGGTTCAATTATTCCCGGAAAAGCATGTTGTGAAATAAAAGTTGAAGGAATGTCAAACAGAACGGGAATCGGATTTTGCGATTATGTGTTGTATGGAGCAGATGGTAAACCGCTTGCTATTGTGGAAGCAAAATCAATCAATCGTGAGGCTTTGGCAGGAGAGAAGCAGGTAAAGGACTACGGAGAATGTATGAGAGTACAGTATGGTTATGTCCCAGTCCTTTATTATACTAACGGTTATGAAATATATGTGATAGATGGGCTATATCCTTCCAGAAGAGTGATGGCGTTTCATAACGCAGAAGAATTATCTTATTTGATTCAACGGAGAGACAGAAACAATATTACGGATTTGACGATAAACGATAAAATAACAAACAGAGCTTATCAGAAGATGGCAATTACCAAGGTATGTGAGAGATTCAATGATAAGTTTCGTCGAAGTTTGCTGGTTATGGCGACCGGTACGGGAAAAACGAGAGTTGCCATTTCGTTGGTTGATGTTTTACTTCGTAACAACTGGATAAAAAACGTTTTGTTTTTGGCCGACAGGACAAGCTTGGTGGAACAGGCTTTTAAGAACTTCAAAAAGCTGTTGCCAAATATGAGTTTTTGCGTATTAAATGATAGAAAACTGGCGGATGAGCCAAATGCAAGAATAACTTTTTCGACTCATCAGACCATGATTGGTTTTATTGATGCGGAAGAAAAGGAATACTCCTGTGGAAGATTCGACTTGATTATTATTGACGAAGCACATAGGTCCATTTTTAACAAGTACGGTTCCATTTTTGAATATTTTGATACTCTGTTGGTGGGACTTACTGCAACTCCGAAGGATCAGGTTGATGCAAATACATATCAGCTATTCGGATGCGAAAGTGGGGAACCTAACTTCGCCTATTCTCTGGAAGAGGCGGTCAAGGAAAAGTATCTTGTAAAGTATAAATTACAGAACAAAACTACAAAGCTGTTAGATAGAGGGATAAAGTACAGTGACTTGTCGGATGAGGACAAGGAAAAAGTGAATTCTGTATTGATGGATGAAAAGATTGATGATGAGACTGTTATTCCCCAAAATAAAATATTCCGATTGCTTTACAATGTTGATACTTGTGCCAAGGTTTTGGATGATTTGATGGAGAATGGGTTGCATGTTGACTGGGGAGAAAAAATCGGTAAAACCATTATATTTGCATATAATCATAAGCATGCAGATTTGATTGTAAGAACATTTCGTGCAAACTATCCCGGTCTGGGAGAAGACTATTGTCAGCTGATTGATAATCAGGTGAAAGGCGCAGATGATTTGATTACCAAATTTGGTGAAGACCCTAAGTTCAGGATAGCCGTTTCTGTTGATATGCTTGATACAGGAATTGATGTGCCGGCAGTACTGAATCTTGTCTTTTTTAAACCGGTCAAGTCAAAAATAAAGTTTATACAGATGATTGGGCGAGGTACAAGGTTGTGCCCGGGATTAATAGACGGTAAGGACAAGGAATTCTTTCTTATCTTTGATTACTGTACAAATTTTGAGTATTTTGAGAATAAGCCGGATGGCGCAATGAATGAAAACGGAAAGAGTTTGTCACAAAAGCTTTTTGACATCCGCTTGGATATTTTGGTGGAATTGCAGAGATACGAGCGGCAATGCGATAAGAGGTGTAAGGCTTATTATGATAAGCTGAAACCGTTGCTGTTTTCGAAGACGCAGGATGTGAAGAAGAATTCTTCCCGTATTGCAGTGCGCAGAGAATTGAGTTATGTAGATAAGTATGTTGACTATGATAATTGGGAAAGTATTGCGCCCCTGGCAAAGAAAGAAATCCAGCTTCACATTTCAAAACTTGTAAACGGGGATGTTAATGAGGATGTGCGATCCTTACAATTTGACCTTCAAATGCTGGAAATTGAAATGTCTGTTCTTGCCAAAGGAAGTATTGCACAAGCATTAAGACAGGTAGAACGTGTTCGATTGATAGCAAAGCTTTTATTGGATTATGCAGGAGCTACGACTGCTGTTAAAATAAAAGCAGAAGCATTAACACAACTTGTAAGTGTTACGTTTTGGGACAATCCGGCAATTGACAGACTGGAGAAGTATCGTGAGGATGTAAGAGACTTAATGCAATATCTTCCGCCCAGAGTAAATCCGGTAGAAATTAATACTCCTGATGAGGTTGAAGCCAGGGAGCCGATAGAACCTACTATAATTGATATTCGCACCTACAAGGAGAAGGTGATTGATTATCTCGCAGAGAATATGGATAATGCTACGATAAACAAAATCAAGAATCTGGAGCCAATTGATGCTGATGATTTGAGAGAGCTTGAAAGAATATTGTGGCATGAGCTGGGAACGAAGGAAGAATATAAATCAGCAACCGACATTGATAATCTGGCTGCGTTCATTCGCTCCATTGTCGGAATTGAACAGTCAGTAATTAATGAAAAGTTCGGGGACTTTTTAAATGATAATGTTTTGAATTCGAATCAGCAGGAGTTTGTGAAAGCCATTATCGATTATGTCAGAGAAAATGGGGATATCGTTGCTGATGACTTGATTGAGAAAGCACCGTTTGACTCTTATGATATTTTGTCGCTATTCGGGAATAATATCATTTTTGTAACTCAAATGGTGAACAAAATTCATCAGAGCATTGTGGCTTAGGGGATGTTTCTTCTGACTCATCCCCTAAGAAGAACGTTTCTACGTCAAATAAGTGCGCATGACCTTCAGGGCATTTTTTTCCAGGCGGGAGACCTGAGCCTGGGAGATGCCGATAGCTTCTGCGACTTCCATCTGCGTTTTCCCTTCAAAAAAGCGCAGGGAAATGATTTCATGTTCCCTGGGATTCAGGCGTTTCATGGCTTCGCTTAAGGAAAGATGCTCCACCCAGGTTTCCTCCTTGTTTTTTTTATCGCTGATCTGGTCCATCACGTAAAGCGTATCGCCGCCATCGGTAAAGATTGGCTCATAGAGACTCATGGGGCTTTGAATGGCATCCAGAGCATAGGCAATGTCTTCTTTTGAAACGCCGATTTCACCGGCGATTTCATCGATGGTTGGCTCTTTCAGGTTTTTTCGTGTCAGTGCCTCTCTGGTATAAATTGCTTTATAGGCAGTATCTTTCAGGGAGCGTGACACACGGATGCTGCTGTTGTCTCTCAAAAATCTTCTGATTTCACCGATAATCATGGGGACAGCATAGGTGGAGAATTTTACATTTAAGGAAGAATCAAAATTATCTATGGCTTTAATCAGCCCGATACATCCGATTTGAAACAAATCATCCACATTTTCATTGCTGGAAGAAAAGCGCTTGATAACGCTTAAGACAAGGCGCAGATTGCCTTCAATATAGGCTTCTCTCGCAGCCTGGTCTCCGGCTTCTATCTGCTGAAAAAGAAGCTCTTTTTCCTCCGATTTCAGAAGCGGAAGCTTTGAAGTATTTACGCCGCAGATTTCAACTTTTCCCTGTGTCATTCGACAAATCTCTCTTTCTGTTATTCCGTACATTTCCGGTTAGATGTAGTATGTACCTGTATGAAAAAAATATTCTGTTGTCATTGCCTGTTTTTGGTCTGAATGGAGGAGCACTGTCATATAGTGTGGCAATAAAAGAAAAGAGAGTTTTGTATGTTATTTTCTGAAATGAAATGTAAGGATGTTATCAATATCAAGGACTGTAAAAAACTGGGAAGAGTATGTGACCTGGAGTTTGACGAGTGCAGCGGATGTATCTGCAAAATCATGGTGCCGGGCTGTAACAAAATCTTAAATTTTTTGAACTGCGAACCGAATATTGTGATTCCCTTCAAAGATATCCGACAGATAGGTCCGGATATTATTCTGGTTGACATTCACTGCTGATTCATGTATATTTATAATAAATAGCTAGTGTTTTTTAATAGGAAGCGGACAGGGGGTAAACAAATGAAATGTCCATTTTGTAATCATGAGAATACAAGGGTAATTGATTCCAGACCGGCAGAGGATAACAATTCCATTCGCAGACGCCGCGTGTGCGATGAATGTGGGAAGCGTTTTACAACCTATGAAAAGATTGAGACAATTCCGCTGATTATTATCAAAAAGGACAACAACAGAGAAACCTATGACCGCTCCAAAATTGAGGCTGGTGTGCTCCGCGCATGTCATAAGAGGCCGGTGAGTGCACAGCAGATTACGTCGCTTGTGGATGAGGTGGAAACAGAGATTTTTAATCTGGAGGAACGGGAGATTTCCAGCCAGGTAATCGGTGAACTCCTGATGAATAAGCTGAAAGATCTGGATGCGGTGGCATATGTCAGATTTGCTTCTGTATACCGTGAGTTCAAAGATGTCAATACATTTATGGACGAATTGAAGAAAATGCTGAAGTAGAAACCGAATGAGAAATTCTGAACTCAGTTTTGCGTGCAGAAGGCTGAATTTAGCACTAAAGTTTGAACGGAACAAACCGATATATCAATAGAAGAGATGAGAAGGAGGTGAATTCATGGGAATTGGCAGCATAAATGATTATGCAGGTATTTTACAGAATTACAGAGTTCCGGTAATACGGAATGTGAGCCTGGATGAAGTGATACATTCGGAAGAAAAGAATGTAACTGCAGCAGCTTCTGTTGCGGAGTTGTCCCATGAAACATCTGCTGTTTCGCTTAGAGAGAGACAAGATGCACCTCTTGAAGATATTTCCATCACATTCAACAAAGAGGATGATTTCGGATATATCGGAAAGGATAAGGATATCCGTTCTCTGGATATGGCAAAAGCCATAGATGATATGCAGAAAGATAAAGTACTGCAGCAATATCAGTATTTTGTGGGAAGTTCAAGAAATCTCAGGATGGAGAGTGAGGACGGAACGGTGATTCAGAAAATGATGGATTGAAAATGATGGAAGCGCACCGAAGCAAAACTTCAGTGCGCTGTTTTTTTGTCTTGCTTTTGAAAAAAGCGGTAAAGGCAGCCCAGATAGAGGAGACCGAGGGTCAGCT
Source organism: uncultured Lachnospiraceae bacterium (assembly GCA_945913255.1). Taxonomy (GTDB): domain Bacteria; phylum Bacillota; class Clostridia; order Lachnospirales; family Lachnospiraceae; genus Acetatifactor. The sequence continues at coordinate 5,635 of CAMEDC010000051.1, forward strand.
GGCTTGCCAGGAGCCCCCAGAGGTATCCGGTGATACCGAAGTGCGGTACGGCAAAGAATACAAAGAGGAGACGGATTGTCAGGCAGACAACATTCATGGCGAAAATATGTCCGGCCATGCCCAGTCCCTGAAGAATGCTGGAGAGTGTGGTATCCAGGTAGAGGAAAGGGCAGATAAATCCTAAAGTTGTGATAAAATAACCGGCAAGCGGACTTTGAAAAAAAACAGTTCCGGCCCATTTGCCAAGAAAGACGAAACCGGTCATACAGCAGATTCCCATGAGCCCACAATATTTAATAGTGCGTACGGCGGCTGATTTTACGGCTGCTATGTCGCCAAGGGCATAATTCTCGGAAATCATGGGCAACAGCAGGATGGCTACGGAACTGGTTAATGCATTGGGAAAGAAAATGAAAGGCATTGCCATACCGGTCAGGACACCGTATACACTTAATGCAGTTACATTGTCGTAGCCGTAAAGACGGAGTCTTGCAGGAATGGACACAGACTCAATGCTTTGTAAGAGATTCAGTACAATACGGTTAGCAGTCAGCGGAAGGGCCATGGAAAGAAGGGAACCGTAGAGGCTTTCTGTAGCAGAAAAGGAGGTATTTACGGATTTGCCTGCCGGAAAGCAATACCAGACTGCAATGACGGCAAAGAACATGGATAGCAGTTCCCCTACGGTCAGACCGAAGACAGCCGCACTGATAGAAGGAGTCCGCCCCATAACAAGACAGCGGGCGGAAATGAAGTAGACGCAGCCGACACGGGTAATCTGTTCAAGCAGTTGACCGGCTGCGGGAACACCTGCTTTTTTTACACCATAAAAATGGCCGTTGATACAGGAGTGAACGGCGCTTAAGGGTATGGAGAAGGAAAGAATGCGCAGCATTGGAGCAGTGCGCGGCTCCTGAAGCAGAACCCGTGCGATGAAATCTGCCAGTTGAAAAATGAGCGCATTACAGAGCAGAGAAAGGGGCAGGGAGATGCTTAAGCCTACGGCAAGCGGTTTGAAGGAAGTCTGTTTTTCTCTGGCGGAGCGTTCTGCCACCAGCTTGGAAATGGCAGTTTGGTATCCGGCTGCAGTGAGCGAAAAGGAGAGTGACAGAACGGGGCTTAAAAGCTGATAGATGCCCATGCCCTCTTCTCCGAACAGTCTGGAAAGATAAATACGGTAAAAAAAGCCGATGATGCGGCTTGCCAGTCCGGTGACGGTTAATAGGAAAGTGCCGTAAATCAGAGGGTGATTTTTTCTTATTTTCATAGGAACTCCGGGACTTTTCGTGTTATGGTTCAGCTGTATCATGGATATCTGCTGAACGGTAACTTTTTCACCATTATATTCTGTGAATCATGTTGACAGAACCGCTCTGTAGTGATATAGTGTCAATGTAATTCCTAGTAAAACAGTATAAATTAAATGGATTACAATGCAGACAGAAAAGAGGGACATATTATGATATATCTTGACAATGCGGCAACAACAAAGACGGCACCGGAGGTAGTTCAGGCAATGTTGCCGTATTTTACGGAGAATTACGGGAATCCCAGCACGATCTATTCTCTCGGTTCAGCAAGCAAAAAGGCAGTGAATGAGGCGAGAAGGACAATTGCGGGAGCAATTGGTGCAAAGCAGGAGGAGATTTATTTTACAGCCGGAGGCTCTGAAGCGGATAACTGGGCCTTGAAGGCAACAGCGGAAGCTTATGAAGGGAAAGGAAAACATATCATTACCACAAAAATCGAACACCATGCAATTCTTCATACCTGTGAGTATCTGGAAAAGAGAGGGTTTGAGGTAACCTATCTGAACGTGGATGAAGATGGTCTGGTGAACCTGGACGAGCTGAAGAATGCAATCAGACCTGACACTATTTTAATCAGTGTTATGTTTGCAAACAATGAAATCGGAACCATAGAGCCGATAAAAGAAATCGGTGCCATCGCAAAGGAGAGAGGTATTCTGTTTCACACGGATGCAGTGCAGGCTTTTGGACAGGTTCCCATCAATGTGGACGAAATGCATATTGATATGCTGAGTGCCAGCGGACATAAACTGAATGGACCGAAAGGAATCGGCTTCCTGTATATTCGTGCGGGGTTGAAGCTTCGTTCCTTCATTCATGGAGGTGGACAGGAGAGAAGCAGGAGAGCCGGAACGGAAAATGTGCCGGGCATTGTGGGCCTTGGCACCGCTACGGAGAGAGCACTCAGAATAATGGAGGAAAAAACAAAAAAAGAACTGGAACTTCGGGATTATCTCATCTCACGTATTGAGAAGGAAATTCCTTACTGCCGCCTGAACGGACACAGGACAAGGAGGCTACCTGGCAATGTGAATTTTTCCTTCCTGTATATTGAGGGGGAATCCATGCTGATTATGCTCGATATGAAGGGAATCTGTGCTTCCAGCGGTTCTGCATGCACATCCGGTTCCCTGGATCCTTCCCATGTCCTGCTGGCAATCGGATTAAAGCATGAGGAGGCGCATGGCTCCCTGAGAATGACACTTTCCGAAGAAAATACAAAAGAAGAGATAGATATAGTAGTAGATAACCTCAAACAGATTGTTACAAAACTCAGAGATATGTCACCGCTATATGAGGATTTTTTAAAAAGGCAGAAAGACTGAGATATCGTGTGCTGAAGCATTACAGTGAGAGCGTAAAGGAGAAAAAAATGTACAGTGAAAAGGTAATGGATCATTTCCAGCATCCCCGGAATGTGGGGGAAATAGAGAATGCCAGCGGAGTTGGTACCGTTGGAAACGCCAAGTGCGGCGATATTATGAGAATGTTTCTGGATATTGACGAGAATGGAATTATCCGGGATGTTAAATTTAAGACGTTCGGTTGCGGAGCAGCAGTGGCAACCAGTTCCATGGCAACCGAACTGGTGAAGGGGAAGAGTATTCAGGAGGCGATGCAGGTAACGAATAAAGCGGTTATGGAAGCACTGGATGGTTTGCCGCCTGTGAAGGTACATTGTTCTCTGCTCGCAGAAGAAGCCATTCATGCAGCTCTCTGGGATTATGCAGAGAAGAATCATATTACAATAGAGGGATTAAAGAAGCCAAAGGCAGATATTCACGAGGGAGAGGAAGAGGAGCAGTATTAAGCTGCTTCTCTTTTTTTCTCCGCAAAAGCGTTGCCTATGGGGAAGTATCATGATAAAATGACCTTATTCTGGGTATGGAATGTCAGAAAAGGCATCCATGTCAAAAATGAGTAATAAAAAAGACGGCGGAATATTTCATGGAAAAAAGCAGGCGCGAATTATGGATGAAGGTTGTAGTGGCAGGACTTGTGCTGGGAACCTTCCTTATCAATATCAAGAACATTTTCACGAGTTGTCATGTGGATGCGGAATATCAGGTGGCTATGGCATACAGAATGCTGCGGGGAGACAGAATGTTTTCGGAAATGTGGGAATCCCATCAGACGTCTGCTTTTTTTCTGGTCTTTTTTGAGTGGATTTATCTGAAAGTGACGGGAACAACAACCGGAATCATGATATATGCGAATACAATAGGCATATTATGCAGAACAGTTGTCGCATTTATTTTATATGGAACTCTGAAAAAATATGTGGATAAGAAGGTTGCTTATGCCATATTGATTTTGGCATTAAATCTTTATCCGAAGGACGTAATGCTTCCTGACTTTGCTAATATGCAGCTATGGTTTGCTGTGCTGCTGATTTGTTGTCTGATTGTATATCTGGAGGGTTCCGGGAAAGTAAGATGGCTTATCATGGGGGCACTGTGCCTTTGTCTTGAGGTGCTCTCTTATCCAAGCTGCGCGTTGGTATGGATTCCCTGCATGATTCTGCTGGGAATGTATTCGCAGCGGAAAAAACGTGATATGGGAATCTTTACCGGTGTCTGTGCAGCTTCAGGAGCTCTTTATCTGATTTATTTTGTGCGTGGGAATCCGCAAAAGTTTATTCAATTTATTTATGAAATCTGGTCCGGTGATGAAAGCCATGCTGTGGGACTTGAGGTGAGGCTTCAGCTTCTGGGGAAGGATTTTGTTGCGCTCGCGGCAGATTTTAAGTACTTTCTGGTGATGGCGCTTCTTGCGCTGCTTTTTGCGGTAATTGGCAGAGTGATTTGCAAAAAGAGGGGAAGTGAAGTGACAGCAGGGCATTTCTGGCTCACTGCTTTTTCCTGGTTTACGGCAATTTATGTTCTTGCATATCTGGTGCATCTTCCGGCTGAGGAGGCCAGTACGAAATATCATTTCTTTGCGTTGTATTTCTTCGTGGAAGCTGCAGCATTTTTGTGTATGCGATATCTGAATGAACAGGAAAAATGTGTTTTCCTGACAGGGCAGCTGATAGGGTTCGGCGGATTTATCGCAACCCTGTTCTTATCGGATTGCGGTCTATTTACAACGATTCCCTATATGATTCCCAATCTTTGCGTAAGTTTGATTCCGTTGGAAAAGGCATGGGCTGCAGAGAGAAAAAAACAGGAGAAGAAGGAGACATTTCTGCCATTTGCACCGATTGTACTGCTTTGTGCCGTAATGATTTTCAGAAATGCTGTTTATGTTAATGGCTGGATGGTGGTTCCTGCCAATTTTAGGGAGGACAGTATTTTTGGTGTGGACTGGACAGCTGATTACGGGCCTTTGAAGGGAATTGTAAACCGTGAAGGCACTTATGTTGCGGATATGTCATATGAGGAATGGAAGAGGTTGATTCATCCCGGCGACAAGGTGCTGATACTGAGTTATCCCACACTGACGGCAACGACATATTTATACGAGGATGTGGAAATCTGTGCAGATTCTGTTATTTCCACACCAACCTACTCGGAGAGAATGATGTCCTACTGGAAGGAAAATCCCGATAAGTATCCGGATGTTGTGGTTGTGAAATGCTACGGCGGCACGATGATGGCGGGAGGAGAGAATCCGGTGGTGAAGTGGCTTACGGAAGAATTTGACGCGGAACAGGTCATAGATGGAAATTATTGGAGATATTATCTGAGGAATGGTATAAAGTAGACGATGAAGCAGGAGAATTGGAAAAAACAAAAAAATGCCGGAATTTTGATATATCTTTTTGCGGCAGCATTATTGCCGCTTTTAATCAGCAGTAAGTGCTCACCACTGTATCCTTTTAACGACTGGCCGGATTTGAATGTCTTTTTTACAATTGGAAAAGGTATGGTCCATGGAAAGGTAATGTATGCGGAACTGATGGATCATAAGGGTCCGTATGTGTATGCGATGTCAGCATTGGCCTATCTGGTTTCACATGATACCTTTTTTGGTGTGTTTTTACAGGAAATTATCAATATGTTCATCTTCCTTTTTTTTGCCTGGAAGACAATAGGTCTGTATGTAAAAAACAGGGATGCGTATATCTGGCTGCTGCCTCTTCTCAGTGCCGGAATAGCCGGTTCCAAGAGTTTTGTGCATGGCGGCAGTATGGAGGAGTTCTGTATCGGTATTTATGCATATGGTATCTATAGCCTGCTGCGTTTCCTGAGAGACGAATCAGAGAGGCCTATGAAGATAAAAACGTTGATGATCAATGGCATCCTGGCAGGAATCCTGTTTTGGGCAAAGTTTACGGTACTTGGGTTTTATATCGCATGGATGGCAATTGTAATGACCTTTTATCTGTTCCGTAAGCAATACCGGCAGATGTTGAAGAGTACCGCCGCTTTTTTGGCGGCTTTTCTGGCTCCGACAATTCCATGGCTGATATATTTCGGGTATCATCATCAAATCGGAACCTGGCTGGAGGTGTATCTGTGGAATAACATTTTCGGGTATTCCACAACAGGCAAAACAGGTTTATGGGAAAGGCTGTATTCGGCTTTGCTCACCGGATTTCGCTCAGTCAAGGATCCGGACAATCTTTGCTATGGATTGCTTCTTATGGTTGGCTGTGTTGTGTTTGTGTGTCTTCCTGGCCATATGGTTTCCCTGTGGGAAAAGGGAAGTGTTGCATTGCAGGGAATAGCTGCTGTCCTGGGAATTTTCATCGGAGGAACATTACAGGATTACTACAGTATGCCTCTGGCAGCGTTCAGTACCTTTGGACTACTGGTGGCAGCACTTGCATTGGAACAGTGTGAGGTAAAACTGGGTTGGAAGAACCACGGTAAGAGGATAACCACGATACTGCTCGGCGGGCTGGTACTGTTGTTGGGTTCCCTGACGGATTATCGAATCAGTTCCAACGCATATCTGCTGGAATATAAGAAAGAGGAGATGCCCCAGTATCGATTTGCTGAGATAATTGAGAAGTCGGAAGATACTACCCTATTAAATTATGGATTTCTGGACGGAGGATTCTATACTGTTTTGGATCAGGTACCTCTGGTACAGTATTTTTGTACGATGAATATTAACTCCTCGTATGTTTTTGCTCAACAGAATACTTATGTGGAGCAGGAATTGACAAACTGGGTAGTTACATGGAAGGGCTATGATGCACCGGAGGAAGAACTGCGGAACATACCGATTTTGTCGGAGCACTATGAACTGATAGATTATGTTTATTTCCCGCTGGAAGAGGCTTACAGGACATATGCCCTGTATCAGAGGAAAGAGTAGATAAGGAGACTTTATTGCAATGAATATAGGGCGCATCATAAAGGATAATTTATTGTTGCTGGCGGGGGGAACCGTAATCGGTTTTATGGCATTGGTGCTGGTTTATTGTTTGCCGACGGAGCTGATGAAACAACATGTGGGGCAATCGATTCCGATTATTGAGAGGGAGTTTGGCAATTCCGAACTGATTCCGGGAAACGCAGCTACTTTGACAGGTAATTTCACAGATTGCCTGATGCTGGAGCATGCGATTTATGAATCGGAGGAGCATTCCTTCCTGGAACAGATGCTGATTATGTACAGGGGTGAGAGCGGAATGGGAGATGGCTGGGCGCCGGGATATTCCCTGATTGATTATGTGGAGGGGATTGAACAGCCCAGAGAAGCAGATTATGCCAGATACTGGCATGGTTATCTGGTGATTTTGAAGCCGATGCTGTTGCTTACGACATTTAATTCTATCCGTGTTATTTTCGGTATCCTTCAGTTTGTGCTTGCCGGAGTAATTATATTGCTTTGCGGAAAAAAGGGAAGAGAGTTTCTGGGAACGGCATTTTTATTATCTGTGCCATGTCTCTATCTTTTTACCATGTGCTTTTCTCTTTCTTTGAGTATCTGCTATTATGTGATGGCCGGGGCAATGATTGTGCAGCTGCTGCGACATGAAAAAATGGTAGAGAAGGGGCATTATTTTGCCTTCTTTATGATTGTCGGAATGCTGACTTCCTATTTCGATTTTCTGACTTATCCCATTGTGACACTGGGATATCCTTTGTGTGTGTGTCTGTTTTTATGCAGGGATAACTGGAAGGTGAGTCTGAAGAAGGCAGTAGGCTACAGTGTGGAATGGAGTTTTGGATATCTTGGGCTGTGGGCAATGAAATGGGTACTTGCGGATTTATTGGTTGGAGGAGGAACAATCAGGGATGCTCTTGAAAATCTTTTTATTCGCACAGAATCTGCACAGGGTTATTCCAAGATAGCGGGATTCTGGAAGGTGATAAAGCAGAGCATTGAGCCGTATACAAACTGGGGGTTTTATTTGCTGGTACTGGGAATCCTGATTTACTTAGCCGTATGTGCGTGGAGAAACAGGAGAAATGTGAAACAGGAAAGTCTGCTGCAGGGCGGCGTTGTTATGCTGGTTGCTCTTGTGCCTTTTGCGTGGCTGTTCCTGACACAGAATCATGTGGAACAGCATTGGATGTTTACGTTTAAAATTCTGGCAGTAAGCGTATTCGCGGGAATTTGCGCCGTTGGAAAGGTACTGGGCAAGGGAGGAGAGGCCGATGGTTAAAACAGGCAGGAAAATTACGTTTTCTGCGATAACCGGTATCCTGGTGGGATTCTGCTACGCTGCCGGAAAACCGCTGGACCGGTATGATTCTCTGGATCTGACTGACAGGGGATTTTATTTCAGATGGCTTTTGCTTGCCTGTCTGGCGGGTGGAATCATCTGGTTTGTATGGGAATTGCTGCATCATGCGAAGTTGTCAAAAGGCAGGATAAAAGATTTCCGGATTCCATATTGGTTTTGCGTTGTTTTTCTTTTAGTGTGCTGGCTTCCGGCCTTTTTTTCGCTGTTTCCGGGCGCGTTTGCCTATGATGCCTATGCAGAGTGGCAACAGGTTCATCTTGGAGAGATAACTTCCCACCATCCGGTGGCACATGTGCTGTTCCTTGGAGGGCTTGTGGAATGGGGACAGAAGCTGACGGGAAGTTATAATACGGGCATGGCGGTTTACACATTGTTGCAAATGACAGTAATGGCATTCGCGTTGTCTTCCACAATCCGTTTCTTGAAAGAATTCAGAGTACATGGGATATTTCAGCTGCTGACATTGCTGTTTTACGGTTTTTCTCCGGTGATGCAGTTGTTTGCCATCAGCGCTACCAAGGATGTTCTGTTTACCGGGGCAGAACTGATATTTATTCTTTATGTGATTCGCTTTTGTTGCAGGAGGGAAGAACTGCTGCAGAATAAGAAGCAGACATGCGCATTTTGTGCATCCGCTTTTTTTACGATGATACTCAGAAACAATGGGTTTTATATTGTTTTGGCAATGGTTCCGGTACTTGCCTTTGTCTGCAGAAGAGACTGGAAGCGTTTTGCAAAAAAATTGGGACTGATGCTGCTTGGAATATTGATTCCTTATTTTTTGTATGTTGGGCCTGTGTACAGAATATTGCAGGTGACGCCGGGAGGCGTGGAAGAGATGCTTTCCGTGCCGCTACAGCAGATGGCGAGGGTTTATCAATATGATTATGCTTCCCTGGAGCAGGCAGATTTGGTATTTTTATACAGTATCGTACCCCGGGAGAATCTGGAGGAGTACAGGGCAACCGTCTCTGACTTTGTAAAACGTGGATTTCAAAGAGAAAACTATGAAGAAAATCGGGCAGAATTCTGGAAACTTTGGCTGAAATGGGGAATCGGGCATCCGCTTACTTATGTGAATTCTTTCCTGATTAACACGGTGGATGCCTGGTATCCGGGAGCAGTAGTAGACGGTTATCGCCATTGGGACGGAAAAAGCAGTTATTTTGACTATCAGGTGGATAAGCCGGGAGAAGAGAAGGTATTTTTACCGGAACTTCATGATTTTTATGAAGAATTGTCCTATGATGCGGATGCACAGAAGAAACCGCTTGCTTTTCTGATTTTAAGCCCGGGCTGGTATCTGGTATTGTTTCTGGTTCTCTTTTTCTATCTTTGGTGTGAAAAGAGATATCAGATGCTGGTACCTTGGCTGATACCGGTGCTGCACTTTGGAACTGTGTTGCTGGGACCGATGGCTCTGGTTCGGTATATGCTGATTTTTTATTATGGATTTCCTGTTTTTCTTGCATGTGCCATCTTCGAAGTTCCCGGCACAGCCGTGCAGGACAGGACAGCATTGACGGCGGAGGACAGGACAGCTTTGACAGAGGAGAACAGGGTAGCTTTGTAGGCAGAAGGAGAAGAATTATGACGCAGTACAGTATTTATATCGTGGAAGATGACAGTGTCATTGCCGAGCAGACGAAGCTTCATCTGGAAAAGTGGGGCTATCGGGTAACCTGCGCATCAGATTTCAGAAATATTATCACGGAATTTGCAGAGCTGAATCCGGAGCTTGTGCTGATGGATATCGGTCTTCCCTTTTACAACGGTTATTATTGGTGTGCGCAAATCAGGCAAGTTTCCCAGGTGCCGATTATCTTTGTCTCTTCGGCATCGGACAATATGAATATTGTGATGGCAGTGAACATGGGTGGGGATGACTTTGTGGTGAAACCTTTCGAGCCGGAGGTGCTTTCGGCGAAGATACAGGCAATTTTGCGGAGAACCTATACCTTTCGAAATCAGACATCGGTAATGGAGTATGGCGGAGTTGTCCTGAATCTGGCAGATGCGACACTGCTTGTGAGAGAACAGAAGCTGGAACTGACCAAAAATGAATTCCGTATACTGCAGCTTTTGTTTGAGAGCAGCGGAAAGACTGTTTCCAGAGAGGCAATCATGAAGCGCCTCTGGGATAATGAATGCTTCGTGGATGACAATACGCTGACGGTTAATATGGCAAGACTTCGGAAAAAGCTGGAGGCAGTCGGAATGGAAAAGTTTATCACAACCAGAAAAGGGTTGGGCTATTGCATCGGAGAAGAGAGTTAAAATCCGCCAAAGCGAACAAAGGGGTATAGAAATGAGATTATGGCTGCGGTATTTCAAAGAGAAGCGGACATCACTGCTTCTCTATTTTTTAACAGTTCTGTTATTTGTTGTGGTGGGATGCCTGTATCACATGGAAAACTTAAGGATGCTGTTGTATGCCTTTTTGCTGAGTTTTGTACTGTGTGGGGCAGTTATGTTATTGGGTAGCATTACCTATGTGAAAAAGAGCAGAAAAGTGGAGCAGATTATTTCGCTCTTGGAACAAAATGCAGATTTGCCGATGGAGCAGCTTACTGTCGGTGTATGGGGTGAAGAGGAGAGAGGAGAGAAAAGCCTGGAGAATGACTTGAGAAAACTGCTCCGGCTGGTATGCGATGGCCGGAGTAGAGAAAGGCTCCTTTGGGAGGAACAGGCAATGGAGCGGAAAGAGTATTATCTGATGTGGGTACACCAGATTAAGACGCCTATCGCGGCACTGAAACTGCTTCTGGAGGGTAGTGACAGGCAGGATAAGGAAAGCTTTCTCATGCGGGAGGAATTGTTCAAGATAGAGCAGTATGCGGAGATGGCACTTTCTTTCCAGCGTCTGGAAAGTATTTCGTCAGACATGGTACTGGGTGAGTGTGACCTGAATATCATACTGAAACAGGCTGTCAGGAAATATGCGGTATTGTTTATCAACAAAGGATTGAAGCTTGAGCTGTGTGAGACATCGGCTCGGGTGCTCACGGATGAAAAATGGTTTTCGGTCTGTTTGGAACAGATTTTATCCAACAGTATCAAGTATACGGAAAAGGGAGGCATTACAATTACATGCACTGAGGAAGAGGAACAGATACTTTTGCAGATAAAGGATACCGGTATCGGTATCAGGCAGGAGGATTTGCCGAGAATATTTGAAAAGGGTTTTACGGGATACAATGGTCGCATGGACAAGAAGGCAACCGGTATCGGACTGTATCTCTGCAAGAGAATCTGCGACCAGCTGGGCATCGGCATAACCGTGGACAGTACTGTCGGTGAAGGAACGGTGGTATGTTTTGTTTTTACAACATAACGAAAAAGCGATTAGTGTTGCGAATGATTTTGGACAATATTATAGTAAAGAATTTATTTTGTGAATATACTATGCTGAAACAGATACATACAAATTTTACGAAAGAAGGTCTTTACACTGGAAGTAAAGGTTTCATAAAACGTACAAAAATGTAAGATTGGGGAAGGAAATGTAAGGCAATTCTATTGCAGAACATTTCCTTCTTTTGTATTGTTGTACTGTAATGATAATACAACAAGACATGAGGAGGTCAATATGGCACTTTTGGAAGTAAAGAATCTGAAAAAGATATATACGACGAGAATGGGAGGAAATAAGGTTCAGGCGTTGGATAACGTGAATTTTTCCGTGGAACAGGGAGAGTATGTAGCAATCATGGGTGAATCCGGTTCCGGAAAGACAACGCTTTTGAATATTATGGCATCGTTAGATAAGCCTACGGGAGGTCAGGTAATCCTGGCGGGGAAGAATATGGCCGACATTAAGCAGAAGGAGCTTTGCGCATTCAGACGGGATAATCTGGGATTTGTGTTTCAGGATTTTAATCTGCTGGATACTCTGTCCCTAAAAGATAATATTTTCCTGCCGCTTGTGCTGGCAGGATGCGATGTGGGAAAGATGGAGGAACGGATTCAACCTTTGGCAAAAAAGCTGGGAATTGAGGAGCTTTTGGAGAAGTATCCCTACGAGGTGTCTGGCGGACAGAAGCAGCGGGCAGCTGTTGCAAGAGCTCTGATTACGAAGCCGCAGATTCTGCTGGCAGATGAACCCACGGGAGCACTTGATTCCAAAGCCTCGGACAGGCTGTTAAAAATATTTGCGGATGTGAATGAAGACGGACAGACCATTCTGATGGTGACACACAGTATCCAGGCAGCCAGCCGTGCGGGGCGTGTTATGTTTATTAAGGATGGTTGTGTATTCAACCAGATCTATCGTGGCAAGCTGAGCAATGAGGAAATGTACCGGAAGATATCCGATACGCTGACTGTTTTGCAGACAGAGCGAAAGAGTGGGCAGCAGGATGACAATGAGCAGAGGGGTCAGAACTGTCAACAGGATTTGAACGGACAGCAGGGAAGGTAGGAAATAGTATGAAAAGTAAAATGTCTCTTTTACCGCGTATGGCGGTGAACAATATTCGAAAAAACGGTTCCACCTATTTCCCCTATATCGGTGTCAGTATTTTTGCCATGTTTACTTACTTTGTGTTTGACTTGATCCTGAAAAATGATGTCATGCAGACATTGCCGAAGGCATTCTATGCCACGGTGTTAATCACTATCGGGTTTGTGCTGTTGGGGATTATTATGGTTCCTTTTCTCTATTATACAAACAGCTTTCTGATTAAGCGGAGAAAAAAAGAACTGGGATTATACAGTATTTTGGGCCTGGAGAAAAAACACATCGGTATCATGATGTTCTGGGAGAGCCTGATTGTATATACAATTGTTATGGCGGGTGCAATTGCCTTGGGACTGCTGTTTTCGAAGCTTATTTTCCTTCTGCTTCTGAATCTGGTAAGAATGCCTGTCGACGTAGCATTTTCAATAAGTCCTGCGGCAATTGCGGATGCGCTGTTGTTCTATGCCTTTGTGACCGGACTGAATCTTTTCGTGAATCTGGTACAAGTGGGCAAGGCAAGGCCGGTGGAATTGATGAGCGATTCCAGACGTGGAGAAAAGGAGCCGAAGCATATTGCAATATGGACGGTATTGGGTGCTCTTTCCATGGGAGCGGGGTATTATCTGGCTGCTTCTTCGAAGCTGGATGGCATGATTTTTATGAATTTCTTTCTGGCAGTATTTCTGGTCATTGTGGGAACTTATTTTCTGTTTACTTCAGGAAGCATTGCACTGCTGCGCTTCCTGAAAAAGCGAAAGAGTTATTACTATCGTGCCGATAATTTTGTGACGGTTTCAGGAATGCTTTATCGTATGAAAAAGAATGCGGCAAGTCTTTCCAATATCTGTATTTTTGCCACAATGGTTATTATTACGGTAATTTGTACCGTGAGCGTCTGGCTTTGTACGGATTCCATCATTCGGTTTATGCGACCCAGAAACTTTGAAATCAGTTTTATGGGCAGACAGGAGGAGAATGCGTTAAAACTGGAGGTGACAGAGCCAGCAGAAAAAGATGCATTCAGGCAGGAACTGGAGAAGCTTGCAACGGAAAATGGAGTTACATTGACTGATTTCCTTGAGAGGGAGTTTGTGGCAATTGATGCCTATAAAGAAAAAGAACACTTTCAAACTGTTGAAGCGGAGAACAGATTTGATTATGCAAACTGGTATGATGTAGACTTGATGACGGTTGATGCGTACAACCGCATGGAGAATACCGGCATGAGTCTGGCGGAAGATGAGGTGCTTGTGTTTACAACAGGCCCGGATTTTGGGGAACCTGAGATTTCTTTCGGGAGTTTTACTTTCCGTGTAAAGGAGGAATTGAAGCAGTGCAGTGTAAGGAAAAAAGCGCAGGCAAACTCATTCAATGCAAGGTATTTAGTCGTATTTGCAGGGGAAGAACAGTTGAGAAGCGTGGCAGCTGATTTTGGTGTGAACGCAGATAGTACGCTGGTATTTCAAATGGCATTCACACCGGTAGGAGATGACACTTCTGTAAATGCGTTTGCGGAAAAAATGAATACCCTGTTTGGCGAAAAAGAAGGATTTGCAGGGATTACCGATTACAGAGAGGATATTACCGATCTGGAGAGCATGTACGGCAGCCTTTTATTTATCGGTATTTTCTTTGGAGCTATCTTCTTAATCTGTCTTTTGATTATTATGTATTACAAGCAGGTGACGGAAGGCTTTGAGGACCAGAAGAATTTTGAGATAATGCAGAAAGTGGGGATGAGCGATGAAGAAATACGGCGTACCATCAGGAAGCAGATCCTATTGGTATTTACATTACCTCTGGCAGGTGCGATTCTTCATACGATTGTTGGCATGAAGATGGTTATGGCACTGATGAGGGCCATCGGCTGTTTCGAGATAGGACTGATGATGTGGTGTACTGTGGCGGTTTGTGCTTTGTTTGCATTTGTCTACAGCATTTGTTACAGAAGAACTTCAACAGCTTACTATCGGATTGTCAGGAAGATGAACTGACAGAGCAAAACTTCAAAGGTTGTGTTTTAGTCAGAAATAACGTATAATGTTAGCGTTTGAAACGTAGTGTTGTTTTATATGGAAAAATGTTTTGAACCCCATGCGTCAGTCCGAGGGAGACAGGCGCATGGGGTATTCGCACTGTGAAAGGATGGAAAAGAATATTATGGGATGTCTGGGAAATTTCCTGTGGTTTATTTTCGGAGGATTTATCAGTGGTATCAGCTGGTGCCTTGCAGGGTGTTTATGGTGCATTACCATTATCGGAATTCCCTGGGGCAAGCAGTGTTTTAAATTTGCAAAGCTCTCTTTCTTCCCCTTTGGTAAAGAGGTAGATTATGGCGGCGGTGTTGGTTCACTCATCCTGAACATTATCTGGCTCCTGATTTCCGGAATCCCTCTGGCATTGGAATCTGCCGTGATGGGTTGTATTATGTGTGTTACAATTGTGGGAATCCCGTTTGGATTGCAGCATTTCAAACTGGCAAAGCTGGCATTGATGCCCTTTGGTGCGCGGGTGCGTTAAAGGGCAGAAGAATAAGAAGCGTCCGAGTTGGTAACTTCCAATTCCCTCTTCGGTAACCTAATCAGAGTAACGAATGAAAATTTATCGCGCTGCAAAAGTTCCATGTACCCATGAATTTGGGGTATACAGATACGAAATGATTCTCCATACCCAT
>CAMEDC010000052.1 GCA_945913255.1 uncultured Lachnospiraceae bacterium
CCAAATAGACTTTATCCAGCCATCCGTTTCTGACACCCTTCAGAATCGTGTACACAATCATGGAAGTGCCGCTGACCTCCAGGCGGTTTGTCTCCGTAACCTTCCAGTCGGCCACGTTTGCCCAAAGTCCGCTTTCATCCTGATATTTCAGCATTCCGTCAACAAATATCTTAAGTGCTGCCTTTCTCTCTTCCAGGTATTCCGCAGGAAGGACTTCCATGACATCCACCATCGCCATACCATACCACCCCATCGCCCGGGTCCAGTGAAAGGCACACACATCCTCGGCACTGTTGGCAGCATGAAAATACATGCCGTCAGGGGCAAGAAGCGTCTTTGCTACCCAGTCCAGTCTTTCCTGAACAAGGGCAAGCTGCTTCGTATCCTGAACTTCCGCAGCGTAATGGGAGATGAAGGGCTGCAGCATGTAAATACCGTCCAGCCACACCTTAAACATAGGGGCTTTATTGCCGGCCCAGCTGTGCCAGTAGTTGTGTCCCAGCGCTTCCTCCGTATATTCTGTCGGGACAATGTGTCCGCTTGTATTCGTATATGATGTGTCTGTCAAATCCCGGTACAAATCCCGGCAAATCTGCAGATAGTCAGCATTCTTCTGCGAAACAGCCACACGCACCAGGAGTGCCGCCGTCTTATAGCAGTCAGCGCCGTGGTAATCCACATATCCCGCCAGATTTCTGCTCAGAGATTTATGCCCGTTCTCATCAGTCACAATCATGGCATCCAGATATTCCTTCACATAATCCAGATACACACCGTTGTTTTCAGGATCAGCTTCATAGATGTCATACAATCCTTCCATCACAACACCGTTATAGTAGCTCCAGTCAAACAGATACGGCTTTTCGGAAGGAGTTCTCTTTTCATTGTCCCAGGTAAAAAATCTCTTCTCGTCGGCAACTACCTCGGCCGGAACATTTACTTTGGATTCGATGGTCAGCGCATCTACATACTCCTTTGATTTTCTCAGTGCTTCCTTGATTCTCTCCTGTGTCATACAATCTTTATTCCTTTCTTAATGTATTCCTGTAACCTCATAAGCTTCGATATTTATTCTTGCCGCATCTCATTTTCCATCACAGGAATTCATATTTTATCAGCGTCAGCCCGCACGCCGGTGCCGTTGGGCCTGCGGCGCTGCGGTTTTTCGCAGCAAGCACATCCGCCATGGACTGCGGCGTCCGTTTTCCCTGACCTGCTTCCAGCAATGTTCCTGCTATGATTCTTACCATATTATAGAGGAAACCGCTGCCGCAGACCCGAATTATAAGATCTGCTCCCTGCTCCTCCACTTCCAGAGAATGAATCGTTCTCACCGTGCTCTCCACCTGTGCACCTGTCTGGCAGAAGCTTTTGAAGTCATGCTCTCCCACCAGATATGCTGCCGCCTCACGCATTTTATCCACGTCAAGAGGTCGATACGTAAAATAAGAATACAGGCGCTTTACAGGCATGGGAAACTCCCCACGGTAAATCCTGTATTCATAAGTCTTGCGGCTGTCACAATATCTTGGATGCCAGTCAGCGGAAACCTCTTCCGATTTCTGGATTCGGATATCCTCCGGAAGGCGCTGGTTTAATGCGTAGGATATTTTCTCCGCCGGCATCCTGCTTTCCGTATCAAACACCGCCACATTCCCCAGGGCATGTACCCCGGAATCCGTCCGGCTGGCGCCAATGACCTGAATTTCCTCTCCCAGCAGTGCGGACAGACATCTGTTCAGTTCAGACTCTATGGTAATCCCATTGTCCTGTATCTGCCAGCCATGGTAATTGGTGCCGTCGTATGCAACAATCAAACGCACCCGCTTCATAGCAAAATCCTTCCCACACCGATGCTAACCACCAGATACAAAAGAATACAGAGATAAGCGATTCTGTCTCTCTTCTGATAAATCAGAGGCTTCATCTTTGTCCTGCCATCACCGCCGCGGTAACACCTTGCCTCCATCGCCATGGCAAGGTCGTTTGCACGCCGGAAAGCAGAAATAAACAGAGGTACCAAAAGAGGCACCATTGCTCTGGCACGTCTGATCAGATTGCCGCTCTCAAAGTCTGCGCCTCTGGCAATCTGCGCTTTCATAATCTTATCCGTCTCTTCCATCAGAATCGGAATAAACCGCAGTGCGATGGACATCATCATTGCAACCTCGTGAACCGGCACATGAAACAGTTTCAGGGGACGCAACCCTTTCTCCATGCCGTCCGTCAGATTGTTCGGTGTGGTTGTCAGTGTCATAATCGAAGACCCGATAATCAGCATTGTCAGCCTCACTGCCATGGTAACCGCCATTTCCACGCCCTCTTTTGTGATTGTCAGCTTCCAACATGTCACCAATGCCTCACCGGGCGTCAGAAAGAGATTAAATACCACAGTAATCAACAGCAGAAACACAATTGCTTTCATCCCCTTCACCATAAACCGAAACGGCACATGGGAAAGTTTAATGACTGTTGCCAGGAACACGATTGCAATCAGATAAGCAATGAAATTTTTGAAAAAGAACAGGGAAATAATATAAAGCAGCGTTCCCGCCAGTTTCACTCTCGGATCCAGTCTGTGAATCACAGAATCCGTCTGATAATATTGTCCTAATGTAATATCTCTAAGCATATAACTCCTTATGCGCGGTGCAGCGCTTTCAACACGGTTTCCGCAGCCTCCTCAATGGTAGTGGCATCCGTATCCACGTCAAGCCCCCTATCCTTTAATTCATGCATAATATAGGTAACCTGAGGCGCCGCCAGTCCCACTTCCTCCAGCTCTTTATAATGGGAGAACACTTCCCTCGGTGTGCCGTCATACATCACGCTTCCGTGATTCATCACAATAATCCTGTTCACATATTCCGCCACATCCTCCATACTGTGCGACACCAGAAGAATTGTCATACCGGTTTTCATCTGGAGTTCCTTAATCTGGTGCAGAATTTCTTCGCGCCCTCTGGGGTCAAGCCCCGCTGTCGGCTCATCCAGAATCAGTACCTCCGGCTTCATGGCCAGCACGCCGGCAATTGCCACACGTCTCTTCTGCCCTCCTGAAAGGTCAAAGGGCGATTGATAAAACAGTTCATCCGGAAGCCCCACCTTACGGAGTGCATCATATGCCCGAAGCTCCACTTCCTTCTTATCCAATCCCAGATTTTTGGGGCCAAAGCAAACGTCTGTGAAAACATCAATCTCAAAGAGCTGATGCTCCGGATACTGGAAAACCAGACCAACCTTGCTCCTCAGCTTCTTCCTATCATAATCTTTCTCGTAGATATCTTCCCCATTAAAATAAATATGTCCCGATGTCGCCTTCAAAAGTCCGTTTAAATGCTGCACAAGAGTCGATTTTCCCGACCCTGTATGCCCGATGATACCCACAAACTGTCCGTCCGGTATCTGCAGGCAGATATCGTCCAGCGCTTTTACCGCCAGGGGCGTATCCGCGCCATAAATATAATTTATATGATCTAATATAATTGACATTGGTTATTTTACTCCCATCAATGCATCTGCCAGTTCCTTCGTAGTCAGAATTCCCTTCGGCAGAGGAATCCCTTTCTTTTGCAGTTCATAAGCAAGTAACGTCACCTGCGGCACATCCAGTCTCAGGTTTTTCAGCTTTTCCACCTGAGAAAAGATTTCCCGGGGTGTCCCTTCCATGGCAATTTTTCCTTCATCCATAACAAAGACTCTGTCTGCATGAATGATTTCTTCCATATAATGTGTAATCAGGATGACCGTTACACCTTCCACCTGGTTTAAGCCTCTCACCGCCCGTATCACTTCCTTGCGTCCGCTGGGGTCCAGCATGGCAGTGGGCTCGTCCAGTACAATACACTTGGGATGCATTGCCAATACACCCGCAATGGAAACTCTCTGTTTCTGTCCTCCGGAAAGCTTGTTTGGTGAGTATTTGCGATATTCATACATTCCTACCGCCTTCAGGCTCTCCTCCACACGCTCCCAGATTTCTTTCGTCGGAATCCCCATGTTCTCAGGGCCAAAGCCCACATCCTCTTCCACCACCTGACCGATAATCTGATTGTCCGGATTCTGGAAAACCATGCCGGCTGTCTGACGGATATCCCAGAGTTTATCCTCTTCTGAAGTGTCCATTCCGTCCACCCAGACGGTTCCCTCCGTGGGATTTAAAATGGCGTTGATGTGCTTGGCAAGCGTGGATTTTCCGGAGCCGTTATGCCCCAGAATGGCAATAAATTCCCCCTGGGCAACATCAAGGTCGACATGATCCACTGCCGTGGTAATCCCTTCCACATTGCCTTCCTCGTCCCGCCTGATATATTCATATACAAGTTCCTTTGTCCTGACAATTCCCATACGATTCCAATTTCCTTATCTCATTGTCTGCTTCGCAGCCGCTTGTTTCCTTGTCTGCTTCGCAGCCGCTTGTTTCCTTGTCTGCTTCGCAGCCGCTTGTTTTTTCCTATTACTCGCAAACCCGCACCTTCGGTGCTCTATTGTCTGCTTCGCAGACTGTTTGCTCGTTATGGGTGCAAGAAAAACAAATGTCTGCTTCGCAGCCGCTTGTTTTTCTTTAGCACCCATTATATTAAATTCGGATGCGAATTACAACCTTTTACTTGTAGTTGGCACTTCTAACGTGGTAAACTTACTGTTAGCATAACTGTCCAGCACCCAGTGCTTCACAGTCACGAATGATGCAAAAAAATGCCGCATACAGCCCGGAAAGGATCACACCACTTATGAATAAATCGAAAATACTGCAAATGGTAGCCATACTGGCTGTCCTCACGATAATTGTCGGTTCCTTAAGCCGTATGGCACAGAATAATTCCATGAGCCTGTCTGAATATGAATCTCTTCATGCGTCAGACTCCTCTGAGCCCTCACTGACGGAAAACTTGCAGACTGCTTCTCCCGAGCAAGAGGCATCTACTGAGCCGACAGTCTCCCCCGAACCGACCCCGGAGCCTCCAAAATCCACACTGACAGGCGCTGTTCTGAATGGAGACTCCCAAGCGGAAGCACGCGTCATCTACTCCGACGGTTTTTACTATGAACCTGTTTCGGATGCGCTGGCAAGATACATGACAGGTGTTTCTTATCCCGCAAAGGACAGTGAAGCCGCCGCAGAAGGCCTGGCAGTTACATTTGACGACCTTTCCTACCTTCATATAAGGCATTACGATTTTGAAGGAAATCCTGCAGAAGGGGAACTGATTTGCAACAACTACATTGCGCAGGACCTGGTGGAAATCTTTTATCAGCTGTACCTGAATGAATATCAGCTGGAAAGTGTTCTTCTCATTGACGAATTTGACGGAGACGATACTGCCTCTATGGAAGCCAATAATACTTCCTGCTTTAATTACAGAGTTGTAGAAGGCAGTACCAGTCTTTCAAAGCACGCTTACGGGCTCGCCATCGATGTCAATCCGCTGTACAATCCCTATGTTACCTACGAAAAAGACGGCACCGAGAACATTTCTCCCGCTGCCGCTTATTCCTACGCCGACCGCTCCGTGAACTTTGCGTACAAAATTGATGAAAACGACCTGTGCTATAAGCTGTTCACCCAGCATGGCTTTATCTGGGGCGGCAACTGGAACAGTGTAAAGGACTACCAGCATTTTCAGAAAACAATGCCTTAACAGCCTAAATTTTTATGTTAATCCATTTTCCCTGTTTAAAACGAATGGTTGCAAACAGGAAACGTGACAGTTGATCTGCCACAACACCAAACCAGATACCGATGATTCCCATTCCCAGCACATAGCCGAAAAAATAGGAGCCGAAGCTTCTCACCAGCGTCACGCTGATGGTGGATGCAATTGCCGTATACAGAGTATCTCCCGCACCTCTTAAACATCCCATATAAATCACCTGGGCTATCTGCAGGATTACTACAAAAATAATCACATGCATGATACTCACGCCGATTGCTACAATCTCCTCTTCCCGGAAAAACAGCCCCATCAGCCACTTTGCTCCCAGAAAATAGATAAGCGCCAGCATCACGGAAATCACACTGCCAATCATCCGGCAGGTTCTCCCATATTCTTTCGCCCTTTCAGGTTGCTTTGCCCCAAGGCTATACCCAATCAGGGCAACGGCTGTCGCCTGCAGTCCATCTCCGAAGGAGAATGATAATCCCATAATATTCATCCCCACCTGGTGTGCTGCCATGGCATTTGTGCCCTGATCTGCCGCCATAATCGCCGTCAGCATGAAACCGATGCGCATCAGTACCTGCTCCGCAAATACACTGTACCCGACCTTCACCAGACTTTTTAAGGATTCGAATGCAGGTCTGATTTTCTCCTTAAAAATATAAGGTAGGCTTACAAAATTGTCGTTCTTCCAGACAGACAGTACACTCATCACACTGGCAACCACCGTTCCCAGAACCGTAGCCAGCGCAGCCCCCTGAATTCCCAGCGCGGGAAATCCGAAATGCCCCTGAATCAGCACATAATTGGCAATAATGTTTACTGTGTTGGATACCAGATTGGTACGCATTGTGATACGGGTATTCCCTGCTCCACGCTGTGCAGCATTAATCCCCATCTGAATCACATTAAAGATCATACCGCCCATGATTATCTTAAAATAGACGACCGCACTTTCATGGGTTGCCTCTTCTGAACCGCAGAACCGTATGATTGGGTCTGCAAAAACTACCATCAAAACACTCATGAGTACAGACATCAGCAAAATGAATACAAGAAAGGTGGAAAAGATTCTGTTGGCTTCCTCTCTTTTCTGCTGTCCTTTTCTTCGTGCCACAAGTGCCGAGATAGATACATTCGATGCAATGAAAAGGGAAAGTCCCAGAAATTTAGGCTGTGTGGTAAGCCCTACTGCCGCAACGGCATAGGAACCTATGGAACTTACCATCAATGAATCCACAAGACCTGCAAATGCCCCAAAAAAAGACTCCAGCATAGCCGGCCATGCCATGTTCAGAGTTGTCTTTATGTCGTCTTTATTATAAGAGAATCTTTTCATAACGCACCTTTATCTTTTTACCATTTGTCTTATGATATCTACATTATAAGCCCGCCTTACCAAAATACAAGTGACTAACCTTTGGATATTTTTTGTAAAGTACTGTTAAATTGCCACAGATGTCTGACATAATATTCTGCCGGTCTGTCACAGAATTTTCATATAAACAGCCAAGAAAAAGCCGGCGCTTTCGCACCGGCTCCACTGCCCAAAATACGATTATATCAGCTCCAGAACTACTTCCAGTGCCGCATCACCCTTACGCTGACCAATCTTTACGATTCTGGTGTAACCACCCTTACGCTCAGCATACTTGGGAGCATACTCATCAAACAGCTTTGCTACCAGGTCAACTTCCTTGGTATTCTTCTTTCTTCCGGCTGCCTCTGTAGGAACAGATACAACAGGATATAACACCTTCAGCATCTGGCGTCTTGCATGAGATCTGGTAGGAAGATCCTTCTTGATTTCCTTCTCAACGGTCTCAAACTTTGTAACCTTCTTGCCGTCAACAACCTCTTTCACACGCTTACCGTCCTTATCCTTTACGGGAACCTTAGCGGTAACCTTAACGGTCTCGAAATTGTCCTTCTCCTTCACTGCCAGCGCAATCAGACCTTCTGCAATCTTTCTTACTTCCTTAGCCTTAGCCTCGGTTGTAATAATCTTGCCGTTGTTCAGCAGTGCTGTTACCTGATTTCTCAGTAATGCTTTTCTCTGTGCAGATGTTCTGCCAAGTTTTCTGTACTTTGCCATGATTTATTTTCCTTTCTCCATTCATGGTACATCCGGCCACGCTCTTTGGACTTACTTACCGAATGTTTGTTTTTGCCATTTAGAGATGAACCACAGATGAGCACTTTGGTCTTACCATCCGCGGATATCCTACATAATAATTACGCGTCTCCATTGGGAAGAATGGCTCGTAAAGACATTCTTCAAGACGAAACATAGATGTTCTTGGGTGACGTACTTCGGCATCTTAGAACTTCTTTTCGTCTTTTACTCTTCGCTGGGATTTAACTGAAGACCCAACTCCTTCAATTTTGCAAGAACCTCTTCCAGAGACTTACGTCCAAGGTTACGAACCTTCATCATATCCTCAGAGGTCTTGTTGCACAGCTCTTCAACCGTGTTGATACCGGCTCTCTTCAGGCAGTTATAAGAACGAACGGACAGTTCCAGTTCGTCAATGCTCATCTCAAGAACCTTCTCCTTCTCATCGTCTTCCTTCTCTATCATAACTTCTGCTGTCTTAGCATTCTCGGAAAGATCAATGAAAAGACTCAGATGCTCACTCAGAACCTTTGCAGCAAGGCTGACTGCCTCATCAGGAGCAAGTGTTCCGTTTGTGAATACATCCAGTGTCAGTTTATCGTAATCGGTAATCTGGCCTACACGGGTATTTTCAACTGTCACGTTTACTCTCTCAACAGGTGTATAGATAGAGTCAACGGCAATTACACCAATCGGTAAATCTTCGTGTTTGTTCTTATCAGCGCTTACATAACCGCGTCCTCTGGTAATTGTCAGCTCCATGTAGAGCTTTGCGTCTTTGCCGCTCAATGTAGCAATCACCAAATCAGGGTTCAGGATTTCAATATCCTGATCAGCCTGAATATCGGAAGCATGCACAACACCTTCGCCCTCGAACTCAATATATGCAGTCTTTGCTTCATTGGTTTCGCTGTTGTTCTTAATAGCAAGGCTCTTGATATTCATGATAATCTCAGTTACGTCTTCCTTCACGCCGGGAATCGAGCTGAACTCATGCAGCACGCCTTCAATCTTAATCTGGCTGACTGCCGCACCGGGCAATGAGGAAAGCATAATTCTTCTCAGCGAGTTACCAAGAGTAATGCCGTAACCTCTTTCCAAAGGCTCAACGACGAATTTGCCGTACTTCTTGTCTTCTGAAATCTCAGCAACCTCAATATTAGGTCTTTCAAAATCAAACACTGCGAATACCCTCCTTTTTGAATGTTTTGTAAAGACACAAGCACTCCGAAGCCATAAATCTGCCGTATAGACGGCACATCAATGACCTCAGAGGCCGGTAGGGCTTACTTGGAGTACAACTCGACAATAAGCATCTCATCTACAGGGACATCAATCATCTCTCTTGTGGGAAGGTTCTTGATGGTTCCCTTAAGGTTCTCAATATCAACATCCATCCATTCAGGTACCAGTCTACCGCCGGTTACTTCAACAATGTCCTTATATCTCTGCATGGACTTAGCGCTCTCTTTGATTTCGATAACGTCGCCTGCTTTAATCAGATAAGAAGGAATATTGATTACCTTGCCGTTAACCAGTACATGCTTGTGGTCAACAACCTGTCTTGCTTCTCTTCTGGTTCTTGCAAAGCCCATTCTGAATACTACACTGTCAAGTCTGCTCTCCAGCATAACCATCAGATTTTCACCGGTCATTCCCTTCATTCTGTCTGCCTTCTCATAATAGTTTCTGAAAGGCTTCTCCAGAACGCCGTAAATGAACTTAGCCTTCTGCTTCTCGCGAAGCTGCAAGCCATACTCACTTACCTTCTTGCCTGCTCTTGCATTCTGTCTGTTGGATTTCTTGTCATATCCAAGATAAGAAGGCTCAAGGCCCAGGGAACGACATCTTTTTAATACGGGTACGCGATTTACTGCCATTTTAATTTTCTCCTTTAATTTGATGTTTACAATACCACGGACATGCCGGGTACCTTCTTCCAACCTATAATGTGTTACTCCTCAACTAAACTCTTCTGCGCTTAGGAGGACGGCATCCGTTATGAGGAACGGGTGTTACATCACAAATACTGATTACTTCAAGACCGCTTGCAGAGAGTGCTCTGATAGCAGCCTCACGTCCCGAACCGGGACCCTTTACAAATACGTCAACGGATTTCAGTCCGTGTACCAAAGCAGCCTTTGTAGCTGTCTCTGCTGCCATCTGTGCAGCATACGGAGTAGATTTCCTTGAACCTCTAAATCCCAGACCACCGGCACTTGCCCAGCTGAGAGCATTACCTTCAGTATCTGTCAATGTAACAATGGTATTGTTAAAAGAAGACTGAATATGTGCCTGTCCGCGTTCAACGTTTTTCTTAACGCGCTTCTTTGTTACTTTTTTTGCAACCTGTTTAGCCATTTTTAAACTAACCTACTTTCTCATTGATAGGAATCGGAACGATCCCTTTTTACAGTTACGCTGCGGGCTCCTTTATCATATGGAACCTTTTTAAATTACTTCTTTTTGTTCGCAACGGTTCTCTTAGGACCCTTACGAGTTCTTGCATTGTTCTTGGTATTCTGTCCACGAACAGGAAGTCCCTTACGATGACGGATACCACGATAGCAGCCGATTTCCTGAAGTCTCTTGATATTCAGAGCAACTTCACGTCTCAGGTCACCTTCTACCATAACGCCAAGCTTCTCGATAGCTTCGGTCATCTTCTTTACTTCGTCATCGGTAATGTCTCTAACTCTGGTATCGGGATTTACGCCTGCTTCTGCCAAAATCTTGTTGGCGGTAGGTCTGCCGATTCCATAGACATAGGTCAAACCGATTTCAATTCGTTTCTCTCTAGGTAAGTCAACACCTGCGATACGAGCCATTTACATTTCCTCCATTTTCCATGTACTTTTTTCCTGTACATATACACCGTTTGTCGGTGCCTTGCATCCGCTTTCGCGGAGAGACTTTTTCCGCACCCTTTTGGTCTGTTTGTGGGTACTGTCTCCTGTTACTAATTGATTGGGGCTTTCACCCAATCGGACTTGCATCCGATCTGTCTGTTCCGATAGAAACAGTATCAAGAAGTAATCTCCTGTAAGCTCTATCCCAGTTCTATGATAATCAATGCACATGTTCCGGACTCATTTGCAAAATACATAAGCCGGACACATTCCATTGGTTCAGCCGCACATAAAAACCGGACAAGAACTCACTTAACTCATTCACCTGATTTCAGGCAAAACAAGCGGTGATTATCCCTGTCTCTGCTTATGCTTCGGATTCTCGCAGATTACTCTGATGCGTCCTTTTCTCTTGATGATTTTGCACTTTTCGCAAATTGGTTTTACGGATGATCTAACCTTCATCTTAAACCCTCCTTTCAAAAAAGACCGTTTTATATTATAACATAGGGGTTGCCACTTGGCAACCCCTATCGTAAAGATTCTTTCACTTTTTTATATTCTTATTATGTCTTGTTCGAACTGAGATATTTTTAATTACTTATCTCTCCAGATAATACGTCCCTTGCTCAAATCGTAAGGAGACAATTCCAGTGTTACCTTGTCACCGGGAAGAATACGGATGAAATTCTGACGCAACTTGCCGCTGATATGCGCAAGTACACGGTGTCCATTCTCCAGTTCCACCTGAAACATGGTATTGGGCAGCTTCTCCACAACGGTTCCTTCGATTTCAATTACATCACTTTTTGACATACATTTCCTCCACTATAAACATGTTTATTCCTTATTATATTGTTTTATGGCATATCTGATTGCCTCAGGTTCCACTGTTTCTCCCGCCACCATTCTCCTAAGTAGTGCGTCCTCCACAGTTCTGTTAACTGTCTGCACATGTTTTCTTCTCTTCTTCTTAGGGTTTTTCGGAAGTTTCAGGCGGCCGTCGGATACATATACAAAGTCTCCCTCCTCAGCCACAATCACATAAACCATATCCTTATCATGGCCTGCTCTGGAGATTACAAACTGTCCTATCATAACTTCTCCTGTTTTCTTCTATATTTAATAGAGCGTCAGGATTTCGGGCTCGCCATCCTCGGTAATCAGGATGGTGTTTTCATAGTGTGCAGAAAGAGAACCGTCCTCTGTCACCACAGTCCAGTCATCATCCAGCCATTCCACATCCGCTCCGCCCATATTAATCATGGGTTCTACGGCAAGCGTCATTCCGGCGCGAAGCTTAGGTCCTCTTTTGAATTGTGCAAAATTCGGTATCTGTGGATCCTCATGAAGCTTTGTTCCGACACCATGCCCCACCAGGTCACGGACAATGCCGTAGCCAAAGGGTTTTACATAGGCTGCAATCGCATTGGAAATATCATATAGATGATTTCCTGCCTTCGCCATCTTTATACCTGCAAAAAAGCTCTCTCGTGTCACATCAATCAGCTGCTGCGCTTCACTGCTAATCTGTCCAACTCCATGGGTTCTGGCTGCATCGGAATGATAGCCTTTATAAATCATGCCTGCATCCAGGCTTACAATGTCACCTTCCTGCAAAATACGATGTTTATTCGGAATTCCATGTACTACCTCATCATTTACGGAAACGCAGATGCTTGCCGGATAACCATTGTAATGCAAGAAATTGGGGATACCTCCGAGTTTTCGAATCAGCTGGTCACCCATGATGTCAATATCTTTTGTGGAAATACCGGGGCGAATATACTCTTCCAGTTCCTTATGTACTATGGAAAGCAATCTGCAGGACTCCCGGATTAATTCTATCTGTTCTTCTGTCTTAATTATTATTCCCATTTCAATTAACCCAAAATATTCACAATAGCTGTAAATACGTCTTTCATATCCACAGTGCCGTCTACTGTCTTCAAAACACCCTTTGCAGTGTAAAAATCAATCAGCGGCTGTGTCTGCTCATGATACACCTTCAGACGGTTCAATACTGTCTCCGGCTTATCATCATCCCGAAGTACAAGTTCACTGCCGCAAACATCACAAATTCCTTCTCTCTTAGGCGGAATATGTTCCACATGATAAGTTGCGCCGCACTTTAAGCAGGCACGTCTGCCAGACATTCTCTTAACGATGTTTTCATCGGGAACATCAACATTGACTGCATAATCAATCTTCTCATCAAGCTTTGTCAGCGCCTCATCCAGCACTTCAGCCTGAGGAATGGTTCTCGGGAATCCGTCCAGCACATATCCGTTCTTACAATCTTCCTGCGCAACTCTGTCAAGAAGAATTTTTACAGTCAGCTCATCAGGCACCAGAAGCCCCTGATCCATATACTTCTTCGCTTCCATTCCAAGTTCAGTACCGTTTTTAATATTTGCACGGAAAATATCTCCTGTTGACACATGGGGAATTCCGTATTTTTCCGCAATCATTTTTGCCTGAGTTCCTTTTCCCGCGCCGGGCGCTCCTAACATGATAATTTTCATTTCAGTCTCCATTCCTGTCTGTCCCCCAATCCGTGGGCAGGCGTATATCCAGTAAAATCCAACACTTCTATTTTAACTACTTTATGCAAAGTTTGCAACATAAAATAAAGAAATCGCGCAGGAAACCTGCGCGATTTATCACTTTGGAAGCTTTACTTCTCCAAAAATCCCTTGTAGTTACGCACGAGCATCTGAGATTCCAGCTGTTTCACAGTCTCAAGTACAACGCTGACAATAATAATCAAGCTGGTACCGCCAAAAGATACACTTGCATTAAATACACCACTGAAGATGTAGGGAAGTACTGCAATAACCGTCAGACCAACTGCCCCGATAAATACAATGTAATTCAATACCTTGTTCAGATAATCACTGGTAGGTTTTCCGGGTCTGATACCGGGAATAAATCCACCCTGCTTCTTCATATTATCGGCAATCATCAGCGGATTAAAGGTAATGGATGTATAGAAATATGCAAAGAAAATAATCAATACAATATATACCAGCAATCCGACAGAATACTTTATCTGACTGGGTTTACACCAGTAACCGGAATTTAAGTACTTTAAAATTTCACTCCATACACCGGTGCCCGAATATCCAACAAAAGAAGAAATGATAATCGGGAACTGCATCAGGGACTGCGCAAAGATAACAGGGATAACGCCGGAGGTATTCACCTTCAAAGGAATGTTGGAGGTCTGACCGCCCACCATTTTTCTTCCCTGAACCTTATTTGCATACTGAACAGGAATCCTGCGGACTCCATCATTCAGGATGATAACCAGCACAACCATCGCAATAATGATTGCAAAGATAATCACCGCAGCCAAAATTGCAGTTGCGGGAGCTTTTCCGAACACAAACTGCTCGAACAGATTGCCCAGATCCTCAGGCAATCTGGAAATGATGTTGATTACCAGAACGATAGAGATACCGTTTCCGATTCCCTTTTCGGTAATTCTCTCACCTACCCACATCAGGAATGCACTACCTGCCGTCAATGTGGCAACAGCACAGATAACACTCAATGCATTAAAGTCTGTCAACAGACCCTGACGGCCGAAGCCGACAGCCATTGCTGTGGACTGAATCAGCGCCAATCCAACGGTTACATATCTGGTGATAGATACAATCTTCTTTCTTCCATCTTCACCGTCACGCTGCATTTCTTCAAGCTTGGGAATTGCAATTGTGAGCAGCTGCATGATAATGGAAGAAGTAATGTACGGCGTGATATTCAATGCCAAAATTGACATATTGATAAAGGAACCACCTGTAATCGCATCAAAGAAACTGAACGCACCATCAGACTGAGCAGCAAACCAGCTTTGGAAATACTCGCCGTTTACACCCGGCACAGGCAGTTGTGACCCGATACGGATCACAACCAGCATGGCGAAGGTAAATAAAATCTTGTCTCTAATCTCTTTCATTTTGAATGCGTTTTTCAGTGTTGTAAGCATTACATCACCTCTGCTGTTCCACCAAGAGCCTCAATCTTTTCCTTTGCAGATGCACTGAATGCGTCTACCTTAACATTGAGCTTTTTGGTAAGTTCTCCGTTTCCGAGTATCTTTACGCCATCTCTGGGATTCTTAACAACACCAGCTTCAACTAATGCATTTACATCTACTGTTGCGCCATCCTCAAAACGCTCAAGAGCGCTCAGATTGATAGCAACGATTTCCTTTGTGTTTCTATTGGTAAAGCCTCTCTTGGGAAGACGTCTGTACAAAGGCATCTGTCCACCTTCGAAACCGGGTCTGGGTGCTCCGGAACGAGCCTTCTGACCTTTGTGTCCTTTACCTGCAGTCTTGCCGTTTCCTGAACCATGTCCACGGCCTCTTCTAAAATTATCGCTGTGCTTGGAACCTTCTGCGGGTCTTAAATTGGATAATTCCATTTCTAACACCTCCTTGTCTGTTATGCTTCTTCAACTTTCAATAAATGGCCAACCTGACGAATCTGTCCTCTTGTAGCATCATTATCAGGAAGTATTACGGACTTACCAACTTTGCGAAGTCCCATAGATTCAACGATTGCCTTATTCTTCGGTACAGCGCCGATAGTGGACTTTACCAAAGTAATCTTTAACTTCTTATCTGCCATTGTTGTTCTCCTTCCGCATTTATGCTAACACTTCTTCAACGGACTTGCCACGGCTCTTAGCTACCTCTTCAGGAGCTTTCAGCTGACTTAAGCCGGTGATTGTTGCAAGAACAACATTCTGCTTGTTGTTAGATCCGAGAGACTTGGTACGGATATTCTTGATACCAGCAAGCTCACATACCACACGGGCAGGACCACCTGCGATGATACCGGTACCTTCGGGAGCCTTCTTCAGCAGAACGTTTGCAGAACCATACTTACCGATGAAATCATGTGTAATGGAATTGTTCTCATCCAATACAACTGTAACGATATGCTTCATTGCATCTTCCTTTCCCTTGCGGATTGCTTCGGGAATTTCTACTGCCTTACCCAGGCCTGCACCAACGTGGCCGTTTCCGTCACCTACTACTACCAGAGCAGTGAAACGCATGTTACGTCCACCTTTAACGGTCTTAGTTACACGCTTGATGGTAACAACCTTATCAGTCAATTCTAACTGGCTTGCATCTATGATTGTGTGTTTCATGGTGTATTCCTCTTCCTTTCCTAGAATTCCAGGCCAGCTTCTCTGGCTGCCTCAGCTAATGCTGCGACTTTACCCTGGTATATAAAGCCACCTCTGTCAAAAACAACTTCCTTGATGCCCTTTTCCATTGCACGCTTTGCAATGACGGTTCCCAGGTATGCTGCTGCATCAACGTTATTGGTCTTTGTAAGCTCTGCCTTAATCTCTTTTTCAAGAGTGGAAGCGGATACTAATGTATTCCCAACTGTATCGTCGATAATTTGAGCATACATATGATTATTGCTTCTGAATACTGCAAGACGAGGTCTTTCAGCAGTACCACTGAAGCGGTTACGAATTCTCATGTGCTTTTTAACACGAACTTCTTTTCTTGATTCCTTGCTAACCATCTTCATACTCTCCTTATCTGTTATTTCTTACCAGTCTTACCAACTTTACGTCTGATTGTCTCATCGGCATACTTGATACCCTTGCCCTTATAAGGCTCAGGTCTTCTCTTGTCTCTGATTTCAGCTGCGAATTGGCCAACTTTTTCTTTGTCAATACCCTTTACGATAATGATGTTCTGTCCGTCAACGACAGTTTCAATACCTTCGGGATCTTCCATCTCAACGGGGTGAGAATAACCAAGGTTCAGGGTCAGCTTCTTACCGCTCTTTGCAGCTCTGTAACCAACACCGTTTACTTCCAGCTTCTTCTCAAATCCCTCGGTAACACCTACTACCATGTTGTGGATCAGGGTTCTGGTCAGACCATGAAGAGACTTCATCTTCTTCAGATCGTTGGGTCTGCTTACCAGTACCTCGGCGCCTTCAACCTTAATCTCCATCTCAGCGGGTAAAACTCTCTCAAGAGTACCCTTAGGACCTTTAACGGTCACTTTGTTATTTTCTGCAACTTCTACAGTTACGCCTGCAGGAATTGCGATTGGCATTCTACCTATACGTGACATGCCCGTACCTCCTATATTTTATAGAAAAATTTATTGTTACCTGATATATTCAGTGCTTTATTTTATTGCTTTCGGTTTTAGCTTTGTTTTACCAAACAAATGCTAAAACCTCGCCTCCAACTTGCAGCTCGCGAGCCTTTTTATCGGTGATAACACCCTGGTTGGTGGAAATAATTGCAATGCCCAGGCCGCCGAGTACTTTGGGCAGCTCTTCCTTGCCTGCGTACACACGAAGACCGGGCTTGGAGATTCTCTTAATACCGGAGATAATCTTCTCATTCTTGTCTGCGCCGTACTTCAGGGTAATATGAATGGTCTTAAAGTTACCATCCTCGATTATATCATACTTGCTTATATATCCTTCATCCAGAAGAATCTGTGCGATAGCCAGCTTCATCTTGGAAGCGGGTACATCAACTGTATCATGCTTAGCAGTATTTGCATTACGGATTCTTGTAAGCATATCTGCGATAGGATCACTCATTGCCATTGTTTTCTTCCTCCTTCCTTACCAGCTTGCCTTCTTCACGCCGGGGATTTCTCCCTTGTAGGCCAATTCGCGGAAGCAAACTCTGCAAATGCCATACTTTCTTAAGTAAGCGTGGGGACGACCACAAATTTTGCAACGTGTGTAAGCCTGTGTAGAGAACTTAGGCTTGCGCTGCTGTTTAATTTTCATTGATGTCTTAGCCATGAGAAATTTACCTCCTTATTATTTCGCGAAAGGCATGTTAAACAGTGTCAACAACTCGCGTGCCTCTTCATCGGTTTTTGCAGTAGTTACGAAAATAATATCCATACCTCTGGTCTTATCAATCTTATCATACTCAATCTCAGGGAAGATGAACTGCTCCTTAATACCGAGAGCATAGTTTCCTCTGCCGTCGAACGCGTTGGGATTGACACCTCTGAAGTCACGTACACGAGGCAATGCCAGGTTCACGAGACGATCAAGGAACTCATACATCTTCTCACCGCGGAGAGTGGTCTTACATCCGATAGCCATACCTTCACGAATCTTGAAGTTTGCTACAGAGCCCTTTGCCTTGGTCAGAACTGCCTTCTGTCCGGTGATTGCTTCCATATCAGCTACTGCATTCTCAAGAACCTTAGCGTTCTCCTTTGCTTCGCCGACACCCATGTTGATGACAATCTTATCAAGCTTGGGAACTTCCATAACATTTTTATAGCCAAACTTCTTCGTCATAGCTTCTACGATTTCATCATAGTAAAAATCTTTTAATCTAGCCATGTTTTGTTTCCTCCTTCCTATTGATTAGTCAATTACTTCGCCGGTTGCCTTAGCAAAACGAACTTTCTTGTCGCCGTCCATCTTGAAGCCAACTCTGGTTGCCTTGCCCTTGAAGACAAGCATAACGTTTGAGATATCAATAGGAGCTTCCTTCTGAATGATACCGCCGTTGGGATTAGCCTGAGAAGGCTTTGCATGCTTTGTAACCATGTTTACGCCCTCAACAACTACCTTGCCGTTCTTGGCATCTACGGAAATTACCTTTCCCTCTGTATTGCAATCTTTACCGGCGATTACCTTAACGGTATCACCCTTCT
This sequence comes from uncultured Lachnospiraceae bacterium, assembly GCA_945913255.1. Taxonomy (GTDB): domain Bacteria; phylum Bacillota; class Clostridia; order Lachnospirales; family Lachnospiraceae; genus Acetatifactor. The sequence goes on from CAMEDC010000052.1 coordinate 18,313, forward strand.
TAATCTTTAATGTGGACATATGGCACCTCCTTATAATACTTCGGGAGCCAGAGATACAATCTTCATGAACTGTTTTTCACGAAGTTCTCTTGCTACCGGCCCAAAAATACGGGTTCCTCTGGGTGTCTTGTCATCCTTGATGATTACTGCTGCATTCTCATCAAACTTGATATAAGAACCATCCTTGCGGCGTGCGCCCTTTACGGAACGAACAACCACTGCCTTAACAACATCACCCTTCTTTACAACGCCGCCTGGTGTTGCATCTTTAACGGAAGCAACAATCACATCGCCAATCTGTGCATATCTTCTTGTAGAGCCGCCCATAACGCGGATGCAAAGCAACTCTTTCGCACCGGTGTTATCAGCAACCTTCAGTCTTGTTTCCTGCTGAACCATGATTTTCCTCCTTACCGTCAATTACGGTTAATTACTTCACTCTTTCTACGATTTCAACAAGTCTCCATCTCTTGTCCTTGGACAGAGGTCTTGTTTCCATAACCTTAACGATATCTCCGATGTTACACTCGTTGTTCTCGTCATGAGCCTTCAGCGTGTAGGTTCTCTTCACGACCTTTTTGTAAAGGGGATGCTTTACATGCTCTTCGATAGCTACAACAATAGTTTTATCCATCTTATTACTGGTAACCTTACCAGTACGCACTTTTCTTAAATTTCTTTCTTCCACGACTTTACTCCTTTCCTCTCGCCACCAGGCGATACGCTTATGCTCTTGCCTTCTCGGTGATAACTGTCTGAATACGTGCAATGTTCTTTCTTACTTCCTTGATTCTTGCAGTATTATCCAGCTGATTGGTTGCGTTCTGGAATCTCAAATTGAAAAGTTCTTTTTTTGCAGAAACAAGCTCCTGGTTCAGTTCCTCAACGGACTTGTTCTTTAATTCTTCTACAAACTTATTAGATTTCATTATTCTACACCGCCTTCCAAATCTGCCTTAGAAACGATTTTACACTTGCAGGGAAGCTTATGCATTGCAAGACGCAGTGCCTCCTTTGCCTGATCTTCAGGAACACCGGCAATCTCAAACATAACGCGTCCGGGTTTCACAACTGCTACCCAGTACTCCAGAGTACCCTTACCGGAACCCATACGGGTTTCAGCAGGTTTTGCTGTAACGGGCTTGTCAGGGAAGATCTTAATCCATACCTGACCTGTACGCTTTGTATAACGGGTAAGCGCAATACGTGCTGCCTCAATCTGGTTTGATTTAATCCAGCAAGGCTCCAGTGCTACCAGACCATACTCACCGTAAGTAAGAGTGTTGCCTCTCATTGCCTTACCGGTCATGGTACCACGGAACTGTTTACGACGTTTTACTCTCTTCGGCATTAACATGATTATTTATCGCTCCCTTCCATCTGATTTCCCTTTGTAGGAAGTATTTCGCCCTTGTAAATCCAAACCTTAACTCCTACCTTACCATAAGTGGTATCAGCTTCTGCGAAGCCGTAGTCGATATCTGCTCTCAGAGTCTGAAGAGGAATGGTGCCCTCGCTGTAGAACTCGGAACGTGCAATATCAGCTCCGCCAAGACGGCCTGCACAACAGGTCTTGATACCAAGTGCTCCGGACTTCATGGTTCTGCCCATGCAGGACTTCATCGCACGTCTGAAAGAAACACGATTCTCGAGCTGCTGAGCGATGTTCTCAGCAACCAGCTGAGCATCTCTGTCAGGTCTCTTAATCTCCTTGATGTCAACCAGAACCTTTTTACCGGTCATCTTTGCCAGTTCAGCCTTGGTAACTTCAATTTCTGCACCGCCCTTACCGATGATTACACCGGGCTTAGCAGTGTGAATGATTACTCTTACTCTGTCAGATGCTCTTTCGATTTCAATCTTAGAAACACCTGCGCTGTATAACTTCTTCTTCAGATACTTTCTGATGTTATAGTCCTCTACAAGATAATCAGCGAACTCATTCTCAGCGTACCACTTGGAATCCCAATCTTTAATTACTCCGACTCTTAAGCCATGAGGATTAACTTTCTGTCCCATTTGTCTGCTCCTTTCCT
>CAMEDC010000053.1 GCA_945913255.1 uncultured Lachnospiraceae bacterium
CCACCTCTATCAGGTGGCGATACTTTTTCGGGCAGGCGAGTTATTTACCTGATACTCTTCTCCATACACTGCTTCCACATACATTCGCGGATTGCAGATAGGATAATCCGTGCCGAACAGAATCCTTTCCGCTCCCACCTTATGAACCAGATATTTCAACATACCAAACCGGAACAAGCCCGTTCCCGAAAGATCAAGGCACAGATTGGAATGTGCTTTCAGCATTTCAGGCCATGCATAAACTCTTTCTTTGTCTCCCGGATGCGCTGCCACAAAGGTAATGCCCGGATGGCTCTGCAGCATTTTGTTCATATTATAGTCGAAGGGCGTATGATAAGAGCAAATCATATGATACTGCTCCGCCACATCCATTATTTCCATCCAGTTTTTCTCTTCAAATTCACCCCACGCATGCATGTACGGAACCAGTTCCCCTATCAGGCGCACACCCTGACTGTGCATAAATTCTATTTCATCACAGGATTCTCTGACAAATGCCGGGTGGATATGAAATCCCGGCGTATAAAATTCTCCCATTTGCTCCCGTAATCGGAGTGCTTCCCGGTTCAATGCTTTCAGGCTTTCAAAGCCGTCCGGCCGATACCCCAAATTCAAAACACTGCCGCAAATATGTGTAATCCCGGCATCCGCCAGTTGTCTCTTTAAGGTCGCGGCATCCGCCTCATAGCTTTCCGGATACATATTCAGACTATATTTGGGGTTGTCAAAGGGATGAACATGAAAATCAATTATTTTTTCCGCTCTTTCCATATCACACTGCGCTCCTAATTGTTGATTCTTTGCTACGTTTTTTAGCAATCATAACTTTTCTATTCTCTTCAGGCTGCATTTTGCGCTTTCTTCCAGACTGCCTTCACAGGGCTTAACGCGCCGCCCGCAGCACCAGCACCCAGTCATTCGCCTTGTCTTTTCTCGCCACAGGACTTGCCAGCCATTTTTTCACGCCCTGCAAAGTAGCAATATAGCTGTAAGTGCCATCCTGCGGATTCATCCAGTACGCATCCATAGGCTTGTCCATATACTTTTCCAGATTCAGCAGGAATTCGTCTCCATTATAGTCATAGCAGAAGACATAATCCTCTCCCGCAAACACGGCAATCCGATGATACCTTTCCTTCTGCCCGAACAAGAGCATACTGTCATCTGCCTTGCCATTCACAAAATCCACGCTTTCCATCAATTCCTTCAGATAGCGAAGCTGCGCAGAACCGGGATGATGCAGTGCATCCATCCAGCTTTCACGGACTCCGTAGGCCCCTTTACCCTCTTTTTCAGTATAAAACTGCATGATTGCATTGCTTCCGTAGGTATGTCCCGCCGCACCTGCAAACACCGACCAGTACGCATAGCGTCTCACATCCCATTCCTCCCAGTAGGGATTTCTGGGATTATGCAGTCCCTGTGGAATACCTTCATAGGAGGGCTCACCGTCCAAAGTCGGCTTCATGGTGCCATACGAAAAATCGCGTTCTACATATCTCCAGCTGTCCTCCCCAAAGAAGGTTTCCTTTCCCGCATTGTCATCCCATTCTCCCAGGGATGCCTGATCATATCTCCTGTGTCCGGACTGATACATGTTGAAATCAAGCCACTTTTCCTCATGAAACCATAAAGAAGAGGAAGTTCTTCCAAAGGGATGATAAGTAATCAGTCTCTCCGGATTGTGTTTTTTGAGTATTTCCGCTTCTCTCCGGAATACCTCAGGACCTGCATCTCCACGCACATCACCGCCCAGAATCCAGATGATGTTGGGACGCTTTTCAAAACGGCTTCCCAGGAACTCCGCATATTCTTCTATATTCTTTTCATTCAGTATGCCATCCTTCACCAGAGAACCCCAAGCCGGCAGCAACCCCAGATAAAGCCCCATTTCCTGCGCCATGTCAAGGGCTTTCTCCACAAACTCCCAATACGCTTTTTCCGTTACATTTTTCATTCCGGGAGCAAGCGAGCAACCGCTCTCCGACACTCCGGGCAAAGTATGTACCAGAACCGTCTGTATCACATTATAGCCCTTCTCCTTACGATTCCTGAGATATGTTCGCATCTCCTCCTCGTCCAGCTTCTGGAGCATCAGCCATGCTGTATCGCCCAGCCAGAAAAAGGGAGTCTCACCTTCCATCAGATATTTTTTATTTTCACTGATATGTAGTTTCTCTCCGGTCCATTTTTCCATTTCCAAACTCTCCTTTTGCCTTCGCTGTCTCTCGACATTATCCCTTTACAGATCCAATCATAACACCCTTAACAAAATGCTTCTGTACAAACGGATACAGAACAATCAGCGGAATGCTGCCGAACACTATAACAGCATATTTCAATACCTCAATTGTAGCAGCGCGTATACTTTGTTCTGCTGTTGCCGCCATATCCTCCAGTGCCTTAACGGAACTCATGATATTTCTCAGTACAACCTGAAGCGTAAACTTTGTGTCTGAAGACAGATAGATAAACGCATCAAAATAGGAATTCCAGTGCGACACTGCATAATACAGTACCAGCACAGCCAAAATAGACTTCGACAAAGGAAGTACCATCCTCGTCAGGATCTTCACATCATCACATCCATCAAGTCTTGCCGATTCCAACATCTCCCCCGGAATGCTGTTCTGAAAATAGGTTCTTGCAATAATCATATTGTAGACAGAAATGGCACCTGGCAAAACCAATGCCCACATACTGTCCAGCAGTTTCAGGTTCTTAATATTTAAGTATGTAGGAATCAATGGTGCTGTAAATATCATAACAAAAATGAATAGCGATGTGAACACCTTTCTTCCAACAAAATCCTTTACGGACAAAGGGTACGCAGCAAGTACAGTCATAATAATGTTCACACAGGTTCCTACAACCGTATATATAATAGAATTCTTATATCCCGTCAGCAGCATTTTATTTGAAAAAATCTGCAGATACGCATCTATATTGAATCCTTTTGGCCAAAAGGATACCTGACCACGTATGACCGCACTGGGAGTAGACAGGGAAGATGCAATTACATTCAAAATCGGCAACGCGATTATCAAAAAACAGAAAGTCAGAAATATTGTGTTTACTACATAGAATATCTTATTGCTGTTCGCCTTTCTTTTCATCCTCTCACCTCCTAGAACAGACTGGTCTCAGATACTTTGTCTGATATTTTGTTTACTACCAGCAACAGCACCAGGGATACCAGTGACTGGAAAATACCGATAGCGGTAGAATAGCTGTACTGCATGGAAGTCAGACCGATTCTGTACACATAAGTGGAGATGATGTCCGAAGTTGCCATATTCAAATCATTCTGTAACAGGAGTACCTTTTCATAACCGATGGTCAGGATATGTCCGCAGGACATAATCAGCAGAATAACCGCCGTAGGAAGAATGCTTGGAATATCGATATAGCGGATGCGCTGCCAGATATTTGCGCCATCCACCGTAGCCGCCTCGTGCAGTTCCTGGTCTACCGCTGCCAAAGCAGAAATATAGATAACTGCATTGTATCCTGTCTTCTGCCATACATCCGAAAAGACATACAATGTCTTAAAGAGCTTTGGATCTCCCATAAAATGGATTGCCTCCCCTCCCAGAGACTGAATCAGATGATTCACCGGTCCCGTTAAAGACAGCATCTGAGTCAGGATACCAACAATCAACACTGTCGAGATAAAGTAAGGCATATAGGTAACCATCTGTACAGTCTTCCCAAACCATTTTATGCGGACATAATTCAGTGCAATTGCCAGAATGATAGGCGGGAAAATGCCAATCACAATTCCGTAAACGGATAATCCCAATGTATTAATTATGCATGGAAAAGGCACCTGCATGAAGCACATCCAATCTTTTTTCAAAAGCCATCCGCCCTTCTGTCAGATTGTTATTCATAATCTCCTTATAGTAATTCTCCGTGCTGGTATCCCAGAAACCAACTAATATAAATACAATCAGGAAGGGTACCATCAGCAATGCCCCATATGACAGAAGCAACGAAGAAAATATTTTCTTAACTTTAAAACGATTGGGATGTCTTTTTGACATAAATGCTCTCCTCTCCCTACTTTAATCCCTTTCCAACTATTTTAGAGTTGACATTCTTTTATTCATACTATATACTTTTCAATTGTGAACCTTATGTTGTGCAAGGTTAACAATATAATACAGTGAGGTATAAAAAATGAAATTCAATGTAAAACAACTGGCACTTGTCGGTCTGATGGCTGCTGTTATCTGTGTATTAGGTCCTCTCGCCCTGAATATTCCAGTCAGTCCCGTTCCCATCTCTCTCGGAACCTTGGCAATCTATTTTGTCATGTCCGTCCTCGGTATGAAGCTGGGTACCCTGAGTGTAATCATTTATATTCTTCTTGGGCTTGTGGGAGTTCCTGTCTTCGCAAGCTTTACGGCAGGTCCCGGGAAGCTGTTCGGGCCCACAGGCGGATACATTATCGGATACATTTTCATGGCTCTTATCTGCGGGTTCTTCGTAGATAAGTTCGGTCAGAAGTTACCTATATACTTTCTCGGCATGATTCTCGGTACCGCAGTCTGCTATCTGTTCGGTACCATCTGGCTCGGGTATCAGTTGGAAAAGACTTTTACAGAAGCGCTTGCCATAGGTGTCCTTCCCTATATTCCAGGCGATCTGATTAAGCTGATTATTGCCATGGCCGTAGGTTTCCAGGTGCGGAAACGTCTGATAAAGGCCGGATTGCTGTGATTTTTCCCTTGTTAGGGAAAGAAGAAGCACCGCTTTCGGATAGCCGATAGCGGTGTTTCAGTTTTCAATATGTTTTGGTTTCGCGTATCATAATCCGGTTATCGCATTGTAATTTTTATGTTCTGCCCATTTTTATCCGGTATATCTGTCATACAGCTTTCCTTCAACTATATTGCCATCCGCATCATATAGTGTAATTTTACCGCAGTCCGCCGGGAACACTGCCACAAAAGGTTCCTCAGGATTCACTTGAATCGTCCCGTTATCTGACACTATCCTGCTGATACCATCCACATTCATGGACAGCAAAGCAATTCCCTTATCTTCATAAATAATTTCCTGCACACCCTCTTCTATGTATGGTCCCATACCGCTCTCCCGCAAAAAATAACCAAAAGAGAATCCATCGCGATTCAGGTAAATTGCATATGTACAGTTCTCTCGTCCTGGACTGTAAAAAAGTATGGCACTCAAATCCTCATTTACCGCCTGTGCATTCTCCCACATATTATCTACTTTCATAGCTTCCCGCGCATTCTTCTCCAGCCCGCTCTTCGTCACACCGAAAACACCTGCTTGCCAAAGAATCATCGTGCCCAAAAGTATGATTACGCACGCTCCTGCAATCAACCATTCTTTTCCGGTTCTTTTCCTTTTCACTTCCATATCATTTTTCTCCTTGTGGCACTATACTTCCATGATTCATTTTTCGGTTTTCATAATTTGGGCAATTCCCCATTTCTTCCAATTCACTCACCATATTCAGGACAAGGATATTCCAGTTAATGAACCCCCCGTTCATAATGGGGTCCCCGGTAAAAGGATTGTAATATTCATGCATGCTTCCTGTTTTTTTCAAATCCTCGCCTAAAAGCTTCAGTGAATTTCTGCAGATTTCTTCCGCTTCCTCCACATAGCCGTAGTTCAGCATTCCGCGGAATACCAGATAATTTGCCACCAGCCAGATAGGTCCCAGCCAGTTGGAAGGATTATTGGTTACGGACAGATCAAACATCTTTTCATCCTTCGCCAGTGTTGTTACTCCGTAATCACTGTGGAAGGTTGACTCGTCATGATAATGCTTTACCAGTTCCGCCGCCTGTTCCTCTGTGGCAAAACCCTCCCACATTGGCAGAAAGCCGGACCATGTGCGTATCTTGATTGGAAGTGTCTTCCAGAAAACGCCCAGTCCCTGATGAAACCAGTCATATTTTCTGGTGCAGATGTCCACATCCACCGAGTAGAAGAATCTGTCCCTTTTATCGTACATTTCCTCCTGAATACATGACACAAGTTCTGCCGCGGAATTTTCAAAGCCTTTCGCTTTCTCCTCGCCCTGCCCCAGCTGCCGCAGTATTTTTGCCATGCATGTTAATTCACGCACCATAAAACTGTTCAGAAAAATATTAGCGGTGGAATATTTCGGTCGTCCAAAGCTTGCCGGGTCGTTGTCCATACCTATCATGATATCGTCACACCAGACATAGAGACCGCAGTTTTTGTTAAAATAGTCCTCCCGATACCGTTCAAAATATTTATCCAGCTGTTCCGTTTTATCCGCTGCCCAGGAATAGTCCCCAATGTAATCGCTGATCAGACAAATCTGCTGACAGAGAAAGGGCTTGTGCATATTCATCTGAACCTTCTCCTTATGCCGCATGTTCAGATAAGCTTCTTTCCACTGTCCCACCTCAATCATCATGGGAATATAGCCGTCCTCCAGCTGATGGTCGAAAAAATTATATACATTTCCCTTGGCATGCTCTACAATCCGCTTCTTTAACGTACTGTCACTAAACTGTTCCGTCAGAGGAAGGAACCCGTATACAGACCAGAAGGTATCCCAGTCCCATACATTTCCGTCGTAAACGGAGCCCGGATCGATAAACGGAAACCGGATAAAGCTTACCGGCTCTTTCAATACAGTATTGACATTTTCCTCGATATACCGGAAAACCAAGTCTCTGTATTCGTAACTTAGCTTATCCATAAATTCTCACTCCAGTCCCAGCCTGATAAAGCTATAGGTATCCGTCCAGTAACTCTTGTCACGATCCGAAATATCGGTTGCATCCGCTTCCGACTTTCTCTCCACCCAGCTCCATTTGCCTGTAAAGCTCTCCGGACCCACATTATAGCACTCGCCGTCGATATGATGATGGGGACCCAAAAGGTTTCTGTTGGAGGCAAAAATCTCAAGCACAATTTCATTCTCTCCCTCCAGGGCAGCCTCAGTGATATCTGCCTCGTATGGTGCCCACAGGGAATGCTTTACGAGTTTTCCGTTCACATAGACATTAACGAGCTGTGCCTGCTGCCTGCCCAGCTTCAAAATTTGTCGTTTTCCGGCTTCCTTCCGTATCTGCATCTTCTGCGAAAGGACAATCCGATCCGCAAGGAACAGGCAGCCCTGCTGTGTCAGTTCCAGGGAAGAGAACTGCTTCGGTGCCGGCTTTATGACAAAGGATCCCTCTGTCAGAAGCGCATTTCTCTCCGCTTCCCGGAATGGCTTCTCCGAATATACCCCGAAATCACCGACGAGGTAGATACTCTCTATTTCTATGCCGTAGGTGATTTTGTTCTTCTCCGTTTCATATACATTCTCACCGAACAGAACGTCGTAAACCTTCTGAGGCTGTTCAAACAAAATAGACAACGTGATCTCATTCTGACCACGCTTCACAAAGGGCAGAACGGATACCGTGCGAAATGCCTTATCCTTCCACCAGCCCGTCTGTACTGTAGAAACCTTGCAGCCATTCACCTGTACTTCATACTTTTCCGCATCCTCCAGTACCAGACGACAATCTTTCAGTTCCGTGGGCTCAACCTCCGTGCGGAAACGGAATTTCAATTCCACCTGACAGGGCTCTCTTCTTGCGAGCAGCGCATCCTGTACCTTGATAACCGGAACTTCTCTCTGCCATTCCCCACCGTTTACACAATAATCACAATAATCCAGTGTCAGCGCATTCGTAAAGGGCTTTGCCACTGTCCATTCCTGCCCGAGTGCAATTTCCTGCCTTGCTGCTTCCTCGGCCGCATACCCTTCTGCCGCCGAATCTGTTTTCAGATAAAACATCCAGGACTGCATGGGCTCAAAGGGAACTGTTGCGACAACACCGTTTTCTTTCACCTGATACGGGAATTTTTGTATTTCTCCCGTCTCGGCCTGCATCACATACAGCTGTCCTTTTTGTCCGATGAACTCTACCGTCACCCGACCGGACTTTTCCTGACTGTGGTTTGCCAGAAAATAAATGTTGCCATCCTCACCGCTTCTTTGCTGATAGGATATATACTCGACTTCTTTTCCGGCTTCTCTGATGCTGAGACTCACCAGCCCCTTTTCTTCCATGACTTTCCTGATTTTTCCGTAGTCAACCGGTTCCACGTAAGTCATCAGCTTTTCCAGTTCCTCCGCTTTGCCGTCTGTATATTCCGGCAGCTTTCCGAGACTCAGTATAGTTCCGCCGTTTTCAGCAAAGGCAAGCAAAAGTCTTACCGTAACGGCATCTATGGAATACATCTCCGGTAAAATCACCGTTCTGTAGCCGATTCTTCCTACGATGAATCTGTCTGCCTCCACAGCACCATATTTTTCTATGATGGTTTCATCTCCGTAGTGATAGCTTACATGCTGTCCGGAAAGGCTTTCCGAAGCTCTGATCAACATATCGTCCAGATACTTTATCGCATCGGTTCTGGTACCGTCGAAGGCAAGGAAGCCGCTCCTCATGGGATGCAACAGCAGAACATCCGCCGTCTGGTCGCCGTAGGAAAGACCTACACACAATCTGGCCAGGTAATCGTTGAACAAATGCGCCTCATCCCACCAGGTCTGCTGGGTAAAATGAGAGGGCGGATAATCTCTCTTCCGCACGCCCTTGATATCATACGCCATAAGATGCTGGCATATCTGGTTGACACCGTTCACAAACTGCCATTCCGCAATCCACTTTAATTCTTCAAAGGAAACACCCCAGCCGCAAAGAGCAAAGGACTCCGTCAGCACCTGTTTTTTCCCCAGCTGGCAGGCAACGCTTCCCACCTGCTTGCCAATTACGGGAGAATCAATCCTGCGTCTCAGCCAGTCGATTCCGGGAATATGCATATACTCATAAAACGGCATCACACCGGCAGTACTGGTCATCTGACTGAAAATGCTTTCCTCCATCATGATATGTCCCGTGACCTTACACTGATGCGCCTCGCACCAATCATAGATTGTCTTCATATAGTTTTCCGTAAACATCCTGCTGACGAGTCGCCAGAAATCATACCGTACCTTCCGGTAATTTCCGCACGCCCTGTAAAGCGCGGGAATATGCTCCCTGATGTCGTATCCGTACGCCTCAAGGAAAGCGTCCGGCAAATCATCCGACCAGGCCAGATCACCGAAATTATTGCAGGTAAGCCTGGGCTCATCCGTAAAGAAGCCGTACATGGCATTCCCGAATTTTTCACCGAAGCGTTTGTAATACTCCTCGTGGGTACAGGACAGAAAAGCCTCAATGGCGCGCTTATTCAGCGTATCCACATAATAGGGATTGGTATGCCTGATTACCCCAAACAGCACTTCATTCTCTCCGCAGGTATCATCCGTATCCGGAGAGATTCTCCTGTACTCCCCAGTCCGTTCATTTAAAGCATAACAGAACGCAACATTTTTCATGTCCGGCTCCGCCATTGATTTTCCACAGCAGGCGGATATGTATTTGGCATGATAGTCTTCACTCATGGCAGGAACAAGCCCTCCCGCAAAACCGCTGGGCCAGCCTTCCTCATCATAAATCCAAGCCTGCAGCCCCTGCTTTGCACCCTCATCTATCCCCGCCGAAATGCATTCAAACCATTCCTCGGACAGATACTCCGTTTTCAGTCCGGAACGTGCATGCATAAAATAGCCGCCTGCTCCTCCTGCTTTCAATTCTCTGATCTGAGTCCTGATTTCCTCTTCTTCCAGCTTATCATTCCAGGACCAGAACGGAATCGGACGATATCCGTTTGACGGATTTTCAAATTCCTTCTGCAATTTTTTCATAGCTTCCTCGCATCCTGCCGCCGCAAACGGCTTTTCTATCTCATAAAACGCTTACCGCTCTACCGCCTGCAATCTGATTGCCATGTAAGGTCTGGACGGAAGATCAATATAGAACTTTCCGCTGTGTATTCCCGCATCCTCTATTGTCATATTCCAGGTATCAATCACGGATACCTGAAAGCGGGTATGGTCATCAAAGTAAAAATCTCTGAACCCAGGACGATAATTGCCGGTATAGCACAGATAATATTTCCCCTCATAGCGTTCGTCTTCCGCAGTTGCGTCATTGTCATTCCAGCCCCGCAGATTCGCAGGTTTCAGATAATATCCGGGCACCTCTTTCAGAAGATCCATGAGAAACTGCAGCCGTTTTCCGCTCTCTCCATACAGTTCGCCGCCATGAGACCACCAGAGCAGTTCTCTGCCTGTCTTAGCATCCCGGTTTCCGAGGTAAGTTTCGCCATGCCCACAATAGCCGCCGCGAACTGCTGCCATCCAGAACAGACGCACCATCTCCTCAGCCGTCAGGTTGCCCCAGAAATGATTGATATTTCCCTCATAACCCACTTCATCCAGTACAACAGGCTTTCCATACTTCTCCCGCCATGTTTTTGTCAGGGCTGCCGATGTATATATTTCCGTTCTCTGGAGGCTGCAATGGGTTACCCAGTCTTCCGTAAAATCATAGATGTTGAAACAGTTATGAATGGAGCGAAGATGCTCATAGCAGTCCTCCTCCACAATGACTTCCGCAATGTATTGGAAGTCTTCCTTCGTCTTTTTGCGGAATAAATCATACTCATTCGCCAGAGACCACCATACGTTGCGGTAGGCACCGTAACGCGCAATCATATACCGGAGATAGAAAGCATCCGCTTCCCTGCCCATCTGGGAAAAGCCCCAGCGGTCATAAGGGTGAAAGAGAATGATATCCGCCTCAATTCCCTGTTCCATCAGTTCCCCGATATAGCAATCCATAATGGCAAAATGCTTTTCGGAAAACCGATAGAAATCCCAGTGATTCTCCGGATTATCCGGCGTATACTCCCCGAAATTTTCCTTGTTAATGTTCTCAATGGAACAAGGTGTTCCCTCGTAGGGATAGGTATCTGGTTCATACAGATTATAGTCATAATGCTTCGGGAAAACGCAGAATCTGATTTTATTAAAAGGAGATTGCGACAGGGTTTCCATTGTCTTTCTGCGCATTTCTTCGCTCTGATGCAGCCATGCATAGCAGGTGGTGCCGCACTCTATGTAGGGAGTCCCGTCCGCATAGGCAAAATGATATTGCTTCTCCACATGCAACGGTCCGTGTACTCCCGCTTCCGGCTCCTCTACTGCAAACTCTCCCTTTTTCAGGCAGACAGGTGCCTCTCCCGTCAGGCTACCGCAGATTTCATATTGATAGTTTCCCTGAAAAGAGGGCATAAATCTGACCGCAAATTTACGGTCTCCCCTATAGAAGCCTCTCACCTTCTTCTGTTCGTTCTCATTCCGGAAAGAAGCCTCTATCTGATAATCCGCATACGGGTTATCGCCCAGTGCACATTCCCGCAGTTCCTCCGCCAAAACGACTTCAAAAATTCCCCACTGTTTTATGGTTTCCATATTTTTATCCTCGATTCTTTCCTTCTGTTTACGCGTCTTTTTCGCTTTATTCTTTCCGTTCTACTGTCACTCTTTCTTTTTTATGCTTTTTCACTTTTTTTGTTTTTATCCGGCAGCATTTTCCCGACTTTCGACATCTTATCCGGTTCCCTCTTACTGTCTTTTCCTTATTCTTCCCGTACAATTTCCCGGACGCTGTCTCTTTCCACAAATTGCGTACATACCTGGATTTTCAGTTTGCTGCCTTCCGGCTCCTGTGCGATTTCCATCAGGCGTCGCACCGCAATCTGTCCCATTTCCTGTTTGGATACGCGGATGGTGGAAAGTCTCGGTGAAGCAATTTCACAGAAGGGCAGATCATCAAATCCGATAACGGATACCTGCTCGGGAATCCGTATTCCGGCTTCCGTCATAGCTTTCATGGCTCCCAGTGCCACCATATCGTTGTCTGCAAAAAAAGCAGTCGGAAGTTTCGGTTTCGAAGCAAGATAATCCCGCATATCCCGATAAGCGCCATCCATTGTTGTAGCAAGCGTTACCACCATTTCCTCGTTGACGGGAATCCCTGCCTTTTCCAGTGCCACCCTGTAGCCAACCTCCCTGGAGCGGAATGCCTTAATCCGGAAAGACCCTCTCAGATAACCGATTTCACGATGTCCCTTGTTAATCAGATATTCCACTGCCGTTCTGGCCGAATCGGCATTATTGATCAGTACCCCGTTAAAAGACATCTCCGACACCCAGTAATCCAGAATGAGAACCGGGCACTTGCTGTCCTTAAACACCTGCAAATCCGCATCCTCCAGCTCGGTTCCCAGCAAAATGACTGCAGAGGAACCATCCATCCGGATGCGGTCTACCTGTTCCTCATAATCGCTGTCCCGCTTATCCAGATTACAGATGGCCATTTCCAGACCATAATTCTTACATTCCTTCTGTACGCCCTCTATCATCAGCGGGAAAAAGGGAGTGTCATCAATAATCAGACCATTCGCCTTGAAGATAACGAATTTCAGTCTCTTGATTTTCTGCTCTTCCACATAACCCATCTTTCGTGCTGTTTCAAATATAATAGCTGCCGTCTCCTGATTGACACCCTTTTTATGGTTTAATGCATTCGAGACTGTGGCCGGTGAAAAACCGGTTGCTTCGCTGATTTCCTTTATAGTGCTTCCCATTCATCCTGTCCTTTCCCTTTACACCGACTGCGTCAGAACCTTTTTTACGGCATTTTTCCAGCCCGCAAGCTTTTCGTTGCGGACAGTCTCCTCCATGCCGGGAGTATACTTGCTTCTCCTGATATGGGAAAATACCGTATCCTTGTCGTAGATGCCAAGTGAAATCCCTGCCATGTAAGCAGCCCCGATTCCGGACAGCTCCTCCGCATCCGGAACCTGTATTGTCACCTGGGCGATATCACTTTGAAACTGCATCAGGTATTTGTTTCTGGTAGGACCACCGTCCACGCGCAATTCCTTTATTTCCAGACCGGCATCCTGCTCCATTGCCATTAATATGTCCGTGATCTGATAGGCGATACTGTCCAGAGCCGCACGCACAAGCTCTGCCCTTCCCGTCAGCCGGGTCATTCCGCTGACAGAAGCTTCCGCATGATTGTCCCAATAGGGAGCACCCAGTCCCGAAAAAGCCGGAACCAAATAGGTTCTGTCCGCCTTGTTTGCCGCGTATGCCAGTTCTTCCGTCTCCGCCGCGGAGGAAATCAGTTTCAAATCCTTTTCCAGCCAGGTGATTACGGCACCCGTATAATTGATATTTCCTTCCAGCACATACTCTGCTTTTCCGTCGATTCCCCAGGCAAGAGAGGTCACAATACCATGGGTACTCAGCACGGGAGTACTGCCGATATGCATCATAATGGAAGAACCGGTGCCATAAGTGCTCTTTACCATACCGGCGCTGTGACAACCCTGCCCAAACAGTGCGCCGTGGGAATCCCCCAGCACACCTCTGATGGGAACCGGCTTCTCAAAGAACCCCTCAAAATCCGTGGCTCCAAAATTTCCGTCGGAATCCGTTACCTGCGGCAGGCATTCCACAGGAATTTTGAACCAGCCGCAAATTTCCTCATCCCAGGTGAGTGTATGCAGGTTAAACAATTGAGTACGGGAGGCATTGGAATAATCTGTTCGGAATTGTTTTCCACCCGTCAGCTTGTAGACCAGCCAGCTGTCAACGGTTCCGAGACACAGGTCTTTTCTGACATCCATCTTCTCCACTTCTTTGCTGTTTTGCATTAACCAGGCAAATTTGGATGCCGGAAAATACGGAGAAAGAAAAATGCCTGTTTTTTCTCGTATTTTCTCTCCTACTCCCATTTTTTCCACTTGACCGCAAATCTCACTCGCACGGGCACATTGCCAGACAATCGCATGTTCCACCGGTTCTCCCGTATTGCGGTTCCACGCCACGGAGGTCTCCCTCTGATTACTGATGCCGATTCCTGCGACAGCATTTTTATCAATGCCGGCATTTTCCACCAGCTTTCTTACCACTAAAACCGTATTCCGATAGATTTCCATGGCATCATGGGAAACCCATCCCTCCTCATTTACAATCTGTCTGTGCGGGATGTCTTCCCTGGCTAGCAGTCTACCGCTCCCGTCAAAGAGAAGCGCCTTGGTTCCCTGTGTACTTTGGTCAATTCCAATGATATATTGTTCCATCTTAACAGCCATACCTTTCAGTAATCTGCAGATATTCCACAGCATTTTTACGAATTCACACTGCCATTTCTTTCTGTCAGCAGCTACTGCAGATTTCTTACAACCGTTTCCACGATTCCCGCAGCATTCAACCCATAATAATCAAATACCTCACGGGAGGTTCCCGAAACCACCGGTGCATCGGGAAGCGCCAGGTTAATCACCTTTGTCGGACACTCTCTTCCCACCACCTGGCTGACCATTGCTCCCAGTCCGCCGAAGGGCGCATGCTCCTCCACCGTGACAACAAGCTTTTTGCCTTTTGCCTCATTTACTACGGTCTCCGCATCCAGCGGCTTGGCACAATACATATCCACCACTGAAACCCGGATTCCCTTTTCTTTCAGCAGGACTGCCGCCTCCACACAGGGCGCAACCATCTCTCCGCAGGCAATCAGCACTGCATCCTCACCCTTCTCAAGAATCGTCGCCTTATCCATTTCAAAGGGACAGTTTTCCTCCGTATAGATATCCTCCACCGGATTTCTGCCCACACGGATATATGCCGGTTTCTCATCCTGCAGCAAAGCCTCCACAAGATGCTTTGTCTGATGCCTGTCGCTGGGCAGATAGACACGCATATTCGGCACTGCCGACATCGCCGCGATGTCCTGGGCGGAATGATGGCTCATGCCGAGCGAACCATAGCTGATACCGCCGCTGATACCAATCAGTTTGACATTGGTATTGGAATATGCCACATCTACCTTAGCCTGTTCATAGCTTCTGGTGGACAAAAAACATGCCGGAGAAGCAGCATAAGTTTTCTTTCCACATTTTGCAAGTCCCGCCGCAATGCTGACCAGATTCTGTTCTGCGATTCCCACCTCCACAAACTGCTCCGGAAAAGCCTCTGCAAAAGGAGCCAGCGAGGCGGAACCTCTCGAGTCACTGCAAAGTACGGTAATGTCCTTATCTGTTTTCGCATGCTCCATCAGCACGTCACAGATCACTGCTCTGTTTGGTACCTTATTCATGAAGGAGCGCCTCCTTCCTTTTCTGAAAATCCGCTATGATTTGTTCATATTCTTCCTGTGTCGGCACCTTGTGATGCCAGTTTGCCTTATTTTCCATGACAGCGGAACCATAGCCCTTTATGGTATTGGCAATAATCATGGTAGGCATACCCTTTACTGTTTTTGCCTCCTCAAAGGCAGCATTCAGCTCCTCATAGTCATTGCCGTTCACACTGATGACATGCCAGTCAAAGCTCTCAAAACGATCCTTCAGACGCTTATGAGACATCACAGCCTCCGTGCAGCCCGAAATCTGAAGACGGTTCCGGTCAACCACGGCGCACAGATTATCCAGCTTATAGTGGGATGCTGCCATCACAGCCTCCCATACGGAACCCTCTGCCAGCTCCCCGTCTCCCATCACCGTATAAACACGGTAATCCCTGTGATTCATCTTTCCGGCAAGTGCCATGCCGATACATACGGGAAGCCCATGTCCCAACGAACCGGAATTCATTTCAATTCCCGGCAGTTTATTGTTCGGATGCCCTATGTACTTGGTATTAAATCGGGAAAACTCCTTCTTTACCGTCTCCAGATTTAAAAATCCTTTTGCACAGAGTACGGCATAGTATGCCTCCACAGAATGTCCTTTACTCAGCACAAACAAATCCCTGTCAGGATCCTCCGGATTTTCCGGCGAAATATTCATCTGCTTAAAATACAATGTCACCAGAATATCCAGCACACTCATATCGCCACCGATATGACCGCCCTTTCCGGCCATGATAATATCTACCACATCTTTCCGTAAATCGTAGGAAAGAATTTCCAATTCCTTCATGTTCCCTCTGCTCCTTCCTTGCTCCTTCACCCCTTAAGCTCGTTTTCTTTTATGCTCATTCGCCTCTCAGGTATGCTTTCACGTCTTCCTCAATCGGGTCGTACAAATCAGGCTTGATACCGATATATTTGCAAGCCTCATACAATACAGGAACGACATCCTGATGAATTCCGACACAGTGATGAATATAAGGGCCCTCAACTATTTTTGCTTCCAGACGCTTGATATTCTTCACTTCAACCCATACATAAGTACCCTTTGTGTACGGTCCGTCAACACCGACAGCATTGCCAAGCAATAGGGAATACTCCCCATTATCACCATCAAAACGACACAGCGTCATCTTGCCATGCTTTGCTTCCGCCTCCACTGCACCGGGATGATCAAAGGCCAGAGGATATGCAATACAGGGCTTCTCCTTTGCAACGGAAATCGGCCAGGGACCGCAGTGCTGCAGCAGTTCTCCGTTTGCAATATCAGGATGTCTGACTGTCCAGTCCGCAAAGAAGCTTCTGTTTTCATCCATACCGGCAGCCTCTACCATAACCGCGGTAATGGCACCATGAATATCCGTTTCGCATACCACCGGAATTCCCTCTTCATTCAGAAGAGAATTCGCCGCACAGGGCATAATGCCGATTTCACCCTGCAATGCATTCCAGCACTGGATGGCAATGGCGTTGCAGCCGTACTTGTCAGCCAGATTCTTCATGGCAACCTTCAACGCGGCAACGTTTTCCAGTTCATTATCCTTAATTTTAATTTCCATCTTTTCACGGCAATAGGTCATCACCTTTGCCACCTCGCTGCCTTCCTCCCTGACACGCTTCATCTCTGTTGTCAGTTCCGGCATAGGAATCGGAGACAGCTGAATATTAAACTTCTCCAACAGTTCTCCTTCATTACACATAGTAGACCAGAAATCAAAGGGGCGAGGCGCAATCTGCAGAATTCTTGTATGTCTGAACACATCCACCACATTACATACTGCCAGGAAATCCTTCACACCGCGTTCAAAGACAGTATCCTCCAGTCTGCAATTTGTCAGATAGGTAAAAGGAACCTGAAACCTCCGCAGTACCTTTCCTGTTGCAAACAGACCGCACTGGCTGTCTCTCAGGCGGATTCCGTTCTCGTCCGGTCTTTCATCCAGAGGTCCCCACAGCAGAACCGGTACATTCAAATCCTTTGCGAGACGCGCACAGATATATTCTGTTCCGAAATTACAGTGCGGAAGAAATAATCCCTGTACACCCTCTCTCCGGAACTTCTCCAGAATCTTAATTCTGTCTCCCTCATCGTACAGCAGACCTTCCTCGTTAATATCAGTAATATCAACATAGTCCACGCCAAGCCGGTTCAGCTTTTCTCTCGTCAGATTTGCATACTTAATCGCATCCGGTGCACTGAAAATACTTCTTCTGGTCGGCGCAAAGCCAATCTTAATTTTCTTCATACCTCATCCTCCGCTAACATATTGCAAATAGATATCTCAGTTCTTTGTATAAATATTATATAAAATATTAATTTAAATTTCAATATATTTTTTTATATAAAATTTACAGCACTTAATATGACAAAATCCCACACAAAAGTGTGGGATTTTGTCTGCAGTCTGATGTATTCTCTGTTCCATAGAGAATCTTTTATATTCTTGGCATATTCGGCGTAGCTGCCGGTCCTCGCTTTTCCCATTTCACCGGAAGGGTTACACCGTTTTCCGATACCAGCACGAAAGGCACTTCCATCGCCTTGTTATTCTGGCTGTCCTCGTAAATAAATTCCGCAACAAAACGATAGATTGGTCTAAGCGGTCCCTCCACCGTAATCTCATATGTAATCTCCTTAATACCGTCTCCCATATGAGCCATGGTAAGAAAAACTGCCTGTTCCTGCTGGGGTGCAATCTGACAGCCTTCTCTTGCATACAGATATACATTGACCCTGTCCGAAGTCACCGCCTTAGAGGTATTCGAGAGCACAAACCTGATTTTCTTTGGTTCACCGCTTTTAATAACCGGATCACCAAGATAATCCAGACGCACATTCAGGTAAGGGAACTGAAAACGCACCACCTTCATCTCGTCGTAGATATTTTTAAAGTATGTCCTGGCGTAAAAGCTCTCTCCCTTCCATCCTGTCAGTTCGTATTTTTCAAAGGCCTGCTGATGCAGAAAAAGAACGCGGTCTGTCAGTTCATCCACGGTCTTCGGGATTTTCCCGTACATCAGAAAAGGATTGATACTGATGGTAACAAGCTTATTCCCGATGGGCTTCACCCACTTTTCATCAAAAATTCCCGTTCCATACATGATTCCGTATAAAGCAGCGATGGTTCCGGCAGTACAGTCTGTATCCTCACCGTAATTGACTGCCGTACACATTGCCTTCTCAAAATCTCCGTTGCCATAAAGAAGGCCGTAAATAATGATCATGATATTTGAGGGAACATCCCAGCCCATTTTACCTTCGGCGTATCCCTTTCTCTCATCCTCATCTGCAATAGCATGCCATTCCAAGTGGCCGATATAATTCTGCATGATATATTCACGGCTTTCTTCCACACTCATTCCACTGTCAAAAGTGGCAATTGCATCTTGAATTGCCTTACTTACCGCACAATCATCCGGAATATAGCTGAGTCCGATCTTGATCAGTTCCCGTACATCTTTCTCGTAAAAAGCCGCACTCTCCATAGCTGCGACAAACACCTCAGCATAAACACCCTCACCGTCACCATGGTCTATAATAGCATCCTCAAAGGCGTACTTTGCTGCAAGATGGGGATATCCCGGATACAAGCAGGCCCAGATGTCCGCTCTGATATAAGATCCACAGCTGTCCTTAAAAGAATTGTTATAGCTTCCGCAAACAGGCGGCTGCAGACCGGCGCGCAGATTCGTCTTAGCAGTCCCGTACTCCGCATGGGTGAAAATCATATACTCGTTAAAATATTCGCCAAGCACCTTGGCATCCACGTCAATTCCCTTTTCCTCCATCGCAAGCAGCCAGAGAATCTGAATATCAAGATCATCATTAGGAAGCGGTTCCCCCGTAATATCATGGGTATAATATGTCACATTGTTCTTTTTTCTCTCCCATTCCATGGGCATTCCCAGAGTTCCTCCGATATTCTTTCCGAGCCAGCAGCCGGAAACTCTGTCACGATACTCCCTAATATCCATTTTTACACCCCACTTCCGCTTCAGCGGACATAAATTCAAAATTTGAAAGGAACTTTCAAACTTTCCTCCTTCGGTTTAAAACCTGTTTCATCAATCCAGTTTCATTGACAGCCTGGAATGATTAATATCTACAGTATACAAGTGTCAAACGCCTTCGTCAACAAATTGTCCACACCCATATACTAATTAAAATGTATCAATCAAGTCTTGACATCCCCCTCATTTCCAGTATAATAAGCTTTTGGAAAACTCATAAATTCAAGGTTTTCCACAAATAGACGGTGAGTTCGAGACCTTCCTCACCGACCCGTCCTGCGGACGGCTAAAAAACAAAACTAAAGGAGAAGAAAAAATGAATAAGAAAGTGCTCTTTATCGTTCACGCAGCTGTCATAGCTGCTCTTTATGTTGTGCTGACATTTGTCGCCAACGCCTTCGGACTGGCAAATTATGCCGTTCAGGTTCGCTTTTCGGAAGCGTTAACCATTTTACCCTTTTTTACACCTGCTGCCATACCCGGTCTGACAATCGGCTGTCTGTTGTCCAACATCCTGACAGGCTGTGCTTTGCCTGACATTATTTTAGGTACGCTGGCATCCTTCCTCGGTGCAGCAGGCACTTATCTGCTCTGCAATCCTCTGCACAGTCAAAAGGCAAACCGTGATAGCAAGCGTTTAGACAAGGACACCCAAAAGTCATGCCATGCCAATAGAAAATGGCTTGCCCCGATTCCTCCCATCGTGGCAAACACCGTTATTGTACCTTTCGTCCTCTTATACGCTTACGGGATTCGTCCACTTTGGTTGTCTTTCCTCACGGTCGGTGCAGGCGAAATTATTTCCTGTGGTATTCTCGGAATGATTCTGCTGAATGTCCTGAATAAGTACAGGAAGCAGATTTTTCCTGTAAATGAATAAAAATTGAGCAAAAACTTGCAGTTTTTCACTGTAAATTGAAGTTTACCTCGCTCACTTAGGTTATTGCAGTTTCCGTCGGGCTTACCGCTTGGTATGCCTGGCTCGACACGCTTTCGCTCGAAGGCGCGACGTAACGGATGCATAGGC
>CAMEDC010000054.1 GCA_945913255.1 uncultured Lachnospiraceae bacterium
AAAAACGAGAAGTATAATAGTTACGATTGTGTTGATTGTCATAGTGTTAATCCTCTCTTTCCAAGTCCTCAATCCTGTGATTGGCTACTTTGATTTGCTCCTGCAATACTGCCTGAGCTTCCTCCAGTTTAAAAGTTCTCTCGATTACCGTGTTGTGCTTGTCCACTTTCTTCTCCAATTGCTCAATCCGGTAATTTGTCAGCTTATTCGCTGCCATAACTCCTGTAATGCTCCCTATGGCTGTTCCTGCCATTGACAGCATAGCAACAATAATTTCTGACGGCATAAGCGGCCTCCCTTCTTTTTTGTGTATAGCAAGAGCCGGGCACCTTTCGGCATCCGGCTCTTTGGCTCTGAAATATTTTAGTCCCGTTACGGGCAATTTTTACGGTTGCACCAGTGCAACTCTCTTACTTTTTCATGGTTTTTCTCTCCTTTCTTTCTGCGGTAAATAGCAATTTGAATGTGAAAACTTATGCAGTGGAAATAAGCATATCAGATGGCGCATTACAAATGTTTAGGGTTGGTAATATTGCATTCTTAAATGCATCACTTCAGACAAATAAGGATATTTCCTGGGGAGATATTGTTGTCTCAAGCCTACCATCCGAATTATGTACGAATGGATATTTTTTTGGAAGTATCATCGGAAATGGTTTATTGCAGATTAATAAAAATCAAATAGTATTTAAACCTACTGTTACCATTAAAAGTGGCGAATATATAACCGCATTTTTGGAATACCCGATTATTTAGTATAAATAATCATTTTTTCCCATAAACCCATATATAGCTGTTTATAAGTACATCAACAGCTCCAATATTGCACGATTCTAAATTAACAACAAAATCGCTGCTACCTCGTAATAACCCGAGTGTTGCAAAACATTTTTCATCAGTATTTTCATATCTAGCTCGTGTAACACATATATTACGATATTCTGTGGACAATATTGCTGTTGGTATGCTTACTATCATCTCGTTATATTGATTTCCATTGGGGCGTATTTCCACACATATTTCTGCGATATCGAGAGGTATTGCAAGCTGATAATTTTCGCTTGTCGGAGATGCGCTTGCAATTAATTTCCATTCCATATCTTTTAAATTGCTATTTTGCGTACTAATTGCGCCGGTAATTGTCCCGTCCCCAATGGATGATATATCAGTCGACCCAAGCAATGTCAGTATAGAAATTACATTTTTTACAGTAAGCTTTAGCTTCCCGAACAGAGTGCCCATCTTCTCCCCGGTTGCAATTTCAGCCATAGTAGTCGCCTCTGTAAATGCTACTGTCGTATTGCTGGCATCTCCTGTGGTTGCAAGTTTATTCCCGAGAGCACTGTTTAACACCTTATTCTGCACCGGGTTTTCGCTGGATGAGGACATTGCACTGTCAACCTTAACGTGTCCCAATACAGATGTTGTGGCGGTTGTAGTGGTATGGCTGATTATGGTTTCTATTGCCTTTGCAATCTTTCCGAATATTGTGGAATGTGATTCTCCGGACAATATGTTTGCAAGTGATGCCGCCTGTGAAAAAGCCTCTGTGAGGTTACTTCCGTCTCCTGTCTTTTTCAAATACCCCGATAAATCAATATCAATGTCACCGATCTTTTCCCATGCTCCGTTTATGTACACCCATTCTGAGCATTTGTTCGTTCCGCTTTCCTGCTCTTTCAGCAGATAAATTGTTGTCTCGGATATATTCTCGGTTGGAAGTGCATCCACGGCAACAATTGCAAACTTCGGAATAGCAGACAGCTTCGCATCTACCTCAGTCTTTGTGTAAACCTGACTTGATTTATAATAGTTGATCAGGTTGTCAACTGCTATAGTAATAAAGCCAGCGTCATTTTCCATCTGCGACAATTTTGTAGGTATGTCACCAGTCTGTGCCTTTGCCTGATTCATATAATACATCGCATTATCAGTATCTTCTCCAGCTCTGGTCCCGGTTCCGCCAACTGCATAGGACTTTGCAAGCGTTGCTTTATCTGTTGCAGTACTTGCGTTCTGCTCAGCTAACGTGGAATACCGCTGTGCATTCGATTCGCTATCCGCGGATGCTTCCTTACTTGATAACGCAGATGATGCGCTGGAAGATGCTGAAGCCGCGCTTGCTGCAGCAGACTCAGCGCTCTGTTGAGCAGCTGTTACACTGTTTCCTGCCGCCAACGCACTCGCCTCCGCTGATTCCTTATATCCCTGTGCACTTTCAGCACTTCCAGCGGCACTTGTAGCACTGTTTTCAGCTGCTTCCTTACTGGAAAGCGCAGATGATGCACTTGAAGCTGCTGAAGATGCGCTCTGTACCGCTTCTGATGCAGCACCAGAGGCTTGTCCTGCTGCAGTCTGCACTTCCGCCAGATAATCCGGTTGCAGCATGTCCGCTGTCACAGAACTATTTTTAATGGAGAATGAGTATGTCTTATTCACTCCTGTTCCCGAAACAGAAACAGCAATTGTATCTGAATCCTCAAATGTCAGAACGGGAATCATGTCTCCAATATTAGCCGTGAACTTTGTTCCGTCTTCCGTTGTCATGGTAAGTATGCCATCATCTGAAAGCTTAAAGTTGACAGGAATTTTTTCGATATTCAAATCAAACAGAATCTTTGAGCCGTCATACTTTGTGATTGTTATAATTCCGGTTTTTTCGTCCATATACCAATCAGAAATCAGGCTATTCATGCTTGCCTTATCTGCCTTTTTAGCATCCTGCTCTATAACACGGTTGTCCAACTCATTCATAGCCGCATCAATACGGTTCATGTTTGTTTCATTCACCGGAGTTTTTTTACTCGGATGATTTTCCCAGTTAATCCTGCTGTACAACTTGCTCAGTGCCATTATCCTGTGCCCCCTTCTCTTTTCTATCACGCTCTACAATCTCGCCATGAATGGCGGTATTTGCCGCTGAATCAAGCTGATGCATAATATCTGAAAGCGCCAACCGTTTTACCTCCACCGGCAACGGAGACCCGTTTACAAAATTGATGATTGCCTGGGAAAACTCCCTGATTTCCAAATTACCCATAATTTTCTCCTATCCGATTAGGTTGTATGCCTTAAGTGCCGTCAAAATCTCATTTATTTTTGTTGCGCATGATGATGCAGTTGCTGATGATGCGGAAGAAATTGCAGTTATGCTTTTTTTAGATGAACCATTACTTCCAAAAAAACCAACTGTACTTGCAGAGTAACCTTTTCCAATAACAACATTATCGGGAATGACTTCGACTCTATTTTTGCTCAGCGCAATCAATATGTCTCCACTATCTCCTTTTATATTGTATGTACCTGAATAACTAGCCCATATTGTCTCTCCTGATTTAATTTTTAAAAATGAAGATTCCGAAGAACCATGAAGTTCTATTTCGTCTCCATTTATATCCGTATAATAAGTATTTGCTGAACTATATTTCGCACAATGCACAGTGTCTTTTTCGATGTATGTATTAAAAATCTTTATCTTGTCTTTTGTTATTTCCGTTGTATTTATTGATGTACCAAATGATATACCATCTTTATCAAGAACCATTCTTCCTGAATTTATATTTCCAAGTGTAATGTTTCCTGATGCACTATCGATTGTTAATACACCGGCATTTGTTACTTTGAATGCTGCTCCAGATGTTCCGCAAGATATACCATCTGTGCCAATATATACTCCAAAAGGATTACTTAATGAGCCAGTCGAACCACTTGTTAGTCCATTACTTCCAATTATAAACCCACCAATTTTCCCACTACTCGCTGTAATCTTCCCGGACAAGTCTACATTATTAGCTGTGATATTTCCCTCTTTTGAAATTGAGCAATTCGTAGACTCCAATACAAAACGGTTCGATTTCAAGGTGACCTGACCGGCTTCCATGCTTAACTTACTGGATATCTCTCCTATAGATACCTTCAGTTCGATTTGTTCCGCTGTCTGATTGATTTTTGACGATAAACTGCTTTCAGCATTTGTCGCCCTGGTTACCTCGAACGATATGCTCTCTGCCGTCTGCGTGATCTTAGCGGACAAATTACTTTCTGCATTTGTTGCTCTTGTCACCTCAGACGATATGCTTTCGGCTGTCTGATTTATCATAGAGGACAGATTGTTTTCAGCATTTGTCGCCCTGGTTACCTCAGACGATATGCTTTCGGCTGTCTGTGTTATTCTGCTTCCAAGAGATTCTTCTGCAGACTTTGCACGTGTTACCTCCGTCTCAATTTTTTGCGCTGTTTGAGTAATTTTACTATCAAGACCTGATTCTATATCCTTTATCTCAAGCCTGGTTTCCTCAACTGTCCTGATCAGCGTGTTCGTTTTTCCGCGAAGCTGAATAATTCTCTTATTAATAGAATTGTAGTCTTCAGTACAGTATTCCTCACCTTCTGCGATATAACTGTCTCGTAGAGCCTGCACCCCTTTTAAGGTTCGCTGCAGAACATATGTATAAATTATTTCCATTGATGTATGCAGTCTAACCTGTCCACCTACACCGATACATGGATTTCCTTTTGCTTCCGCCTTAAACGGTCTGTATCTGACATTCTGTATAACTGGAAAAATATTATCCGCTACCTGTTTCAGTTCGTCCGCTCCCATGCCATATACTAAAAAATTATCCTCAATAATATAGCAATTGCTTCCGGTTCCTGAAATAGCACCGATATCATTCTCTTCTTGACGTATCTGCAGTTTGTCAATCCTGTTGCATATATAGTCTTCATACTCACAGGACAGATACATTTTCCTTTCTATAGGTTCCGCAGTCCCACTGGCAGGATACAAATCTTCTGCCGGGTAAAGATCATTCGACGGATACACCCCATTCACAATTTCTTCCAGGAAAATATATTGAAACTTACCACTACGGTCAATATGCCCGAAGCACCCATTAATTTCACAGATTGCCTGAATAACAGTTCCACCTGACAGTTCGCTCGGCTTAATTGTCTCAGTTACAACCATATCGTCGTTAGGCAAATTCGCTTGTATCTGTTCAACTCCCATATATCGCAGAAAACTGTCTCTGAAATCTTTAAGAGTTATCGGAAACGACAAACTGTTGTACCATTCTGACACCTCAGCGTTCAGAATATCGTACATGGCATCATAAGCTATAATGTCACGATACCTTCTGTCCGCAGTAGGCTTGTCAGAATCCACCTTATACATTCCAAACTGATATGGAGTGTCCTCCATCCCCTCGACTTTACACGCAACTGTCAAGACTTCGTTTTTCAAAGGCGCCACATTGTTGATAATAGTCAACTCAAGGCAGGACGCATTGCAGGATCCGAAACGTAATTGTCTGTCTCCACATAATATCTCTTTCAATGTCATTGACTCATCACAGATATTTTCATTCGTTAAGACACCGCCACTATATGAAATTGTAAACTGCTTATCTACAGCATCCCTGATAAACGCTTCTGAATAATCTGTGTTTGCCATTTTAATACTCCGTCAGTGTTAAAGTGAATGCATTGTATTCAATATCATTTTTGTTATCATCTAATCGATGAATCCCATACGTTGTGTCTGACATATAGAAAATTCCAGATGCGTATTGCAATGTTTCATCGTTCCAGTAAGTAACAGATACCCTACGCTGCCGATTATCTTCTTCCGGAAGAGATGCCAAGCCGATAACATTATTGAATGCCGTCCGTTCATCCAATGTCATATCTCGTATATTCAGCTTAATTTTGGTTTTGAAGTTTGCTGCAGTCTCCCTGTGTAATAAAACATTCGCATCTCTATATGCATCTATCTCTACTCTCTGGTTCGGTGTACTTTCCCATCCGTCCGCAAGCAAGAAAGAGTTCGGAAGCTGTACATTACCAAACTTTATTAACCATCCCTGAAAATTTCCTGCCATCGTCTACTCCCTAATTGATAAAAGCGCTGTTTCCAGTCTGCTTTCTATAAACCCTGTCTCTTCTTACAACATCTTTATAAACTACTTCTCCGTCCAGATTTACTGTAAGGTTGATTTCACCATTACCGCCGTTCTGGTCCATAACATTCTGCAGTGCCTCCTGGATTGTCGCAAGTGGAGCCTCAATATTGGTCTGCCCATATCTCTGGTCTCCAAGTATAGCGGCGAATGGTCTTCCTCCCTGTATAACTGCGCCATCTGCAAGCTCTGGAAGTGGTGATGCGGAAAAATTATTTTTCGAATAAAACTCTTTTCCATAAGAGCCACTATTATTTTTTGATATGTTCTGCTTATTTGATAATATAGCTGTTGAAACTCCCAATGCAGCAAGTCCTCCAACAATTGCAGCTGCTGCGATACCAACAGACCAACATGTATGGAACACTGCAATAGCAACTGCTGCTGCAAGTGCTGCTGCGACCAAACCACTCAATACTGTAGCTGCTCTTTGTGCCCCATTCAGTTTATCCCAATTCTTAGATATCAGAATTATGCTAGTCACTAATGTACCTATTGCTAAAGCAGAAAGATTAACAGGAGAAATTAATGCTTTAGCAATTCCTCCGAATGTTGCAAGTGCAGTACTTATCTTTTCAATCGCTGAAACAACTTTTTTCCCTGTATAATATGTCATAACACCTGCAAGGAAACCCAGAACAACTGCAGACATAGTATCCACATGGCTTTTATCTGACTTACACCAGTTCGAAAAATCTCTCAATTTTTCAGTAAGGAATTTTACCCCATCTATAACCTTTTCTCCTGTCCATTCGGCAATCGGTTGTAATAATTCGTTCCAAAGCCACTCTCCATATGGCTTAAGTCCTTCAATTATGATATGTAGAAAATCCAATGCGGCACTCAATAGGTCGAAGAATGCAGGAACAGCATCCTCAATCGTCCAGGAACCAAGTGGAAGCAAAATATTGTTCAAAAACCAGAGCAGACCTTCATACAGGTAACCTGCGAATGGGTCACACGACTCCTTTAATCTACCGAATGATTCCAGCAATGGTTCAAAGTCAATATCACTCCACCAATTTGCAATTGCTTCTTTAAATGGCTTTATTGCTTCTGTGACTTCTGATGCAAATTCAGATATCCTGGAACTTACCTCTGCTGTTTCAAAAGCATCGGCTCCTGTAAGCTCACCTCCGGATACAGTACCTGAGTCATTCTGGTTTAGCACGTTCAATTCATCAAAGCTCGCCAGTGCTCTTTTCGCGGAATTTCTTGCAGTATCAAGTGCCTTCGCATAATCAATTACCTGCTTTTTTGCTCTTGTGTAGGTTGATTTCCCCTGCATTGCCGCTAAAAACTGTGATACCGATTCTGCCGCCCGATTCATCCACGATATCAACTGGGTAAGGTACGGGATAACCATATTTGCAATCGGTTCAAATGCTGCGGCCAGTCCGTTCTTCAGCTGAGCTGTTTGGCTTTTCAGCTCGGACATGGACTTATTGTAATCGTCAGAGTACCTGGAAAGATTTTTGAACCCTTCCTGCATGGACGATACCATTGCATTAAAGCCTTTTGTAATCCAGTTAAAAACGAGCAGACTTAGAGCAATACCTTTCAGCCTTGACTTCATTGTTGCAAATAAACCATTAGACTTCTTTGTACCGCTCTGTATTGTCTTAAAACACTTCTTACTGCTTTGCTCCAACTTGCGGAATCCGCTTTCAGGTTGGTCTGTTTGCAGCCCATTCACTTCCTTAATTCTTTCTTCGACATCGAATAATGCAGCTTCGTACTGTGCAACATCATATTTTAAAGATTTCCATTGTCTGCTTTGCTTGTCTACACCAAGTGCCTCTAATTTTTCTCCTTTTTGATAAAGCTTATCCAACTTCGCGCTGATGCTGTCAAACTCTCTTTGAAGCTTTCCGAGGTCACTATTATCTACCTTTGTATTTACCCGTATGCTTGTATCATATCCAGCCATTCCTTTCACCCTCCAAAATAAATGAGCCGATCCATACACAAACTGTATCAATCGGCTCAAAGGCTCTTGGATGGCTATTTACTTACGTTGACATACTTCATAAATTCTTCTATTCTTTGCTTTTCCTGTTCTGATAAAGGCTCCTCTTTCTGTTTAATCTCAAATACTCTCTTCGCCTTCATTATAGATTGTCTTTCTTCCTGTGACATCTTTCCGGTAATCTTCTTCTGCCTGATGTTCATTACATTTGTAAAAGAGCACTCATCCAGATTAGCCAACAACCCCATGAATACGAACCAGTGCATTTGCTCTGTATTCAAATCAATATGATACTGATTTCTGAATGCTGCATAGATTCTCCACTGGTCTATATCAAAGTCCATCACTATAACATCCGCTTTTTCGTCGCAGTTATTATCATGATGATACTCATTCAGGAACCATTTAAGCCCTTCTGCAGCTTCCATTATTTCCGGTCTGTGTTTTTCATCAGGGAAGAGTAAATTCACAGCGGTGAAAAAGCGCTCTGTTTCTGACAGCTCATCATCCGAAAGGCACTGAGATATCTGGATTCCTGTCTGGAAATCTGAGTCTATCGGGTACCCATTCCATTCTTCTGGCAAAGTATCCAGTAAAACATTCCACATACAACTACCTCATGGCATCACGGATAATATCTTCCTTTGACCTGTACTTTCTGCCACCTTTTCTCTTACTGCTATATTTCTCAGCAATCTTCTTCTGGCGTTCATCCATATACTGATTTGCGATTGGAACAAGCTGATCCAGAAAGTCCGCAATCAAGTATGGACTGGGGATGATATCACCAAAAACTTTTTTACAAGCGTCAGCACCAAACATACCATCAATGTCTCTCATAATTTCTTTTGTTTTCTCAATCACAATTTCAAGCTGCTCTCGCTCGTTCTTTTCCTTCATTTCCGGAGTGTCCATCTCATTGGCCACAGAATCAATTCTGTTATAAAATCCAAACAGTTTATCAATAAAGCTCTGGTCTTCCACATTGATTGTGATGGTATCCCCATCATCGTTCACATTTACTACGATTCCGCTTTTTACTCTAATCTCATTCATAATTACCATCCTCTCTAAAGGTGGTGGATGGCAGAGAGTTCCACCCACCACCTATGTTAATTTGAATTTACACCATTGTTACGATTGTTACTTTGTAGAAGCTGATGCTGCAGGTGTAAAAGTCTTTGTCTTCACATTGAACGTTCCCTGTACAGCATCCCCATTCCCTGCAAGCGTCATCTTATTCATGATGACATCACCAGCATCGCCGCCGATGGAATCAAACTGGTATGTGCAAGGTCTCTTCACCGCAGGGTAAACACCTTCAGATTCTGCTTTTTCCAGAATATTGATGCGGATGTAATCTGATTCTGCGTCCTGACCGGTAGGAAGAACCTTTACCTTCTCATTAATCCAGTTCTGCAAATCCTCACCCTTAATATACTCCTTCTCCACGGAAATGGACGGCGCATAGGACTTCACCTTGTTGGATGCTGATTCCATATTGATGTAATGCTTGGATTCCGATTCCGGATTGAACTCCTCAGTCAGGGAAGTAATTCCATCACCGAGCAACGCATAGTTCGGTTCCGTGCTTGTTCCAATGTTGAAAAAATGCATCAGTTTCTCTCTCATTGCTTATTTCTCCTTTTCATATTCGATTGCTATTGTCATCTGATAGACAAAGCTGTTGCTGTCTGTTCTGCCTACATAAAAAGGCGTTGTAACATGAATGCTCTTTACAGTAGCATCCGTAAGGTTCGGATATTCCCCTAGTGAGTCTTTCTCTTCTACCCATTTCTCAAGTGCTTCTCCGAATCCGTTGTTGTCGATACGGTCCTCATTTGTGCTACTGGATAGTCTTGCCTGGAATGTGTAATGGTCTGTATACACCTTTTTACCGGATATATACGGTTTTACATTTTGCACTGGTTCTTTCGCAAGAGAATAGGAATCAACATGAGGGCTCTGCTGCTCTGTGTCAATCTTCTTCATTTTCCAGTACTCAGCCGGATTGAATTCCTTAAGCCATTTGATTATTGCTTCTGATACTGTCACTTCCTAACCGCCTCCCTTGCCGCTTTTTCAATTTCTTCCCGGCCGCCGTTCTGCATCATCCGTTCCACCCAATGAGCCCCACGAAGATTACCATTTTGATACTGAAGACTTCTGTCAGTAGGAACCTTCTGTACTCCTTTCCTGGAGCGCCAGCCGTTCTCAGTCTTAAATCCGGCGCAATGCAAATCAGGATCCTCATACACAATACCGTTCCACATATACCGTGCATATGGTGTATCCCATACAATATCCGTTCCGTTTTCTATATGTCCGCTTGCAAGTAAGTCACCACTTGCAAAAGGAACATAATCACCAGACAGGCGAAGTACTTCATTTGTCACGACCTGCTGCACTCTACCTCGTTCTTCCAGTCCGAGTGCATGAATGCAATCTACCAGGTTAAATGTACACTGATAATTCACGCCCATCAGTCTACCACCACCTTCATATTCTTCAGGAAGTCACGGTTGGAATTATCGTTTACTGACTTAATTCTTCCGCTCCTTGGATACTTATTAAGTAAATCTGATATTCGTCTTCCCCTGTCACTGCTCACAACATCGTTTACAGCTCCATAGACGATTACGTCCTCCTCACTGGAAGAATTAAGTGTCAGTCCCTCATGAGTCCCATCCGGGAACGTCACAGAAGCGTACCTTACAACGCTGAGTACTCCGTCAGAGTTCTTCTTTTCGGTCTTATCAGCCCACTGTACGCCTTCAACAATCGTCCTTTTCCACTCTGTATCAGATATTTTATTGTAGATTGTTACTGTATCTGTGAATAAAGCCATCAGTACGCACCTACCAATCCAGTTCCGGACAGCCACGCTCTGATTGAGGATTGCAGTTCATATCGCAGTTGTTCCTCCGTCTGAACCACATAGCTTTCGGAATAACCGTCATTGCTGACGGACGAAACTCCTTTTCCCTTGCCTGACTTCTTATCGGCTGACATCTTATCAATCACATTGCAGATGCAGTCCTGCAGCTGGGAATACCCGAAAGTATCTGTTGTTATCGTTGCCCAACGTATATGACCGATAACCTGGCAGACCTCTTTTTCTGCTCTGATTTCCGCCTTTTCAAAATCATTTTCATTTACAATATCATGAAGGGAGCTGTAATACTCCCAGTTTACTATCTGTGACATTTACGGCTCCCTCTCTTTCACTTCTTATGAAGTTGCTTTAGGCAGAATCTTGATTCCCTTAAGGACACCAGCCATCTTTGAATTCTTCAGTACTGCTGCCGCAAGCATTTCTACTTCACCCTTCTTAACCGCTCCGGGAGCAGTAAGGTCAGGCAGATAAGTTCTAAGCATCTTCTTACCGTCGACAGAGATTCCGTGGAATGCATTGAGACCAAGCTTCACTGCGTAGATTGCGGATTCTCCGTATGCACTGGTGGAAGGCTCAGAAGTTTCAACAACATCTGCTGTTTTGGTACCATTATAGTACTGTCCACAGTCCATCATGGGAATACCGTTGTATTTTTCAACAACTCTTCCGAATCCGTCTGTGTTTCTCTCGTAGAATCCGGCTCTTCTGGCTGCCGCTCTCACCTTGGTAAGCATCTTGTTGTTCATGAGCATGATATCCGGCTTCTCTGCCAGGATGGAGATAAACGCATCCAACTCATCCAGGAACGCATTGTAGTTATCATCCAACAGTGCACTTGTAGAGATATCTGCTTCGGAAGTGATTTCCGTATCAGAACCAGCCAGAACTTTCTTCAATCCATCAAATGTTCCGGTTACATATCCTGCACCTGTGGATGCGGAACTGCCATTGATAACCAAATTGTGGAAATAATTAGCACCAGCCTTTGTCTTTTCCTTAATCTGGAAATCCATTTCATCCACCGCACCAGAAGTTTCTGCAATGACACGGTCAATTTCAAAGGAACCGCCAAGGATAACCAGATCTGCGGTAGCCTTTTCTCTCTTAGCCTCTCCAGGAGTATATTCAGTGTTAATCTTTCTCACTGCCACAGTGGACGGAGTCTTTAATCGCGTATATCCATATGTCAGTGTGCTTCCACCTGTTCCTGGGGAAACAGTATCATCAAATGTTAACATATCCAGCAAAAGAGATGAACGTCTGAACTCATCAATTACCTGCTGGTCTACCTTGTCGGCCATACCGACTTTTGCTTCTGCTAAAGTAATAGGCATTTCTTAATCCTCCTTATTGTTTGCTGTACTTTTCAGCCAGTGCTCCTCTGAGCGTTTCATTGTTGTTTGTGGTTCCTTTATTAACGACACCGATCGGATTGCCACCACCTACATGTGTAGGTTCCGGTTCTCCGAACAGCATCTTGCTGTCCTCTGCCTCTGCCAGTTTCTTCAATGCTGCAGCAATATCATCTTTCTGGTTTTTGGATGCCTTCAGTGCATCGATATCCAGCAAGGCGGTAATTGCCTTCGCATTCTTTCCTTTGGCAGATGCAATGCTTTCCTTCAGAATGTCCTGAAAATCTCTGTCAGCAATGGCTTTGCTGTGTTCTTCATCCTTTGCCTTGATATCTCCCTCCAGCTTAGTAATTTGCTGTTTCAATGCGGACACATCCACATCTTTGAATCCATCAAGCGATTTGTTCAGCTCATCGATCGTAGTCTTCTGTACAGAAGTTTTTTCCTGCTCTGCTTTCAAATCATCCTGTGCCTTTGCAAGGTCCTTCTGAATCGGATCCAATTCCTTATGGTGTGCGTCCAGAACCTTGTCAATCTGTTCTTTGCTCAGTCCAAGTGCTTCCAGTTCTTCTCTTTTCATTCATCTTCTCCTTTTACGATTGATTATTTAACGTGGGGGAATCTCCCACAGAAATCGCAGAGGCAGGATTCGAACCTGCGACCTTCTGGGTATGAACCAGACGAGCTTCCCGCTGCTCCACTCCGCTATATGCCCGGCCAGCGCCGGGCGGAGGAAGAAAGATGGCAAACAAAAAGAGCCGGGTGCTAAACCATTACTGATTTGGCTACTCGGCTCATAGGCTCTATCGATATGATTGATTCTTCTTTACAGTGCTTGCAGTACCCGGGGAAATTGACAGCTTTCGTGTCCTCACGTGCTTTCAGCATCTTTCCACCACATTTCGGGCATGCAATCCAATATGTTCTCTCTTTCATTGCATCACCACTCCATAAGATAAACTTATGTTCTATGATGCTATTATAACAAACACGAATATTGAATGCAACAATATCTTTTTTATAATTCTGTAATTGCTTCCTTCACTTTCTTTGTTTACAGGATTCTTATTTTATCAGATATCTCATTCAAACACTTTCCGTCAAACATTTTGTCATTCATTGCATCTTCTATGCAAATGTGACTATGCTCATCATCACCGTAAGATATTGATATATCGGTTCTACTAAAAGGGCAAACAGCACCATGCTTACCATTATACTCGAAATCAATATCTCCAGCCAACAAATCTATCAGTTCAACCAATTTTTCTGGTTTCATAGTATATCGCTGTTCTCCTTTCTTTCATCGTCATTCAAATTCCTTACTGGTCTCCCTATCAGTTTTCCATCATTCCAGACGTAATCATGCGCATGCTCGCCGTTCTTACCAAACGGATGCCGTTTTGCATTCCCGTGATTATGATTCGAAATCTGTTTAATCTGTTTTCCTGTACTGTCGTAGTAATTCCGGTTCACTCCACCGTTCTTCAATATTTCCTGCGTCACACTGTTCGGTGCTTCGTACAATGAGGTTTTTTCAACATTTATTATATCATTTTTTGATACTTTTTCAATATTCTCATACGCTTTCCATGCCTTAGTTTTCTTCAGATCAGATGTACCACTCTCATACCTCAACCTATTTATATCCGGATTTACCCTGGCAGCATCGCAGAATTCTTCATAGTCTTTGATTTTCTGTTTTATATTCTTGGATATTTGCTTCGTATCCATATTCAGAGCATTCAGAGCCTCTCTTTCCCTCTTCATTTCTCTGATTTTTCTCTCCATTGCCCTCTGCTTCTGCGTAATTGCATAATAGTCATATGTCTTTCCGTTAATGCTCACAGCTTCCGGTTCCGGGTCTTCAGAAGGAAATTTTGATATACCAAGGAACCATGGATGATGCTTATGCCGGCAGTTATATCCATACAGTCCGAGAGGATCATTTTCTTTGCTTCCGTCTACGCTGTAACCTGTGGCATACCACAGTGACATAATTCTGTCCTGACCTATACGCTTTGCCTCGTTCGAATAATCAGTTCCATCGTTGATAAAATACACCTTTCCCTGCCACTGCTCATGATTTGCATGCCCTGTTCCTGTGTTACGGGCTCCCCAGTGTCTGGAAACGTATACCAAATTCTCACCAGTCTGCAATATATTCGCATCCATAATTTTACCGGATAACTGATGTGCTCCTGTCCGGATTGCAAGCCTTACAGCGGTATCCAGCTGCATACTGTGACCTGACGAGAAATCAATCGTTCTGAGACCGCTTTCAGCAAGGCTATGTATTACATCATAAATTACCTGTTCCCGGCTGAATGTTCCGGTGCATATCTTTATCATTGCCTTGTCAAGTTCACGCTGGTACAGGTTCTCAACTGATTCAATTCCCGACATCGTCTTAAATCCAGTTGTTCTCGTCAGATTCCTAAATGCATCCGATGTCTGCTGCCGGGAAGCTTCTACCAGCTGCGTCAGAAAAGAATTATCTGTCAGTTCCTTCCCTCCTTGCTTCCATACGCGCAAATCATCAAGATAAGACAGGTCTGCTGCCTTTGATAGTATTTTATCCTTGGCTGCCTGCGCCGCACGCACGATATCACGTAATATCTTCTTAACCTTTTTCTTGTGTTCAAGAGTATTCTTTGCTACCTGTTTCCGAAATTCAGGATCCGCTTTCAGAATCTTCATTGCTTCTTTCCTGATTCTGGCCGGACTGAATCCCATCCTCTGCATGCTCTCAGCTTCCAGTTCTGCTGTCCTGGTATATGCCATTGACTCCTTTATTCTCTTTGCTACATCAATAATAACCTGCTCTTCCAGGTACTGAAAAAGAGGTACCATTGCATCTGTTATGATTTCAAGCTGTTCATCTGTCAATGCCATATAGTATCATCCTCCTGTTAATCCATCTCTTCACCACCGGTATCCTGTTCTTCTTCCTCCTGCTTCTGCATCACCATTGCAGTTGCTTCTTCCTCAGAGATATTGTATGCATCCATCAGATACCAGATTGTCAGCTTCGGAATGTCAAATGAAAGAGCATCACTCCTCTTTCGTTCCAGCTCCGATTCCTTATCAATGATGTAAGAGTCATCAAACTCAACAGACAGTTGCTCTGACACATCATAGGAAGTGGAAAGGAATGTGTTGCTGAACCACATTGCCGCATGAATAATATCTGTTATGTAATCCGTCGCCTGTTTTCTCTGCTTGTTCAGTTCCTGCACAGAGTCTTGCTTTGTACCCATATACTCGGTCGCTGTTGTAATTCTTCCGTTCTCGAAGGTATATTTCTTTGTGCCATATCCGAAAGACATGGAAAGCAAAGACAGCACAAGCTCAAATGCCTTTGTAATCTGCTCTATTCTGATTTCCGGGTTATACTCCTGCACAAGAGTTTTCTCCTCCGGCAATTTCCCGCCGTCCTGTCCGAGCAGGATAAATACCTCTTTCTGCTGAGGTGTCAGATACGGGTTCCCATTCTTATCTTTCTGGATGCACGCAAGCAGTTCATTGATAAATACCTGCTTGTCTCCTTTTCCCAAATCACCATACAGAATGTTGTAACATAAATCCACTGCCATGAAGAACGGAATGGAGTTATATACCTTCGGAAGGCCGTATCCTGTCATATTATCCAAATTATTGACTTCAGCATTCCGCATAATCGCAAATGGCTTTACATCACCCAGCTGTATGGAAACTGATTCAGCCTCCACCTTATTCCCGAGTTCATCAAATACAACAGTTTCCGCTTTGTAACGCTCCTGCTCCTTTGTAAAAATAACAAGCGTGGTTTTTTCTTTACCCCTTACCAGATTGGTGGCACAGAATGCACACTCCGTTACCAGATTATTGTCTACCGTCAGAGGGATAATGCAGTCAGCATCAACATAGTTAATTCTGATTTTCCCGCCCTTGGCTGATATATTTCCCTCAGCGTCCTCCAGATAATCAGCACCGGAAAGATAAATATATGCCCCTACTGTACCGGTAGCAGATGTTTTCTCCAGCTGTTCGCGGTACCGGACATCAAATCTGTTACCAGTAAGGAGCTTATTAATAAACTCAGTTGATGCGCTTTCCTTCTCCGGTGACACAGATATAATCTCGCACAAGTTCGCATCATCCGCGCAGCACCTCTTTGTAAAATTCATTCTTCTCAGCTCATATTCCACTCCGTTCAGGTTCTTCCGTTTATGGAAGTCTGTAATAATACGGTTTGAATACCAATCATCACACACCTTAATAATTCCAAGTGCATTTGTGTTGACGGAATATCCCATTCTCTCAAGATACGCTTTTACACAGTCTTTCATGTTTTCCTACCTTTCCAAGTCTATGTACTCTATGAAATCCAACAGGCAGTAGCAGAATGCATCCCACCAGTCGTTACAGTTACCTATATTTTTATCCTCCGGGATATCCGGATGATCTTCATCCCATCGCAATGACGCAATCGCTTTTCGCATCTGAACACATCGCTTATTTATTTTCATTCTGCCGGAATTAAGCAGCATGTCTATTGTTTTCGGCCTGTCTGATACTTCATTCTTCCGGCATCCCTTGATATTCTTCCACGGCAATCCTGCATCCCTTGCCGCTGCACGCAGACTGTTTATCATGGTTGTGCTGGCACTATCTGGGAATACCCAGTCAACACGTCCATACTTATCAATGCAAAATCTGTAAAACTCGACAAACTTGTCGCATATGGCTTTTGAGTCGATGTCCTCTGTTACCGGAAGCCCATCTTCTTCCAGTCCTTTGAATTCCTTGTATCCTCTCATGTATCCCATAAGAAAGAAAGTAGTTTTTGAAGTGTTTCCACCGAAGTCTATACCCATTGTTATCTTACTGAAGGATACTTTAAGATTCCCGTTTTCATCGAATATGTCTTTATCTTCAAACAAATAAGGTTCATCATTCTCCGCGAAGTACCGGAAGATTATACCGGATGCAAGTACCCACAGTCCGCGAATAAATCTGTCGTAGAATACGCCTTTATACATCCGCTCATATCGCTCAATAATGTGTGCTGCCAGACTGGGATTGTCTCTCATGGTGAAGTGTATGCGGATTAGATTCTTTTCCGACAGCTTATCAATCCATTCGACCTTGAAATAATGGTCTGGTCCTTCCGGGTTGCAGTTGAACCAGTACTTTGAACCTTCTACCGAGCATCGGCCGGTTGCCTGATTGACAAAACTCTCCGGCATAAGAGCAACCTCATCAAAGAATACACCTGCAAGTGTAATACCCTGAATCAGATCCTGGGAGCCCTCATCCTTACCACCGAACAGATAAAAGGTGTTTTCCACAAGCCCTTTACGAACAATGATGTAATTCTCTGCCCGGTGTTCCTCTACTTTGTAACCACGGGACTTTAGCATATTTTTAAGCTGATTAATAACATTCCTGCGCAGTGATTGAATTGTCTTCCCACATAGTGCAAGATTTTCCCCGTTAAATGTCTCCATTGCCCAAATGGCAAAAGACAGGGACATAACAGTTGTCTTTCCGGAACGGATAGAACCGTCGCAGATGATACCGTCTTTATCTGCATATGGACTTCCAGGCATCCACCATTCCAGAACCATCTTCTGTTTCCGGCTGAATTTGGTGAATCTGAATAAAGCTTTACGTTTCAACGATATCATCCCCCTCGAATGTTGCCGCTATATCACCCTTCAGCGCTTCCAAGAAACCATCTGATTCAAATTCCTGTGTTCCTCCTCCCTCTTTTTCAGCCTTCTTTCTCTCATACTCGGCTCGATACTTACTCTCAGGATGCATCAGAAAATACTTTGTCAGCCAGTCAATTGCTTTCTGCTTATCTGCCAGTTTTACAGACACGCCATCTTTCCCCTGCTTCACTTCCTGAATCAGCTGTGTATCCACATTGCAGGATTCACTTAACTTTACTGTATTGACTTCCTTTGTCAGGATTTTTCCGTCTTCTCCTTTTACTGGACCGAACATATTCATAACCGGAACTTCTTCCCTGCCAAAAGAGGTATAATTACCGATGTCCGCACAGGCAATCCGCATCTGAAGCTCCACTATATCGTCCTCACTCACAATAATCTGCTGACGTTTCATCTCCTTTAGCCGATCTATCTCTTCCCTAACCTTAACATTTCCTAACAATCTGGAACCTGCACACATTGCCGATTCATAACTGCATCCGTATGCTTTCTGGTAGCTCTGAGCCGCATTGAATGTACGGCTGTAATATATGCAGAATATCTGTTGTTCCGAGGTTAAATCATCATTCTCCAAAGTCCTCTTTGTTCCATCATCTATTTGCACCTTTTTCTTGGGTGCACCCTCTTTTTTTTGTGTGCACACTTTTTCCTTTTTGGGTGCACCCTCTTTTCTCTTCCATCCATATCTCTTTTTCCAGCTTTTTACCGTATTGATAGAGGCTCCATACTTATCTGCAATGTCCTTATATTTCATTCCTGACATATAATCCTTCTCTGCATTCTGGTAATTTTCCACTATCTCACTTCCTTTCCGGTAAAATAAAAAGAGCCGTTACACGGATATTTCCGCATATCGGCTCAATGGCTCTAAAATGTTTTGTTTTAGTATATTATATCCTGTTAAGAATACTCCGTCAAATGCATTTTAAAGTTGCACCGGTGCAACTTGTCCTTTTACGACTGCTGCCCGGTAAATCTACCCATTCACCACATTATACCTGTACTGCATATCATCGATATCATCAATCAGGTAGTACTGTACCGTCATATCTGTTTTTGCGTGTCCCATAAGCTTTGATACCATGAGCACATCCTTTGTCTTATGATACTGGACTGATGCAAATGTCTTCCTGTATACATGGACTGTCGTGTCCATCCTGGTTATTCCTGCTCTTTTCCCGATTTCCTTTGCAATCTTTTCCAGTGTCCCGTTAAGCAGACGGTTATACGGTTTCCTGTCTCCTGTGAAGACTGCTGCCGTGGCCTGTGGTTTACTGTCCATATATGCCTTCAGCGCCTTCACCGCTTTTGTTGTCAGCATCCCTGTCCGGTACCGGTTCGTTTTCTCCCCGAAGATTTCCACCCGCTTCCTCTGGAAATCGATGTCCGACACATTCAGATTTGCAATCTCACCTACTCTCATTCCTGTTGACAGCATCAGTTCAAACAATGCTTTTTCCTTTAAGGTCAGACATACTTCCCGCATATCCTCAATCTCTTCATCCGTCAGTCTCTCTTTTTTCTTCTGGACTGCTTTCACGCGATCCACATCACACATGATGTCATTGGTGATATGATGTTTCCTGTATGCCCATCTGAAGAATGTTGAGAAATATCTGTACAGCGTCGACTTATAATTGATGCTTATCTTGTCCCGGAACTGTTTGACTGCCAGATAATCCGTGATGTCCTGTCCGGTTATCTCACTGTAATTCTTTCCAGTCTCCTCAAACAACTTCTTTACCGCGGAAATGTAGTTCCTGATGGATGTCTCTTTCAAGCCGGTTGCTGTCTGGTCAATCACGTACCTTTTGCAAATCCACTCATTATCATGGG
>CAMEDC010000055.1 GCA_945913255.1 uncultured Lachnospiraceae bacterium
TTTTCCATTTTCAAAGGAAAATAAGTGTGTTATATTTACAATGGACAAAGCAAACGGGAAAACAAAACAACCCGAACTGCTGGGTCCATTTTCTTTTGCAAAAGAATACCGGCAGAGATTAAGCGTCAGCTTATGACTTCAAATGAGGTCGTGAGTCTGGCGCTTTTTTGATGCCATCAACCATGCCGGGGTGACGACTCTGGGCAACAAACGTAAAAGAAAGGATAACACACAATGGATTATTAAAATTTCAAAGAGCCATGTGTATTCCGACAGGATGAGTTCCAGACCCATGGGCTGGAATGAGACAGGTGCAGATGCCATGTGCCAGCTGAGATGTTATGTAAGGGATTATGGAGAGGAAAAAGTCATAGACCTGGTACACTACCGCCGGGAGCACAAGCAGTTTGAAGCAACCGGAACGGAGGATGCGGTGCCGAAATTTGCCAGAGGATATCTGAAGAAACTGCTCCATGGTCAGCATGATAGCGACAGGGTATATCTGGAAAAG
Organism: uncultured Lachnospiraceae bacterium; assembly: GCA_945913255.1. Classification (GTDB taxonomy): domain Bacteria; phylum Bacillota; class Clostridia; order Lachnospirales; family Lachnospiraceae; genus Acetatifactor. Next base: position 512 of record CAMEDC010000055.1, read on the forward strand.
ATGCAGGCAACCATTCCCAGCGTTGAAATCAGAAAGAAGCTGGCAATCAGGGAGAGAATAAGTAACATTTGACAGCAGGCACAGAGAAGAAGTAAACTTAAGAAAATCAAGTCTGGACAAATCTAAAGCAGGAACTCTCTGCGACTCTCCAACTGACAGTAAGTTTACTCTATCATTTTGTGCTTAGGGAATTGAATATGCCAGAATTTTCTGTATAATTTAATTAACGATACAATTTCGGCAACAAAGACCAAAAGGGGGAGGATATTTTCATGAACAGATTTATCAAAGGAGCCAATCCGTATATGCCATTATGGGAGCATGTACCGGATGGTGAGCCGCGGGTTTTCGAGTATAATGGCGAGAAACGAGTGTATGTGTACGGGTCTCATGATATTGAGGTGACTCAATATTGTGGACGTGATTATGTTGTCTGGTCTGCGCCGGTGGAGGACCTTACTGACTGGATCTGTCATGGAATCGCTTACGAGACCCATTACGATTCTGTACTGTATGCGCCGGATGTTGTGAAAAAGGGTGATACCTATTACATGTATGCTGCAGAGCGAAAGGGAAGCCTGATTGTTGTTGCAAGTTCCAAAACTCCCTGGGGTCCTTTCGAAAATCCGGTGGAAACCAGGCTTGGGTTTGACCCCGGAGTACTTGTAGATGACGATGGAAGAGCATATGCTTATTGGGGTGGCTGTGCAGCACCATGTTATATAGCAGAATTAGAGGAAGATATGGCAACCATCAAGGAGGATACACTGGTTTCCAATCCGTTGGGACATTCTACATGTCCCTGGGATCCCGTGGATGACGGGCATATCTCTCTGATTGATGGTTTCTTTGAGGCTTCCAGTCCTCGCAAGGTTATGGGTAAATATGTTTATATCTATTCCAAACGATATGAAAAACCAATTCCGGAACTTGGAGTGTATACACCCAATAACGGTTTTTTGTCCTACCGTTTCGGTGATTCGCCCTTTGGACCATTTCATGACGGCGGTGATATCAGCTTTAACGGCGGAGAGATATTAAGGGATTCTGAGGGCTGCGGTACCATGACCTATCAGTGGGGCAATAACCATGGATCCATTATGGAAATAAATGGAAAGTGGTATGTATTTTACCACCGTCAGACCGGTGTGAATGAGTTTTCGAGGCAGGCTATGATGGAACCCATTGATGTTGCAATGGGGCAGGACGGAAAGCTATATATCGGTAATATCAAGTTCCTAAACGGAGAGCCTGTGGCATCCGGTCCTGTGGAAATGACCTCACAGGGACCTCACATCAATGGTCTTGATGCCTACAGGTGGATTTCAGCAGGTTACGCCTGCCATATTCATGGCAGCAGTACCAGAGCATACATCAAACCGGGATATGAAAAGCGTGAAGATATTTCAACTCCCGTTGTGGATATTTCCTCAGGAACTACCGTAGGCTTTCGTTACCTGCAGTTTGGGAACAATACGCCGAAACAGGTGCATGCCGTTTTGGGGTCACACAGGAAATTAAAGGTCAATGTCAGAATTGATTCTTATCAGGGTCGTATTGTTGCTTCTCTGGATTTCGCTGAAGAAGAGTCGGAAAAAATATCGGATTTGACCGCTGCGGTGGTTGGAAAGCATGCGGTTTACTTTGAATTCCTCTCAGAAGAGACAGGTGTGATTGCTGAATTTGATCGGTTTCGTTTCTTATAAAAAGATAACTGTCGTTAGGTGAACGGAGTGGCAAAATGAATACAAAAAAGAGTAAAAGAAAATTAGCAGGAATCCTTCATTTTATCATGATGGGTGTACTTGCTGCCGGAATTTTCCCAATGTCTGCAAAGGCCGAAGGTGAAAAATTGACGGGAAAGACGGCTATGGAAATAACCGGAATGATGGAAAAGGGATGGAATCTGGGAAATACATTTGATGCGATTGTCGGTAATAAAAATGATGTCTACAGCCAGGAACAGTCCTGGGGGAATCCGAAGGTGACAAAGGAGTTAATTGATGGAGTCAAAGCGGCCGGCTTCAATACCATTCGCATTCCCATTACATGGAATCTTCATATCAGTAGTTCGGAAGATTATAAGATCGATGATGCATTCATGGACAGAATTAACGAGATTGTTGATTACGCATATGAAAATGATTTATTTGTCATAATAAATCTTCATCACGAACCATGGATTAATGATAAGGATATTGACAAAAATTATCTGAAAATCGAGGAAAAATTGGTTGCTGTATGGACTCAGATTGCCGACCATTTTGCTGATTATGATCAGCATCTGCTTTTTGAAGGCATGAATGAGCCAAGGGCAATAGGCACAAATTATGAATGGTCAGGAACGCCTGAGTGTTATGATGCTGTCAATTATCTGAATCAGGTTTTTGTAAATTGTATCCGAAATAACGGGAAAGGCCAGAATCCTGAGCGTGCATTATTAATACCCGGATATGCTGCTTCCAGTAGTCCCGGTATCTTAAAATCAATTCAGATTCCTGAAATAAATGGCAAGCAGGATGAAAATGTAATTGTATCTGTTCATTGTTATTCGCCGTATGCATTTTGCCTGAGTGATGATCAGACGACATTTAATCCTCAGAACCCACAGGATACCGGCGAAATCACCACATTAATGACAAATCTGAACCAGTTGTTTTTGAGTAACGATATTCCTGTTATTATCGGTGAATGTGGTGCAACAAATTCCGATGATAACAATGATGCGAGAAAGGCATGGTTTACCTATTTTGGTGAAATTACCGAAAAGAACAAAATTCCTGCCATTGTATGGGATAACGGAGTAAAGGGAAACAGCGGCGGCGAATGTCATAATTATTTCGAGAGAAAGACAGGTGAGATGTATGCGCCGGAATTGATCGGCAGTTTTATCTATGGTGACATGGAAGCAAAGAAGGCAAAAGATATCGTCGTTGATTTTGAACCATATAAAGAAGGGGGCGCTACTGTTTTAGCTACTCCTGCTCAATACGGCTTTGTCCCGGCAAATATGACAAAAATGGCAAAAATTAATCATACAGAAGGGGCTGCAGTGGGATTTTCTGCTGTAGTTGCGAAGAATGGAGAGGATTCCTATGCAACAATGGCTGTCAGTAAGTTTGCAGGTAAGACGATAAACGTTACTGTATTCCTGCAATCGAAGAGCAGTGATACGGTAACCGTTGGTGTGATTGATTCCGAAAGTGTTGATATCATCACAACTGATATTGATACGGATTGGACACAGGTAACTTTCTCTTGTAAGTTTAGCGAAGAGGAGCGTGAAAGACGGATATTCTTCAGAGGTGCAGGGGGAGATGATTTTTATCTGGATGATATTTCCATTACCATGGTTGATGAGAAGGAGATGGCAGCACCCTTTGCAGGTAAGGAGAAAAATGAGGAACTGCAGAGTGAAGAACGGAATGAGCAAAAGGAAGAAAGTAAGGAAAGTGCATCTGAAATAGAAAACAAAGAAGATAGTATATATGAAAAAAAAGACAGCGAAACTCCCGGTAAAGGTGTGAACAGTATAATAGCATATGTCCTGGCCGCAATCATTATTTTGGCGGTAATCTCAATCGTTATGGGAAAGAAGATGAAGAAGAAATAACGAATACAGATATAATCTCAAAGCAGAATAGGGAACAGGGAGGATATTCATGGATGATTTGATAAAAAGCGGAATGATTGGACTAATGATAGGTGATGCACTTGGCGTGCCGGTGGAGTTTATGGACAGGGAACAAATTGCCGGGAGACCAGGCGGCAAAGTGACTGATATGGAAGGGGATGGTACCTTTCATATGCCGCCGGGCACCTGGTCAGATGACAGCAGTATGGCTCTGGCAACATTGGCAAGTATTCGGGAAAAAAATGAAATCGACTTGGACGACATCATGAATAAGTTCGTTTCATGGGTAGATGATGGTCAGTTTACGCCTTTCGGACTGGCATTTGATATAGGGCGTACCTGTAATGAAGCAATAGCTTCCTATGCCTTAACCAAGGATATAAATAATTGTGGTGTGACCGGAGAATATGCAAATGGCAATGGTGCTTTGATGAGAATTCTTCCGGTTTGCATTTACTGGTACGAATTGCAACAAAAAAGGCAGGAAGACATTACTTGTGATGCAATAGAAAGTATTGAGAAAGTTGCTTCACTTACACATAATCATAAAAGAAGCTGTATCGCGTGCGGAATTTATTATTTCCTGATAAAAGAAATAGCAGACAACAAACGAGAGACCGGGAATGCAAATTTGTCGCTTGCTCATCTCATACAGCAGGGTATTGATACAGCTTTTAGGTATTACGGAAAAGATAAGTCTTATCATGATGAGCTTGAATGTTACGATGAACTCCTGGATATCGATGTCCTTTCAGAATATCAGGAAGATGAGATAAGCGGATCCGGTTATGTAGTGGATTCACTGATGGCTTCTGTATGGTGTCTGATTACCACGAATTCATATAGGGAATGCGTTCTGGCAGCGGTTAACCTGGGAGAGGATACAGATACGACTGCCGCTATTGCCGGAGGATTGGCAGGTTTATATTATGGCACAGATAATATTCCTGCAGAGTGGAGAAATATGCTTCAGGGGAAAGAAATATTGGACAGTATAATACATTAGAAGAGTAAGAATCCGAAGTAGTCAGCAAAAAAGCTTTTACTCCCTTTGAAACTTTTTGGTCAGATGGAATGTCTAACCAGTAGAAGCATAAAAGAAGGGAGAAAAATGATTATGAAAAAAATTGTGCTTTTACTTGCGGCAGGAATCATGAGCGCTGCATTAGTAGCTTGCGGAAGTGAGGAAATGGATGCGGTGCCGTCAAAATCGGAGACTGTGGAAAGTATTACAGAGAGCAGCTCTGAAAAATCGGAGACAGAAACAAAGGAAACAGAGACAAAGGAAACAGAGACAAAGGAAACAGAGACAAAGGAAACAGAGACAAAGGAAGAAAGTGGACAGGAAGAGTCCTCAGCAGTATCACAGGAGGAATCAACCGCAGCTTCAGAAGAGAACGCGGACAAATACAGGGTCGGGAATATCGACAATTTCAGTGTGAAAAGTGAGATGGCAGTTGAATTCGGAGAAGAAGTCAAGGAAGTAATTGCAGCAAAGGATCTGGAAGCACTGGCGGATTTGGCTTCGTATCCGCTGTACATAGGATTTTCAGACGGTGGAGTCAGTGTAGAGACGAGAGAAGACTTTATTGCATTGGGCGAGGAACGTATTTTTACACAGGAATATGTGGACGGTATGGCATCGGCGGATACAGGAAATCTGTCGGCAAGCAAGGCCGGTTTTTCCTTGACTGACAGCGGACGACCGAACGTTATATTTGGTGTTTCAAACGGAAAACTGAGGATTGTAGGAATGAATTATTAATTGGAACCCTGACATTACCTTTTCGGTAAAGTCAGGGTTTTTTCATCTGTACATCGGTGTTGACTATATGATAGAATAAAAAAGAGAAGCGCTTTACCGATAATACAAAATGCGGAAATTTATATAGGAGCAGTTACAGATGAAAAGGTATAGTTTAAACGGGGAATGGAAGCTGAAAATTCTGGGAGAAAACAAATGCCGGATTCCACAGGAATGGATTGAGGCGCAGGTGCCCGGAACAGTTATGGGGGCTTATTTTGAAAAGGGAATGATACCGGATCCATACTATCGGGAGAATGAACTGAAGGTATTGCCTCTTTTTGACAATGATTTTGTGTATGAGAAAGAGTTTATCATGGAAAAGCAACAGCTTTCCCATGACAGGCAGCTTCTTGTTTTCGAGGGTATTGACACGCTGTCGGATATTTATTGGAATGGAAATCTACTTGGCAGTACGGAAAACATGCATCGAAGCTATGAATATGATGTGACGGAGCTTGCAAAAGAAGGAGAAAATACACTGCGTGTTGTACTGCATTCTCCGGTGAAATATATCAAAGCAGAAAATGAAAAGGTGTATACCGGCGGAGCAGCAGAGTCCATGGAGGGCTTCCCCCATCTTCGGAAGGCGCACTGCATGTTTGGCTGGGACTGGGGTCCGAGACTTCCGGATGCTGGCATTTTCAGAAATGTGATGCTGCTTGGCATTGAGGAAGCACGAATTCAGGATGTATATGTGGTTCAGGAGCACTCGCAGGAAAATGTTCTGTTGCGAATTCATACAAATACACAGAAACTGACTGCTGCTGATGTGACCCTTTGGCTGAAGGTGACAGTGACAGCACCTGATGGCAGGGTATATAAGGAGAAAGAAGAAGCATTGGTGGGTAGCGTCCCATCTTTGCAGTCGGAAAAAGGTATTTGTGGCAGTGGGATGTGCAGGCAGTTTGCGGAACAGACCATTCGCATAGATAACCCGGAATTGTGGTGGCCCAACGGATATGGGAAGCAGCCACTTTATACGGTACAGGTGCAGCTGTTGAATGAAAAGAATCAAATACTGGATACCTGGGAACGGCGGATTGGACTTAGGACACTAACCATGGATACGGAGCCGGACGAATGGGGCAGTAAATTTGCACACTGTGTAAACGGACTGGATATTTTTGCCATGGGCGCGGATTACATACCGGAGGACAATTTCCTGGGAAGATGCAGCAGGGAAAGAACCAGAAAGCTTCTGGAGGATTGCGTGGCAGCGCATTATAACTGCATCCGTGTCTGGGGAGGCGGATATTATCCGGATGATTCTTTTTATGATATTTGTGATGAACTGGGCTTGATTGTATGGCAGGATTTTATGTTTGCTTGCGCCTCCTACGAGCTGGATGAAGCGTTTGAAAGGAATATTACTGAGGAAATCAGACAGAATGTCAGAAGACTGCGTCATCATGCCAGCCTGGGACTTTGGTGCGGCAACAACGAAATGGAAACGCAGACCCTGGACGGCTGCTGGAAACCATCTGCAAAACAGAAAGCCGATTATACAAAGATATTTGAATATATCATTCCGAAAATTGTGAAAGAGGAAGATCCTCAAACCTTTTACTGGCCTTCTTCGCCGTCCTCGGGAGGCAGCTTTGACAATCCATGGGACGAGGGAAGAGGGGATGCGCACTACTGGGATGTGTGGCACGGAAATAAGCCCTTCACAGCTTATCGGGATTACTACTTCCGCTATCTATCGGAATTTGGGTTCCAGTCCTTCCCCTGCCTGAAAACGGTGGAAAGCTTTACGGAACCGGAGGATAGAAATATTTTTTCCAGAGTGATGGAGATGCATCAGAGAAACACTGCGGCAAACGGTAAAATCATGAATTACCTGTCTCAGATGTACCTTTATCCGAAGGACTTTGACAGTCTGCTCTATGCGTCCCAGCTTTTGCAGGCAGAAGCAATCCGGTACGGTGTGGAGCATTTCCGCAGGTACAGGGGCAGGTGCATGGGAACTGTGGTATGGCAGCTGAATGACATCTGGCCTGTGGCTTCCTGGGCAAGTATTGATTATTACGGAAGATGGAAGGCACTGCATTACGCAGAATGTAAGATGTTTGCACCTGTTCTGATTTCCTGCGAAGAGACGGGAGAATTGACGGAACGCCCCTTCTGCATCCAGGAGAGAAAACAGCCCTTGAAAATGGCAGCACACCTGCATGTGGCAAACGAGACCAGGGAGAGACAGGAAGGTTGGGTATGTTGGGAACTGCGGCGGCAGGATGCAACGGTGATTCAGGAGGGAAAAGAGAAGGTTTCGGTTCCGCCCTTTGACGGCGTCTGGCTTACGGAACAGGTATTTACGGGTCAGGATGTGCAAAGCTGTTATATCAGTTATCGGTTTGTACAGGAGGATAGGACAGTTTCAGAGGGAACAGCCCTATTTACTCCGCCCAAGCATTTCAAGTTCCAAAATCCGCACCTTTCCGTTTCTGTTGCGGATGGATGGATTACCGTAACAGCAGATGCCTATGCAAAGAATGTGGAACTCATACCCGTTAACGGAGAAGCCCGTCTGTCCGATAATTATTTTGATATGAATGGCGGGGAGACGCGGATTCGGATTGTATCCGGAGATGCGACACAGTTTCGCGCAAGAAGCGTATATGATTTGGGAACGTTTTTTGCGTCACGAACATAGCCCATTGGACTGGATAAGGTAGGTGCAGAATGTATTATACAACTTTGGAGTACTATAAAAAACTTTTTGAATCCCGGAAGCGGGAATTTGCCTTTGAAGCAGAAACTTTGGATGAGTATGCAGCGTGGAAGGACGGGCTTCGCGCAAGACTTCGGGAAATTGCGGGAATTGACAAATGTATCCCCTGTGAGCCGGTACACCAGTTTCTGCATACGGAGAAGATTGCCGGATTTGAGGCGGAATATCACACCCTGGAGACAGAGCCCGGTGTGGTGATGCCATTTTATCTGATCAGACCCGGGCAGCAGAAAAAGGATATGCCTGTGTTAATCATTCCGCACGGACATGGCGGCGGCAAGGAAAAGGTACCTGAAGGACAGGGAAAATTTATCAGGGAAGCATTGGAAGACGGTTTCCTGGTGGCATGTCCGGACGAGCGTGGAAGCGGAGACAGAAGAGAATTTACGGAGCAGGGAGAGGAACCGGAAAGAAAGAGACTGAATTCCCACAGGGAACTGATGCAGCTCGGTATCAATTTCGGAAGAACGGTGATTGGTACAGCGGTATGGGATTTGATGCGGCTGACAGACTGGCTCCTTGCACTCCCGGAGACGGGAGATTTTCTTGCCTGTGCCGGAATGTCAGGCGGCGGACAGCAGACCCTGTGGTTTGCAGCAATGGATGACAGGGTGTCGGCAGCGATTACCAGCGGTTATTTTTACGGTGTAAAGGAGAGCCTGATAGAACTTCCCGGGAACTGTGCCTGCAACTTTGTCCCTCATTTCTTTGAAACCGCGGATATGGGAGAACTGGGGGCGCTGATTGCACCCAGGCCCTTCTTTGTAGAAAGCGGGGAGCAGGATCACTTGTGTGGACGTTCCGGCATTGAAAACGTAAAGCCGCAGGTAGCTGTTACAAGAAAAGCGTATGCTCTTTTCGGAGCAGAGGATAGGATAATTCATTCCATTCATCCCGGCGGGCATCAGTGGATTGGAGAGGGAATGCGTGAATTCCTGCGAAAGAGCAGAAAAATACAAAAGAGGAATGGGGAGAACCTGTTATGGGGAGATTTGTAAAGGATGTGGAGCTGAATCAGCCGATTGATGTAGTCAGTATGGTCATGGAGGACTATATTTACCATAATCGTTTCTCCAGGACGGACTGGAATGGGGAGATGGTGTTTTACTTAAAGGATGCGCATGGAAAAGACCGTTATCTGAAATGGTCTTATGCCGGAGGTGTTTTTCATGTGGAAGCATGGCTGAAGGGCCCCTTTGGAAATGAGATGGATCTGGATGGCACCGGAGGAGGTGCAAGCAGAAGAGAGTACAGGCAGAGTCTGGATGCATTGATTTCCGAGCTGAAAAGGAAGAAGGCGGAAAAGATTGCAGGCGGACATGTGGGCTCTGATCCGCTGCATCACCAGGAAGACTTTGAGAGCGAACATGGGGCATGGCAGCAGGATACAAAGTGGCAGCAGGATGCAGAAGAACAACCGGGTAACGCATGGCAGCAGGATTCCGCGGGAATGTCCGGAAGACGGAATGCCAACACAAATGCAGCCGGATTGATATTGGGGATTTTTGCAATCATCTTTAGTGCACAGATGCCTGTGATAGGGTTGGTTTTAGCGATATGGGGACTGAAAAAAGGGCAGCAGAGATTTGCCGGAGCCGGTCGTGCTCTGAAAATTCTGTGTTGGGTGGCAATTGCGGAAGCTGTTATGTTTTTAATCAGCTGGCTGATGATTGGCTTCGGAAGCTTTGGATGGAGTAGCAGTATTTTTTCTTTCCTGTAAGGAGATAGACGGTAGCGTGAAAATCATTAAAAAATTACTATTATTCATAGCATTTCTACTGATAGTGAGCTGCTTCGGGATACTGGTGTGTGCCCTGAACCCGAATCTGACGGCGTCTCTGGCGGAAAAAGTGCAGCAGTTACAGTTGGCTTCCGGTGAAGGGGATAACAATACTTCGGATACTGGGGTGCCGGAAACAGGAAACAGCAGTAACAAACCGAAGGAGCAGCCGGGCATCCGTCCGGATCTGAATTTAGATAAAACAGGGAGTCATTATGTGATGCCTGATAAAAATCCTGTGGAACCGCCGCAGGAAGTAAGCGGGCGGGCAGGATACATACCGGTGGAAGAAGAAGCAGAGCAGATTCCTCAGGAAGAAGCGGAAAATCTCAGCAATATTCTTTCCAACGGCAGTCTGGGGGAGGAACTTTCATTTGCAGAAGAGTACTATCCTTATTATGCCATGCTGGAGGAGGATATGAAACTGCTGTATAAACAGATTTATGCCAATGCATCTGAACTGACCACTTCTTTTACACCGACAGTATCCGTTGATGTGAATCGTCTCAAAAATGTTTTTGAGGCGGTGTGCAATGACCATCCCGAACTATTCTGGCTGGAGACGGGGTATTCCTGCAAATACCTGAAAAACGGAAGCTGTGTGGAGATAACCCTGCAGTATAACGACACTGCCGACAGACTGGAAGCATCCAAGGAAGAACTCAGCATCTGTGTGGAAAGTATTCTGGAAAATGCAAGAATGCTGGGCAGCAATTATGAGAAGGAAAGGTATGTGCATGATGCACTGCGCATTCTGACAGAATATGATGGATCAGCCGATAAAAATCAGAGTGCATACAGTGCTTTGGTGGAAGGAAAGAGTGTATGTGCGGGTTATGCGAGGGCTTTTCAATATCTTCTTCAACAACTTGGGATTCCCTGTTACTATTGTACCGGCTATTCAGGAGAAAACCATGCATGGAATATTGTGAAGCTGGATGGTGTATACAGGAATGTGGATGTGACATGGGATGATACGGATCCGTATACCTATGATTACTTTAACAAGACAGACGAAGAGTTTTCAGGGACACATGTACGCACAGGTCTTTCCGTGTATCTTCCCGCCTGTACCGGTGACAGTGAATCCATTGCAGACAGAGGGGAAGAAATGACTGTCAGTACGCCGCAGCCGACACCGATGTCCTGGGTAAGCAGAGGAAAATTACCGGGTGAAGATGGCGACAGTACGGATAAAACAGATAAAACAGAAGCGGGAGTCACCGAGAATGAAATAACAGATACACTTGAGAAATATTATGCGGATTGTAAAAGCAAGCTGAAAACGGCAGGAACGGGATATATACAGTTTAGCAATGTGATACCGGAGTCTTTGTGGAGTTCCATTGAGAGAGCCTATTCTGACGGAAGTTATGTGAAGGGATATGTGGAAGATGCGCTGAAGGAAATGAAAGCGGAGAATTTTGCAATTCAGCTACAGGTGCAGCGTCTTGGCGGAGGATATTACCGGATTTATCATAATATTTATACGGACGCAGCAGAATAACAGAAGAAAAGGAGAGAGCAGCCATTTTACGGCTGCTCTCTTTTGGGTATATAGGGATATAGAAATAAAGGGGGCGATTTTACAGACCTTCATGGAAGGTACGGCTGATGACATCTGCCTGCTGTTCAGGTGTCAGCTTAATAAAGTTTACGGCATAGCCACTGACACGGATGGTCAGCTGAGGATAGTTCTCAGGATGCTGCTGGGCATCCAACAGGGTATCTCTGTTCAAGACATTGACATTTAAATGGTGTCCTCCCTTTGTTGCATATCCGTCCAGAAGATTTACAAGGTTGTTTACTTGTGCGCTGCTTGTTGCCATAGTGATATCCTCCTTATTTAAATTAAAAATAGTAATGATTACTGTTTATCTTTAATCTAAGAATATCATGGATTTAATTTTTTGTCTATTCTTTTTTCTGTTTGTCATGTTCTTTTTTAGATACAAAGCTTTTGCCAAAAAAAACAGGAATATCCAATACAGGATTTCATATATTGGAGAGAGGAGGACATGCAGGTGGAAAAATCAATTCTTCAGTTGTTCCCAACACAGAGCCGTCCTTTCTGGATGAAGACGGCAGAACATCAGGGAAAAATTCAGGAAATCAGACTGAGAGTGTTTCAACCGATTTCCATACAAATATGCGGCAGAGAAACTTTTTTGAATCAAGACGGAAACTTTACTGAGAATGTCATGGAGGCTGCAAGAGTGACCTCCGGGGAGCTGGAAAATCTTGTGAATCACATTTGTCGATATTCTCTTTATGCCTATGAGGAAGAGCTTCGTCAGGGTTACATAACAGTGGAAGGGGGACACAGAGTCGGTATTGCAGGACAGGCTGTTCAGCAGGAGTGCGGTACGGTTCGGACCGTAAAAAATATCTCTTTTATCAACATCAGAATTGCTCATGAGATAAAAGGTGCAGCAGATGAGGTCATAAAGAAAATGTACAAGAATGGAAGACTGCAGAATACATTAATCATATCGCCGCCCGGATGCGGAAAAACCACGTTGCTACGGGATTTAATCAGACAGGTTTCTGACGGGAATTCCTATGGAAAAGGGATGTCTGTAGGTGTGATTGACGAGAGAAGCGAGCTGGCGGGGTGTGTGCAGGGAGTCCCACAACTGGATGTGGGAATGCGAACAGATGTAATGGATGCCTGTCCTAAAAAATACGGAATGATGATGCTTCTGCGATCCATGTCTCCGGGTGTCATTGCAATAGATGAACTTGGAAATGAGGAGGAATTCGAGTGCCTGAAAAGTGCTGCTTCCTGCGGATGCAGGATTCTGGCGACAGTTCATGGAGAGAATCTTTACAGTGTGGAACGTAGATTCGGGATGGAAAAGAAATTTTGGGGAAGCCTGTTTGACTGGTGTCTGGTATTAAAAAAAGAGCCTTTGACAGGAAGAATCATTGTGGCAGAAGAGGATATGGAAAATGTTTAGGGGAGTCGGCAGCGCCTTGATCCTGGCTGGCTGCCTGGGCTTAGGCTTTTTATCACGGGAAAAGATGAACGGCAGAATACGTGCATTGCAACAGATGATGGATATTTTGGAACTGTTTGAGAGCGAGGTTCGATACGGGAAAACTGTTTTGCCGGAGTGCTGTGGAAGGATTGGCAATCGAATCAGAGGAGGCTTTGGAGAAGCACTGGTGCGCGTCGCTGAGAAATACCGTGAAAATGCGGGTGAGTCGTTTGAGGTGATTTTCCGTGAGGAGGTAGGAAGGCAGCTGGAAGAAATGCCGTTAAAGCCGGAAGACATAAGGCTTTTTTTACAGTCCATTTCATCGACCGGTTTTTCGGAGGGACAAATGCAGTTAAGAACCATGGAACAGAGCAGGGAGAGACTGGGGAAAACTAAGGAGAAACTGGAACGGGAAAATTCTGAAAAGGGCAGAATAGTCGTGGGATTGGGAGCTATGAGTGGATTGCTGCTCATTCTGATATTATGGTAGGGCTCCTTAACATGGCGGAATGCGAGGGAGTATGGGAGTAAGTCTGATATTTAAGATAGCGGCAGTGGGAATTCTTGTGACGATACTCAGTCAGGTATTGAAACACAGCGGAAGGGAAGAACATGCTTTTTTGATTAGTCTGGCAGGGCTGATTCTCGTGCTTACCTGGATAGTCCCTTACATATATGAATTGTTCCAGACAATACAGGCACTGTTTTCGCTTTAGGGGAGGAAAACATATGGAGGAACTTGTTAAGGTTGCCTTTCTTGGAATTGCAGGAGTGCTTCTTGCTATTCAGTTTAAGAGCACGAAAGCGGAGTATGGCATTTATATCGGTCTTGCAATCGGTATACTTATTTTTTGCTATGCCCTGAGACAAGTGGAGGCGGTTGTATTGCAGTTTCAAAGAATCAGGGCATATCTGGGAAGCTCGGAAAGGTATCTTTCGGTTTTGCTGAAAGTGATAGGAATTACCTATATCTGTGAATTCAGCGCAGGTATCTGTAAGGACGCGGGCTATCAGGCTGTGGCAGGGCAAATTGAAGTGTTGGGGAAACTGTCGGTGATGTTTGCGGGGTTGCCGATTTTGTTTGCAGTGATAGAGCAGATACAGAGTTTCATGTAGGATGGTGTGAAAAAATGGATTTGGAAATAATCTGGCAGGAATACGGTCTGGACAGGCTGGAGGAGGGAATCGGGACCCTGTTCCCGGAGAATTCTTTTTCACTGGAAATCCTGTTTACAAAGATAATATCGGGAGATGTGTTCGGGGCAATGGCAGAAGCTTTTACAGGGAGCATTACCGATTTCGTATCCCAACTTTCCGGCATGAAAAATATATTTATCTGGCTTCTGGTTCTGGGAATCGTTTCTGCTCTGATGACGCATTTTGTGGAGATATTTGACCGACATCAGGTGGCGGACATGGGGTTTTATTTTATGTATCTGCTGTTTACGGTAATATTGCTGCAATGCTTTCTGAGGGCTGCTTCTGTTGCAACAGAAACGCTGGAAAATATCATTCTTTTTATACGGCTTCTGATGCCGGCCTATCTGATTACAATCGGAGTGGCTACGGGAAGTATTACAGCGGGGGCTTCCTCCCAACTGATGTTGTTTGTAATTTATGGAATAGAAACCGTGCTAGCGCAGGGAATTGTGCCGCTTATCTACAGCTTTGCCATGTTGGTTATTGTGAACGGAATCTGGGTGGAGGAAAAACTGTCTTTATTGATTGAACTGCTGGAGAAAGGAATCGGATGGGTGCTGAAGGGGGCGCTGGGAATCATTACAGGTTTCAGTATTTTTCAGTCGCTGGTCACACCTGTGATGGACTCGGCAAGAAAGGCGGGGCTTCAGAAGCTGGTGGCTGCTATCCCGGGCGTGGGCGGGGCTGCGGACGGAGTTGTGGAGCTGGTTCTCGGAAGCGCCGCTGTAATCAAAAGCAGTGTTGGAACGGTACTACTGATTTTGCTGCTGCTTCTCTGTGCCGCACCGCTTATCAAAATCGGAGTCATTGCGGGAATCTTAAAGTGCGCGGCAGCGTTTATGGGAATTGTCAGCGACAAGAGAATCACTTCCTGTGCCGACAGAACGGGGGATGCCGGTGTTTTGCTGTTTCGCACGGTGGGGACGGCCATGCTTCTCTTTTTGATTTCAGTGGCTGTGATTACAGCATCGGGAGGAAGGTGAAAAGAGTATGCTTCAGGACTTGTTTCAGGCAATCTGCCGAACCGGGATTTTTATGATTTGTGCACAGGCAATCGTTCATTTCAGACCACAGGAGTCATATGAGAAATATTTGAAGCTCCTTGTCAGCACCATGATTCTGGTGCAGCTCTTCCTGCCGGTGGGGAGTTTTTTTCTGCCCGGCGGCAGGAAGGAGACAACAAGACAGCTGGAAGCATTTATGGAAAACATGGAAGAGGAACTGCGGTTTTCGGAAGAACAGGCAGCGGAAACAGACAGAATATTAGAACGGATGACGTTGGAGGAAGTGAGAAAGCGGATGGAAGAACAGGACTCAGAACAGACAGGAGAAAATACAGAAAAGATTGCGGGAGACAACCCGGAAGAGTATGCAGGAAAAGAAACGAATGACGAAAAGGCGGGATCCGATACGGTGTTGGACATGGGAAAGATTACGGTGGAACTGGAACCGGTAGAACCTGTGACAATCCGGTGAGAAGAAAGAAAAAGCGCGGGTGGAAAGGAGAAGCGCATGGGAAAAGACTGGAGACAGTGGGCGAAGGACAAGGGGCTGGGAAAATGGTTTCAAAAAGAAAATCTGATTGTACTGATATTATCAGGCGTCTTGCTTTTTATCATTGCGCTTCCCACGGAGAGCGGGAATAAAGAAAGTAAGACAGGGACAGCAAACAGCACGGGAGAAGACAGATTATTCTCATTAACCGAAGCGGATGAAACGGATGCGGTGATTTCGGAAAATGGAAAGACTGAGATGGAGACGGAGGAATATGTTTCCCGATTGGAGCGGAAGCTGACGGAGAGCTTGTCCGATATGTCAGATGTAGGAAAGGTGAAAGTGATGATTACTCTGAAATCTACCGGAGAACGGATTGTGGAGAAGGAGCAGCCTGTAAACCGTTCTGCCACGAATGAAAGTGATACACAGGGCGGAAGCAGAATTGTGAATCAGGTGGAAACGGGGGACAGTACTGTTTACCGGACGGACGGGACTGCCAGTGAGCCATATGTGGTCAAGACGCTTTCGCCGGAGATAGAAGGTGTTCTGGTAGTAGCGGAGGGTGCGGGCAGCGGCAGTGTGAATAAGACTGTGACAGAGATTGTGCAGGCATTGTTTGGTGTGGAGGCACACAAGGTCAAGGTTGTAAAAATGGTGTCTGAAAACAAATAGGGGAGGGTAATATATGTTATGCGCGACTCATACAATGAAATAGTAAAACGCAGGAGAGGTAGATTACAGTGAAAAACCTTATTAAAAAGAATCAGCTTATGATAACCGCACTGGCAATTATGATTGCAATTGCAGGGTATCTGCAATTTGCGGGGAATGATCTGGAGGAAGAATACCTGACGGTGAATGATGGAGGAGCATATACGGGAGAGGCAAGTTCAGTGAATTCGGATGGTGTTATTGCGGATAATGTTACGACAGAAGGACTGCTTGATTTGTCTGAAGAAGATTTGCTGACAGCGGGAATTACGGAGATGGAAAGTCTGGATTCCGACATGGAGGATGTACCGGTTGAAAATTATCTGGACGATGAACTGCAGATTTCGGATGCATCCTCAGGTCAGGCAGTACCGGAGGAGGGAGAAATCCCGGGAGAAGCAGTGTTCACCTCAACAGGAGGAACTGCTGTGCTGTCAGAGGCAAAACTTTTGAAAGAGCAGACCCGCGCGAAGAATAAAGAGACTTTGCTGGAAATCATCAACAGCGACGGACTGACGGACACGCAGAAGCAGGCAGCTGTGGACAGCATGGTGGAGATGACTGCCATTGCGGAGAAGGAAGCGGCAGCGGAAATTCTTTTGGAAGCAAAGGGGTTTTCCGATGTGGTAGTCAGCATCAACGGGGATGCAGTGGATGTTGTGGTGAATGCATCTGTACTGGATGATGCCATGCGTGCACAGATCGAAGACATCGTAAAACGCAAGACAGATGTAAATCCGGAGAATATTATTATCAGTACTGTGAATTAAACCTTGAAAATATGGTATGATTTACATATAATGAGCGCATAGGAGAACCAGGCGTTGGCTGAAAGGACTGAAGAGTATGAAGAGAGTTTTTTTAATTGTTTTGGATAGCTTTGGAATCGGTGAGATGGAGGATGCGCACTTCTATGGGGATGTGAATGTAAATACCTTAAGAAGTGTGTCCTCCAGTCCGTTTTTTTCACTTCCCAATATGAGAGAACTGGGATTGTTTGATATCGATGGGGTCACTGTCGGAGAAAGATGCGGAAATCATAAGGCCATGATTGCCAGAATGACGGAGGCTTCGAAGGGAAAGGATACGACCATCGGACATTGGGAGATTTCCGGAATTTACTCTCCGAAGCCACTTCCAACTTATCCGAATGGCTTTCCCAAAGAGGTATTAGATGCTTTTTCCGAGAAGACGGGAAGAGGTGTACTATGCAATCTGCCATATTCCGGAACGGAGGTTATTCAGAAGTATGGGGATGAGCATATGCGTACCGGAAGCCTGATTGTCTATACATCGGCGGACAGTGTGT
This sequence comes from uncultured Lachnospiraceae bacterium, assembly GCA_945913255.1. Classification (GTDB taxonomy): domain Bacteria; phylum Bacillota; class Clostridia; order Lachnospirales; family Lachnospiraceae; genus Acetatifactor. The sequence continues at coordinate 18,162 of CAMEDC010000055.1, forward strand.
TCCAGATTGCAGCCCATGAAGATATCGTCCCGGTGGAACAGCTTTATGAGTACTGCCGCATGGCAAGAGAAATTCTGCAGGGAGAACATGGCGTGGGCAGAGTGATTGCCCGTCCGTTTACAGGGGAGAGCGGTCACTATACGAGGACGCCCAGACGACATGATTTTTCCATTCTGCCGCCATCTGTGAATATGCTTGACCAGCTGGAGGCTGCCGGCAAAGATGTGATTGCTGTAGGTAAGATTAAGGATATTTTTGCGGGAAAAAGTATTACGGAATCTGTATATACCGGCGGAAATGCGGAAGGAATAGAGAGGACGCTGGAGTACCTTGACAGGGATTTCGAAGGCCTTTGCTTTATCAATCTGGTAGATTACGATATGCTGTACGGTCACAGAAGAGATGTTGACGGCTATGCGAAGGCACTGAATTATTTTGATGGAAAGTTGCCGGAAATCATGGGAAAGATGCGGGAGGATGATATGCTCATACTGACGGCGGATCATGGCTGCGATCCCGCTTATACGGCCACTACGGATCATACCAGAGAGTACACGCCCTGCCTGATTTACGGGAAAAAGATACCGCCTGTCAACAAAGGAACACGGAAAACCTTTGCAGATATAGGGGCAACTGTGTTACAATACTTTGGTATTGTGCCCGCCTTTGCAGGGGAGGATATGTTGTAACCATTCAGAATCGAACACTTGCAATATGTAAAAAGGCGGATACAGCCCCAAAACAGACATCGGAGGTTTTTAGGAATGAGTAATTATACAGAAGAAATTAACCGTCGCCGTACCTTTGCGATTATTTCGCACCCGGATGCCGGTAAGACAACGCTGACCGAAAAGTTTCTGCTTTATGGCGGCGCAATTAATCTTGCGGGAAGCGTGAAGGGAAAGGCAACGGCGAGGCATGCTGTTTCCGACTGGATGGAGATAGAGAAAGAGAGAGGTATTTCCGTTACCTCTTCCGTGCTGCAGTTTGAATATGACGGATACTGCATAAATATTCTTGACACACCGGGACATCAGGACTTCTCGGAGGATACTTATCGTACCCTGATGGCGGCTGATTCGGCGGTGATGGTAATAGATGCGTCAAAGGGTGTGGAAGCCCAGACAAGGAAGCTGTTTAAGGTCTGCGGAATGCGCGGTATTCCGATTTTTACCTTTATCAATAAAATGGACAGGGATGCAAATGACACTTTTGATCTTCTGGATGAAATCGAAAAGGAACTGGGAATTGC
>CAMEDC010000056.1 GCA_945913255.1 uncultured Lachnospiraceae bacterium
TGCGGGAAGCCCATTCTGGCCTATTCCATAGAGGCGGCACTTACATCCGGAATTTTTGACACGGTCATGGTATCCACGGATGATGAGGAGATTGCGGAGATAGCAAAGCAGTATGGAGCGGAGGTGCCCTTTTACCGGAGCGAGAAGACCGCGAATGATTACGCCACCACCAATGATGTGCTTTTGGAGGTGCTGGAGGAATACGAGAAGAGAGGGGAGCATTTTGACCTTGCCTGCTGTATTTACCCGACAGCCCCTTTCGTGACGGCACAAAAACTGAAAACGGCAGTGGAACAGCTGAATGCAAGTGATGCGGATACACTGATTCCCGTGGTTGCCTTTTCCTATCCGCCCCAGAGAGCCATGATTGTAAAGGACGGGAGACTGGTGTTTGAGTACCCCCGGTATCTGGACAGCCGTTCCCAGGATTTGGAGCCCCATTATCATGATGTGGGGCAGTTTTATGTATTTCGGACAGAAAGCTTTCAGAAGAACAGGAAGCTTATGATCGGCAATATTCTTCCCATGGTGATTTCCGAGATGGAGGTGCAGGATATCGACAACCAGACAGACTGGGAAATTGCCGAGATGAAATATCGACTCATGAAAAAGGAGTGAGACAGGGGTGTCACGGATTGCAGTATTATCTAATGTGAATATGAACTTTGTGATACGTATGCTGGGCAAAGAGGCAGAAGTTTATCAGGCCGAAGGGTACGGAAACGAACTGGGCACTCTGATGAATCCTGCGTCCTCTTATCATGCCTTTGCACCGGAATACACGTTCCTGATTATGGATTTGATGGAGCTTCTGGAGCATGAACTTGAGCCGGAAACTGCGAAAGGGAAAATACAGAACTGGTTCGGCGGATTGGAAGCAGCCCTGAAGCCGGAGGTAATTTATTATGTTTCTGATGCGTATCTCTGGGGGGTGGAGCTGGCAGCAGTCTTTGAGCCGGGGCGAAAGGCAGCGCTGGAGCAGCTGTGGCAGCAGGAATTGGAAGAGTTGTGCAGGCGTCATGGTAATGTCAGAATGCTTCCTTACAGGCATCTGATTGAAAGCATGGGGGAAACAACCGCCTTTTCCATGAAGATGTGGTATATGGGGAAAATCCTTCTTAGCAATGAAGCACAGAAGCTGCTGTGCGGACTGATTCTGGAGAAGCTGAAGATCGAGACAAGGACGCCGAAAAAGTTGCTGGTTCTGGATTTGGACAACACACTCTGGGGAGGTCTGGCGGGAGAGAACGATATCACGCCCATAGAATTATCGGAGGACCATACGGGGCTTGCCTATAAAAACCTGCAGCGGGTTATCCTGCAGATGCAGCGTCAGGGAGTACTTCTGGCAATTGTTTCCAAGAACAATGAGCAGGATGCCATGGAGATTCTGGAGCATCATCCGCATATGGTGCTGCGGGGTGAAGCATTCGCCGCAAAGCGGATTAACTGGCAGCCGAAGCATGAGAATATCAGGGACATTGCCCGGGAATTGAACCTGGGAACGGATTCCTTTGTATTCTGGGATGACAATCCGACAGAGCGGGAACTGATCAAAGAGATGCTGCCGGAGGTGGCTGTTCCTGATTTCCCGGACAAGCCGGAGAAACTGGCACCGGCCATGGTGGAAATCTATAAAGAATATTTTGCGAAGTCTTCCATTACGGAGGAGGACAGAAAAAAGACAGCACAGTATGCGGCCAATTCCGCAAGGCAGGAGCTGGAAAGAAAAGCGGGCAGTTTTGAGGATTATCTGAAACAGCTGGAAATTGTAATGACGAGGGTGAACCCAGAAAAGCATATGGAACGTCTGACACAGCTGGTAAACAAGACCAATCAGTTCAACCTGACCACGAAACGCTATACCCAAGGGCAGATGGCGGAAATTTTGCAAGATGAAGAGAAGCGTGTTTATCTGTACAGTGTGGCAGACCGGTTCGGCGACAATGGCATTGTTGCCGCGGTGATTGTGAATCTGGGAGCAATTGGTGCGGTGAGCAAACGAGTGGGGAGCGGAAAAACTGCCACTGATGAAGGATTTTTGGATTTGCTCGGACTGCAGGGATGCCCCGTGGTGGAAGAATTTGTCATGAGCTGTCGCGTCATGGGAAAAAATATTGAATATGCCATCATGGAGGATGTGGAGGCTGATTTGCGGGAGAGCGGTTATGCTTTCCTGAGAGGAATGTATCTTCCCACGGCAAAGAATCAGCCGGTGGCGGAACTGTATGACAGGCTGGGTTACCGGAGGCTGGAAGCCGAAGAGTGTGGAAACGCCGGAAAACCTGAGAGCGATGGGAATGTGTGTGGAAACACCGGAAAACCTGAGAGCAATGGGAATGTGTGCGGAGAGCCCACGGGAAGAGTATATGAAATCGAGCTGTCAAAGGCACCGAAACGTTTGCATCAGGTGAAGGTGATACGAGAAGCATGAAAAACAGGGCGCAATTTAGGAATAGTTAGAGAAAATCTGAGTAGGAAGAAAAACGGGAAATAGAAATACGCGTGACAACGGAAAATGGAGTGGCAACAAGAAGAGCGCGAAGATAGAAGAGCACGAAGACAGGAAGGGAAGCAGTATGAAAGAAAAGGTCATTGCATTAATAGAGGAAGCGCTGAATGTGCCTGCGGGAACAATCACGGAAAATACGTTGATTGCAGATGTGGAGGAATGGGATTCCCTGGCACATGTGATGATTATCGGGGAACTGGAGGAGAAGCTGGGCATCGTTCTTCCGCTGGAGGAAGCCATCGAACTTACCGGTGTAAAGGAATTGTTTGAAAAGGCAGGAATAGAATGAGCGTTACACTACGGGAAATTACAGAAGGTGATTTGGAGCAAATCATGCATTGGCGCATGGATCCCGACATCACAAAATATATGAATACAAACCCGAAACTGACTTTGGAAGGGCAGAAGAAATGGTTTAAGGGCATCCGGGAAAATACGGATGTGCTCTACCGGATGATATTGGTGAATGGAGAACCGGCGGGTGTCATCAATCTGACGGGGCTGAACAATCCGGAGGGGAACCTGGGCTGGGCCTATTATGTGGGGGAGAAGCGTCTGCGCAGTATTCAGACGGCACTGTCCCTGGAGATGAGTATGTATGATTTCTGCTTTGATGTGCTGAAAAAGAAAGCAGTGTACGGAGATATTTTCACCTTGAACAAGGGTGTCATCCAGCTTCACAAGCTCTGCGGGTGTGAGGTCGTGGAGGAGAAAAAGCATCATGTGTGCAAGGAAGGTGTCTGGTACGATGTGACCTTTATGCGCATGACGGCAGAGAGATGGAATGAAATCCGCGGTACAAAGCGGTACGAGAAGATTAATTTTGAGGAGAGACTATGAACAAAGAAATAAAAATCGGAAATCGTATCATCAGTGAAGACAGTCCTACCTTTGTCATTGCGGAGATGTCCGCAAATCACAATATGGATTTTGACAGGGCGGTGGCAATTATGCAGGCGGCAAAGGACGCCGGGGCAGACGCCATCAAAATACAGACCTACACTGCAGACACCATTACGCTGGACTGCGATGCTCCCTGTTTTCAGATTACCCAGGGAACATTGTGGGACGGCACAACGCTGCATAAACTTTATGAGACAGCCTATACGCCATGGGAATGGCAGCCGAAGCTGAAAAAAATCGCGGAGGAAATGGGGCTGATTTTCTTTTCTTCCCCCTTTGACCTGACGGCAGTTGATTTTCTGGAGGAGATGGATGTGCCCGCTTATAAGGTGGCATCCTTTGAAATCAATGACATCCCCATGATAAAAAAGATTGCGAAGCTGGGAAAGCCGATTATCATGGCAACCGGCGTTGCGCATCTGGCAGATATTGAACTGGCTGTTCAGACCTGTAAGGAAGCGGGGAATGAGAATGTGATTCTGTTAAAGTGTACTTCCGCCTATCCTGCACCTTATGAGGATGTGAATCTGCGGACGATTCCGGCAATGAGGGATACCTTTCACTGCATCGCCGGGCTTTCCGATCATACCATGGGCAGTGCCGTGGCAGGAGCTGCCGTAGCACTGGGAGCAAAGGTGATTGAAAAACATCTGACACTTCGCCGTGCGGATGGTGGTGCCGATTCGGCCTTTTCCATGGAGCCGGAAGAATTTAAAGAGATGGTGGATAATATCCGCAAAATAGAGCTTGCGCTGGGACAGGTGACTTATGAACTGACACCCAAGGCGGCAAGGGAGAGGGAGCATTCCCGTTCTCTCTTTGTGGCAAAGAATATGAAAGCGGGTGAGGTTTTCACCCCGGAAAATCTTCGCTCTGTGCGCCCTGCCAACGGGCTCCACACGAAATATTACGAAGAAATTCTCGGGAAAAGAATCACCAGGGATGCTGATTTGGGAACGCCCATGAGCTGGGATTTGGTGGATTTTAGTTCGTAAACCATATCTGGTTGATGGCAGTGCTGGATTTTGGAATGTGAGTTATGCATGGCTGATGGCAATGGCGGGCTTAGAAAAATAGATTAGAGGAATGGCTATGTTTTTGATCCGGGCAGACGGAAATGCAAAAATCGGGGCAGGGCATCTGATGCGCTGCCTGACCATAGGTGCGGAGCTGGCGAAGCGGGGAGGGCTGGCCAAACAAGGCGAACTTGCCAGGCAAGGTGAGCAGGTCAGACAGGGCGAACTGGTCAAGCCGGAAGAAATCCTTTTTCTTTGCGCTGATGAAATGTCGGCAGATTTGGTACGGCAGTATGGTTTCCGGGTTTGTGTCCTGGGGACGGATTATTGTAATATGGAATCTGAGCTGCCCGCGTGGGAGAGACTTTTGAACGAGAAGCCTGAATTATTTGTTTCGGACGGTCTGGCTTTTGGCGGTAAAAATTCGGGAGAGGTACTTGAAGACTGTGACTGTTTGATTCCGACAGACAGCTGTGGCAGTGTAATTCTGGTTGACAGCTATTATGTGACAGACGGCTATCTGGAAAGTTTAAGAAGGTTTGGCACTGTGGTACTTCTGGATGATATGGGAACAAAGCGTTACCCGGTAGATGCTGTTATCAATTACAATGCGCCCGCAGACCCTGATACTTATAAATTACTGTATGAAAGAATTGACGTAGAAACAGAAAATTCCAATCCGGCACAGGAAGAATCAATTCTGGCACAGGATAATTCCAATCCGGCACAGGATAATTCCGATTTGAAGAAAGAAGACTTCGGCGGGAAAATGAACCGGGTAAAGATGTTTATCGGCAGCAGGTATGCGCCGATTAGGGAGCAGTTTTTACACAGGAAGTACGAAATTCGTGAAAAAGTGCAGTCAGTGCTCATTACAACCGGTGGAGGAGACTCCGAGAATATAGCCGGAAAAATTCTGGATAGACTTTATGATGACACATTGGAATATCACCTGATTGTGGGACAGTTTAATCCCCACTACCGGGAATTGAAGCAATTGGAGGATTCCCGGGATAATATAATGATTCATTCGAATGTCACGGATATGGCGGGATTGATGGAAGCCTGCGATTTGGCAATCACCGCCGGGGGCAGCACCATATACGAGCTGGCGGCACTTGGGGTTCCCTTTGTTTGCTTTTCTTATGCGGAAAACCAGGAAGCCTTGACAGAATATATCGGTTCCCGAAATATTGCCGGCTTTGCCGGAGCATTCCACAAAGCTCCGGAGCAGACCTTGGAGCAGATGCAAAATCTGTTTCAGGTGCTTGTGGAAGATGAAAGCCTGCGCAGGCAGTATTTTGATTCGGAGAGAACGCTAATTGACGGACAGGGTGCCGTGCGTTTGGCGCAGGCACTGCGAGACCTTGCGGCAGATGCACCTGAAACACCCCCAAAAGCAGAGAAAACGGGAAATTTGTACGTAGAGGGGAGCGAGTACAAATTAATTCAAGTACTATAAGCGGAAAAATTGAACTTAGTGCTTGAGATTAATATGTGTAGGCATTCCGGGAGATATTTAAGGAGATTTTAGTTGAAAAAGGTATGGAACAAAAATACAATTCCATATGCGATTGCATCCATTGTTCTTTTTGCGGTGCTGTTTTGCTTTACTTTTCCGGGCAGGAAGGATGAGGCCAAGCGGCAGGCTGTGCAGCTTGTCACCTTCGGGGACAGCGTTTTCGGGGAAGTTCGTGATGAGACGGCAATTCCGGCACAACTCTCGGAGCTTCTGGGGATGAGCTGCTATAATGCAGCTTTCGGCGGTACCCGGATGGCAAGAGCAGATTTGGAACATCGGCTGGATTATGCCAAGGATTCTCTGTGCATGGTCGGGCTGATGAAATCCCTTTGGGCGGATGATTTTGGCGTACAACAGACAGTCCGCATCCGGGAAAGCAATACGGAATATTTTGAAGAGACTGTGGACGGGCTTGCAAACATTGATTTTTCGAAGGTGGAACTGGTGCTGATTCAGCATGGACTGAATGATTACTATTCGGGAACCGCAATCAGTAATGAGGATGACCCTTATGATGAATATACCTTTTCGGGGGCACTCCGCACATCACTTTCCATATTAAAGGAGAGATACCCGGAATTGAGAATTGTGATTGTCACGCCCACCTATACCTGGTATGTGCAGGACGGACTTACCTGTGAAGAACTGGATATGGGATACGGCTTTATGGAAGATTACGTGACTGCGGAATTGGAAGTGGCAGAGGAATTTGGTGTGGAAGTGATTGATTTATATCATGATTTTCTGCCCCATGAAAAGTGGGAAGACTGGGAGCTTTATACCAGAGACGGACTGCACCCCAATGAGGCAGGCAGAATGCTGATTGCTGAAAGAATCGCAGAGGAATTGCAGTAATATACGAAAGGCGCGTTGAGAGAATTAGTTACTGCAAAGGTGCAAATTGCAGTGAAGAAGATTGAAGAGGAGTAAGCAAATGACATCACCGACATCGGTTATTCAGAGTTTATGCGGAAAAATAAAGAAAGAATGGCGACTGGCCTTTTTTGCAACGGTTGTAATCGCGCTTCTGGTGCATATGCCTGTTTTACTGTCCGACATTCCGAACCATGACGGGTTGGACAGCATGTATTTTGACCAGAATATGATTACCTCCGGCAGGTGGTTTCTGACGGTTGCCTGTGGTTTTTCTTCTTATTACACGATCCCCTGGTTAATCGGCCTTCTGGGAATCTGTTTTCTGGGAGCTGCAGCCGCGGCAATCACGGAGATTCTGGAACTGGAAAAACCATGGGTGATTGTGCTGTGCAGCGGATTGCTGGCGGCGTTTCCGGCGCTTGCTTCCACGTTTGCGTATGTGTTTACCATGGACGGATATATGCTGGCACTTCTTCTCGCAGTACTTGCGGTACTTTTTACCAAGAAATATCAAAAGGGTTTTCTGTCGGGTGGTGTCTGTCTGGCGTTCAGCCTGGGAACCTATCAGGCATACCTTCCCTTTGCAATGATTCTGTCGGTGTTCGCCATCCTGATGCTTGCCATGGAGGAAACGGAAACATCCGTAAGAATAAAAAAGAGTCTGCGCTATCTCTATATGGGTATCATTGGTGTGGTGCTGTATTATGGTATTTTGCAGGTACTTCTGAAAATTCAGGGGAAGGAACTGGCGTCTTATCAAGGTATCAACGGCATGGCAACAGGCACGGCAGGAACGTTGGCAGGGGGCGCAGCGGGAAGCTCAGCCATCGGTGGATTCTTGCAGACACTTGCGGAGATGTACCGGGATTTCCTGAAATTCAGTCTGAAAGGAAATGTCCTGTATCAGAATGTTATTTCCTGCGCGGCACTGCTTGTGCTGCTGGTAGCGGCGTTCCTCGCGGCCATGGGACTGACAGGGAAAAGAAAGTGGTGGAAGAATCCGTGCTTTTTCGCTATAATAGTGTTGGCTGCGGTTATTCTGCCTCTGGCGACCAATGTTATCCTGATGATTTCACCCTCTGTTACGTATCATCTTCTGATGCGGTATCAATGGGTGCTGTACCTGATTGGATTGACAGCCTTTACCGGAAAATATGCGCAGGCGACAAAGTTTGCTGCCTGGCTGGAATGGGCTGCACTTGTGGCAGCAGCGGTTCTGGTATTCTTTTACGGCGTTGTAGATAATATTGCATACTCCAATTTACAGAAGCGGTACGAAAAGACCTATGCCTACTGCGTGAGATTACTTGACAGGATAGAACAGACGGAAGGGTATTACCAGGGAATTCCCGTCGCCATGATCGGTGTGGTGGGAGAGGAACAGTATCCGCAGACGGACATTACGCTTGCGGTTACCTCCAATATGATTGGAATGAATGGAGACAGTCTGCTTTATACGGGGGAAAATTATCGGAAGTTTATGCAGCATTATCTGGGGGCAACCCTGAATATCCTGCCGCCGGACGCCATGAAAGAGATGTATTACGATTCGGAATACATGGAAATGGACAGCTTTCCGGGAGAGAATTCAATACGAATTATCGATGGAATCATGTATATTAAAACGGAGAATGTCAGCCGTTAAGGGGAGACAGAAGATGGCATTGTTATCAATTGTACTGCCGGCCTATAATGAGGAACAGAATATCGCCAATACGGTATCTGTGCTCACAGGTATTTTGGAAGAAAGTAAAATCGACTATGAGCTTGTGTTTATCAGCGATGGTTCCAGAGACAGGACTTTTGCGGAAATCAGGAAGGCATCGGAACAAAATCCCAGAATTAAGGGAGCGGAGTTTTCACGCAATTTCGGAAAGGAAGCCGGTATTTTTGCCGGATTGGAGCTGACAAGCGGAGATGCGGTCATCGTCATGGACTGCGATTTGCAGCATCCGCCACAGATGATTCCGAAAATGTGGGAAATGTGGCAAAACGGGGTTGAGGTAGTCGAAGGAATCAAGACAAACCGGGGAAAAGAAAGCCTGGCGCATAAGCTGTCGGCGGGACTTTTCTATAAAATCATGAGTAAACTGATTAAGATGGATATGAGTGCCTCCTCGGACTTCAAGCTTCTGGACCGCAAGGTGGTGGATGTGCTGCTGGCGCTGCCGGAGCGCAATACCTTTTTCCGCGCGCTGAGCTTCTGGGCCGGTTTCCGCACGGAGCCGGTTTACTACGAGGTACAGGAGAGGCAGTTTGGGGAAAGTAAGTGGTCTTTCTGGAGCCTGATGCGTTACGCCATTACGAATGCGACTTCTTTCAGCACATTGCCGCTGCAGATGGTGACGGTGATGGGACTGATAGCAATTCTGTTCAGCGTTATTTTGGCAGTTCAGACATTGGTAAGATTTCTGCTGGGTAATTCGGTGGAAGGTTTTACCACGGTAATTCTGCTGATTCTGATTATCGGCGGGTTTCTGATGCTGAGTCTTGGCATCATAGGACACTATATTGCAAGAATTTATGAGGAAGTAAAGGGAAGACCCAAATATATCATCAGCAGGGTGACGGATAATGTCACCGGGGATGTGATAGGAACATGGAGGAAAACAAGATGATAAACTTTAATGTACCGCCCTGTGCGGAAAAAGCGATGGACTACATCAGGGAATGCGTAAATAATCAGAAAATCTGCGGCGATGGCGCATACACAAAAAAGTGTAATGAGTGGATTGAAAAGCGGACGGGAACTGCAAAATGTCTTCTGACAACCTCCTGTACGCATGCCACGGAGCTGGCAGCCCTGCTCTCGGACATTCAGCCGGGAGATGAGGTGATCATGCCTGCCTATACCTTTGTATCAACGGCGGACGCTTTTGTGCTTCGCGGTGCAACACCTGTATTTGTGGACATTCGTCCCGACACGATGAATATTGATGAAAAGCTGATTGAGGCTGCCGTGACGGATAAAACAAAGGCGATTGTTCCGGTACATTACGCAGGGGTTGCCTGTGAGATGGATACCATTATGGACATTGCAAAGAGGCATCATCTGATTGTGATTGAGGATGCGGCACAGGGGATTATGTCTTCCTATAAGGGAAAAGCATTAGGTACTTTCGGCAATTTCGGCTGCTTCAGTTTCCATGAGACGAAGAACTACAGCATGGGTGAGGGCGGTGCACTGCTCATCCGGGATGAAAAAGATGTGGAGGAAGCGGAGATTATCCGGGAGAAGGGAACCAACCGCAGTAAGTTTTACAGGGGACAGATTGATAAGTACACCTGGGTAAACTATGGGTCTTCCTATCTTCCCAGCGATATGAATGCGGCATACCTTTATGCCCAGCTGGAAATGGCGGATGAAATCAACGATGCCAGACTGGCTCTCTGGAACAGGTATTATGAGAATCTGCGTCCTCTGGCAGAAAGCGGAAAAATCGAACTTCCGGTGATTCCGGACGGCTGTGTTCACAATGCACATATGTTTTATATCAAGGCAAAGGATATTGAGGAGAGAACGGCATTCATCTCTTATCTGAAAGAGAACGGGGTTATGTCTGTATTCCATTACATTCCTCTGCATACGGCTCCCGCGGGACAGAAGTTCGGAAGATTCCACGGTGAGGACAGATATACGACACGTGAGAGTGAGCGTCTGGCACGTCTGCCTATGTATTATGGATTGAAGGAAACGCAGGTTGACGACATTTGTGACATCATCAAGAGGTTTTATGCGTAAAATAAAGGCAGGGCACTTGTGTGCCGTTATCAAGGGAATACTTTTCATAGGGTTCAGCATCCAGATAGTCTTAGGGGTTATCTGGATGTGTTTCAATTTTACCGCTTTTCAGGAATTCGGGCTTCCTGAAAGTGCCTTGTACAGTGCAGTTTTTGCTTTGACAGGCAGACATCCGTGGGTGATGTATCTGGGGCAGTTGATCCTGGCATACTTTTCGTGTGACTTTATTTTAAGGATACTCAGACCGGCCGGAAAAGCGATGCGTGTCTGGAGCACTCTGGCTCTTCTGACCTTTCCTATGGCGATGCAGTGCCATCTGGCGGTTCTGCCGTGGTCTTTTGCGGGTTCACTGTTTTTACTGGAGTGGTCTTTTGCAGTGAAAATCCTGAAAAAAGAGGGAGAACACCGGGAAAGGGCATTTGGAGGAATGGCGGTCTGTTGGATTTTACTGGCATTTCTCCTTCCGGAATACCGGCTGCTTGGCGGTTTGCCCGTGCTGTTTACTCTGCTCTTTTGCCTGAAAAAACTTCGGCAGGAACCGAAAAAAGTCTGTCTCTTACTTCTGGCTGCGGTTCTGGCAGGCGGCCTGGCAGCGGGCGGCGGAACGGTTTTGAAAAAGGTTTCCGGTATAGAAGACAGAAGTATATCCTTTGCACTAGCCAGCAGAATGGCATGGCCTTCTCTTTGGGCAGATCATTACGGCTGGCCTGAGGAGATGCAGGAGGCTCTGGGAGAAAAAATATGGGAAACTTCTTTCTGCCCGGATAATATGGACAGGATCCTGAAACCCATGATGGAAGAGGCATTCGGAACGGAACAGGCGGATGTCTATTACAGAATCATAGCGGAGAATGCATGGGTACATCGCACATCCGTCATTTTGACACAGATGCGGTGGGATGTTTTGGGGTATGGAGCGACACCCATTGTCCTGCGGACACAGCTGGAAGGCGGCAATTATGATTCCTATTCCGGGAGAAATTATGAAATCATGCGAAATCATACTCCTGTATTGACCAAGTACTATGTCGCCTACAGCTGCTGGTGGTTTTCGGTCTGCATTGTACTTGCATTTTTGCTGACAGTGTTATATTGTATGCGGAAGAAGTGCTTTATCTGGAAGGATATCTTTGGCGGGCTTCTGGTCTGTGCCTTGTCTGCCGGTATACTGGTAATCCTGTATACCATGAGAGGAGCCGGAATGATGGACTACAAGATGAGTTTTGCAGTCAGCAGTATCTGGCCGGTCTGGGCATTGACTGTCATGCGGGAGGAAGAGACGAGTGAGGAGAAGCAGTCTTTCTGAGGAAAAAAAGAATAAAGCTTTTTTCTTTGCCGGTTTGGCGGCTGTCCTTCTGACGGTGCTGCCTGGTATCCTTCTGGGAGAGAATGCTGTTTTTACCTATCATGACCAGCTGGACGGCGAGGTGATAGCCTATGTGCTGCAGGCAAGACATTTGTTCCGGGGGGAGATACTGCCGGAATTTATGGACGGCGCTTCCAAAACGGCTTTGACGATGCCGGCACCGGTGTTTGTACTGCTGTTTTTATCGGGGAATGTCTGTGCCGCTCTGACGACGATGCTGATTGTCGGCAGATTTTTTGGGTTTTTAGGTATGTATCTGCTGGCAAAGGAAGTGACGGGAAATGCGGGAGCAGCGGCCATTACCGGCGTAATGTTCGGATGGCTGCCGTTTTTGCCTGTTTACGGATTGTCCCAGTTTGGCATACCGCTGCTTTTCTGGTGTGCGCTTCAGTTGAAAGAAGGACGACATAAGCTATGGGCTTATCTGTATACGGCATTGTATGCCCTGGCTTCGTCTCTGGTTCTGGTGGGCTTCGGAATTCTGGGCATGGGTATCCTGTGGATGCTTATGTGCCTTTGGAAATACAGGGAGGCGCTGCTTCGTACCTTCGGGGCGTGGCTGCTGCTTCTCGGAATTTATGTTGTGGAAAATTTCCGGCTTTTGGCGCAGCTTCTGGGATTCGGAGAAGACTTTGTCTCTCACAAGTCGGAATATGCGTTGGACGCGGATTCGTTTGTGGGGCTGCTTGGACAGTACCTGACGAAGGGCGGACAGCACAGCGAGGACTGCCATCTGCTTCTGCTTGCGGCCGCGTTGATTCTATTGTTACTGGGATTTGTATGCAAGACTTCCGGGACGGGCAGTTTGCAGAAAAACATGGGTATCTGTCTGGGCTGGAATGGTTTCTTTGTTCTTGCAGCCGCTTTTTGGGACAGTGCTCCCGGAATCTGGCTGCGAGACAGACTATCTGTTCTTGGCGCTTTTCAACTGGACAGACTTCTCTGGATAGCGCCCTGCTTCTGGTATCTGCTTTTTGCCTGTGCGATAGCACTGGGAGCCGGAATATTTGCGGAACGGTCAAGGGCTGCAGGTGGGATTGCACTGGCATTATTGTCGGCAGCTGCACTGGTGACCGGTGCACAGATTCTGCTTTCCGGGGATGTGAAATCCAATGTGCAGAAGCTGCGCAATCCGGATTATCCTATGTTAAGCTTCCGGGAGTATTACGCTCTGGGAGTTATGGAACAGGTGGAAGAATATCTTCGGGAGACAACGGGACAAAAACCGGAGGAATACCGGGTTGTCAGCCTGGGAATCGATCCTGCCGCCGCACTGTATCAGGGATTTTATTGTCTGGACGGTTACTCTAATAACTATTCTTTGGAGTATAAGCATACGTTCCGGAAGATTTTGGAACCGGAGCTTGACAGAAGCGATTATCTGAGAGAATATTTTGACAACTGGGGAAACAGATGCTATCTTTTCAGCTCTGAATGTCCCGGTTATTATACCATTGAGAAAAACGGATTCTATTTTCAGGATTACCGATTGAATACGAAGGCGTTGTCGGAGCTGGGCGGAGACTATCTTTTCTCAGCGGCATATATAACGAATGCCTCTGAACAGGGGCTGAAGCTGCTGCGGGAGGAGCCTTTTGAGACAGATGACAGCTACTATCGTATTTTTGTTTATGAAGTGGAGGAGCCATGAACGCATTTTTGCAAAAAATAAGATTTGCCATAAAAAGAAATATTGCAGAAATCGCGGTAGTGCTGGTATCCTTGGCGGTACTCGGTGTTTTTGTGTCCATGAAGGAAGGATTTCATATGGACGAACTGCTGAGCTATGAACTGGCAAATGCGGAATACAATCCATGGATTGTGCCGACTCAGCCGGAGGGAAGGCTTGCAAAGTTTGTCCACAATGAGATTGAAGGAGAAAACTTCGCTGAAACGGTTTCCAATCTTGCGGCAGAGATAAAGGATGTTCTGCAGAACAGGGGAAACAGCAAGCTGTTGACTTACAAAGCAGATGTCTATGAGGAACCTGTGTGGATTACGTCGCAGCAGTTCCTGGACTATATCACGGTGGGCGCAGGAGATGCTTTTCACTATTTGTCTGTCTATTTTAATGTGAAGGATGATAATCATCCGCCTCTTCATTTCATGCTGCTGCATACCATTTCTTCCCTGTTTCGCGGCAAGGCAGAAGGTTGGATGGGCTGTCTGATAAATCTGGCAGCAGCAGCGGGCATCCTTATTTTTTTAATAAAAATAGGAAGGTTGCTGGCAGAGGCTTTGGGAATGCATGAGCAGGCGAAGATAATTGGAATATGCTGTGCGCTAGCCTATGGTCTTTCTGCCGGTGCGGTTGCGACCACGCTGCTGATTCGTATGTACGGACTTGTGACATTCTGGTGTATCGCATATTTCTGGCTGATTTTAAAAAAATGGCAGGACAGAGAATTTGACCGCCATAATCTGCGGTTGATTCTGATTACGGCACTCGGTTTCTGGACGCAGTATTTCTTTTTGTTTTATTGCATACTACTTGCGGCTGTCACTGCCGTCTGTCTGGCAAAGGACAGGCGCTTTCGGGAGTTTTGGTGTTTTGTACGATCTATGCTTTTGGCAGCTGTTTTGGGAGTTGCAGTGTTTCCGTTCGCTGTGTCTGATGTGTTTTCCAGTGGCAGAGGAGTGGAAGCGCTGGGAAATTTAGCAGAGGGCTTTTCGGGATACGGAGCGCGACTGACTGCCTTTTTGGAAATCGTAAAGAGCAGAACTTTTTTTGGCGGGTTCTGGATTATGCTGTTTGTTTTGGCGGTGCTTCCGGGTGCTTTTCTGATAAAGAAGACAGCAGATAATGCGTCCCGGAAAAATCAGCCTGAAGGAAAGAACATTGAACCTGCGGAATGCAGTGTATCGGATGTCAAAGAGAGCAGAAACCGCAGGATACTGCTGTGGATGCTTTTGTTCCCCACAGTGGGGTATTTCCTGCTGGCAGCCAGAATGTCTCCCTACCTTGTGGACAGATACGTGATGCCGGTGTTCCCGTTTGTGATTTTGACAGGAGTATTGGCGGTGTTTGGACTGGTATGCGCGTTGAAGAAATATGTATCTGAGAAGTGGAGCAGAGGGCTTGTCGGAACGGTCTGCTGTCTTACGCTGCTGCTTCAGGTGTTCAGCCTTTTGCAGTATGATGGAAGCTATCTTTATAAAGGATACCGCAGCCAGGAGAAAATGGCAGAAGAATATGCGGACTACGCCTGTATTTGTGTATATGCGGGAGTGGGATATTACGAAAACCTGAAGGAATTCACACATTATAGAGAGACGTTGCTGCTGACACAGGAACAATTGGAAAACAGGATGGAGAGAGAGAGCATCGAGAAACAGGACAAGGTGGTAGTTCTGATCAAGACGGGGGTTGACTTTCTTCAGGTCCTTGACACTTTGACAGAGGAGTATGGTTTTGAGCTGGAAAACGGTGACTGGGTCGATGAAGGCCCTTATGGAGATACCATTCTGTTGTTGAGAAAGGAAAATGAATCGTGGTAATTCAAATTTTGATTCTGATTCTGGTGCTGGGTATCATTCCGCTCCTTGTGGGTGGGATTCCGGGATACCTGGGGGATAATAAAATGCTGTTCAGTCTTCCCCTGCGGTGGGTTGGGGGGCAGTTTTTACTCTGGGCCGGCTTTCAGCTGATCTGTGTGCCTCTTGTGCTGCAGGAGAGGAATTTCAGCGTGGTTGTTGCTCTGTACTGGGGCTTTATATTTGCATTGATTCTGCTTGTATCGGCAATGGGTATCAGACAGCGCGCCAGACAAATGTCTGTTCATTTGAAAAGAGGATATGACAGCGGAAGCGAGGATTCGTTGTCACTGCTGTGGCTGCCTTTCCTTGGAATTTTGCTGTACCAGCTGATTCAGGCGGTCCGCATGACGTATGGGGATGGGGACGATGCCTTTTATGTGGCGGTTTCCACGATTACGGACAATGCGGAAACCATGTATCAGAAGTTGCCTTACACGGGTGGAGGTACAGAACTGGATGCCAGACATGGACTGGCACCGTTCCCTATCTGGATTGCATTCCTGGCCAGAGTGTCCGGTATGCCTGCCGTAACGGTAGCTCACGTGGCACTTCCGGTGGTTTTGATTTCGATGACTTATGCTGTTTTTTATCTGTTGGGTTGTCGTCTTTTTCCCGAAAGAGACGGGAAACTGCCTTTGTTTTTGATCTTTACGGAAATACTTGTACTTTTCGGAGATTATTCTTATTATACGGTAGAGAATTTCATGATAGCCAGAAGCAGGCAGGGAAAGGCCGCACTGGGCAGTATTGTGATTCCGTTTATCCTGTACCTTTTGCTGGTGCTGTTGCAAAGATTGCAGGAAAGGGAGAAGATTCCGCTTTCTTTTTACCTGTTACTGTTGTCTGCTACGATTACCGGGTGTCTTTGCAGCACCCTTGGTGCACTTTTGATTTGTATGATGGTAGGCATTACGGGAGCGGTAGGGGCAGTCTGCTATCATGAGAGGCGGATTTTGCTTCCGATGGCGACCTGCTGTATCCCCTGTGTGTGTTATGCACTGTTGTACCTGATTTTCGACTGACGGAGGAGCCTATGTGGAGTGATGTAGTTGAATTGTTCCGGGAATATATGGGAACCGGGCTGATTGTTATCTGGTACCTGCTGTCTCTGGTGTATTTATTTATCAAAGAGAAAAGGACTCCTTTCCGCATCCTTTTTGTGTATGTTCCACTTATTCTTCTGTTATTGTATTTTAATCCCCTGTTTGCATCGGTGGTATATGGTGTGGCGGGAAGCGAGATTTACTACCGGATTTTGTGGCTGCTTCCGGTGACGGTGGTGATAGCTTATACCTGTGTACAGATTTACGGAGAATTGAAGGGGGTTAAAAAGAGTCTTTGGGTTATGGCGGCAACGTTGCTGCTGGCAGCATCCGGAAGATTTGTCTATGATGATCCGTATTTTCACGAAGCGGAAAATCTATATCATGTTCCGGAGAGCGTCGTGGATATCTGTGATGCCATTGAGGTGCCGGGAAGAGAAGTGATGGCTGTATTTCCCATTGAACTTGTGCAGTATGTCAGACAATATTCTCCTGTGGTCTGTATGCCTTACGGACGTGAAATAACGGTGGAGAGATGGAATCATCTGGACGAATTGTGCGATGCCATGGAGGCGGAACAGATTGACCTGGCATTGCTGGCACCGTTAGCGAAAGCGGCGGGATGCCATTTTATCATACTTCGCCAGGACAAGGAACTGATTGGCAGGGTGGAGGATTACCACTGGGTGTGGTTTGGAGGAACGGAAGATTATACGATATATCGGGATATGGATATTCCGCTGGAAATTCCGGAGTCTGCTCCCTGAGCAGGCTCCGGTTCTTTTACTTGCGCGGCATATAGGGGTTCCGGAAATCACAAATCACTATTCTTCGGAATCAAAGTACCGGAGAGCATATAGGAAACGTTCGGTTACTTTTTTGCGTCCGGCTTTATTCAGATGCAGGTTGTCCGTCAGGTAGTGCTTTGCGTTGTCCTCTGTAATGGTACCGTAAAGGTGGTCAACGAAAGTAACACTACGGGATGCGCAGGCATTCCATTCCATAATGGAATAGACGGAGAGGACATCCTGACCGTAGCGCTGGATGTCACTGCTGACATATTTCCCGTTTTCATCCACGGCAAAGGCATAGGTCGGACTCATGACGATGATGCGGATGTGCGGGTAAGTTGCCTGGAGAAGTTCGATGCTTGCCTCCAGATTACCGGCAAACTGTGTGATGTCGGTAGGATTGTCAAAATTGTACATATTGTGACCCAACAGATAATCCGTGGCATCATACATGATGGTAATGATGTCTACTTTGCTAAAATCAATGGAAGACAATGTTTTGTGGGCTTCCTCAGCATCGGGCGGAGTTTCATCTTCTAAGACCCTGGCGGCGTTGATGAAATGGTTGTCCAGATTGATACCTGAGGCGATACAGGAAAGCCAGTAGAGGGTGTAGGCATCCATCGGATTTGTGTCGGCATCAAAAACATCCGATGACGCTGCCATATAGCTTCCGCTGATAGAGCAGTTGTACACGGTGGCATTGGCTTCGCGTGCAATCATGTTTGCCAGACCGTCATCCGAGTCTCTGTCGTCGGCAAAGGGGGCATTTCCGAATGCAACGATGGTCAGCCCGTCGCTGTAGTCGGGGTCAATCCGCACGCCGTTCTCACCCATAAGGGGAAGCATTTCGTCGTAGGTGTCCTCATAGGTGCCCTGCCCGTCTTTGAAAATTTCGTCCAGGTCAACATATTGTCCAAAGTTCATAATTTTGTAGATAATTCCGGCAAAAAACAGAATTACAACAGCGACAAGGACAAGGTGCATGTTGATGCGAAAACGCTTCGCAGGCTTCCCGGAGTCAGCATCTTCCGAGACAGTGTTTTCCGGGCTGTCCGGAGTGATATCGGAATTGACAGTCTGATTCCCATCATCTTCCAGATCAATAATCTCCACATCCGGTATATGATGAGAAGGCTGGCCGGTGTGTTCCGCAGAGTCGTTCTTGTTCTTCATAGGATTCTCCGTTTCTGTTTTCTATAAATCTTTTACATGTTTATTGTACTATTATGCGAATTTAAAGTCCACATTATTAAACTCGATTTAAAAAGATTTAAGAAATTATGAAGAAATGGCATTAAAACTTGAAGTGGAGCGCAGGCAATCCCATCTTTGACAGTTAGAAAAAGGTAAAAACCTCGCAACCAGCATAAACAC
>CAMEDC010000057.1 GCA_945913255.1 uncultured Lachnospiraceae bacterium
AAGGTATTTTCCTTGTTCTGTAGGTCTATACCATGGTTTCTCTCAAAAAAGATTCCCTTTTGAAGGTATTTTCCTTGTTCTGTAGGTCTATACCATGGTTTCTCTCAAAAAAGATTCACTTTTGAAGGCAAGTCTGGGCAGCGCCCAGGGATAACGCTTAGATGGGGATGCCTGAATGGCTGGGTACCCTTCTCGAAGGGCATCCCTAAGAACGAACTACCGTTTTGGATACACGAAAGCCCAAAGCAAAACGGTTTCCGATATTGCAAATACAGATGTTAGCGGGTAAAATAAAGGCATAATAATTCCCGCACAGGGAAAGTCGCCGCTTACGGCAGAATGGAGAATCACATGAATCAGGCAGAAAAATATATGGATTACATGATGGAGCAGCTTCAGAACCTTCTCTCCATCGACAGCCCCTCCGGCTTCACGGAAAAGGTTACGGCTTACCTTGTTGAAGAATATACCAGACTCGGTTATCATCCGCAAAAAACAAAAAAGGGCGGAGTACTTACCGACCTTGGCGGCGAGGGTAACGCCATCCTCACCATGGCACACGTTGACACCCTAGGCGCAATGGTTGCTGAAATCAAGGACAATGGTCGATTAAAACTCACAAACGTGGGCGGTTTGAACGCCAACAATGTCGAAACGGAAAACTGCCGCATTTACACACTGGACGGGAAAATATATGAAGGTACTGTCCAGCTGATGGACGCTTCCATCCACGTTAACGGCAAGTATCAGGAAACAGAGAGAACTTTCGATTCCGTGGAAGTCCTGCTGGATGCTCCTGTTTGCTCCAAAGATGATGTGAAAAAACTGGGGATTTCAAATGGTTCCTTTGTCTGCCTTGACCCCAGAACCCGTATTACCGAATCCGGCTATATCAAGAGCCGTTTTCTGGACGACAAACTGAGCACTGCCATTCTTCTTGGCTATGCAAAATATGTGAAAGACGAGAAAATAAAGCTACCCCGAAAGGTTTACCATCATATCACTGTATTTGAGGAAATCGGACACGGCGCATGTGCCTCCGTTCCTGCTGACGTGGAAGAACTGCTTTCCGTGGATATGGGCTGTGTCGGTCAGGGACTGGAATGTACGGAACGCCAGGTTTCCATCTGTGTCAAGGACAGCCACGGTCCCTACCATATGGATGTGGTAAAGCAACTGATTCAGATTGCTCAGGAAAATGAAATTGACTTTGCCGCAGATGTCTATCCCCATTATGGTTCGGATGCAGATGCCGCGCTCATGGCAGGCATTGATGCCCGCCACGGATTGATCGGTCCCGGGGTCTACGCTTCACACGGTTACGAGCGCTCTCATAAAGACGGCGTTGCCGCTACTTTGCAGCTGCTACTGGCGTATCTGGGATAACTGTTGCCGCCGTTTATTCGTCACAGTTCTCTTCGGACTTGCTGCGCTCCTACTTTTCTGCTGTCACAGACTGATCCGGGATTGCTGCGCGTTCTTCTCTCCTGCAAAGCAGACTGAACACCAGAATTCCCAGGCAGGGAACCACGTTGCAGAACATCCCTGCCTGCAGACTGATATGCTCCGCTACGACCCCGATTACCCATGGCATTACGATGGCTCCCGCACCGGCAATAGGAAGCATGACACCCATGCTCGCGGCACTCAGCATATTTCCGGCACCTGCAACCACAGTGGGATTCACTCCCGCCATCGCAAAGGCAAACAGAAACAGCAGGAGGATTGCCGCCATTCCGCTTTTCGAAAACAAAAGCGCAATGTAAAGTATCGTACATCCGGCTCCCATACATGCGAGCGTCGGAAAGCGCTTTTTGATTGGAAATACAAAGGCTATCAGCAATCTGCCAATCAGGGTTGCTCCCCACATAACCGTCACGGTGTAGGTGCTGAGTGTACCGGAAAGAAGTCCGTTTCCCTTGTAATAAGTAACCAGCCATCCGGTGACACTCCCCTCTGCCGCAATCTGACAAAAAAGCAGGCAGGTAAGCAACCAGAATTTCTTCTGCCGCAGAAAGGCACGCTCCTCCGCAGCCCCTTTTGCGGCTGTTTTTTTCTCTTTGGTTTTTACCTTTCCCGGCAGCTTCGCCGCTGCGAAAACTCCCCAGACGGAAGCGCCGAACAAAGCCAGCATAACTGTCGGAGCCTTGCTATGTATCTGAAGCGCCGCCATAATCAGCAGAGGGCACAACAGTGCCCCACAGGCATAACCCGCATGCATCAGATTTAATCCCCTGGTTCTGTCCGCAGAATGATTTCCCACAAGGACAGTACAGTTATTTAACGCACACCCCTTCGCAAGCCCCAGCAAAGCAAACGCCGCAGCCAGCACCGGGATTGCGCCGCAGCTTCCCATGGCAAGATAGCCGATTGTGTAACCACTGCAAAGAATCAGCACGGTATTCCTTGCCCCTATCTTTGAAGGCAGCACCCCTGCCGCAAAGGATGCCACCAGATTTCCGATACTCATAAGAGAAATCAGCGTTCCCGTGGTTCCGTAAGAGAACCCATACTGTTCCTGTAAAATACTCACCACCACACCGCTGCTGATGGCACAGATTCCGCTGAAGAAAAATGCCAGAGTTCCCAGTCGGCTCAGTCTTTTGTTTCGTTCCATTTCGTTTTCTCCTAATGTAATTATGCTAATACCCGCCGGATTAAGTCGTCTAATCTCTTGTAATCCTTCACCACCGTTGTATAGTTATCAATCTGACTTTGCGTTCCCCGGCTCGTATTCTCTCCCTGCTGTGTAACCCCATACTCCTTTATCTGATCTTCGGACATATAGCCGCATATGGCAACTCTTTCAATCAAATTATGTTCATTTTTGATACAATAAGCAAGTATTACGCACTCTTTCCCCTCTTTTTCGACCTGCACAACAGGATACAAATAGCCCCAGTATTTCATTGGTTCTCTTCCCGTTGCCGCACTTTTTACGTCAACCGGAATTTCCCTGTCACCTTTTGTTATTCTCAGATCATACCTGTCATAAAAGTAGCTTTTCACATATTCCTTATCATCCTCATCATTCGAATCTCTATCCACAATTGACCTTACCCTGTCCATGTCAAACCGATCCTGCCAGGTCGATACCCGTACCTCTTCATTTCCGAATTTTTCTACAAGATAACCGCTTACACATTTTTCGGAAATATATCCGATTGCAGAATCTTCTTCCGTAACCGTAAATTTATCATAACACATCTCTTTACGCTGCAAATACTGCTTTACTTTGTTTCTAAACGCTGAATACTGCTGCGCATCTTTTAGCAGCCTTTCCTGATAATCTGTAAGTTCTATCACTTCCATTTCGGCAGGTTCATCCTGAAATACAGCATATGTATTATTCGAACTGCTGACCCTTTCTTCACACCCTACCTCATCATTTATCCTTACAAGATCCGGAAGTCCATATATGGTCATTTCTCTCATACCGATTTTAACTTTTCCTCGTCCGGCACTTCTATCGAATATCTCCACCACCGTACCTTTCATCCTTTATCCTCCATCTCACGTAAAAATTTATTTGTTCTCTGCCTGCTTCGGTATCCTGATTGTCACCTTTGTTCCGTTTCCCGGACTACTTTCAATCGTAAGGCTTCCGTTTACCATGCTTTCCAGCCGATAACGGACATTTCTGATTCCCACCGAATCCTCTTTTTCACATTCTTCCGGCACAAATCCGGCGCCGTCATCTTCAACAATCAGAACATTCCCTGTTTCCGAACACATCGTACACAGCCTTACCGTCCCGCTTCTGCCATGCTCCACTAACCCATGTTTGATTGCATTTTCAACAATGGGCTGAACGGTAAGCGGCGGAATCCGAAAATTTGTTTCCCCAATTTCTTCCTCAAACTGAATCATATCCGGAAACCGGATTTGCTCCAGCGCAACATAGTCTTCCAGCTGTTCCAGTTCCTTTGCAAAATCAATCAGGCCTTCTTCCTCAATTATCTTTAGATTTCTCCTCAGATACCGTGCAAAAAGTATCAATGTCTCGTCTGCCTTCTGAGGATCATATTTGCAAAAGCCGCTGATTGCCGTAAGAACATTGAAAATAAAATGAGTGCGTATTTGACTCATCATGGCAGAAATACGCCTTTCAGTCAGCTTCCTCTCTTTCTCGGCAAGCTGCCTGTCCTTCTCTGCAAGCTTCATTTCCTGTTCACCGTATTGAAACATGGTAGCAATGCCTATAGATACGATATAGAGAAGGAATGCCAGCAGTGAAAACAAAAGGCCGGAGGAGTTTCCCTTGATATAAAATGCGATGATATCTGCCATCACCCCGGCCAGACAGATTAAGTGTAGTTTCTTTCCCACTCTTTTCTGTTTCTGAGGGTATTTTATATGTATAAAAAGTGCATTACCGACAGCGGCAATAATCCCAACTGCAATTACGATATGCGTGACAGACAAGGTATCCCGCAAATCCACACCCCCGAATAACTGAAGCAGCAGCTGTATCAGACAAATACCTGACGCTCCGATACAATAACCATCCAAAATGCGGCGGCCGTTTTCATGATAAGACTCTTCCATCCACCTGATTAGCGGAATCATGCCAATCATCAGCATAGTGACGGATACGTAAAACAGAAATACCGGCTTCTCCGGCAGGATAAAAGGAGTAAACCTTGTGTCGGTCAGTCTCCACAGACCCATCATAACAGAGAACAGTCCGAGATTCACCAGACCCTTGCCACGCTGCTTCTTCAGCATACAATAGCCTGCAACGCAGACAAAAATAATACCCACAAAGACAACCATGGCACCCAAAATCAGCTGGGGCAAATCCCTGGACAATCTGTCTTTATAGATTGCAAGCGGAGATCCTACTAAATATTCCACTTCTCTGTTGCGAAAGCTTTCATATACCGGTGTGATAACCACACGAATTTCCTTTCCGGCATCTTCACGGAAAAGCGGAATCATCACCCAGTTGCTGCCCACGGTCTTACTGATCCGGTTTTTCTCTGCAGGTTTCAGGCTGTATATCTCCTGCCCGTCCAGATAAACATCCACATATTGATGTACAGTATAAAAAGCCAGATGTATATCATTCTTAAGTATCTCATTTAAGGAAAAAGTATATTCTTTTCTGGTACCAATGGGAGCATTCTCATCCTCAATCTCACGGCAGGAAATGTTCTCTAAACGTTCAAAACCGGAATCCGCTCTGATTTGCTGCACATCCGCATTATCCGTGACACCCAATGCTACCAGAAGAGCAACCAATACCACTCCCGCTGTCAGTGACAACAAAATCGCGATTCGGGACAAGTTCATCCTTTTTTCGCATTTCTCTTTTGTATCAAATTCCGGCATAAATGTCCTCCCTCTGATCTACCACTTGTGTGATGAGTAATAAAACCCTGATAGATTGCTTTAGGTATCATACCATATTTTATTATATTTTGCATAGGTAAAGAAGAAAGCCGACATCACACAAATAAAAAAACATTACACCGACTCCATAATCAAAGCATGGGCGATACCGGGAACACTCTTTCCCTCATTATAGCTCGTTTTGCTGAGCAATGCGCCGGTGGGCACAAAAAGCACCTTTTTCCAATTACCTTCCTCCAACTGCTTGAGGATATATGCAGATAAAGTTACCGCGCTGCAACCGCAGCCGCTCCCCCCTGCATGAGTATCCTGGGAATCCCCGTCAAATATCTCGATTCCGCAATCCATATGCTGTGCTGAAATATCAAAATTTTTATCCCGCAGCAGATCAATCAATACCCTCTGTCCTACTTTTCCCAAATCCCCGGTGATAATCTTGTCATAATCTTCCGGTCGACTATTAAAGTCAACAAAGTGCTGTTCCAGAGTGGAAGCAGCTGCCGGTGCCATGCACGCCCCCATATTCATGGAATCCTTTAATCCGTAATCCACAATTTTCCCGACGGTTAGTCCTGTTATTTTTGCTCTTGGCTTTGTATTTTTTCCGGTTTCCGCATTTCTTTCCAGTTCCTTTGCTGCCTGCTCATCCCCCAGCACAAAGGCACCGCTTCCCGTCACAGTCCAGCTTGCCGAAAGCGGCCGCTGGTTTCCGTAATCCAGCGGAAAACGAAACTCCTTCTCCGCACTGGCAAAGTGACTTGAAGTCACGCAGACTGTTGTTCTGGCAAAACCACCGGCAATGCTCATGACTCCTAAAGTCAATGATTCACCACAGGTGGAACATGCTCCATATACACCCAGTAGTGGTATCTGATACGTTGAGATACCAAATGATGTGGCTATAGATTGACCAAGCAAGTCGCCTGCAAACATAAGGGAAATATCCTCAGGCTTCAAACCTGCTTTTCCAAGAGCCAGGTAAACCGCATCTTTCTGAAGACTGCTCTCAGCTTCTTCCCATGTTTTACACCCAAACATATCATCCTCTCCAACCACGTCAAACAACAATCCCAAAGGTCCCTGCCCCTCCTTTGTGCCTACGATGCTTCCGCTGTTCAAAATATACACAGGCTGTCCCGGCTTCATGCTCGCCCTTCCCAGAATCTGATTTTCCTGTCTCATAATTTTCCCTCCGAATCCACAATCATCTTTTTTTGTATGATTTCCAACGAAAGGTGATTTTATGCAGAAATATCATGAAATTACAGCTCTCTTTGTCTGGAAATGATTGCAATCCGTTGGCGGCAATGTTATAGTAAACACAGGATATATGCGGGAAATCGTGAAAAGGGAGGCATTATGAAGGGCATCTATTCCACTGACAAATACATAAAAATCATATTCTTTGCACTGATGGCAATAATATGTTTTGGTTTTTTTTTCGCTCAAAGCATATACCCTTCCGAAAGAGAATCTGAAA
Source organism: uncultured Lachnospiraceae bacterium (assembly GCA_945913255.1). Taxonomy (GTDB): domain Bacteria; phylum Bacillota; class Clostridia; order Lachnospirales; family Lachnospiraceae; genus Acetatifactor. Next base: position 6,836 of record CAMEDC010000057.1, read on the forward strand.
CCTCGCAGAATGCAATGGTTTATGAGGAGACTCTCTTCTGGGAAAAGCCGGATGGCTCTAAAGAACAAATCACGGCACCCGGAACTTACCCTGTGACACCCGGTCAGGTAATGGTGATTACTACTACCCTTCCGGAAAGTTTTGAACAAAACGCAATCTGTATCCGCGGTTCTCAGCAGAGTGTGCGCTTTTATATTGATAACGAATTGCGTTCCGAATACGACACAACAGCTTCCAGGCCTTTCGGTTCCGATTCCACAAGCCGTTATGTTTTCTGCAAGACCTCAGCGTCAGATGCCGGGAAGGAACTCCGCATCGAGTTAAAGTCAAACACAAAGCGTTACTCCGGTGTTGTAAACGAGATTTTCTGCGGCGATAAATTGGACATCTGGGCATACATATTCCGTCTCTTTGGCATAGAATCGCTGAATGCCATTTTTATCCTGTTTTGCGGTATTATCACGATTCTGTTCAGTATCGCATTGGGCATTGCCTATAAGACCAAAATCAATCTTGTATATCTGGGCTGGTGTATGGTTCTCGGTTCTTTATGGCTTATTGGCGAATCCAAGCTTCGTCAGCTTTATGTTTCCAATGCCTCCGTTTTATCCGCTTTGTGCTTTATTGTTGTCATGCTGTGTCCCATTCCGATACTCCTCTATGTGGACAGCGTACAGAAAGGACAATACTGGAAATTTTACTGTATTCTGGAATGGATTGCCGTCGCAAATCTGGTGATTTGCAGCATCCTGCAGTTTGCGGAAACGGCCGATTATCTTGACACAATGTTTCTGGCACACATTATTTTGGGCTGTACATTCCTGACTGTCTTTGTTTCCTTTTTTCTGGATTGGCGCAAAGGCCGGATTCAGGATTATCTGCTGATTGTAATCGGCCTGTTGGCAGCTATGACAGCTGCAATCATCGAGGTTGTCTCCGTATATTTTGTTGTATATTCCTCCGGCATTATCCTTGGTAGCGGTCTGTTGATTTTGCTGTTTTTTACCATTATCAACACCATCCGGGATGTCAGCAGATTGGAGCAGCAGCGCCATCTGGAAGAAAACCTGAAACGCCGTAAACAAACGGAAGCCATGTCACTGCAGATGATTCAGACGCTTTCCACCACCATAGAAGCAAAAGACGAATATACCAAAGGGCATTCCTATCGTGTTGCGGAATACTCAGCCATGATTGCAAAAGAATTGGGATGGAGCGATATCGAAGCAGAAAATCTGAAAAATGCAGCTTATCTGCATGACATTGGAAAAATCGGCATACCGGACACTATTCTGAACAAACCTTCCACACTTCTGGAGGCAGAATATGATATCATAAAAAAGCACACAACCATTGGTGCTGATATTATAAGAAATGTTACATTAGTGGAACATATGGAAGAAATAGCAAGATACCACCATGAGCGTTATGATGGAAATGGGTATCCCGAAGGATTGTGTGGTAAAGATATTCCGATTCACGCCCGTATTGTCGCTGTGGCGGACAGCTATGATGCCATGAGTTCCAAACGCATCTACCGCAATCCGCTTTCAAAAACTGACATCCGCAAAGAGTTTCTCAGGAACAGAGGGACACAGTTTGATCCCAATATTACGGATGCCTTCCTGAGACTTCTTGATAAAGACTGTCTGCAAATCAGAGAAACTGCCCCGAATACCATTGCCGGCGGCATGCTCTCCGAGTTTGAAATGGACAAAACACTGGAAACCGGCAGATTGATTTCTGACTTGATGGATACCATGAAAAATCAAAGGGAATCGGTAAACATTGACTATCTCACCGGACTTCCCACGAGAAATATCGGAGAAAAACAGATTGCGGAAAGTATGCAGGAGCATGCCGGTTGCCTGATATTTCTTGACATGGACAATTTAAAGAAAATCAATGATATATACGGTCACAAGGCCGGAGATAAAGTTTTGAAGTTATTAGGAAGCACCATCACCGATTATATGCACAATTCCATCGCCTGCCGGCTTGGCGGTGATGAATTCCTGGTTTTTCTTCCTGATATTTCGAAGGAAACCGTTTCCGAGCAAATTGAACATATTTTTAACCGTTTTCAGGAGAAAAAGAATGCTGATGCGGAAATCCGCTGCGCTACTCTGTCCGGTGGATTATATATGAGTCAAAAAGGCGACTCCTTCTCAGAGTGCTATGCCAAAGCAGACAAAGCTCTATATTCTGTAAAACAAACCGGTAAAAATGATTATGCTTTTTATCATCAGCTTGAACAATACATTCCCGGACATCAGAATACAGGCAAAGATCTGGAATTGGTTGCAAAGACTCTCAGTGCCAGCGGAAGCTACACCGGTGCATTGGATCTTGACAATCGTGAATTTGCCAAAATATATGAATATATGGGGAATCTGGGAGAGCGCTATATGCATACCTGCCATCTGGTTATGATTACACTGGATGCAGTTTCCAATGCAACAACATTTATTGAAAAAATAGAACAGGCTCTGGACTGCATGGAATCCGCAATCCGGGAAAATATCAGAAACGTGGATATCTGTACACGCTATAGTTCCATGCAATATCTGGTCATTCTGATGGAAGCAGGTGAAAAACATATTCCACTGGTAATGGAACGTATTTTTACCCAATACTATAAGCTATACAACCAGAATGACTTTCAACCCCGCTACGAATTCATGCCCATGATGCAGTCAGACAAGGAAAGCAGTTAAGCATACGGAAGAATGTAACACCGCTGAAAATCTTGTCAAAAAAAAGAACAGATGTATAATTCTTTTAAAACTTCTCAGAAAGGAATAGAATACGACCATGGAAAAGAAATTTGACCAGAATTATCTGCTTCGAACAATGCAGAAACTGATTGAGACCCCAAGCCCCGTCGGATATTACAGTGAAATAAATCCTCTTATGGAGCAACTGGTAAATGAACTTGGCTATACTCTGAAATTTGATAACAGACACACTGCTTATCTGACTGTGCCCGGAAAAGATGCCAGCCGAACTGTCTGTATCTGCTCACATCTGGATACCCTTGGACTGATGATTCGTAAAATTGATTCTGACGGCATGATTCGTGTCCGCAGTCTCGGCGGTATTAATTATCACAATATTGACGGGGAATCTGTTACCGTAATTACCAGAGACGGCAGAAGATGTACGGGGCTCTGTGTCTGTCAATCCCATTCAACGCACGTTTTTGACGATGCAAGAACTCTGCAGCGCGATGAAGATACCATGATGATCAGCCTGGATGCCCCGATTCATTCCGCAGAAGATGTCAAAAAACTCGGCATCCGCAACGGCGACTATATTTATCTGGAGCCACACTTCCAGCTTACTCGCAACGGCTACCTGAAATCGCGTTTCCTTGATGATAAAGCTGCCATTGCAGTGATTCTCACCGTCGTTAAATTTATGAAAGAAAATTGCCTGAAACCGGCCTGCAATATCCTGTTTTCTTTCCCTCATTACGAGGAAATCGGTACCGGCGGCACCTTTGTTCCTCCTGGAGTTGAACAGTTTATTTCTCTGGATATGGCCGTTATCGGTCCCGGTTATGAAAGTTCGGAAGAGAAAGTCACAATCTGCGCGAAAGATGTTGTTACTCCTTATGACAGAGACCTGACGAACCACTTGATTGACATTGCAGAAAAGCTGGAATTAAACTATGCCGTAGATGTGTTTTATCACTATTCCACCGATGCCGGTGCTGCCATCAGAGGCGGAAACAATGTATCTGTCGCTGCCTTTGGATTTGGCACTTTCTCTTCCCACGGCATGGAAAGGACGCATATCAGCTCTATTCAAAATACAGCAGGTTTGCTATTCGGTTATCTGATGGAAGCATAGTTCTTCATAAGGAATACTCCGTTTACTCACCCTCAAATACTTTTTGTACCAGCTGTCTGCAGTATTCCAGCGTAAAACTAGCATCCTGTTTCACAATCTCGTTTTTACCGGCCAGTTCTTCCGTATATTCCTCAAGGGGATATACGGTGACACCGCCAAATCCCTGTTCCAAATGACATATCAATGGCTCAACGCCCCATTCCGTTATGTAGGCTTCACCATTTTCATCCAGCCCTACTGTGACCTGTGCCATTCCGCCTACCATGCGGTTTGCCACACCTTCTCCCGTACCCGATGTCCAATTCACAAAGTTTCCCAGAGAATAATAGACCAGAGTGTCGTTCACCCATTCAATCGGTTCAATTACATGGGGATGTGTACCGATAACAAGATCTGCACCGTTTTCCGCAAAAATTTCTGCCCACCTTCGTTGCTCTGCCGTCTCTTCCAGCACATACTCCGTACCCCAGTGAGGACACACAATCACAAAATCCGCAAGTTCAGAAGCCTTCTGTAAATCCGTTTCCACCTTTTGTCTGTCCAGTAAATCTACCGCATACGGCATATCCGCCGGGAGCGGAATCCCGTTAGTTCCGTAGGTATAGTTCAGGATAGCAATACGGATACCTTCCTGCTCGTAAATATAAATTTCCGATTGCTCTTCTTCTGCTTTGTGAATTCCCAAAACTGCCATTTCGGGATGATTTTCTTCCCAGAAATCCAGGCAATTTAAAATGCCTTTCTTCCCCTTATCCAGCGCATGATTTGTGGCATGGCAGACTACGTCAAATCCTGCATTCACCAATGCATCTCCCAATTCAAAAGGGGCATTAAACGCCGGATAACCGGATACACCCAGTTCCGCTCCGCCGATTATTACTTCCTGATTTACAATTGCCAGATCCGCTTCTGCAATTTCTTCCTGCATATTTGCAAACACGGCACTGAAATCATACCCCCCGCCTTCTGTTTCTCCGCTTTTCGCCACAGGGGTATGAAGCAGAATATCTCCCACCATGCAGAGAGTCAGTTCCGGCTGCCCCGGTTCTTCTGTTGCCGCCGCTGCTTCTTCGGATGCTTCCACATCCACCTCTGTTTCTCCGAATGCTTCTATACCAGACATTGATTTTCCGGATGCTTCCGTATCCGGTTCCTCATCTCCTGATATTTCCTTATCTGTCAGATTCGCTGCAGCTTCATCCCTCATTTCTTCCGAAAAACTTCCGCTTTCCGACACCGGTTTTACTTCTACAGCAAACAGACCGCAGCCGCTCAGGAACAGACATACAGCGGCTGCAGTCAGCATTGTTCTACATTTCCTCAAAAACGCCTCCCATCGGAAATCTCCTGTTTTTCCGATTCACCAAAATATTTATTCTCAAATTCCTCCACAGGGATCGGTTTGGAGAAATAATAACCCTGAAAGACATCGCAGCCCATCTCCTTCAAAAGTGCAAGCTGTTCCTCTGTCTCCACACCCTCTGTGATTACCTCCATTCCCAATGCTTTCGACATGGAGATAATGGAATTTAGTATGGTACGGCTTCTCTCTTTATTTTCTGTCTCCCGCAAAAAGAGCATGTCAATTTTCAGGACATCCGCACTGATATCCTTCAACATATTCAGGGAGGAATAACCGCTGCCAAAATCATCAATCTCAACACGGAATCCATACTCCTGCAGTCTGCCTAAAGTCTCCAGATGCTGTTCCACATCCGACATCAGTGCCGTCTCCGTAATCTCCAGATTCAGATTCTGCGGCTTAATCTCGTATTTTTCCACAAGTTCCGTAAAAATGCGATACAAATCCGCGTAGTAAAAATCCTTTGCAGATATGTTCACTGAAATGCAGAGATCGTCCCGTCCCTTGTCCTTCCACGCCTTAAGCCTTTGCGCCGCCAGTTCCCACATATATCTGTCCAGACGGATGATTAACCCTGTCTTTTCAATCACATTGATAAAATTTGTCGGAAATACCAGTCCTTTTTCCGGATGTCTCCAACGAACAAGCGCCTCGGCACCCAGCAACCTTCCGTCTGCCGCAACCTGAGGCTGCAGAAACATATCAAACTGTCGGTTCTCAATTGCGTACTCAAACTCGTCAATAACACTTTTCTCATGCAGCAGCTGTTCCATCATACTGATGTCATAATAGACAACCGTTTTCCGGTAATCACCCTCCTGGGCGCTGATTGCCATATTGGCTCTGTCAAACATAACTCGCGGGTTTTCCGCAGGGTCAGTAATCCGGTAAACACCGATATTAATCTGCAGCTTATAATTACTGTTATCTATCAGATACTGGAGTTTTGCGGTATTTTTTTCCGCCAGTTCGGCACTGAAATTCTCTTTTGGAATCAGCATGGCAAACTTATCTCCGGATATTCTCCCGTGAATACAGCTGTCATAATCGGCATACTTCAATTGTTTTGCCTGGGCGCGCAGAATCCTGTCACCCACTTCCTCTCCGAACAAATCATTTACCAGCTTCAGATTCTTGATATTGGTGCAAATCATGTATCGCTCCGTGTCCGGATCATTTTTCAGAAGTTCTTCCGCCTTCTGAAAGAAATACTCGCTATTATACATGCCAGTCAGCTTGTCATGGGTGGCGAGATATTGTTCTTCGCGAAATCTCCTGATTTCATCCGTAGTGTCCGTCAGCGTATAAATATAACCTGTGGTACGGCCATGTCTGTCCTTCACATGACGAAATTTCACCGAAAAATGTCTTTCCTCACCGTCAACAGAATAGATCTGTTCCCAGCACTCTGTCTCCCCGTTTCTCCTGCCGCTTTCCTCAAGCCATTTTCTGTAAAATTCTTCTATTTTCCCATATTCACTCCGACTATTCACCTGAAACAGTTCGCATGCTTTTGCATTGGCAAAAAGACATCTCCCCTGCGGGCCGAAACAAAACACACTGCAATTGTCATCCTCCACCATTCCCCTCATGGCATCATACAGGGAATTCTTCTTTTTTATGATGATTACAATGCAGATCAGCATCCCTGTCAAAATTATCAGAGACAATGCTATATAAATTTTATCCATATTTCCTCTCATTCTGCCGCAAAAAGCTTGTATATTTACTCAGGCACCATTGTATCAATGTCATTCTCCCGGAACGTTTGTACATTTACATAATCCGGTGAGGGGCACTGCTGTTTCATTCATCTGTAATATGTTAATTTTACCATAAAGCGATTTTATCCGCCACATAAAAAGAAGATACCACTTCAAATCGAGCAGGGCAAATTCCCACCACACTCTCACTCCACAAAAAGAGCGCCCAAAATTTGAGCGCTCTTTCTCTAAAAACATCGAATCGTACTAGCCTACCTTATAGCCCTGGCCCCAGACTACTCTTAAATATCTGGGGTTCTCAGGATTTTGTTCAATCTTTTCCCTGATATGCCGGATGTGTACCGCAACCGTATTGTCTGCACCGATGGGTGCCATCTTCCAGATGCTCTCGTAAATCTGCCTGTTGGATAAAACTCTTCCCGGCTTTTCCATAAGAAGATGCAGTATTTTGTACTCTGTGGGAGTCAGATTGACACGATTGCCTTCCACCCAGACCATTTTAGCCGCATCGTCTACCTCAATACCATTCATTTTGATACGCATATCCGGCTTTCTTTCCTTCAGAAGCCTTCTGTAGCAGCGAAGCTGAGCCTGCACTCTCGCCATTCCTTCCAGAACGGAGCATTCTTTTCCGATACAGTCGTCCGCACCGGCATTCAATACCATGATTCGCAGCATTTCGTCTCCTCCGTCCACGCTGACAAGAACCGGTTTTCGGCTCATCTGCCTGATATTCTTCAAAAGCATCAGCTCTTCCGTTGTCTTTCTCTCCTCTGCATTCATGAAAAGCAGGAGCAATGACACATCCTCTTCCGCAAAGTACTCATACAGGCTTTCTGCTGTCTCAGCCCTGCATACCTTGTATCCGTTCCCTTTTAAAATATATTCCAGTGCTTCTCCGTTTCCACCGTACACCAGAATCTTCTCTTTACCAATCGACTCTTCCATCATTTCCCTTACTCTCCCTATCTGTTACATTGTCATAATTCGGTCAAACGCTGTATATCTTATCTTACTGTTGAAACCGCAAAATATATTTCTCCGGCAGCGTGCCCTCATAAACATAGCATCCGCCCATTTTTTCATCTTTCGTGACAATCATAAGTTCTCCCCTCAACTCCTTTTGGAAAGCACCGGGGTTATAATTTGCATCCGTGTAGGAAATCAGTTCCAGCAGTTCTCTGATTTCCTCTTTCTCCGTCACAGAAAGATAAAACCTATCGTCCCCGTAGTCACTGGAACACTCTACTGCCACAACCTCCGGCCTATCTACACTGACTGTCTCTACAGTTCCTGTTCCGTTACTTTCCGTTCCCTCATCATCGTAGACGCCGTACTGTTCTCTGACGCGATTCAACAAATTGATATCCTCATCTTCTTCCAGTTCATATGCCCAGACATCCGAATAAATCCGAATTCCCTCAATCTCCTCTGCCGCAATGGGATCAGCCCAATGTGCAAATCCGCATTCCCGCAGTGCCTCTCTGGTATGCTCCATTGACTCATAAACAGTAAGATATCTGATGTCTGATGTTTTTGCCGGGAATATGCTGATATTGCAAAGAATATTTACGCCACCGCTGATAAAGGTCTCCGGACGCTCTTGCAAATCCAGATTATAGGCATCAATAATTTTTTCAATTTGCTCCTCATTGATGTCATTTCCTTTTTTCAGTTCCTCAGAATCCGAGTCTCTCTGCAGCCTGACACTGGTGGCATCCTTTGCCATGCTCTCCGGAATCCGGTAAAAGGCGTCCAGATACTCCGGCGAGGCCAGAATTTTCAGGGCTGTTTCATTGTCATAACTGTACACTCTATATTCTCTGCAATAACTTCTTCCGCCCTTCAGCGTCACGCGCACCCTGATATCCTCGCTCCGGTAGGTCTGGTCTCTTTCCCGTGTTTCCATAACATCCCATGTTGCTGCCTCAGAACCAGCTACCCTGGACTCGCCGTTTCGGTACTCGGCAGTCGCACTCTCCAGAAAGGCATAAATAGCATCTGCATCTGTTATCTTCACCTGATTCAGCTGTTCATAATCATACCTGTAGCTATAGTGCAGATTGTTTCTCATAGGTGCCGAAACAGACATGGACACGATTCTTTCCTTCGCAGGCAGATAGGCATCATAACCCACCCAGTCAAAGCAGAAACCGAAACAGAGAAGCAATACCACTGCTGTAGTTGCCGCCATCAGTATTTTATGACCGAAGAATGTCTTAAAGTCCATATTGAAAATAATGTCCATCACACCAAATACCAGGACAGAGGCAAGCAAACCGCCGAATACTCCCCAGACAAGCGCTGTCTTTTCTCCCGAAATATCACCGGTAATGGCATAGAACAAAAGCCAGCCGCCCATTCCTGCACCGATTGTCGTCACAATCTGAGCCACAAACCTTACAACTCTGTTCTTTACTCCCTGTTCTGCCAGTTCCGACGGGCGCTTTTCATAAGCAAAAGCGGCAGCAAGACCAAGCAGAAGTGCAATCACCAGATTGATAACGATGCGCCATGCCAGTCCGGTTACCGCATACGACTCTTCCAAATGTGCCTGTATTCTCGCATACATCAGATAGCAGGCGGAAGCCAGGGGAGAAGCATAGACCATTTTCTCCTGCACAAAGGACAGATTTGTCATAAACGTATCCAGATAGTACCCCTCATACCCAACCCAAAGTCCATAAAGGGAAATGGCTCCTACTCCGAAAATCATTGTCATTGCCAGCGCATTCAATACATTACCGCCAAACATGACCGCCAGCAGAATCAGATGATACACCAGCAGGAATGCTACAGTCAAAACCACAGCTGTCAGCAGACCTTCCCTGAAAATATCTCCAACGCCAAGACTCGCAAAGGCTTCCGTGATTTCCGGTGTCTTGCCGGCTGCCATCTGAAAAGAAGTCTGCAGGCGTCCGAACTTCCCGACTCCAAGGAGCATGGTAAATACCAGCATAACAAGAAAAGGAACAAACCAGATGAGAAACCCGTTCAGCCAGCTTGCCGCAAAGAGTGTTCTTCTCTTTACCGGTATGCTGTGGTAGGTGTCTATCATATTCCGGTGGAACACATACCGGAAGCTTGCCAGGCCGACAATTACTGCACCGGCAACGGCGATAATTCCACCGGTAATACAGAGCGTTTTCGTGAAAAATTCTGCCACGTTGCCTGCTGCCCGCAGGATTCTGGATGCCTGCGCCTCATCTACATAAGAATAAACATTTCCGGCATAAATCAGGAAAACCACGGGCATTGCCAGCAGATTCCCCAGAATGGAAAGGGCAAGCATCCATATCTTATGTCTGAAGTCTTCCTTCATGATCTTAAAAAAGCAATGTCTTGATGTCATAACCCTTCACCTCCGTTTCACTGATAAAGATTTCCTCCAGGGACAGAGGCAGCAATTCATAGAACACAGGCGAAAGCATCTCCATGAATTCCACCACATTCTCCTGTTTTCCTCTCACGGTAATCGTGTAGAGCGAGCCCCTGTTTTCCACTGTCAATACATCCAGTGTATTTTTGATTTTCTCCAGCATCTCCGACTCCCGGATGACACACTGCAGCTTATGGATGTTCAGCTTCATGTCGTCAATATCCTTTTCCAAAAGAATGCCGCCCCGATGGAGCAATCCCACATACTCACAGATATCTTCCAGTTCTCTCAGGTTATGGGAAGCAATAATCGGAGTCAGCCCACGATCCTCGATTTCTTTGATAAAAAGTGTCTTTACCGCCTGACGCATCACCGGGTCAAGACCATCAAAGGTCTCATCACATAACAGATATTTTGTGCCGGAGCAAATGCCACAAATCACAGAAAGCTGCTTTTTCATTCCCTTGGAAAAGGTATTGATTTTACGGTTTTTATCCAGCCCGAATTTTTCCATCAGTTCCAGCCATCGCTCCGCCTGGAATCCCGGGTAACAGGTCTTATAAAGCTTCACCATATCCTTCGGCGTTCCGCTCTTAAAGAAATACTGATCATCCGAAATATAGAAAATCTTTTCCTTGACCGGCGGATTGTCAAATACAGGCTCCCCGTCAATCAGGATTTCTCCCTCGTCCGGCTTCAGCACACCGCTCAACATTCTCATAAAGGTGGACTTACCGGCTCCGTTCGTTCCGATCAGACCAAATACATGGCCTTCCTCAATATGCGCGCTGATATTGTCTATCGCTTTCACTGTCTCAAAGCTCTTACTCAAGTTCTTTACTTCAATCACTTCGTTCCCTCCCCATAGATTCGATGCAGCTCCGATGTCAATACATCCTCCGTCAGTCCGGCTTCCTTGGCTTTTCGCGTTGCAAGGTGCCATTCTTCCAGCATCTTCTCTTTTTTTCCGTCACGCCATTCACTCTCCGGAGCTACAAAGCTGCCTCGACCCGCGACCGTGTACAGGTAGCCCTTTTGCTCCAGCTGAGTATATGCACGCTGGATGGTGTTAGGGTTAACCACCAGTTCCATGCCAAGACTTCTCACACTTGGCATCTTGGTATTTTCTTCCAGAGCCCCGCTTACAATCAGGTGCTCCAGCTTCTCTACCACTTGTTCATATATAGGTCTTTTGTCCCTGTAATCCAGCAGTATCATGTCTTCTCCTTTTGCGGTTCTAAGTGTATTAAGCTTCTTAATACACTTAGAATATAACACAGGCGTCCCGGGTTGTCAACACCGGGACGCCTGTGAATTTCAATTCTTATGAACCGGGATACCTTTAAATTCAATTCTCTAAAATCCGCATGTAAATTGAAGTTTACCTCGCGAGGGACGTCGCCGGGTTTCACCTACTGCCGTCGGGGTTGGCGTATCATGTTCCTTCTTCGACTCGTTTTCA
>CAMEDC010000058.1 GCA_945913255.1 uncultured Lachnospiraceae bacterium
TCCATGTACCCATGAATTTGGGGTATACAGATACGAAATGATTCTCCATACCCATAGAAAAGCTGAGACAAGGGTATAGAAGAGAAAAAGAGCGCTCCATACCCATCGAAAAATTGAAGTGAGGGTATAGAAAGAAAAAAAGCGCTGTATACCCTTGGATGATAGAAGCAAGGGTATAGAATCCCCAAATTGCTTACGATACCCTTTGAAAAAATAATCTGGCTACGGTTATAAGTTGTCGAGCGGTGCCATTCGCCATTACGCTTCGCTTCATGCTCATGTCGCGCTGTCGCACTATGAAGATAAAAAATTGTGAAGGTGTTTTGTGATGTCCGTATCTGTTACGATACTTTCCTGCGGGATTATGTATGCTCATGGCTTATTTGGTGAGGTAATCACATCTCCAGTGATTGAAGAGAAAGAACAGGAAATAACCATAGTTGCATTAAAGGTGCGCATGGATAATTAAGCCTTTTCTGCAAATAAAAGCAGAAGGGAGAATGATTATGTTTGAACAAGATTATGTAATGAGGCTTATAAAAGAAATGGTGAGAGCTATTTTAAAGCTATTGTTTAACATCGATGCGGAGTCTCCAACAGTAGAATTGTTGGAGAACAAAGAAGAAAGGGAAACATTGGAAAAACTGTTAGATATGGTTGACGCCGGGAAAATCAATGAAGCAGAAAATAGTTTATATGATTTAACCAGTAATAAAGATAGGAATAGGTTAGAAGCTGCACTATTATTCTATTACTACCTGAATGAAAAAACAGATGATATTTTGGAAGCAAATAATTTCAGCAGAGATGAAATCAAATCAGGGATAGAAAATGTGACTGAACGGTTGGGTTTAAGTAGTATAACCAAAACATTTTTGAGTAATTATTAATCCGACTTATCTGATTATTCATTAAATAGGATAACCGGACAAAGTCCAATTGAGTGCACTTTTTTGAATAGGCAATATTTTAATCAGGAGAGTAAAGGACAGCGTATGCGGAAAAACATAAACAAGAAGGTAGTTGTAGGCATGTCGGGAGGTGTGGATTCCTCCGTGGCGGCATATCTTTTAAAAGAGCAGGGGTATGATGTCATCGGAGTTACCATGCAGATATGGCAGGATGAGACTGAGGCAGTTAAGGAGGAAAACGGCGGCTGCTGTGGTCTGTCTGCGGTGGATGATGCCAGAAGGGTGGCTGAAACCCTGGGCATTCCCTATTATGTCATGAATTTCAAAAAAGAGTTCAAGTGCCACGTCATGGATTATTTTGTGGCGGAATATCTGCGAGGGCATACGCCAAATCCCTGCATTGCCTGCAATCGGTATGTGAAGTGGGAAGCACTGCTGAAACGTAGTCTGGATATCGGCGCGGATTATATTGCTACGGGGCATTATGCCAGAATTGACAGACTACCGAATGGACGATTTGCCATTCGGAATTCTGTGACGGCGGCAAAAGACCAGACCTATGCACTGTATAATCTGACCCAGGAGCAGTTGTCCCATACGCTGATGCCGGTGGGAGATTACACGAAGGATGAAATCCGTGCCATTGCAGAAAAGGCGGGACTTCCGGTGGCACATAAGCCGGACAGCCAGGAAATCTGCTTTGTGACGGATAACGATTATGCGGGATTTATTGACAGAGAGGCAGGAAGTGCTGTGCCCGGGCCGGGAAATTTTGTGACAGCGGATGGGAAAATACTGGGACAGCATAAAGGAATTACGCATTATACTATCGGGCAGCGTCGGGGACTTGAACTGCCTATGGGAGAGCGTGTCTTTGTAACAGCAATACGTCCGGAGACCAATGAGGTTGTCATCGGAAAAAATGAGGATATTTTTACAGATGCGGTGTTGTGTGACAGGGTGAATTTTATGGCGGTGGAGGATTTGAAAGAGCCGGTAAGAGTAAAGGCAAAAATCCGTTACAATCATGCAGGGGAATTCTGCATGATTGAGAAGCTGTCTGACGGAAAAGTGAAGTGTACCTTTGAACGTCCTGTGCGTGCGGCGACTCCCGGACAGGCTGTTGTATTTTATGATGGAGAATATGTATTGGGAGGCGGAACGATATTGTAAAGGTATGACAGTAAGGACAAGTAGGTCGACACTTTAAAGCTATGACAGGCACGAAAGGCAGGTTTTCACATACATTAAGGGGAGAAAGATATATTTTTCCGGGGAGAACGACATATATGGATTTTAACTTTAATGGTAGAATGCCTTTCAGAAGAAACCGGTTCGGTTCCGTGACGGGTACGATTGTGGATTTGGTGCCGACAAGAATTGGAAACAGACGTGCCAATGGGTGCATGCTTTTTGTTACATTGGAGGACGAAGACGGAAATACGGTAAATTTTGTTATGACACCAGCTACCTACGTTGTGGATTTTGAAACTTTATCCGTAGGAATGATGTGTACCTTCTGGTATGCGATGGATGCCCCGACTCCCATGATTTATCCGCCTCAGTACAATGCAGTGGTAGCTGCCCAGGAGAAAACAGGGCGTATGGTTAATGTCGGGTATTACAATATGTCGCTGGTAAATGAAGATCAGACATTACAGCTGAACATGGATGGTTCCGTTGATGTGCGTACAACAAACAATCAGTATTTCCAGGGTAATCCGGCAAATCACAATCTTGTGGTGGTTTACGAGAATTCAACCCGCAGCATTCCCGCACAGACTACACCGAAAGAAGTTGTTGTGTTGTGTGACTAAGGAAAGGTGGAGCGTGCTTTGCCATTCGCATTACGCTATCCTTCATGCTCATGCTGCGCTGTCGCGCTATGCAGCTGCACTCGAATATGATTGTCTGTGAGCAAGTTCTCAACAGTCAATTCGGTGCAGCCGCGCACCGCTCGTAGAAACGCGCTATTTTATACAAAACTCTTTTCGGAATGGTATGTTTATTCTATAATCAATATAAACAAATCTGAGGTTGGAGTAAAAAATATGAAGATATACTTTGCAAGACATGGAGAAACAGACTGGAATATTGCAAGAAGAATTCAGGGCACAACAGATATACCGCTAAATCAAACGGGATTGGAACAGGCGAAGCGATTGGCAAGGAATCTGTCGGAAAATAAAGCTAATTTATATAAAGTATATAGCAGCAAACAAGCCAGAGCATATGAAACAGCAAAAATCGTTGGCGATTATTTCGACGTTCCGGTAGAAAAAATAGATGGTCTGGAAGAAATGAACCTTGGTGTCTGGGAAGGGCATACATGGAAGGAAGTTGAAGAACAATATCCGGAGGAACTTCAAAATTGGCTCAATAACAGAAGATATGGGCGTACTCCAAACGGAGAATCCTATCAGGATGTATTGGAACGATTATTTCACGCACTGGACAGCATTTTGGAAGAATCAATCCATGAGAATGAAGAAGAAAAAGATATTCTGATTCTGACGCATGGAGCAGTTTTGCTGACACTTCTGGCACTAGAGGAGAATGTGGCTTTTGAAGTAATGACATCTGTAATTGAAATTGAAAATGCTAAAGCCATTGAACTTGATATTGATGAAATAAAGAAAATAAAAGGGAAATTGTAGTTGGGAAGCGGAGCAACAATGGAAATTGAGCGAATTGATACTTATGATGATGACAGGTTTGATAAAGAAGTGCTGAAGCAGCATGGAGCATTTCTGGTTGACGGGCAATATCCCTGTTCGTTTCGGATTGTGGACGAGAAGACTGCTGTTGCCGGGTATCACAACTACGAAGGAATAGAGGAATTAATAGAAGAATTCCGATTTTACGCAGAACACATTACCTGCTTTCTGGACGAGCAGGGAAATCTGCTGAAAGAGTATCCACGTGTGAAAACATTTGACCTGGAACTGGATCAGATTCAGCCATCCCAGTTCTTTGTGGATGAGGACAAGCTGAAAGAGGTGGCATCCTTTGTCAGGGGGCCGGAGGATGTGGTGATTCCTGTTACACGTATGGAGAATACGAATCAGTACATATCTCAGGACGGACATACACGCATGTACTGTGCCTGTCAGAAAGGAATAAGAACAGTCAAAGCATTTTTGGCGGAAGAAGAAAATGACTACATTTCCTATTTCTTCGAGGAAGCCAGGAACCGCGGAATTTATAAAATAAGTGATATGCAGGTCCTGAGTCATGAGGAATATACAGAGAAATGGCACAGATTTTGCGATAAATATTTTTCATCCCGGGAACAGGATTGACAGAGTGCGAAGAGTGGATGTGCATTTCCGGGGAACAGGTACGACAGAAAACATATCAGACAGATGGATTAAAGGGAGAAAACGATGAGCATATGTGAAGAAATCAGAGCAAGACTCTTCGAGATGCAGGACCTGGAATATCGGGATTTTCATGCAAAGCTGATTCCGACCATAAACAAGGAAAACATCATCGGAGTGAGGACACCTGCTTTGAGAAAATATGCAAAGGAAGCAGCAAAAAATCCGCAGATAAAGGAGTTTCTTTCTTCGCTTCCGCACAAGTATTATGATGAAAATAACCTGCATGGCTTTGTCATAGAGCAGATACGGGATTTTGGAGAGTGTCTGGAAGCAGTGGATGCTTTCTTGCCCTATGTGGACAACTGGGCTACCTGTGACCTCATGTCTCCAAAGACTTTCGAAAAACACCCAGATGCACTCATGCCTTCCGTGCGCAGATGGCTGGTATCCGGTGAAACCTATACAATCAGGTATGGGGTAAATATACTCATGAGATTCTTCCTGGACGAGAATTTTCAGCCGGAATATCCGGAACTGGTGGCAGGAATCCAATCTGAAGAATATTATGTAAAAATGGTGGTTGCATGGTATTTTGCAACGGCATTGGCAAAGCAGTATGATGCAGTGGTTCCTTTTCTCGAAAATCATCGGCTGGATGTTTGGACTCATAATAAAACCATTCAGAAGGCCAGGGAGAGCTACCGCATTACCGAGGAGCAAAAGGAGTATCTGAAAACACTGAAAAGCTGCCGGAATCAAGGGACTGAATCATGACCTGGGGTTCGTACGTGGGGAATAACAGAAAATAATGCCTTCCGGTTAAAGGAAGGCAAGGTGAATGTTTTCTACAGTTTCACATATTCCGCAGTGCGTTTTTCGAATACGGTGTAATAACGGAAGCCGCATTCCTTCAGTACTTCTGTGGCTCTGTCAAAGGAGGCGGCGACACGTGCGGCATCATGTGAGTCACTGCCAACGGTGATAATTTCGCCGCCAAGTTCATGATAACGTTTTAAAATGCCCATGCAGGGATGGAAATCCTTCATTCCTTTTTGGATGCCGCCCGTGTTTATTTCTATGCCTTTTCCCTTTTCCAGCAGAAGTTCCAGAATGGCATCCAAAATGTCTTTGTATTTTTCGTAGGAATAATCTCTGTCCTTGTTGGCACCGTATCGTACAACATAGTCCAAATGTCCGTATACATCAAAATTTGAAAATTTTTTTATGTTCTCCAGAATTGACATAAAGTATTCCCGATAAGCTTCCTCGTCACTTCTTCCTTCAAAAAAGGAGGGATAGTAGGGGTCTTTCCCGTTGCAGATGTGTGAAGAACCAATGATAAAGTCAAATTCATAGGATTTGGCATAAACCGCGTTCTGACGCATGAGATGAGGCTGCAGACCAAGTTCCACGCCGAAAAGAATCCGTATTTTATCCTGATATTTTTCTTTCAAACGGGCTAGTTCGTATAAATAGGAATCCGTGTTCAGCAAAAAGATACTGCCCGGACCATCGGGAGAATCGGGATAGTCGTAATCCATGTGCTCCGTGAAGCACATGGTATTTAGCCCACGGGCAATTCCCTGTAATATCATTTCCTCCATGGATGTTTCGGAATCTCCTGAATAAGCGGAGTGCAAGTGGCAGTCGGAATGAATTGACATAGTAAATATCTCCTTATTTTGTTGTCTGCGCTGCAAATGCTGTTTCCAGCTGTTTGAGCATTGCCCTGTATTTGGCTATAAATGTTTCCATATGGGAGTCGATATATTCGTGTCGGCCTTCTCTGGAAGCCATTTCCAGTTCCTTTGCCGATTCGGCAAGGGTAGTGTGACCGATATTCAGCAGTTGTCCTTTGAGAGAATGAATATGAACTGTAAACTTATCATATTCCTGATCACGGTTAAGCTGCTGCAGCACAGAAAGCTGCTCGGGTGCCGAATCATATAATATGTGTAGTATTTCCAGATACAAGTCCTTATCGCCGTCGCAATGACCGACACCTGCTTCCACATCAATGTCAGGAAGCAGTTCGGAAAGAGAGGCTTCCTTTTTTTGAGGAATTGCATCCTGCTGCAATCCTATCGTTATTTTTTCCGCGGGGACGAATGTTGTTATTACCCGCTCCAACTCTCTGAAATTAACAGGCTTTCCCAAATATTCATCAAATCCCTTATCAACCAGTTCTTTTCGCATTCCTGCGATGGCATTTGCAGTCAGTACAATTATCTTGCCTGACCCGCCGGGGGCGTAATGCTGTGAAATAGCGCGAATCTGTTTCATGGCTTCGATGCCGTCCATGCCGGGCATCATCTGATCCATGAATACAAGGTCATATTGTGTACGTTGGCACATTGCGATGGCATCTGCGCCGCTTGCCGCGGTATCTGTTTCAAATCCGTAATATTCCAGTGTGCTTTTAATTACCTTCAGGTTGATCTGATTGTCATCAGTTACCAGAACTCTTGTATCCCTTATTTTCATTTCATGAGCGTTCAGAGCACTGCTTACCTGGGAATTGGAAGAAAGGCATTCCATGGGTTTGGCATCAATAATCTTATGGGTGAGGACTACCGTAAAAGTGGAACCTTTTCCATAAGTACTGTCAACTTCTATGCTGCCGCCCATCAACTGTACCGATCCTTTGACAATGGCAAGCCCCAGTCCTGTGCCCTCGATATCGCTGTTTATTTCCCGGTCAAAACGTGTGAAATTGTCAAATAAGTGTGCCTTTGCACTCTCCTTGATGCCGATACCCGTATCTGATATTCGGTAGCTGAGAGTAACATCGTCTTTTGTTTTTTCCAGAACCTTTACAACGAAGGTTACACTGCCGACATTCGTATATTTTACGGCATTGTTCAGTATGTTAATCAGGATGCCGCGGATACGTGTTTTGTCTCCGTATAATTCGTGCGGCGTCTGGGGATCGATATCCATGGTGAACCGAAGCCCTTTTTTGCGTACCTGTATGTCAATGATGTGCATGACATCCTGAAACAAGGTGCCGGTATAGAAATTACTGCAGGAAAGTTCCATTTTTCCGGAATCCAGCTTTGAGATATCCAGAATATCATTGATGACAGCCAGGAGATTCTGACAGGAACTCTTGATATCCGATACATATTCCCGGACTCTCTGATTGATATCCATTTTCAGAATCAGTTCGGAAAATCCCATGATGGCATTCATGGGAGTGCGGATTTCATGGGACATATTTGCCAGAAAAGTACTCTTGGAACGGTTGGCGGCTTCTGCCTCCAGCTTTGCCTCTTCCAGATTCTGCATATTTTTCATTTGTTCGGACAAATCGGTTATGATAACGATATATCCGGTCAGATCCTTGTAGCGATCGAATACTTTGTTGATGGCCAGATTACAGTATAGCTGATTGCGGCCGCACTGTGCGTCTACATATCTGCAGTTGTCCGGAAAATTAAATGCGGTGTCTTCCGACACATCAAAAAGCTGACGGATAGAGATATTTTTCTGAGGCAGAATAGCGGGATTTATGTTCAGAAATTCAGCCGCGGCATCATTGGCAATCTGCAGACGGCGCCCGGTATCAAATACCAGAATGGGTATCGTCATGGAGTAATAAATAAATTCAGACATATTTGCCACAGTGATTTTTGAACGCGTATTTGCACGAGCAGCCAGAAAAAGCAACGTCATTCCCCAGAATTGAGTCATGGTACTTCCCGGGATGGCGGGAATGCCGAGGAGAGGCAGAAAGGTGTCGAGTATCGTGCCTATCGACATTAACAGAACCATCAGCAGAAAACGTTTGCCAAAGGCACGTGTCCGGTTACTGCTGGAGTAATGAACCATGTAGATACTTGCCGAAAGAATGCAAAGTGCAATCATAACAGTATATGCCGTATACAGGTTATTGACGAATCCGGGGGCAAAAGAGTAGGTCATGCCAAACGTACCCATCATATATTCTGTCTGACTTTTGTCTATGGTGAGAAAATAGATGGGAATACCAAGCAGAGACAGGCTGACGAAAAGATAGGACAGCCATTTGGGGATTCCGGAAAAATAGCATACCAGTATCTGTGCCATAATGAGATACAGGAAAGTACCGGACATGCCAATAGCGCGGCAGCGCCAGGCCATTTCCGATGAGGTCTGTAAAAACAGGGCACCGAAGCCGAGACTCCAGATGCTGCTTCCGATACACATAGCGGCAATGAGTCGGTTGTCAAAGTCATTTCGGTCTTTTGAACATAAAATTGTAATGGCAAAATAAAACGCCAGAATTCCGCATATGAACAGTATAATGGGAAAAATAAATTTCATAATGCTCTTCCTTTGTTGTAATAAAGTCATTTGAGTTGATGGATTATACATATAGTATAAGATAAAAGGGCGCAAAAGGAAATAGAAAGTAACAAATTTAGAAATTTTACAAAGAAATGGTAATTATTTTTCATTTACATCTTGAATTATGAGGGGAAATTAGGTAAAATAGCTTTGCTGATAAAATTTTGACAATCTGACAAGCCTTGATAAAAAGGATAATTCCGGTTGTCAAAATGAGATAAAATTATATTTTAGGAGGAAACTAAAATGGCAGTAAGAGTAGCAATTAATGGTTTTGGCCGTATTGGCCGTCTTGCATTCAGACAGATGTTTGATGCTGATGGATATGAGGTAGTAGCAATCAACGATTTGACCAGCCCCAAGATGCTGGCACATCTGTTAAAGTATGACTCTTCTCAGGGCAAGTATAAGTACGCTGATTCCGTAGTAGCAGGAGAGGACAATATTACCGTTAACGGCAAGACCATCACCATCTATAAGGAAGCAGATGCTTCCAAGCTTCCCTGGGGTGAACTGAAGGTAGACGTAGTTCTTGAGTGTACCGGTTTCTATACCTCCAAGGAGAAGGCATCCGCACATATCACAGCAGGTGCTCGTAAGGTTGTTATCTCTGCTCCTGCAGGAAACGATCTCCCTACCATCGTATACAATGTTAACCACACAACCCTGAAGCCCGAGGATACCGTTATTTCCGCAGCTTCCTGTACAACAAACTGCCTGGCTCCCATGGCAAAGGCTTTGAATGATTTCGCTCCTATCCAGAGCGGTATCATGACCACCGTTCATGCTTATACCGGTGACCAGATGATTCTTGACGGACCTCAGAGAAAGGGTGACCTCAGAAGAAGCCGTGCAGGCGCTTGCAACATCGTTCCCAACTCTACCGGTGCTGCAAAGGCAATCGGCCTTGTTATTCCTGAACTGAACGGAAAGCTGATCGGCTCCGCACAGCGTGTACCTACCCCTACCGGTTCTACCACTATTCTGGTAGCAGTTGTAAAGGGCGAGGTTACCAAGGAAGGCATCAACGCTGCTATGAAGGCTGCAAAGACTGAGTCCTTCGATTACAACGAGGATGAAATCGTATCTTCCGATATCGTAGGAAGCACCTATGGTTCTATCTTTGATGCAACTCAGACCATGGTTTCCAAGATGGAAGACGGCAACTCTCTGGTACAGGTTGTTTCCTGGTATGACAATGAGAACAGCTATACTTCTCAGATGGTACGTACCATTAAGTACTTCAGCGAGCTTCAGTAAGCTGTCGCAAACAAAGACCTTTAGGGGGTCCGGTCTGTTGGACCGGGCCCTTTTTAAGTATAATGAAAAGGAGATTACAAAATGGGATTGAATAAGAAATCCGTTGATGACATCAACGCAAAAGGAAAGAGAGTTCTGGTAAGATGTGATTTCAACGTACCTTTAAAGAACGGTGAGATTACGGATGAAACAAGAATCGTGGCAGCATTGCCCACCATTCAGAAGCTGATTAACGATGGCGGAAAGGTTATCCTTTGCTCTCATCTGGGTAAGGTCAAGAACGGACCTAACGAGGGCGAATCCCTTGCACCCGTTGCAAAGAGACTGTCCGAGAAGCTGGGTAAGGAAGTTGTTTTCGTTGCTGATTACAATGTAACCGGTCCCGCTGCAACCGCAGCTGTAGAGGCTATGAAGGAGGGTGATGTAGTTCTGCTTCAGAATACTCGCTTCCGCGGTGCTGAGGAGACAAAGAATGGTGAGCAGTTCTCCAAGGAGCTGGCTGACCTGGCTGATCTGTATGTATGTGATGCATTCGGTTCTTCTCACAGAGCTCATGCTTCCGTTGAGGGTGTTACCAAGTTCATTACCGCAAAGGGCGGCGAGAACGTGGTAGGTTACCTGATGCAGAAGGAAATCAATTTCCTTGGCAATGCGGTTGAAAATCCTGTAAGACCTTTTGTCGCAATTCTGGGCGGTGCAAAGGTTGCAGATAAGCTGAACGTTATTTCCAACCTGTTGGAGAAGTGTGATACCCTGATTATCGGCGGCGGTATGGCTTATACTTTTCTGAAGGCACAGGGCTATGAAATCGGAAAATCTCTGGTGGACAATGAAAAGATTGATTATTGTAAAGAAATGATGGAGAAGGCTGAGAAGCTTGGCAAGAAGCTGCTTCTTCCCGTTGACTCCGTAACCATTGCTGAGTTCCCCAATCCCATTGATGCACCTGTTGAGGTAGAAGTTTACGATGTGGTAAATATGCCCGCAGACAGAGAAGGCTGCGATATCGGACCTAAGACCGCTGCAATGTATGCAGACGCTGTAAAGAGTGCAAAGACCGTTGTATGGAACGGACCGATGGGCGTATTTGAAAATCCTACTCTGGCAGCCGGTACCATCGCAGTTGCAAAGGCTCTGGCTGAGACAGACGCAACCACGATTATCGGCGGCGGCGACTCTGCAGCAGCTGTAAATCAGCTTGGCTTCGGTGACAAGATGAGCCATATTTCCACCGGCGGCGGCGCATCTCTGGAGTTCCTTGAGGGCAAAGTGCTTCCCGGTGTGGCAGCAGCAGATGACAAGTAAGGTAAAAGAAAGAGGAATTAATTATGGCAAGAAAGAAGATTATTGCCGGTAACTGGAAGATGAATATGACTCCCAGTCAGGCAGTAGAATTAATCGATACCTTAAAGCCCCTGGTAAAGAATGATGAGGTGGATGTACTGCTTTGTGTACCCGCCATTGATATCATTCCTGCCATGGAAGCAGCGAAGGGTTCCAACATTATGATTGGAGCAGAGAATATGTATTTTGAGGAGAAGGGTGCTTTTACCGGTGAAATTTCTCCTGCAATGCTGGATGACGCAGGCGTGAAGTACGTCATTATCGGACATTCCGAGAGAAGAGAGTATTTCGCAGAGACAGACGAGACGGTTAACAAGAAAGTACTCAAGGCATTTGAGCATGGTATTACTCCTATCATCTGTTGCGGTGAGACACTTACCCAGAGAGAACAGGGTGTTACCATTGACTTTATCCGTCAGCAGATTAAGATTGCTTTTCTGAATGTCACAGCGCAGCAGGCAGCAAGTGCGGTAATCGCATACGAGCCCATCTG
The DNA here is from genome assembly GCA_945913255.1 of uncultured Lachnospiraceae bacterium. Taxonomy (GTDB): domain Bacteria; phylum Bacillota; class Clostridia; order Lachnospirales; family Lachnospiraceae; genus Acetatifactor. Next base: position 11,661 of record CAMEDC010000058.1, read on the forward strand.
GGCAATCGGCACAGGCAAGGTGGCTACCACCGAGCAGGCGCAGGAGGTATGCAAGGCAATTCGTGACTGTATCGCTGAAATTTATGATGACGCGACTGCAGCAGCAATCCGTATCCAGTACGGCGGTTCTGTTTCCGCTTCCAGTGCACCTGAGCTGTTTGCACAGGCAGACATCGACGGTGGTCTGGTAGGCGGTGCTTCCCTGAAAGCTGACTTTGGAAAGATTGTATGCTATAATGCATAATTGACTGCTTCAGAGCTTCCGGTGTCAAATGCGCCGGAAGCTTTTTTTATCTAAGCTGTGGTAAAAAGAAATAAAGTATGATACCATAAACATTGAAAAAAGTTTACTTACGAGGGAGAAGAGAAATGTTTTTTAAATGTAAAAACTGTGGTGGTAATGTGGTATACAGCCCGGAGAAGCATGAGATGTTCTGCCCTTTCTGTGACAGTGAGAAAAGTGAGGAACGTGAGGATGGAACTTCACCGGAAATGACAATCTGTCCGAATTGCGGCGGTGAGATACCCGTGGAGGAACACACCTCTGCCACACAGTGTCCCTATTGTGACAGCTATCTGATTTTCAATGAGAGAGTGGAAGGGGAATATGAACCGAAAATGATTATCCCTTTTCAATTGGGGAAGGAAACCTGTAAAAAGTCTATCCGCGAAAAGTTTAAGCGTAATTTGTTCGCTCCCACAGACTTTTTGTCGGAAGTGCGGTTAAACAGTATGCAGGGTATCTATGTGCCATACTGGTTTTATGACTATGATACGCAGTGCATCTTCCGGGGTGAGGGTACCAAGGTGAGAACCTGGACCAGCGGAAACACACAGTATACGGAAACCTCTTATTATGCTATTAACAGGGATATGGACATTACATTTACAAAAATTCCTGTGGATGCTTCCGAAAAAATGCCAGATGATGTAATGGATTTCATGGAACCCTACAATTACAGTCAGCTGACGGAGTTTAGACCGGAGTATATGTCGGGATTTTATGCCGAGAAGTACAATATGCTTTCGGATGCAGTGGAAGAACGTGCCAGGAAAAAGATGAATGATGATGCCATGGCAATGCTGAGAGAGAGTTATGCCGGGTACAGTTCTGTCCGAACGGAGCGCCAGGATGTGCAGATTACGGACAGCAGTGCCGGGTATGGATTACTTCCTGTTTGGAAGTATTTGTATACATATAATGGGGAGGAATATCCCTTCTATGTCAACGGTCAGACCGGAAAGATTGTGGGAAATGCGCCTGTGTCACAAAGAAAGGTTTGGGCATATACGGGCACATTAGGAGCGTGTCTGACGGCAGTTTTCATTATGCTGTCTCTTTTGGTAGCCTGGCTGTAAGGGGGAAAAGAAATGAGTGAAGATATCAAAAAAGAAGCGGTACGGCAGTATTTGCACTATTTCCGCATCTGGTTTATTGTGGTGGGTGTTTTGTTTGTAGCGACGATTGCTGCGGGCATATCTCATTATATCAGAAATAATGCACCGAGAGGAAACACCTCCGCTCCGACAGAAAGAATCTTTGATTATGCCGATGTTTTAACAGACAATGAAGAAGAAAAGCTTCGCATATATATTGCAAAGAGAGAGAAGGAGTATCGGGTTGACTTTGTGGTTATGACCTTCAGCCGAGCTGTAGAAGGAAACGAAGCACAGAAACAGTATGGCTATGATTCCACTGAGTGGGAACATAACATGATGGATATCGCCGATAACTTTTGGGATGAAAACGGTTTTGGATTCAACAAAAGCTTCGAGGGTGATGGCTCTGTGCTGATTGACAACCGCTATGAGGGGCAGCGGGGAGAATGGCTGTCTACCAGTGGAAGAGTGGAATCCAGTCTCAGTGCTTGGGATGTGGAAGATGTCCTTTATGCGGTTGATGACTATTATGACACTGACCCGTACGAAGCATATAAAGCTTATATTGATGCAGTGTGTATGAATCTGGACGGAATTATGGTATCTGATTTCTCGGGATACTGGGTGGGAGCGATTGTAATCACGCTGGTCATTTGCGGTATTTATGCAGGTATCCATTTGCGTCCCAACAAGGCACAGAAGAATGTGGCGGTTAACGCTTATGTAGCCGGAGGAAAGCCGATGCTTCGCAATAAGGAAGATAACTTTATCCGTAAAAATGTGGTGAAAAGACGTATTGAAACCAGCAGTGGAGGCGGTGGTGGACACCACAGCAGCGGTGGAGGAGGACATCATACCAGCCACAGCGGTGCAAGTCACGGCGGTGGTGGACACAGACACTAAAATAAAAAGAGAGCATCCACATGACGGTATGGATGCTCTTTTTATATGTTGATTTATGCTTCGGAAATTAAGCCATTTCGTTTACAGCTTTGCTGAGACGGGAAACCTTGCGGGCGATATTGTTTTTGTGATAAACACCCTTGCTTCCAGCCATCTCAATGGTCTTGACAGCAGCAGCAAGCTCAGTCTGAGCAGCAGCCTTATCGCCGGACTCGATAGCGGCAAATACTTTCTTCATCGCAGTCTTAACACCGGATCTGATAGCCTTATTTCTGTCAGCCTTTGTGCGGTTAACCAGAATTCTCTTCTTTGCGGATTTAATGTTAGCCAAGTCGTACACCTCCAATTTGTATACAATGAATTGTTTTTTATCAACTGTTTCACCTTAGCCAGACACGGAAGACTAATGTAAACATACCTTTGTAGTTTAGTAAATTGTTGGTAATTTGTCAATAGGCATATTGAAAAAAATAGGAAAATAAATTGCCGTCAAATTGTAAACAATAGGAGTATAGCAGAAAAAAAACGGGTTTGCAACCGGCATGGAAAGCAGGAGAAGGTTTATGTCAAATTTTCAGGTGAGAACAGATCTTGCACTGGAGGCAAGGGAAAGTATCAGTGAGACAGAAAGCGAGCTGAGAGGCGTCCGGGTAGAGGAGTATTACAGAGAAGAGGAGGATGTCCGTGTGACCAAGGTAATGGTTGACACAAAGAATGCGGCAAAGATAATGGGAAAACCGGTGGGCACTTATGTAACGATGGAAGCACCGGCGATGGTGGAGCCGGATGAAGAGTATCATCGGGAAATTTCGGATTGTCTGGCAGAAGAATTATTAAATATGCTGCCGGGGAGAGAAGAGGAACAGTCCGTATTGGTGGTAGGGCTGGGAAACAGAGAGGTGACGGCTGATGCACTGGGACCGCAGGTAGTGGATAATCTCTTTATCACACGCCATATTGTCAGAGAGTACGGGAAAGCTGCCTATAACTGTGACAAAATGAATTTAATCAGCGCCCTGGAACCGGGAGTTATGGCTAAAACCGGTATGGAGACGGCAGAAATTGTCAAAGGTGTCGTTTCTGCGACCTCTCCGGATGTGGTGATTGTCATTGATGCATTGGCGGCGAGGAGCACGAAGCGCCTGAATCGCACCATACAGATTACAAATACGGGAATTCAGCCAGGCTCCGGAGTCGGTAATCACAGGAATGCCCTGACGGAGGAGAGCCTTGGTGTCCCAGTCATTGCAATCGGAATTCCTACCGTGGTGGATGCAGCTACTATTGTATGGGATGCACTGGAAAAAATGATGGAAGAGGAGCAGGAAGGAGATGAGGTAAATTACATGAGCAGAGAACACTTGAATTATCCCGAACTCAACAATATGTATATGACCGGAAAAGATATTGATGCAGTAGTCAAGAGAGTGAGCTATACCGTGTCGGAGGGAATCAATCAGGCATTAAGTACACTTTGAAAAGCATGTAAAAATCAAGACGGGCATATAAATGCAATGGCTGCATCTTTGTGGATGTGCAGAAAGGAGGCGGCTGTTGAAAGAAAAGAAATGGCGGTTGATTTTGCCTGTATTATTGCTGGGGATGATGGTGATTGTGCAGGGGAGGACAGTCAGGAAAAGTACGGAGGATGAGATTACTTTTACAGAAAGAATGTTCTGTGAGTTATCCAGAGCTCTGGGGGAGACAATCCATGACATCTATATGCCGTGCATTTCTTTTGTCGGCCAGCAGGAAAGAACCACGCCGTGGATTCTGCGGGAACAGATTGACAGTCTGCTGCCGTTTTACGGATACCTGGAGGCTGACCTGCCGTCAGAGGATGGAGAAATGAGCTTTTCTATCCGGGAAATCCTGCTGACGGAAGCGCAGGAAGGAGAGGTGCCTAACGAGGAAGAATTCGATTCCGCTGAGAAGAAAGAGCCCGAACTGAATATAACGCTGGCAGAACTTCTGCGCACGGAAAATGAAGCGGCAATGGAAATGATGCAGGGAGGTACTGCTGTTTTTGTACCTCATACGATGCAACAGGAAATAGAAACGGAGACATTGGAGGATTACGAAACGCTGGTTAAGGATTTTTATACGGTGGATTCCAATACGATGATTGGGAGTGAGCAGCTGAATGCAAGTCGTTTTCTGGAAAAGAATATGACGGTTTCAAAGGACAGTACCGGACCTCAGATATTGATTTTTCATACGCATTCTCAGGAGGCGTTTGCGGATTCCGTTCCGGGAGATACGGCAACCTCCATTGTAGGCGTGGGAGACCATCTGGCAGAAATCCTGACGGATACTTACGGGTATCAGGTCCTGCACCATACAGAAGGGTATGATATCGAGACCAGAAATGACGCATATGCAAAAGCTTTGCCGGGAGTGGAACAGGTACTTGCGGACAATCCTTCCATTCAGGTTGTAATTGATTTACATAGGGACGAGATGGAAGAAGGAACCAGACTGGTGATGAATCTGGACGGAAGACCGACGGCTCGATTTATGTTCTTTAATGGCCTTTCGCGGACGAAAAAGACGGGCAATATCACATACCTGTATAATGAGAATCTGGAGGACAATCTTGCTTTTTCCTTTCAGATGCAGAAAAAAGCTTACGAGTACTACCCGGGTCTAACCAGAAAAATTTACCTGAAAGGTTACCGGTACAACATGCATCTGATGCCCAGATATCTTCTGGTGGAGTTGGGAGCACAGAATAATACCGTGGAAGAAGCGATGAATGCCTGCGATCCTCTGGCACACATACTGGATATGGTACTCTCTGGACATTAAACATGAATTCTGATACAATGTACCATGTCAGTGGGAAAACAGGCAGCGAAGTCGATATTTGTTTTCGGCTGGCTTCTGGAACAAAGGAAAGAAACAGGAGAAAAATCAATGGCGATAGACCAGAGTAAAATCCGCAACTTTTGTATTGTTGCACATATAGATCACGGTAAGTCTACCCTGGCTGACCGTATTATTGAAAAGACAGGACTTTTAACCAGCAGAGAGATGCAGGAGCAGGTTCTGGACAACATGGAACTGGAACGTGAGAGAGGCATTACCATCAAGGCACAGGCTGTCCGTACCGTATATAAGGCACAGGACGGCGAAGAATATATCTTCAATCTGATTGATACACCCGGGCATGTGGACTTTAATTATGAAGTAAGCCGTTCTCTGGCTGCCTGTGACGGGGCGATTCTTGTGGTAGATGCGGCTCAGGGAATTGAAGCACAGACTCTTGCCAATGTGTATCTGGCGTTGGATCATAATCTGGATGTTTTTCCTGTTATCAATAAGATCGATCTGCCCAGTGCGGAGCCTCAGCGTGTGATTGAGGAAATTGAAGACGTGATTGGAATTGAGGCTCAGGATGCTCCTCTGATTTCCGCAAAGAACGGTATCGGTATTGAGGAGGTGTTGGAGCAGATTGTCAAAAAAATTCCCGCTCCCAAAGGGAATCCGGCTAACCCGCTGCAGGCACTGATTTTTGATTCTATTTATGACTCCTATAAGGGAGTAATTATATTCTGCCGTGTGATGGAAGGCACTGTGAAAAAGGGTACTACAATTAAAATGTTGGCAACCGGTGCAAAGGAAGAGGTCGTGGAGGTGGGCTATTTCGGCGCAGGACAGTTTATTCCATGTGAAGAACTGTCTGCCGGTATGGTAGGGTATATCACGGCATCTATCAAAAATGTGAAGGATACCGCAGTGGGCGATACTGTAACAGATGCGGAAAACCCCTGTGCGGAGCCGCTGCCGGGCTATAAGAAGGTTCAGTCCATGGTTTATTGCGGACTTTACCCGGCGGACGGAGCCAAGTATCCCGATTTGCGGGACGCGTTGGAAAAGCTGCAGCTGAATGATGCCTCTCTGAATTATGAGCCGGAAACATCTGTTGCTTTGGGCTTTGGTTTCCGATGCGGTTTTCTGGGGCTTCTGCATCTGGAGATTATACAGGAACGGCTGGAGAGAGAATATAATCTGGACCTGGTGACGACTGCTCCCGGGGTTGTCTATAAGGTATACAAGACAAACGGGGAAGTGATTGAACTGACAAATCCCTCCAATCTTCCGGATCCCTCGGAGATTGAGCACATGGAGGAACCCATTGTCAGTGCGGAAATCATGGTTACTTCCGAGTTTATCGGTTCCATTATGGAGCTTTGCCAGGAGAGAAGAGGACGCTACCTAGGAATGGAATATATTGAGGGCACCAGGGCTTTGTTAAAATATGAGCTGCCCTTAAATGAAATTATTTATGATTTCTTTGATGCTTTGAAATCCCGTTCCAGAGGTTATGCTTCTTTTGATTATGATATTAAGGGATATGAAACTTCCAAACTGGTGAAACTGGACATCCTCATCAACCGTGAGGAAGTGGATGCCCTGTCCTTTATTGTGCATGCGGATTCCGCCTATGAGAGAGGTCGGAAGATGTGCGAGAAGCTCAAGGACGAGATTCCCAGGCATTTGTTTGAAATACCGATTCAGGCAGCTGTGGGCGGCAAGATTATTGCACGCGAGACGGTAAAGGCCATGCGTAAGGATGTGCTGGCGAAATGCTACGGCGGTGATATTACCC
>CAMEDC010000059.1 GCA_945913255.1 uncultured Lachnospiraceae bacterium
TTAAGGCGTGGTGGAATTTACCTCTGCACTGGAATTTAAAATTTCAAGTCAGCTTTTAAACAAAAATTAAGAGAATATATATGTTACAAAAAAAGGATGTGAAAGGATGGATAGATTTCAACACAGATTGTTGTCGGCGGTATTGGTGGTACTGCTGTTGGCTTCGGCAGTTTATATCGGAAAGGAAACCTTGTTCTATACCGCCGGAAAAAATGTAAGAGTCGGGGAAAAGGGTAAATGTGTGGTGATTGACGCGGGACATGGCGGTGATGACCCGGGAAAAGTAGGTATTAACGGAGCGAAGGAGAAAGACATTAATCTGGTGATAGCCGAAATGGTGAAAAAATATCTGGAGGCGAATGACATACATGTGGTGATGACCAGGGAGGCGGATGAAGGACTGCATGATTCGGGAGCATCGAATAAAAAAGTTCAGGATATGAAGAAAAGAATTGCGCTGATTGATGAGACAAATCCGGACGTTACGGTCAGTATTCATCAAAACAGTTATCCGGAAGAGTATGTGCATGGAGCTCAGGTCTTTTATTATACGGGAAGTATTTCCGGGCAAAGACTGGCTGAGAGTATTCAGAAGCAGCTGGTGAGCAAGGTGGATTCGGAAAACAAACGGCAGGTAAAGGCAAATGACAGCTATTATCTGCTGAAGAAGACAGGAATTCCCATCGTTATTGTAGAGTGCGGATTCCTTTCCAACAGGGAAGAGGCGGAAAAACTTTGTGATGCGGAGTATCAGGAACAGGTAGCATGGGCAATTCATATGGGGATTTTGCAATATCTCAATGAATCTTAATTGAGCAGTCTTTTCCTTTTGTAAAAAATGTGATATACTTTTTCAGAATGTACAGACTTGTGAAAAATGCTGAAAATTACGTATGGAGACTGGGCATTATGGAAACAGAGATAGTGAAAGTACGGCCGGAGAGTGGAAGCTTTACCCCGGAAGAGGATGCTTCGCTTCGCCGTGCGGGTGACATTCTTCGAAAGGGCGGATTGGTGGCATTCCCTACAGAGACGGTATATGGACTGGGTGGGGATGCCCTGAACAGGGAGTCCTCCAGAAAGATTTACGCGGCAAAAGGAAGACCTTCAGACAATCCGCTGATTGTTCATATATGCCGGCTGGACGATATCCGGAAAATTGTATCGCAGTTTTCCTCTGAAGCAGAGAAAATTGCGAAGGCTTTCTGGCCGGGGCCTTTGACTATGATACTGCCGAAGTCGAATCGGGTTCCCTGCGAGACTACCGGAGGTCTGGATACGGTAGCGGTGCGCTTTCCCTCGGATCAGACTGCGCAAAAGCTGATTGCATACAGCGGAGGATTTGTGGCAGCTCCCAGCGCCAATCTCTCGGGAAGACCGAGTCCGACCTCTGTCAGATATGTGATAGAGGATATGAATGGGCGGATTGAGATGATAATCGATGGAGGCGACAGTAAAATCGGGCTGGAATCAACTATTGTTGATTGTACGGTGACACCCCCGCAGATTCTTCGCCCGGGCTATATCACAAAGGAAATGCTGGAAAGCGTTCTGGGAGAAGTTGACGCAGACGTTACAATGATGAGCGTTGACAGTGGGCAGGCACCCAGGGCGCCCGGTATGAAATACCGGCATTATGCCCCGAAGGGCGACCTGGTGATTGTAGAAGGTATACCGGAACGGGTCATTTCCTATATAAATGAACACGCTGAGGCGGATAAGAAAGCCGGAGAGAAGACAGGTGTCATCGGGACAAGCGAACTGTTGGAAAAATACAGAGCGGATTCCGTGAAGTGTATCGGCAGCCGCAGTGAGGAAGATGGAATCGCGAGAAATTTATACACGATTCTGCGCCAGTTTGACGATGAAAATGTAACAAGAATTTATTCGGAAGGATTTGAAACGGATGGACTGGGACAGGCGATAATGAATCGGCTGCTGAAGGCGGCAGGACATCATGTTGTAAAGGTATAGTATGCGGTGCATGACATGCAGAAAATGATATGCAAATAACGTTATTACGGGAACAATAGACAGAAATATATTCAAGGAGGACGATTATGAAAATAGCAATCGGAAGCGACCATGGCGGATATGAGTTAAAGCAGAAAGTGATTCGTCATCTGGAGAAAAAAGGAATTCAGTGTGAAGACATGGGCTGCAACAGCAAGGACAGTTGTGATTACCCTGTGTTTGGACATGCAGTTGCCCATGCGGTAGCAAATGGAAAGGCAGATAAGGGAATTGTAATTTGTACAACAGGAATCGGCATCAGTATTGCTGCCAACAAAGTGCCGGGTATCCGCTGCGCTCTGTGTTCAGACCCGCTTTCTGCAAAAATGACAAGACTTCATAACGATGCCAATATGCTGGCGATGGGTGCGGGAATTCTTGGAGAAAACCTTGCTCTGGAGATTACGGATACTTTTCTGGAAACGGAGTTTTCCGGTGAGGAGCGTCATCAGAGAAGAATTAATCTGATTGAAAAAATGTAAAATGCATTTTTGCAAAATTATACCATCAGGAGGAAAAACAATGGCAAAAGTAGTAATTATGGATCATCCTTTGATCCAGCACAAAATCGGCTTTATTCGCAGGCAGGAGACGGGAACCAAGGACTTCAGACAGACAATCAGTGAGATTGCCATGCTGATTTGCTACGAAGCAACCAGAGACTTGAAGTTGGATGATGTGGAAATCACAACTCCTATCTGTAAAGCAACAGTAAAGGAACTGAAGGGTAAGAAGATGGCAATTGTTCCCATCCTGCGCGCAGGTCTGGGTATGGTAGACGGTGTTCTGGAACTGATTCCTGCCGCAAAGGTAGGTCATATCGGACTGTACAGAGATCCCGAAACCCTGAAGCCGGTTGAGTATTATTGTAAGCTCCCTGCAGACTGTGCAGAGCGAGAAGTGTTTGTTGTAGATCCCATGCTGGCAACGGGCGGTTCTTCTGTAGCGGCTATTCAGATGCTGAAGGACAAGGGCTGCAAAAATATCCACTTTATGTGTATCATTGCGGCACCGGAGGGAATTGAAGCTATGAAGAAGGCGCATCCCGATGTGGATATGTATGTGGGCGCATTGGATGAGAAACTGAATGACCACGGTTATATCGTTCCCGGACTGGGAGATGCGGGTGACAGAATTTTCGGTACAAAGTAAAACCGACAGAAGCTGCTGCTTACAGCAGAACAGAAAACCAACAGAAGCTGCCGCTGGCAGCAGAATAGAGAGGAAAAATGGGAAAGCGAGAGGACTATATCAGCTGGGATGAGTATTTTATGGGGGTTGCTCATCTGTCGGGAATGCGCTCCAAAGATCCAAATACCCAAGTGGGAGCATGTATTGTCAGTAGTGACAACAAAATATTGTCCATGGGGTATAATGGGTTCCCGTCAGGATGTTCCGACGAGGATTTTCCCTGGGAACGTGAGGGGGAGACTCTCGAGACAAAGTATCCCTTTGTGACACACGGCGAATTGAATGCCATACTGAATTACCGCGGTGGTTCTCTGGAGGGAACGAAGCTTTATGTATCGCTCTTCCCGTGTAATGAATGCGCAAAGGCAATTATTCAGGCGGGCATCAGAACTGTGGTATATGACAGTGATAAGTATGAGGGAACGGATACAAACAGGGCATCCAAAAGGATGTTTGATGCAGCCGGGGTGATTTATATCCCTTATTCCAGGACAGGAAGACAGATTCACATTCAGGTATAAGCGCAGAAAGGATAGGTTATTACGTTTGAAGGTTTGTAAAAAGACGGCGCTGGCGCTGACTATAACGCTTCTTGTGGGAGGATTTTCTTCGGCCGGTGATAATTTCCCGCTGACGGCTCATGCCACAACATCTACGTGGCAGCAGATTAATGAGGCGGAGCAGGAAAAGAAAGAGCTGGAAAATAAAAAGAACCAGAACGAGGATGAACTCAACGATTTAAAAGGTGCGCAGAGCAATCTGAAAAAGGAATTGAATAACCTGAACACGCAGCTGTCAACCGTGGTTGAGAATCTGGAAGACCTGGAACAACAAATCAGAGATAAGGAACAGGAGATTGCAGAAACACAGGCTGCGCTGGAGGAAGCAAAAGCGACGGAAAGCTGGCAGTATGACTGTATGGTTATCCGGGTGCGTGAAATGTATGAACGCCGGGAGGACAGTTATGCCAATGCCTTGCTGAAAGAAGGAACTCTTTCCGATGTTCTCAATGCGGCGGACTATATTGAGAGAGTGGCCGCTTACGAGCGGAAGATGATGGACCAGTATACGGAGAACCGGGAGTTGATTGAGGCGGAGGAAGCAAAGCTCAAGCAGGAGAAGACTGAGCTGGATAACCTGAAGGTGCAGGCGGAAGCGGAAAAGAACAAGGTCTCCGGCTTAATCAGCCAGACCTCCAATTCCATCAGCAAGTATGGCAATGAGATTGCCGAGGCAGAACAGAGAGCACTGGAGTACGAGGCGGAGATTAAGAAGAAAGAAGAGGATCTGGAATATCTTCGAAAGAAGCTGGCAGAGGAGATTGCCATGTCACAGGCGGCGGCCAATGCGGCCTGGCGCGATATTTCCGAGGTAACCTTTGCTGAGGGCGACAGATATCTTCTTGCAAACCTGATTTACTGCGAGGCCGGAGGAGAACCCTATGCGGGACAGCTTGCGGTTGGAAGCGTTGTAATCAACAGAGTGCTGAGTTCCAAATACCCTGACTCCGTGGTGGGTGTTATCTATCAGAACAAACAGTTTTCTCCGGTGGCAAGCGGACGTCTTGATTTGGCACTGGGCGTGAACAAGGCTACGGCGAGCTGCTATAAAGCAGCGGACGAAGCAATGTCCGGTGTTACGAATGTGGGAACCTGTGTTTATTTCAGAACGCCGATTGAAGGATTGAACGGCATCAACATCGGCGGACATGTATTTTACTAAGCCTGTCTGGTCGGCCAGAAAATCAGGGAGCGGATTACAGTCCCAGGTTATCCAGATAGGCCTGGAGCCTGTCAAATTTATCACGGTAAATAAGAGAGAGCAGATGGTTAAGACTGTGCAGACAGGAAATCATCTGCTCTTTTGTAATCAGGTTTTCCTCTGCGGCTTCGGCCAGCTCATCCAGATCCACTACCTTCATGCGACCGTCCGGGTAGATAATGACATCTGCCAGCAGGTCAATAACGGTCAGCGTGCAGTTTTCCGCATCGTAAGAAAAATCCACAATATCACAATACCAGCGTAACAGAGAGCCGTCATGCCGGTAGATTTTGCTGACCTTCAATCCTTCCTTCATAAAGTAGCAGGAAGAACCGTGGGAAAACTCAGCTTTGGGATTCAGGGTGTTCCACTTTGTAATCAGAACTTCTTCATCCTGTTTTACAATAATATCGTCCTTTAAAAGGATACATTCTGCGGGGATAAATCTCTTGCGGTACAATTTTGAAATTTCCATTTTTCCTCGATTCTGCCGTTTGACGGCTGTATTATCCTGCGTTGTACCGGTAATTGCCGCCCTGTTCCTTCTGTGTCGGCAATCCGGTGAATGGGAATTGAATTTATTGGGCTTCGGAATCGGGCGTTGCCTGTCCGGATGGGGCTAGATCGGGGAAGGGGATGAAATATTTCGGAGGCACCTCGTGGGGGCAGAGCTCCTTTTCCATCCAGACCATATCATACCATGCTCCCTGTTTGAAGCCGGAAGCGTGAAAGTGGGCGACGGTCCGGTAACCGAAGGCCTCGTGAAAAGCGATGCTTGCCGGATTCGGGTATGCGATACAGGCGCAGAGATTACAGATATTCTGCCTGCGCAGAAGCTTTTCCAGTTCCCGGTACAGGAGACTTCCAATGCCCTGATGTCCGAAGCCCTCACGGACATAGATAGAGGTTTCTGCGGACCAGTCGTAAGCGGGGCGTCCCTTGAAAGCGGAAGTGTAGGTGTAACCCAGAATTGTACCGCTTTCCTCTGCCACGAGATAGGGATACTTTTCCAGTGTGCGGCGGATACGGTTTTCAAATTCCTCCACGGAAGGAACCTCATATTCAAAAGTTATGGCTGTATGCTCCACATATGGCGCATAGACAGAAACCAGTTCGGCGGCATCGGACGGTGACGCAATTCGAATTTTCATACAGATTCCCCCTTTTGTTACGCTTACGTGTTTGGTACAAAGTCTACAGCGTTATTTGCCTTAAGTCAATGTGCTATTTATATTTTTTTAATATTGTGTCGGTATGGACATTTTATCATAAAATGGGTATAATCAACTACATGAAGCAGCGTAAAGATGATAAGAAAAAAACCGTTCAGGCATTGACTTTGATCACCCAGCTGGGACTGGTGATGATTGTATCGATAGGCATGATGACCGCATTGGGAATCTGGCTGGATAAAAAGCTGGGAACTTCTTTCATTACCATCATCATGTTCTTTTTGGGCGCTATAGCGGGCGCGCAGGGCGCATATCGCATGATAAAGCAGCTTGATGGGGATGAAGACAGGAAAAATGATGGAATTTCTGAAAAAAACAGATAGAACACTTCTGGAAATGCATACGGGTATGGTTTTTACGGGACTTGTGTGTCAAGTTGTCGGGGCGTTTATTGTGCAGAATCAGCTCAGATACGCGCAGAGCCTGTGGTTTGGGGTTCTGTTTGCCGTGATTAACAGTATCCATATGGGAAGAACGCTTGACAGGGCACTGGCAGACAGTGCCAACACGCAGAAGATTATTGTCAGAGGCTACGCCTTTCGCTATCTGTTCCTGATTTGCATTATGGTTATCATCGCGGCGACGGATGTTATGAACCCGCTGATTGTATTTCTTGGCTATATGAGTCTGAAAGTAACGGCGTATTTACAGCCGATTACTCATAAATTGTACAACAGGCTGTTTCACGAGACAGACCCTGAACCACAGGCACTTCCGGAGGAAGATGAAATCTGTGGGGAAGAAGTAGTTCGGCAGGAGGGAGAAGCGATTCCCCGATAATTTCCTGCATGCCCTGAAAATATAATGCAAGGAGGTGAAAATATGGAACATGGAATTTTGTTATCCGGAGGTTCTGATGTCGATTTCATGATACATGGTGTCTTTCAGTATTCCTTTTTCGGACATCAGGTCTGGATAACAACGTCACATGTGTGTATCCTGATTGTCATGCTGATTCTGATTGCCTTTGCCATTGCTGCAAACCGGTGTATGAAAAAGGCAGGAGAGATACCCGGCGGATTCCAGAATGTGGTGGAACTGATTGTGGAAAAGCTGGATGCCATGGTGGATTCTTCCATGGAGAAAGCGGCTCCCAAATATTACAATTACATCGGAACCGTTTTTATCTTTATTCTGATCAGCAATTTCTCGGGTCTGCTGGGCTTAAGACCGCCGACAGCGGATTATGGCGTGACGCTTCCGCTGGCGCTGATTACTTTCACGTTAATTCATATTAATAAGTGGAAATATCAGAAGCCTATGACAATCTGGGAAGATATGTGTTCGCCATTGCCGAAATGGCTCCCTATCTGGGTGCCGATTAATCTGGTCAGCACCATTGCAGTCCCAATATCCCTTTCTTTGCGTTTGTTCGCAAACGTATTGTCGGGAACAGCCATGATGGCACTGCTCTACGGTCTGCTGGGATGGATTGCGACAATCTGGCCGGCGGCACTGCATGTGTACTTTGACTTGTTCTCCGGAGCAATTCAGACTTATGTATTCTGTATGCTGACCATGACTTACATTTCAAATGAAATCGGTGAAGGCGTAAGGCATTAACAAGAAAAACAGATTATAAATTTCAGGAGGAAAAAAGAATGGAATTCAATGAAAACTTTATTTTAGGATGTTCAGCAATCGGTGCAGGCCTGGCAGTTATTGCCGGTATCGGACCCGGTGTAGGCCAGGGTATCGCAGCAGGACATGCTGCAGCAGCAGTTGGACGTAATCCCGGCGCACAGTCTCAGGTAAGAACCATGATGCTTCTTGGACAGGCAGTTGCCGAAACAACCGGTCTGTATGGTCTGCTTGTTGCGATTTTGCTGCTGTTTGTACAACCTCTCCTGCCTTAATCGTCAAAGCAGATAAAAGGCAGAAAGGAGACAGAGAATGATACTTTTAACAGAAGGTGCATCCATGTCAAGACTGTTTGACCTGGACTGGCAGCTGATTTCTGATTCCTGTCTGATGATTATTGCGATCTTTGTACTGTTTCTTGTCATGAGCCGTTTCCTGTTTAATCCGGCGAGAAAAATGCTGAATGACCGTAAGGAAAAGATTCAGGGAGAACTGGAAAACGCAAAAAATGACATGGAAGAGGCCGAAAGACTCAGGGAAGAGTACGAGGCAAAACTGAAAGAGATTGACAAGGAAGCAGAGAGCATCCTGAGCGAAGCACGCAGAAAGGCTCTGAATAACGAGAACCAGATTATTGCGCAGGCGAAAGAAGAAGCAGCCAGAATTCTGGAGAGAGCCCGTACGGAGGCTGAGCTGGAAAAGCAGAAGCTGTCTGATGAAGTGAAGAAAGAAATTGTTTCCGTTGCATCCCTTATGGCAGGCAAGGTGGTATCTGCTTCTATTGATACTGCTGTGCAGAATCAGTTGATTGATGAGACCTTAAAGGAAATAGGTGATAAAACATGGCTAAATTAGTATCCAAGACATACGGTGAGGCCTTGTTTGAGGTTGCAATGGAAAAAGGCGCTGACAAGGCTGCAGAACTGATGGAGGAGATTGCAGGTGTTGAAGAGATACTTGCACAGAATCCTCAGTTTGATGAGCTGATGAAGCATCCGGGAATTCCCAAGCAGGAAAAACTTCAGGTGGCAGAGACGGTTTTCAAGGGACGTGTCAGCGATGAACTGGAAGGATTCCTTGAGGTGGTCATATCCAAGGAACGGTATGGGGATTTGCCCGCAATCTTTGCGTACTTTATTGATAAGGTGAAGGAACAGCAAAAGATTGGAATAGCATATGTGACAACGGCGGTGGAACTGACGGCAGCGCAGAAGGCTGCGACAGAGGAGAGACTGCTTGAAACAGGCGGATACAGGAAAATGGAAATGCATTATAGCGTAGATGCTGCTCTGATCGGCGGAATGGTAATCAGAATCGGTGACAGAGTGGTAGACAGCAGTATCCGCACAAAGCTGGACGGCTTAACAAAACAATTATTACAAATCCAGTTAGGTTAAACTGCTGGAAGAAAGGTGCGACAGATCCATGAATTTAAGACCAGAAGAAATAAGTTCAGTTATCAAGGATCAGATTAAGAGATATGCCTCTGCGCTGGACGTGTCCGATGTAGGTACCGTCATTCAGGTTGCGGACGGCATCGCCCGTGTACATGGACTGGAAAATGCCATGCAGGGTGAACTTCTTGAGTTCCCCGGTGAAGTGTATGGTATGGTGCTTAATCTGGAAGAGGATAACGTGGGCGTTGTGTTGCTGGGCAGTGCAAGAAACATCAACGAAGGCGACACTGTCAAGACAACAGGACGCGTGGTTGAAGTTCCCGTCGGTGATGCCATGCTGGGGCGTGTTGTCAATGCGCTGGGACAGCCGATTGACGGTAAGGGACCTATTCAGACCGACCGATATCGTAAAATCGAGCGTGTGGCAAGCGGCGTTATTACCAGAAAGAGTGTGGACACTCCGCTGCAGACCGGTATCAAGGCAATTGATGCCATGGTTCCCATCGGAAGAGGTCAGCGTGAGTTGATTATCGGTGACCGTCAGACAGGTAAGACTGCGATTGCAATCGATACCATTATTAACCAGAAGGGTCAGAATGTAAAATGTATTTATGTGGCGATTGGGCAGAAGGCTTCTACCATTGCCAATATCGTAAAGACTCTTGAGGAGTACGGCGCCATGGCGTATACAACAGTTGTTGTATCCACAGCCAGCGATTTGGCTCCTCTACAGTATATTTCTCCTTACTCCGGCTGTGCAATCGGAGAGGAGTGGATGGAACAGGGACAGGACGTTCTGGTAGTGTATGATGACTTAAGCAAACATGCTACCGCATATCGTACACTCTCCCTGCTGCTTCGTCGTCCACCCGGACGTGAAGCTTACCCCGGTGATGTATTCTATCTTCATTCCAGACTGCTGGAGCGTGCAGCCAGAATGAGTGAAGAGTACGGCGGAGGTTCTCTGACGGCGCTTCCCATTATTGAGACCCAGGCAGGTGATGTATCCGCATATATTCCTACCAATGTGATTTCCATTACAGACGGACAGATTTATCTGGAGACAGAAATGTTTAACTCCGGTTTCCGCCCTGCGGTAAATGCAGGACTTTCGGTATCCCGTGTAGGTGGTGCAGCACAGATTAAGGCAATGAAGAAGATTGCGGCACCGATTCGTACGGAACTGGCGCAGTACAGAGAACTGGCATCTTTTGCACAGTTCGGCTCGGAGCTGGATGCGGACACCAAGGAAAAGCTGGCACAGGGTGAGCGTATCAAGGAGGTTCTGAAACAGTCGCAGTACAAGCCCATGCCCGTGCAGTACCAGGTTATTATCATTTATGCGGTAACCAACAAGTATCTGCTGGACATTCCTGTGGAGGATATCACCCGGTTCGAAAGCGAATTCTTTGAGTTCCTGAATACAAAATATGCAGAGATTCCAGCTGCCATTGCGGCTGAGAAAGTAATTTCCGATGAGACGGAAGAAAAGCTGAAGGCTGCAATTGAAGAATTCAAGAAGAGCTTTCTGCAATAAGGAGAATAGATTATGGCATCAATGCGTGATATAAAGCGCCGAAAGAGCAGTATTCAGGGTACCCAGCAGATTACGAAGGCCATGAAGCTGGTATCTACCGTAAAACTGCAGCGTGCCAGAGCAAATGCGGAGCATTCCAGAGATTATTTCTCCTGCATGTATGATACAGTGAACAGTATTCTGAAACGGGTCGGCCATGTGGAGCATAAATATCTGGGTTCCGGAACGGAACGGAATCCGGAGAATCCCGGTAAAAAGGCAGTCATTGCCATAACCTCCAACAGAGGTCTTGCAGGCGGCTATAATACCAATGTGGTAAAGCTCATTACAAGGCATCCGGACTGGAAGAAAGAAGATCTGGTTATTTATGCTGTGGGCAACAAGGGCCGGGAGGCATTTGTAAGATATGGCTATGAAGTAAAGGAATACAGCGGTGAAATTGTGGAAAGCCCTGTCTATTCGGATGCGATGGCATTGTCGGAAGATTTGCTGCGTTCCTTTGCGGACGGAGAAGTGGAAGAAATCTATCTGGCATATACGGCATTCAAAAATACGGTTAGCCATGTGCCTACACTCTTAAAACTTCTTCCCGTGGAGGTGGATGAGCAGAGAGAAACCGGTGAAGCGGAAGCCATCATGAATTTTGAACCGGAGGACACCGAAGCACTTGACATGATTATTCCCAAATATGTGACCAGTCTCATTTATGGTGCACTGATGGAATCGGTGGCGAGTGAAAACGGTGCCCGTATGCAGGCAATGGACAATGCAACCAGCAATGCAGAAGAAATGATAAGCGATTTGGCGCTGAAGTATAACAGAGCACGTCAGGGCTCCATTACACAGGAACTGACAGAGATTATAGCCGGAGCGGAGGCTCTGGGTTAAAAATTTGCCCGCAGAGCGGGCAGGAAAGAGGTAGAAATGGCAGGAGAGAACAAAGGTAAGATTACCCAGGTTGTCGGTGCGGTGCTTGATATCCGTTTCGACGAGGGTAAGCTTCCCGAGATAAACGAAGCAATTCGTATTCCTACCAGAGACGGCGGTGAACTGACGGTGGAGGTTTCCCAGCATCTGGGAGACGATACCGTGAGATGTATTGCCATGGGCAGCACCGACGGTCTGATGAGAGGTATGGAAGCAATTGCGACCGGTGCGCCCATTTCCGTTCCCGTGGGTGAAAAGACCCTGGGACGTATCTTCAACGTTTTGGGTCAGCCGATAGACAATAAGCCTGCTCCGGAGGGTGTAACTTATGAGCCGATTCACAGGCCTGCACCCAAGTTTGAAGAGCAGTCCACGGAAACAGAGCTTCTGGAAACCGGTATCAAGGTGGTAGATTTGCTTTGCCCTTACCAGAAGGGTGGTAAGATTGGTCTGTTCGGAGGTGCCGGAGTAGGAAAGACGGTTCTGATTCAGGAGCTGATTCGTAACATTGCAACAGAGCACGGCGGATATTCCGTATTTACCGGTGTGGGAGAGCGTACCCGTGAGGGTAACGACCTTTATCATGAGATGACGGAATCCGGCGTTATCGATAAGACGACCATGGTGTTTGGTCAGATGAATGAGCCCCCCGGAGCGAGAATGAGAGTTGGTCTGACAGGTCTGACCATGGCTGAGTATTTCCGTGATAAGGGTGGTAAGGATGTATTGCTCTTTATTGACAATATTTTCCGATTTACACAGGCAGGTAGTGAGGTTTCCGCTCTGCTTGGACGTATGCCTTCTGCGGTAGGTTATCAGCCTACACTGCAGACAGAAATGGGTGCCCTTCAGGAGCGTATTACTTCCACAAAGAACGGTTCCATTACCTCTGTTCAGGCAGTATATGTGCCGGCGGATGATTTAACTGACCCTGCACCGGCAACGACATTTGCACATCTGGATGCGACCACGGTTTTGTCCCGTTCTATTGTGGAACTGGGTATTTATCCTGCGGTTGACCCGCTGGAATCCACATCACGTATTTTGGATCCCAGAGTTGTGGGTGAGGAGCATTATAAGACTGCCCGCGGTGTGCAGGAAATTCTGCAGCGCTATAAGGAACTGCAGGACATTATTGCGATCCTTGGTATGGATGAGCTATCCGAGGAAGATAAGCTGGTAGTATCCCGTGCCCGTAAGGTGCAGAGATTCCTTTCGCAGCCTTTCTTTGTGGCAGGTCAGTTCACCGGACTGGAAGGAAAATATGTGCCGATTAATGAAACCATCCGCGGATTCAGAGAGATCCTGGAAGGTAAGCATGATGACATTCCGGAGAGCTATTTCCTGAATGCAGGCAGTATTGATGATGTTCTGGCGAAAGTTGCAAAGTAAAGTGCAGACAGCGGAACAAGCGAAAGTGATAGGAGGATGAACGAAAGTGGCAGATAAAAACACCTTTCTTCTGCGCATTATCACACCGGACAGGGTATTTTATGAAAATCAGGTGGAAATGGTGGAGTTTAATACCACGGAAGGCGAGATTGGCGTGCTGCCCGGTCACATTCCTCTGACTGTAATCATCAAGCCGGGTATTCTGAATATTACAGAGGGCGAGGAAGACAAGGAAGCTGCGCTTCATGCGGGGTTTGCGGAGATTCTTCCGGACCGTGTGACGATTCTGGCGGAGATTATTGAGTGGCCGGATGAAATTGATGAGGAACGTGCAGTGGCGGCGCGGAATCGTGCCGAGGAGCGGTTGCGCAGCAGGACTCCCGAAACGGACATCGCAAGGGCAGAGACTGCACTGCAAAGAGCAATGGCACGTATTCAGGTTTTGAAATAAGGAAGCGGCAGTGTCTGTAACAATTGAATGAAAAGAAGCATATGCTGTACAAATAAGTTTTTCAGGAGCACATATGGAATTTCATTCTAAACTGTTGCAGCCACTGCCGGAAACACAAGTAAGGGGCTGGAATGGGCCCCTTCCTTTTTATATGGCTTATCCGGGTTATTACAGTCCGGGACAGGAGGAACTCTGCCTGAGGGATTTGGAGTATCTGCAGCAATTATATCCTGATGAGACAAAGCGCATTCAGTGCAGAATTGCGGAAATTCTGGATAAGTCGGATTACGAGGGCAGTATGATTTACGATGAATATCCTGACAGATACAGTATGCGTCATCTGGCTCAGAGCGTCAGAAGGGTATTGCAAAACGAACTGGAAGAAGAAAAAATGCCGACAGAAGAAGTAGTGCAGATTCTGCTGTTGGGGGAAATATATAAACGGAGGCATGGCGGCAGACGTGCAAGGATTTTCTGAAAAGGGTAATTTAAGAGAATTATTCGGTCAGGTTCTGAATCAGGAACTGGTACAGATTGTACTCAGCAATACAAGGAATGCTGAGAGGGCGGTGAAGGCAAAAATCCGCCCTGTGCTCATAAAGGACGAGCTGAAATTTCAGGAGACATTGTATCGGGGAACGCAGGTGTTCCACTCCAATTTTGCAGTCCGGGAGATGGCTGAAAGACTGACAGAATATATGGCGGAGCTGTTTCGACAGGCAGAACTGAAATGTGTGGGAGAAACGATAATTATTCTGGTAAGTAAAAACGGAACGATTACCGTGAAGAGAAAAAAGTTACAGGATGCGCAGAAGAAGGACAGGCCGGAGCGCGACTTATCCCATAATCGAACGAAGCAATATATTTTGCAGGACGGCGAGCCGGTGGATTTTCTGATTGGACTCGGGGTACAGACCCCGGATGGCCGGATTGCCAGGGCAAGGTATGATAAATTCCGTCAGATTAACCGATATCTGGAATTTATTGAAGATGTGCTGGAGGAACTTCCCTCTGACCGCACCATTCGAATTATTGATTTTGGGTGCGGTAAATCCTATCTGACTTTTGCCATGTATTATTATCTGCACACGTTGCAGGGGAGAAAGATTCAGGTTACGGGGCTTGATTTAAAGACAGATGTCATCCGTCACTGTAATGAACTTGCAGAGAACCTTCACTATGACGGACTTCATTTCGAGCAGGGGGATATTAAAAACTATGAAGGGGCTGATGCGGTTGACATGGTGGTGTCGCTGCATGCCTGTGACAAGGCTACGGATTATGCATTGGAAAAAGCAGTGAAATGGGGCGCGGATGTGATTATGGCTGTGCCTTGCTGTCAGCATGAGCTGAATAGCCAGATTCACTGTGAGACACTGGCTCCGATTTTGAAATATGGTCTGATTAAGGAGCGGATGTCGGCATTGATTACGGATGCCCTGAGAGCAAATATTCTGGAACAGCAGGGCTATGAAACCCAGATTCTGGAATTTATCGACATGGAACATACTCCCAAGAATCTGCTGATACGTGTAGTGAAACGAAGAGGAATGCGTCCGGCAGGCAGGGCGGTTTCCGTTGATGCAGTGACTGAATTTTTACAGGTGTATCCTACATTGAAGGAGCTGTTATGAAAAAAAGCGTAATCAAACTGACGGTATTTTTTATTATCTTTTTGACATCACTCTTTATCATCGGCAGATTTATGAACAAGGATCATGATAACCTGACAATGGAAATGGCACCGGCTACGTTCCCGCTGGTGACGATGGAAATGGATGGAGTGGAATATAATCAGCTGCACGGTTACAGTGAACGGATGGAAGTTGCTTTTCAGAGAGATACGGTAACTGTGCTGGGAGAAAGCCGGGAGACAGGATTTGTGATAGATACCTTTGGCAGAAACGTTACCGGAGTTTCGACCGAACTGAGAAGTGCGGATGGTGCCCGCTTAATTGAGGATACGGAGATTACAGAACTGCAGAGTCAGAAGGACAGAATCAGAGGAAATATTTTTCTGAAAGACCTGATTGAAAAGGATACCGACTATTCTCTTACCATTGTGTTGGAGTTGGACGGAGAAGGAGAACTTTATTATTATACCAGAGTCGTATGGAGCGACAATCTGCATGCATCGGAAAAAATGGACTATGTGACGGATTTCCACAGGAGACTGTATGACGGGGATGCGGCAAAAGAACTGACAAAATATCTTGAGACAAATTCCAAGCTGGAGGATAACAGTTCTTTTCACAAGGTTAATATCCACAGTAGTTTCCGACAGATTACCTGGGGAGACCTAAATGTGGAAGAGGTTATGGAACCGATGCTGTATCTGACAGAGGTGGCAAGCCAGACAGCCTCTTTTCTGATGGATTATATGGTTTCTACATCTGAGGGAAAACTGACAACCTATTATCTGGTGGAGGAGCATTATCGCGTTCGATATACCTCGGAGAGAATGTACCTGCTTGACTATGAGCGAACTATGACACAGATACCGGAAGCGGACGAGATGTATGCAAATGACAAGATTCTTCTTGGTATAACGGAAACGGATATTCCCATGCTGGAGAGTGAGGATGGCAATATCATTGTGTTTGAGGTGGCTAACAGGCTTTTCAGCTATGATGTGACGGCGAATAAACTGACGGTTATTTTCAGCTTTTATGACAGACAAAATGGAGATGCCCGCACACTGTACGGACATCATGCCATTAAAATACTGGATGTCGATGAGGGCGGTAATGTACAGTTTGCTTTGTACGGATATATGAACCGCGGAAGGCATGAAGGAGAAGTGGGCATTCAGCTGTACACCTATAACAGTACGTTAAATACGGTTGAAGAACTTGTTTATATTCCCTATTCGAAAACCTATTCTGTGCTGGCTGCGGAGATGGAAGAGCTGCTTTATATGAGCCGGGAACAGAAATTGTTTTTGGAATTGAATAATACTGTATACAGTATTGATCTGGTGGAAAAAACTTATACGAATCTGATACAGATAACACAGGATGAGAATCTGCAGGTATCGGGTGATCACAGGATTCTGGTCTGGCCGGAAGGAGAGGATAATTACCACAGCTCTGTCCTGAATATCAGAAATCTGACGAATGATACGATTCACTATGTAACAGTGCCGGATGATGAGGCAATCAGACCGCTTGGATTTATGGATGAGGATATTATCTATGGCGTTGCAAAAAAAACCGATATCGTCCGGGAAAATTCGGGAAGAATCTTTTTCCCTATGTACAAAATCTGCATCTGTAATTCTGCGGGAGAAAGTTTGAAAGAATACCAGCAGGAGGGAATCTATATTGAATCCTGTCAGGTGGAAAGCAATCAGATTACACTGAATCGTCTTGAACGGCTGGAAAACGGTGAATACCGGGGGGCGAGTCAGGATCATATCACGAATAATATGGAATCTGAAACCGGTAAAAATACGATTGTGACAGCGGATATCGACAAGTATGAGCGCTATGTGCAGATTAAAACCAAAAGTACCATAGACAGTAAGACGATCAAGATACTGAATCCGAAAGAAGTGGTGTTTGAAGGAGGCAGAGAGCTGCAGCTGCCGGAGGGAGATACGGGTAACCGCTATTATGTATACGGTCCTTACGGTGTGGATGGAATGTTTACTTCTCCTGCACGGGCTGTGGATCTGGCCTATGAGGAGTCCGGAGTAGTTGTGGACGGTAATGGTGATTGCATCTGGCTCAGAGGTAACCGAGTTGCGAAAAATCAGATTATGGCCATTAAAGAAGCATCGGTAACAGAGGAGAAAAACAGTCTGGCAGTTTGCCTGGATACCATTTTTCAGTTTGAAGGATTGGTGAGGAATTCTGAATATCTCCTGGGGCAGGGGATGACTGTTTTGGAAATTCTGGAAGACAATTTGGAGGAGGCACAGATTCTTGATCTGACAGGATGCAATATGGATGCCATGCTCTATTATGTCAATCAGGATATTCCGGTGCTGGCACTTCTTGAGAATGGCGAAGCTGTGCTGATTACAGGTTTCAATGAATACAATGTAGTGATTATGGAACCATCCACGGGAACACTTTATAAAAAGGGTATGAATGATTCCGCGGAGTGGTTTGCGGAAAACGGAAACTGCTTTATTACTTACACGAGGAAGAAGCAATAAAGGTGGGGGATATAGAAATTAAGCTGTAAATTCATACGCGAACAACCGGGCTCAGGTCATAAAAAAACAGCTACCGATTA
>CAMEDC010000060.1 GCA_945913255.1 uncultured Lachnospiraceae bacterium
GTACACAGCTGACCATGAGAACCTTCCATACCGGTGGTGTGGCAGGTGACGATATTACACAGGGTCTTCCCCGTGTAGAGGAGCTTTTCGAGGCAAGAAAGCCGAAGGGACTTGCAATTATCGCAGAATTCGGCGGCAAGGCTGAAATCAGAGATACCAAGAAGAAGCGTGAGGTAGTAATCACCAATGAGGAAACCGGAGAATCCAAGGCATATCTCATTCCTTACGGTTCCCGTATCAAGGTGATGGACGGACAGGTGCTGGAGGCCGGCGATGAGCTGACGGAAGGTAGCGTAAATCCCCATGATCTGTTAAAGATTAAGGGTATCCGTGCCGTTCAGGATTACATGCTCCGCGAGGTTCAGAGAGTGTACCGTCTGCAGGGTGTTGATATCGCAGATAAGCATATCGAGGTTATCGTTCGTCAGATGTTGAAGAAGATTCGGATCGAGAACAACGGAGATACGGAATTCCTGCCCGGTACGCTGGTAGATGTCCTTGATTATGAGGATATGAATGAACAGCTGATTGCAGAGGGCAAGGAGCCTGCAGAAGGCAAGCAGGTACTGTTGGGTATTACCAAGGCAGCTCTGGCTACGAATTCCTTCCTGTCTGCAGCATCCTTCCAGGAGACCACCAAGGTTCTGACCGAGGCGGCAATCAAGGGTAAGGTAGATAACCTGATTGGTCTGAAAGAGAACGTTATCATCGGTAAACTGATTCCTGTTGGTACAGGTATGAAGAGATACCGCAACACCAGATTGAGTACAGATGAGGTAGAGGATATCTCCTTTGAAGAGTTTGGCGAGGAAGATGAAATCAGTTTTGATGAAAGCACCGAAGAGGTTTCTGCAGAAGAAACGGTAGCTGCAACAACAGAAGAATAAGAAATAAAGAAAAGAACAGCTGCTGTATCGAGAGATTGAATCTTTGATACAGCAGCTGTTTTATTTACGCTTTTTATGGAGTTATCACCTGCCAGCTGGTGATACGATAGTAGGTATCCTCGTCGGTTTGCGGATAAAGAAAAGAAATTTCTACATAAAGGGCTTGCGTTTCACTGATGGCAATTTCATAGGAAATACCGGGTCCTACTGCCTCAAAATAGGCATCTTTGTCAGGGGCGGCTGCATACTGCGCCTGCAATAGCTTGTCAATGCCTGCCAGGGATTCTTCGGCACTGTTACAGGCTTCATAGTAGGCGGCAGTTCTGACTGCAATCTTTTCACTTAAGCTTTTGTCAGCATTCGCGCTGACAATGGAGAGTGCAGCAAAGGAAATCAGGCACAGCGTGACAAAAATCATCAACATGGAGGAAGAACCGATATTCATTCCGAAGGTTTGTTTCTTTGAGTTACTCATGATTGCCTCTCCTTTCGGGAATATGATGGTCAAGCTTCAGGGAATAAATTGTGTCCCCCTGTACTTCAGACACCTTCACAACAGCGTGGAGAAGACCCTCGGCGTCAACAGAACCGTCACAGAAAAGCTCTGCCGTATAGCAGATATCAGGGCTGGACATACCGGTAAGCGGAGTCCAGTCTTTATCGAAGACCAAAAGTATGCGGTTTTCATTTTCCAAGAAAATACAATTTTCCAGAAGTCGCCTGGTATCCTGTAAATCTCCACCGGTGGCAAGCCAGCTCTCGGCCAGGTTCTGGGCCTGAACGATGGCGTTGTTTTGGTTGACTGTATCTTGACCGAGCGTGTGCGACTTCGCAAACAGCTGAATGCAAACGGCGCTTGCCAGGGAGAAGAACAAAATCGATATCAATAATTCCATTAAGAATAAGCTGGAACGGGAATGCTTCATGGCAATAAACCTCTTTTTTGTTAGTTGCAACGGACTGAAAGGAGAAGGCTACGCGTTTCACCGTCCGGAAGTGTCAGTGAGACGGAAAGCAGATTGTCTGAAAGCTGTGCATATTCCAGAGAGGAAAGTGCAAGGATGTCTTCCCCGGCAGATAGAATGTCTCCACCTAAATCTGCGCCCTCTCGCATATACAGTTCCTTGAGATGCCCGTCATAATAGTAAAGCCAGGTGCAAAGACGTACGCCGTCCTGTTCGCTTGTCAGTGCAAGAGCCGGCTGCCCGGAAAGGGTAGAGAGCCGGATGGCGGGAGAGCCGTCCTCAAGAATCACATCGGACTGGCGGATTTTCTCCGAAACATAGGCTATGGCAGTTCGGGAATCATAGTTTTTGCTCATGTCCTGGACGGTGTGCTGGTAAACATCTGCTCCGATGGTTACAATCGCCAGAGCAGAAACAGCAAATACACCGAAGAGCGCCAGTACAAATAAAATATCCACAATAAAATGTCTTTCCTGCTTCATGACATTCTCCTTGTTTAATCAAACATCTATTTTGCGTTCTTTTGAAGTACGGTAACTTCCGGTCTGAGATTTCCTCCATAGGAGACATAATCTACCAGGAACAAATCATCATCGTAAGTCAGACCGTAATGTTCTTTCAGATAATCCAGATTCTCAGGGTAGGTACCTTCCACAGCGTAGCACTGTGCGATGCTGCGGGAAAGAGCTGTCTCCAGACTTTCTTTCTGCTTGGCAGCGGTGGCGTCGTTTATATCCTGAATTCCGCTTAAAAATATAACCAATAGCATGACGAAAGCAGCTATGGGTAGGCAGAAAACAATTTTTCGTCCGACTGAAGGGGCGGAATACTCAAAACGGTTCATAGAATTCCTCCTTATCCGATGCTTGACATGATACCCATGAGAGGCATAATGACGGACAATAGAATCATTCCCACAATCACGGACAGGATGATGACCAGAGTGGGCTCCAGTATGGAGATAATCGTCTGAATGCGGCGGTCTGTTTCCTTTTCGTAGCTATCTGCAATTTTGCGCAGAACCGTATCAATGTTTCCGCTCCGGAAGCCGATTCCTACCATCTGGGAATAAAGATTGCTGAAAATCTGCGAGGAGGACAGGGCTTCCGAGAAACTGTCGCCCTTTTCAATTGCTTCCTTACACAGGGCGATCTTTTCCTGCATTGCCTTATTTCCGACAAGGTTGGAAACCATGTCGAGGCTGGAGTATGTGTCCATACCACTGCTCATGGTCAGCGCCATACCGCTTGCAAATCGTTCACAGGCGACACTCTCATAAAAATGCTTTGTAAGGGGGAACACATTGAGAAAACGATTTGTAAGACGTTTCCCGGATTGTGTTCTGGTGGCAGCCAGGTATACCAGAACCAAGAGAGCGATGAGCACCAGAAAGACAATGGAATAACGGTTCAGGTTATTTCCCAGCCGGAGAAGAGAAGCGGAAAAACCGGACATTTCACTGCCAAGTTCAATAAACACCTGATTGAAAATGGGCATTACCTTGCTGATCAGAACAAATATGATAACCGCCATCATGGCAATCATGATGAAAGGATAGGTGACGGCACTTTTGATGCTGACAGCAATATTCTCTTCTTTTTCATAATAATTCGCAAGATTCAACATGCAGACATCCAGATTGCCGGATTCTTCTCCGAGTGCCAGCATGTGGATGACGTAGTCGGGAAATACGTGTGTACTTTCCAGCGCTTTATAAAAAGGTTCACCCTGCATACAGACTTCCAGTATCGCGGTGATCAATTCCTTTCCTGCATCGGATTTTGCATCGCTGAGCATAATGTTCATGCTTTCCACGGGGGTGATGCCTGCCTGGAAAAGCATGGCTATCTGACTGCAAAACGAGGTGATTTCTTCATTGGATAACAGTTTCTTGTCTTTCATTTTTTTCTCCCTTTAATAAAGTTTCTGCAGCGTGTAATTACTGCCGTCCCCAATAAATTTTTTCAATGATTTCTCAGAGCTGTTGGCACCGAAAGTAGGATCCACAAGCGTCCAGGTATTTCCGTCAAATTCAATCAGGCCGTTCAACCATCCGGTTTCCTTCGTATATACACTGATCCAGGCGTGATAGGCATCTTTGGCATAGCCGACTTCCAGTCTGGTGGGAATCTGCTGGCTTCGCAGCATGGCAGCCATGACAGCGGCATAGTCCAGACAGATACCGGTACCGGATTCCAGAATCTCATCGACATTGGTGGTGTAGCCGGTGGGCGGATCTGAGGCTTTCACGTAGTCGTAAGTAATGGAGCTTACGATGTAATCATAAACACTTGTGATGACATCCAGATCGTTGTCAGCGCCCTGACTGAGTTCGGCACCTTTTTTGACAGTCTTGCTGTCGGCATTGAAATTTACATACTGATTCGGATAAAGGAAAGGGCTGAATTCATCTGCCAATACCGCAGAAATCGTGGTGTAGAGGCAGGTGGAATAGCTTGTCCCGGAAATGTTCTCATAGATAACAATTTTATAGCTGCCGTCTCCGGAGGACAGGGGAAAGGTTTCATAGCCGTTTCCGTGCAGGTCGTAGGTGTATTCCGTCCCGTCGGGAGAGGTAATCCTTAGCTTTACTTTGGAGACAGTGCCGGTGTAATTCGCCATGATATAACCGCAATCCGCATGAGAAGTATCAATCACTGCAACATCATTGCGCGTTTCGACAGTTCCGGGTGCCTCGGGAACCAGACAGACGGGAGTGTTGTCCCGGCTGCCGGAAGTGGCAGAAGATTCCTCAGCCGGAACGGAGGCGGCAGATACAGTGCTTTCATGTTCAATCTCAATCCGGGACGGAGTGGAAGAGGGAGTCTCGGGAATTGTCTGACTCTCCGGACCACAGCCTGTAAGACCGGCAGTCATCAGCAGATATGCAGTTGATAGAGAGAGAAATCGGTATTTTTGCATATTTCTCCTTTTTACTGCGGCGTTAAAAGCAGGTGAAGAGTTCCGCCGTCCATGGTGGGAATATAGATATTAGATTCGAGGTTTTCAATATACGGGAAACACAATGTCCCGGTTTTTTCATCAAAAGAAATCGGAGAATAACGGGTGCCGTCCGTCGTTTCCAGATAGGCATCCTTATACAAAACAGGTGCGCCGTCCACCTGTAGATACAGACAGTCCTTTTCCACATAATCGTCAACCAGCTCTAAGGTGCCGGAAGAAAAACCGGTGATCGGATTTCCGGTTATGGGGATAAATGCCAGCGGAGACAGAAAGACGAATAACACTACAACCGAGAGCATAACGAGGAATCTATCATAAAAACGGGTATTTGCCTTTTCACGCAGAACCAGTTTGTCGAAAGGAATCGTGTTGGGCGCCTGGGATTCTGCTGCGAAGACATTTTGCAGAATGGTGTTTGCCGTATCCATATTCATTTGATATTTCTTGTTTTTTCGGAAAAACATTCGCCCACCTCCTTATCCTTTCAATATTTTTTGCAGCGTTTCCTGACCGTGGGCCAGATAACGCTTGACAGTACTGCGGCTGATTTCGCAGGCATCCGCGATCTCTTCCAGCTTCATATTGTTAAAGAAGCGCATGACAATTACCTGATGCTCCTGGAAAGAAAGCTGTTCCAGGGCTTCCATGAGACGCCTATGTTCTTCTTTTTTCTGGAGAAGTTCTTCCGGATTGGAATAAATGTGGTTATCTTCCACAGCTTCCAGCAAGTCCGATGGTGTCGCATCCTGATATTCGGAAGAGTTTCGCTTCTTTGTCATATCAAAACAGACATTGAAGGAAATACGGTTCAGCCAGGCAATGAAGAGCGTGGGATCATTCAGTTTTGAGAGGTTTTTCAGTGCCAGTATGTAAATCTCCTGCATGGCATCCTGGGCGAGATAATCATCTCTCAGGTAGTGCCGGGCGTAATTATACACCTTGCTGTAGGTTAAAGCATAGAGCTCCGCAAATGCATCGGAGTCATTCTGCCTTGCACGGAGAACCAGACCGGCGATATACGGGATATTCAGTTCCTTCATGTGCAGTCTCTCTTGTCTGAAAAGAAAAGCTGTTAACTTTGCGTGTACAGCTTGTTATAGGTTGCAATCAAAAGCTCCGGGAAACCGGCAATATTTTCTTCGGAATTTAAAATGTAGGCACTGCGCAGCCGGATGGGTGCCTGAGGATGCTCCAGATTATAGGCATCCGTTTCGGCTGTCAGCGAAGCAGTAAAGTGATTGAGGGTATCTTCATCACAATGGTTGATGGCACAGATAAAATCATTGCCTCCGTTGCGTCCGACGGTGCCGAAGGAATCCCCCACCCTTTCGAGAATCTCGGCAAAGGCCTGTATCACAGCATCTCCCGCCTGTCGTCCCAGTTCCTCGTTTATCTCTGCCAGATTGGAAATGGTAAGCATATAGCAGCAGATTTCTCTGACTGATTCCGGCGTATTGTAGGTCTGGAAGATAACGTCCAGTCCGTGACGATTCGGAATGCCTGTGAGCTCGTCCAGATAAGCTACCTTGTTCAATGCATGGCTTTCCAGAGCAAAGGAGCGAAGCTTGTAAAAGTCGTATATCAGGCAGATTAAGTAAAAGAGCATAAGAACCCAGATAGTCGCACACAGCAAAAAGAGAGGCTTGCTGCTGTAAAGGAACCTGCTTGTGGAGGGATTACATATTAATATAAGAAAGAAAGTAATTTCGATAGCCAGCAGTATGCCAAACTGAATCATCTTGGCGTGGCGGAAGGACGTAACAAATTTTTTTTCCTGCATATTTCGTCTCCTTACTTATTCCTGTGAAATACCGTATGTAGAATCTTCTATTATTATAAAGCACGGTGAAAAAAATGTAAAAGATTTTATTGATTTTTTTGAACCTTTTTGTCTGAACGGAGAGTCTTTATAAGTAGAAAGAGATCAAAGGAGTGTTTTTATGAGTATTTTGAAGGAAATTTCTTCAGTACAACTGAATTACAGCCTGGTTGTATTGGAAGATGAAAAGACTCCGCTGGCAGCATCGCCGGGAACAGATTACCTTTGGCCGACTCTGGCAGTGATGGCGCTTGCTATAGTGTGTGTGATACTTGCCATATATCTGATTCGATGCAGCGGCTACCGGAGAAGAATACGGGAACTGAACACGGGTGGGGCAGCCTATCTCGGGTGGTCACTTTCGAAACTGAAGGAGACCGTTGCGGAACTGGAAGCAGAAAGAGTAGAAGAAAACTTTGAAACAAACGGCGTCTGTATGGGCGCGGCACAAGGCTCGTGAGAAGGGAGCGTAAAGGGGTAGAAACATGGAAGAGAGAAGAAGAATTGATCGCGTAAAATATCAGGCAAAAGGTGTTGTGGTGGTGTGCGACACAGGGGAAAAGTATTTTGTTGAAACCCAAAACGTAAGCCCGCTGGGCATAGGATTTACAATGCCGGCAGGCTCTCCGCAGATTATGGGGAAGGACATCATCATCGTGGCGGATACACTGATTATGTATGCGGATGTCACGAGGCAGGTGCAAAAAGAGGACGGTAGCTTTGAGGTCGGCATTTCGGCAAGAAAGTTTACACCGGAAGTACTGGAGTATTTGTTTAACCATATAGCAGGAAATGATGAAGAATAAGAGGAGGAGTAAATTTATGAGAAAGAGTGTAAAGAGTGACAAGGTGATTCGCGCAATGGCGATCGGCATTTCTGCAATGCTGATGTCCACATCGCCGCTGACGGCACTGGCAGCAGAGGGGGAGAGCAGTGTCCCAGAGGGAACTCCGGACATTGAGGGAACACAGGAGCAGGCAGAAACTACTGCAGAGAAGATTGATGCGGCAGAGAAGGCGGCAGCTGATGCCGAAGAGAAGACAGAAAAGGCAGCTGAAAGCGAAAAGGCAATCATTGATGCGGTGAAGAATACTGTAACATCTGCGGAAGATGAAGAGGTAACCGAGAAAGAAGAAACTGAGGAAACAGAAGAGACAGAAGAGACAGAAGAGACAGAAGAGACAGAAGAGACTGGGGAAACGGAAGAAGAAACCGAGGAAACAGCGGAAGAAAAAATACAAAAGGCAGCGGAGGAACTGGATAATGCTGCTAATTCCCAGAATGAAGAGGGCGAGCCTGTCAATACTGCTGATACGAAGGTGGAGAGCGCAGAAGATGCGATTTCCGATTTGGATGAACAGGTAGCAGATGTGGACGATGCTTTATCAACTGCTGATGAAAAAGTGGAGCAGATTGAGAATATTGCAAGTGATCTCACCGAGGCTTTAGAGGATGCACAGGATGCAGTAAATGCTGATATTTCTGCTATTGAAGAAGCAGAGTCGGTTGCTGACGCTGATGCGGCTCTGGCGGATGCCACTGAGACAGTGGAGGCTGCCGAGACTACGGCAGAAGAAGCAAGAACTGCTTACGAGGCAGCACGTGCCGATTACGATCAGGCTGTAGAAGAGCTGAATGCAGCAGTAGAAGTTTATAATGAGACGGTTGCAAAGGCAGAAAGCGATGCGACTGATGCCAAGGCAAATCTGGATGCAGTTAAGGCAAAGGCTGATGCACTGGCAGAAGCCGTTGCAGTTGCACAGAGTGCATATGAAGAGGCACAGAAGACAGCAGGCGCTGATCTTAGTGAGAGCCAGCAGGCTTATGAAGATGCATTGGCAGCATATGCAGATGCCGTGAAGGTGCAGGTGGAAGCACAGAATGTTTATGATAAGACCAATGTTGACATTGAGCAGGCTAAGGCAGCTGCAAAACAGGCAATAGATGAGGCAGAAGATAAAAAGGCTGCTGCAGACCAGGCGGTGACAGATGCGGCTCTTACCGATGCACAGACTGCTGCCATGGAAATTATCAGGCAAGAGCAGGAGATTCAGGAAGGCAAAAAGAATGACTGGAATAATCTGGATGTACTGTTCAACAAAGTGATGAAGGGGTACTATATCCCGGAGGTACTGGCGAAGAACTCCGAGATGCTTCCGGAAGGAAGTACCTATAAGCTGGATCAGAAGTTTACAAAGTTTCCGGACGATTCCAAGAACTATGTGAAGTTTGTTGTTACCGATAAGGATGGCAACGAGACGGAGCACTATTTCAATTACAAGCCGGACAGCGACGGAAAGAGCCTGATTATCTTTGAAAAGGTATGGGAAGATGTAGAGGTTGCTAACGAGGATGCCGAGAGATTTGTGGTTTACAATGGAGAAAACGGTACAATCGGTACATCTATTGCAAAAGAAGAGTTGCAGAGTAAACTGCAGGCGAATGAAGTCGTAGCGAAGGTCGAAAACGACGAGACCAAATACTATCTGAAGGGTGCAGCTGTAGAAGGTTCTTTTGAACAAAAGTGGGAAGAAAAAGATACTCATGAGGAGAAGCAGATCCCGACGGATGACGGCAAAGAGGCAGAAGTTACTTATTCCGTAAATGAGGCTGGTCAGATTGTAAAGACTGTGACAGATAACGTGACCACAATAAGCTATCAGGGTGCTTCTCTCGCAGGCGGAAGCGGATTTGAATCAAAGCAGGCTGCGGAGGAGGCTGCAAACAAGGAACTGACAGGCGAAGACAGGAATCTGTATGCTGACTATACCGCTACAGCGAAGGCAGAAGCAGAGGCAAAGGCAGAGATTACCTATGTGACAACCTTTACCACAACGATTGATTTGACAGGAATGACCAATAAGGTTGCTGCAAATACTTCGGAAACAGAGGGGAAAAAAGAATCAAAAGAGGAAATTGCGGAAGATGCGATTGAAGATGCAAAGGATTATCTGAAAAAGAATGGGTACTATGTTGTCAGCACCTCCATAAGTAATGTGAATGTGACAAGGACGGATGACAAGGATATAACATTGTGGCCTGGCACTTGGGGAAATAAGGATACCTACACTGCAACGAGTGGTACTCTTTCCGTGACCTATGCAAAGGTAACCACAAAGAAGGTGGATTTATCAACCTGGAAGGCTATTATTTCTAATAAGGCAACAGAAGAGGAGATTGTTACAAAGTATTTACAAGAGCATCCAGAATATAATTTTGATACCTACGTAGATCATGAGGTGTGTGACGGGGGTTCGTTAAGAGATTTGTTCAATGGTTGCTTAAAGACAGCCGATGCATATTACATTCAAACGAACACGGCTATCGGTAACGGTACAGGAAGTGCTACAATTACCAATGAGTCGGGTGATGTTTCCGAAGCGGAGAGTGAAGCAAAAGCAGCAGCAGAAACAGCAGCAAAGGATAATGCTCTCGCCGCTGCCCAGAAGGCTGCCAATAAGGCAATTAACAACTCGATTACAACTGGTCTTCAGCATGCTGTAAATAGCAAAAAGGCAGGAGCTACCACAGTAGCAAATGTGGTTGTAACTACCAAGGGAGCGAAGGCAACAGCAGATAATGCAGAGGTCAAGAAGGAAAGTGTATCTTCTAGTACAACCTGGTCTTACAGCGGAACCTATGATAAGGCAACAGATACGAAGATTGAGGATACTGTCATTTCTACGGAAATCTTCGACGCAGAAGAACTGACAGGAGTTAGAAAAGAACGTACAAACATTAATTACAACAACTATATGAAGACTGGGGATGCTTCCGGAATTCTGCTCTTTGAGAAGACAGATGAGAACTTCAAGAATTACAAAGCAGCGGCACAGGCAGCAGCTGATAAGCTTAAGGCTGCGGAAGATCTGGCAAAGGCAGCAGGAAGCTACGAAGAAGATCAGGCAGATTTTACAGCAGCCGATGTACTTCTGAATAATTATAGTGACCTTCTTGATAAGGCAATAGCAGCGCAGAAAGATGTGGAAGCAGCTCAGAGCGCAGTAGAGACACTGCAGGAAAAGATTGCTGCATTAAAGAATGATGCAAATGCAAAGCAGAGCGAACTGGTTGATTTGGAAGCAAGATTGCTGGATGCGCAGAGCGAACTGGATGATGCTACAAAGAAGCTTGATGACTTGCAGGATGCTCTGGAAGATGCAAGAGAGGCATACAATGATACTGTAGAGCGTCTTACAATTCCCGAAGGACCTGTAATTCCCGAAGGACCTACAACTCCTGAGGGACCTACAACCCCCGAAGGACCTACAACTCCCACAACACCTGCCGGTGGTGATGGTACCGTTGACACGACGGACGATGCAGGCACGGACGATGCGGGTACAGACGCCGACGATGACACAGATGAAACTGTTACGACTCCTGTTGTTCTGGCTACCGCACCTACCGCTCCTGTCAACGTAGTAGCTCCTACGCCTGTTGCACAGACCGAAGTGGTTGAGATTGAGGATGATGTAACTCCTCTTGCTCCCAGTGTAGAGGAGAACGTACAGGAAGAGGTAACTCAGGGTGAGACAGAAGCGGAAGAACCCGAGACAGAGGAAACCATTCAGCTTGATGACGAGGTAACTCCTCTTGCCGATATCGTTGTGGAAGATGAGCAGACCAAGATGTCCTGGTGGTGGTTATTGATTGTAGTACTTCTTGGAACTACCGGATATGAGATGTACAAGAAGCACAACGAGAAAAAGCAGAAGGCACAGGCTGAAAACGCAGAGGATGCGGAATAAGCAGAAGCTGCAGAGTAAGCAGTCAGATATATTGCATTGAGTAAGATTTCATAAATAGAAAGGCATCAGTTTGGGAGATATCTCCTGAACTGATGCCTTTTTACAACATAGTCATTTCATCTATTGGAAAATTTCTTCCACCTTCTCCAGATTACCATCTCCGGTAAGAACCAGAACCGCAGCGGTTTCGGCGGCGCTGATATCAGTTTTTCCCTCGATGCAAAGTTCGCCTTCCAAATTGTAGAGTGCCCACTGGAACTCTTTTACAGACAGAGGCCAGTTTGCTTCCATGGAGATAGATTCTTCATTGGCGAGAGAATCCAGATTTACCTGCTCGCCTGTTACAGGGTCGATTACGGCAACCATACCGATTTCGACTCCACACATATTGACAACGGTCAGGGTGAGGGCTCTCGTTTCTGTTACGGAAGGTTCCGAGGCATTTGTCTCGGAGGCTTCCGCAGTCGGTACCGGTGTGACTGCCTGAGAAGCAACAGAACTCGAAGTGTTTTCTGTCGGAGCAGAGGTGTTTTTACATCCTCCAAGCAGCAGACAACCGGATACAATGCTAATTGCTAAAATATGGCGGATATATGTTTTTTGCATAAAGGCTCTCCTTGAGAATCAAAATTTATTTAAAACTATTATACCGAATATTTTGGAGAAAGTAAATTCTTACAGGATATATTATTAGCTCTAATATTGACTTTTCGGATATATCACATATACTAAAGACTCAAAGCTTCACAAGTCAGCAATTGTGCAGGCGAGCAGGAAAGACGAATACACCAAAAGAAAGGTGGATATACAATGTGCGGCAGATATTATGTGGATGATGAAACAGCCAGGGAAATTGAAAAAGTAATCAGGCAGGTGGATGAGAAACTGAGACAGGATAGCATGATTAGCCGGGGAAACGGAAGCGGCATCATTGGTCGGGAAAATGGCGGTATTACTCTGCAGGCAAGGGACATTCATCCGTCGGAAACGGCACCGGTTCTGGCTGCATCCAATCGGAAATTATGCTGCACATGGCAGCGCTGGGGATTTCCGATGCAGCAGGGCAGCGCAAAGAAGCTTATCTTTAATGCCAGAAGCGAGTCTGCTCTGGAAAAGAAAATGTTCCGGGAGAGTGTAGAACATCGCCGGATTGTCATACCTGCTACCTGGTTTTATGAATGGAACGCAAACAAAGAAAAGAATATTTTTTTCAGGAAGACGCAGCCGGTGCTCTTTATGGCAGGATTTTATAGCCGGTATCAGGATGAGGACAGGTTTGTGATTCTGACGACAGCGGCAAATCAATCCATGCAGCCGGTGCACGACCGCATGCCGTTAGTTCTGGAGCAGGATGAAATCATGCCGTGGATATTTGACAGGGGGAAAACGGAAAGCTTCCTGCATAAAGTGCCCTGCCTGCTGGAGCGGAGGACAGAATTCGAGCAGATGAGTCTTTTCTAGCTCGGTAAGCAAAATTTAGTAAGCTTTAAATAGATTAGGGGACTTTTGATGTCTGCAAAGGTGCAAAAGTTCCCTAAAACTATTGCTAAATAGGGAACAATTTGATATGCTTATATCAAGAAAAGTTCCCTAAAAGGAAGAGGTGACAAACATAATGAGCGCTAATTATTCAGAAATTCAAGAACTATTGCAGCAGCGTGCGGACATTCAAGCGAGAATAAATTTAATTCCATATGATGGTAATCCTGAGATAAAAGAGCAGAGTGGCTCAAAATATTTATATATGCGCAAAAGAGTAGCAGGAAAATTGACCTCTACTTATGTAGATGTATATTCAGACGAACTATATCAGTTATTATTGCGAGATGCAAAAGAGTTAAGGGATTTAAATAAAGCTATTCGAAAAATTAATAAAGAGCTGGTTTCTCTGGGATATGAGGATAAAGAGCTTTCTGCCAGAGTAATGCAAAATTTAGATTTTGCCAGAACAAATATGAAATCTAATATTTATGACCAAGCGGTTTTAGAAGGTGTTGCCACTTCATTTCCACAGACGGAAGATATTATTGAAAATGGAAAAGTCAATGGGGTTTCAGCAACGGATGTTCAGAAAATCCTTAATTTAAAGCATGCATGGGAATTTATTTTAGACAGAGATGTTATACAAAGTGAAAGCAATTATTATATGTTGTGCCATATCGCAAAACTGGTAAACGAAGGTTTTTTTTATGATGGTGGACGTATTCGTGGGATTCCGGTAAAAATAGGTGGAACAAGTTATGTACCGCCTCTTCCCATTGAATCGGTTGTGATTGAAAGAATTGATGAGATACGAAAGCAAGAAAAAGAACCTATAGATATAGCGATTGAACTTTGTCTTTACTGTATGAAAACTCAAGTATTTAAAGATGGAAATAAGAGAGCATCCGTGATTTTTGCTAATCATTATTTAATTGCTCATGGAATGGGATTTATAGTTATACCCGAAAAAGATGTACCTGAGTTCAAGAGGCTTTTGGTGGCATATTATGAGGGGGAAACAATAGAGATTATTAGTAGCTTTATGAAAGAAAAATGTTGGAAGTATTTTTAATTGGGCATTTCGGCCATTATTTCCCTATTGAAATCAGAACGTATGTTTGCTATAATAAACTGGCAGGAGGCGAACATACGTTTGAAAAACATTATTTTTCATATTGATGTTAACTCAGCCTTCCTATCTTGGGAGGCTGTTTTCCGTCTACACCATAAAGGCGGCACGCTGGATTTACGTGATGTAGCGTCTGCGGTGGGCGGAGATATGACGATGCGGCACGGCATTATTCTGGCTAAGTCGATTCCGGCGAAAAAATACGGAATTAAAACCGGAGAGACCATTTTGGAAGCACAAAGGAAGTGCCCCGGTTTAATATTGGTTCCGCCTAATTACGGGTTGTACGAGCAGTGTTCTGCGGCGTTTATGAGTCTGCTGCGGGAGTATTCGGATGTGGTGGAGCAGTACAGTATAGATGAAGCATTTGTGGATATGACTGCATCCTGCCATCTTTTCGGAACGGCGGAAGAAGCGGCAGCGCAGATAAAGAACCGGATAAGGGATGAACTGGGATTTACTGTGAATGTAGGGATTTCTACAAATAAGCTTCTGGCAAAGATGGCATCGGATTTTGAAAAGCCGGACCGGGTGCATACCCTGTATCCGGAAGAAATAGAGAAGAAGATGTGGCCTCTTCCGGTCACAAGCCTTATTTTTGTGAACCGGGCGACAGCGCAGAAGCTGTTTTCCTTAGGGATACAGACGATAGGGGAGCTTGCGGCGGCTGACCCGAACTGGCTGAGAAGCATTCTGAAAAAACAGGGGGAAATTGTGTGGGGATTTGCCAATGGAATTGATTGCTCTCCGGTGCTTTCCAATCCTCCCGCAAATAAGGGATATGGAAACAGTACGACCACGCCCTGTGATGTGGTGGATACGCCGACGGCAAGAAAGGTTTTATTGGCTCTTGCGGAAACTGTTGGCAACAGGCTGCGTGCGGACGGGGTACAGATTGAAGTGGTAGCTGTGGGAATCAAATATTCCGATTTGTCGTATGCCTCACACCAGAAAAGGCTGAAAGCTTCTACCAATCTGACTCTGGAAATCTATGAAGCGGCCTGCGAACTGTTTGCAGAGTTGTGGTCAGGAAGGCCTATCCGGCATCTTGGGGTGCATACCACCAGAGTACAGGATGATGATTTTACCAGGCAGATGGTATTGTTTGATGAAACGGACTATGAGAAGCTTGCCAGGATGGATGAAACTCTGGATTGCATCAGGGGGCGCTTTGGCATTGATGCCGTTAAGCGTGCGACCTTCCTGAATCAGCCCATAGATCACATGTCCGGAGGCATATCCAGAGAGAAGAGAACCGTTGATTACAGCAAGATAACCATTCAGTAGAGAATCGTTAAGCAGAGAATCGTTCAGTAGAAAAGGGGGGAATTTTCATGGCATTTGGCATTGGAACAAACGCCGGGAATGCGGATGCCGGAGCTGTTAAGGGAACGCAAAAGGAAGTGGCCTGTCAGTGCTGGTTTACCAAATCGGGAAAAATTACTCCCTTGATGCTGAAGGTGCAGGATGAGGACGGTGAAATCCGGGTAATCCATCAGATAGAAGTGCATTCCCAGGAAAAGAAGATGTACGCCGGAATCCCTTCCATCGAGTTTGAATGTACACTCACCATTCTGGAACAGGCAATCAATGTCAAACTGATTTATTACCAGACAGAAAACCGCTGGGTGTTGAATTTCAGATGAGCTGGCCGCATATTCAGGGAATGTGCGGCTTTATTAATATAAACTCATGAAAATGGCTTATGTATTTTATAAAAATAGATTGCATTGTATCGATTTATATGATATGCTTCAATCAAAGCATATATTTCTAAAGTTCAGATAACAGTCTCAGTTTCTATGTTCTCAAAAATCTATGCTTTTGCTCACAAAATGAAAAAGCAGGAGATTTATGAAAACAATGCAACTGATTCTGCATCTGCCCGCAGTCAGTTACTTTTTACTTTCTCCTGTCTGTGTCCGCCATCATGTTTCCTTGCCTGGTATAACTCTGGATGATGCGGTGGAAAGAGCAGTAAATGAATGTATTGCAAAAGGAATTCTGGCAGATTTCTTAAGGAGGAATAAGGCAGAAGCGATGAGTATCAGTATTTTCGAATATAACGAAGCGGAAGAAAAGGAAAAGATACGGAAGGCGGAATATAAGGTCGGGTATGATGCCGGGATAGCAGATGCAAAAACGCAGGATGTTCAGGCATATATTGCGGATTCTATAGAAGAAGGCCTTTCAGAAGAAACAATCAGTTCAAAATTGATAAAAATATTTCATTTGCCCCTTGAAGAAGCCCATAATCAACTTATGAAGCATAAAAAGCAGTAAATATCAGAGCCGCATATTCAAAGAATGTGCGGCTTTATTAATGCCACGCCATGCGTACAGGACCGCTTCAGGGGAATAACACATGAAAAAAAGAATGTCGGCATTTGGAAATACAGCATATAATTTGTGAAAACCGCGTAAATATCACATTTTTTATGAAAATAATCTTTCAAAATCAAATTTAATATGTTATCATAATATTTAGTGCTGCTTCAAAAATGTGTGTCATAATATTTTTGGAAACATACAAATAAACATAGGAAAAATGAACCATTTAGCGGAGTGGCTCAGTCTTGTATGAATAGAAGAGAAAGTCCATTAGCAATGGAAATATGATGAGGTGAGCAAGATGGGGAAAAGAATCGGAAGGCGTATGAAGAGAGCAGTTACCATACTGATGGCGGCGCTGTTGGTTGTGGAGTCTGTGAACTGCGCAAGCATGACCGCGAGAGCGGATGGAAGTGCAGAGAATGAGAAGACAGCTACATCTGAGGTCAGCGATGCGCTCCAGGAGGAACTTAAGGAACTGCAGGATCTGATTGATGCGGCAGAAGATGCAGATGAGACAGCCTATGGGGCAATGCAGGATGCAGAGGCGGCAAAAAATGCGGCACAGCAATTGGCAGAGGCTGTTTCCGAGGAACTGTTAAAGAAAGAGACACCTGTACCTACGGAAAGCCCTACACCGTCTGAGGAGCCTGTGGTAACGGAAAGCCCTGCACCGTCCGAGGAGCCTGCGGTAACGGAAAGCCCTGCACCGTCCGAGGAGCCTGCGGTAACGGAGAGCCCTGCACCGTCTGAGGAGCCTGCGGTAACGGAGAGCCCTGCACCGTCCGAAGAACCTGTTGTAACGGGAAATCCCGAAGAACCGGAAACCACAGAAACACCGGAAACCACGGAGGTTCCGGTTCTCAGTGATAA
This sequence comes from uncultured Lachnospiraceae bacterium, assembly GCA_945913255.1. Taxonomy (GTDB): domain Bacteria; phylum Bacillota; class Clostridia; order Lachnospirales; family Lachnospiraceae; genus Acetatifactor. Next base: position 17,203 of record CAMEDC010000060.1, read on the forward strand.
GATTGAACAACCTCTCAGCACTGCCGAGGCTGCAGTAGAAAAGGAAACACAGGATATTAAGGATGCTGAAGCTTTGGTATCCGATGAAAAAGAGAAGGAATTGGCAGATAAAACAGCTGAGGAACTGAAAAAAGCGCAGGAAGCAAAGCTTTCCGCAGATGGAGCACAGGCGAAAGCAGATGAAGCGGTAAAGGCAATTGAAAAAGCATTGTCAGCAGAATCCGGCGCGGTTGTTACTGTGGAAGAGATGCAGGAACAGCTGGAGAAACTGAATAAAGCACTTGATGACGCAAAACAGGCAGAGCTCGAAGCAAAGACGGCTTATGAGGCAGCAGAAAAGCTGTATAACGATGCCATGTCGGCTTATAACGATGCGCTTAAGGCATTAGAAAATGAGTCACAGGATGTGGATGCTGCTTTGGCGGCAGCAGAAAAAGCCGTAGGCGATGCGGAAAAAGTAGTAAAAGATGCGTATGCTGCAT
>CAMEDC010000061.1 GCA_945913255.1 uncultured Lachnospiraceae bacterium
CAATCGGGGTGACAGGATTCGAACCTGCGACCTCCTGGTCCCAAACCAGGCGCTCTAGCCAAACTGAGCCACACCCCGAAACACATGTGCAAACATCACACTTTGCCCATTATATGCTATTACCTGCACACCTGTCAAGAATTTTCATTCAGGTATTGGATAGAAAAATGTAGTTCATCTTTTTCGTCCAGCTCCATGACACAATAGGAAGGCATCCGGCCATCCTGTCTCGGATAAGAAATGCTCCCTGGATTTACAGCAATGACGTCACCACCCATATCAATGACCGGTCTGTGCGTATGCCCGTAAAGAACGACATCCATTCCTCTTGCCAGAGCTTCCCGCTTGATATTCTCATTTCCCATGGAGACATAATAATTATGTCCGTGTGTAACCCAGACCTTATGAGAACCGATCTTCAATTCCAGTTCCCTGGGCAGGTATGAAAAGAAATCATTGTTGCCCAGCACAATCTGTACGGGACAGTCCGCACTCTCTGTCAGAGCATACTCGCTTCCTTCCACATCTCCGCAGTGAATGACCAAATCCGGTCTGACTCTTTGCAGGGCTTCAAAATAATTGTTATTTTTTCTATGGGTATCGCTGACGACCAGTATTTTCATCTCTTTCGCAGTTCCTCTTTCATAAGCTGAAGTGCTTTTCCTCTGTGGCTTACCTGATTCTTTTCCTCCGCCGTCAGTTCCGCTGTTGTCTTTCCAAACTCAGGGACATAAAAAATCGGGTCATATCCAAATCCCCCCTCGCCTTTTTCCTCGTAACCGATTCTTCCCTCTATGGCTGCCCGTGTGGTAAGCTCCCTTCCGTCCGGCAGCACCGCTGCAATGGCGCAGACAAATCTCGCCGTCCGCTTTTCATCCGATACCCCTTCCAGTCTCTCAATCAGGTTTGCATTTTTTACCCGATAGGAAGTATCTTCTCCCAGGTATCTTGCGGAATATACACCCGGTTCCCCGTTCAGATAATCAATTTCAAGTCCGGAATCGTCTGCCAGAACGATATCTCCGGTCAGAGCCGCTACCGCTCTTGCCTTTATCAATGCATTCTCCTCATAAGTACTTCCATTTTCCTCGATATCAATGGCAACACCGGCTTCCTTCATGGATAGGATTTCCATTCCCAAATCAGCCAGAATCGCCTTAATCTCTCTCATTTTTCCGGCATTTCCCGTTGCGAAAATGATTCTGTTCATGTCTCCTCACATTCCGCTGCGAAAGCAGCTCTTTTTCACTCGTTTTTCATGCTGCGCAAAGTATCGCAGGCCTCCGTAATCGCCTTTACAATTCCTTCTGCCAGTTTCTCCTGATAGCTCTCCTGTGCCAGCAGCGTCCCCTCTTTTAAATTGGATAAATATCCTAACGAAATCCTCACACCACGGGTTTCCAGACTTTTCAGAATACTGTCTTCCTCTGCTGCATAGAGTCCAAGAGCCCGGTTGCTGGCAGCAATCGTCACAGCTTTTGTCACTGTATCTGCCAGATTGGCATTTCCGAAACCGGGAATAAAGTATTCCTCATTATAACTGCTTCGAATTCCATAGATTTCCGCATTCTCCCGGTCAAATTCTGCTCCAAGACAGATATAACAGTCCGCGTTCACTTCTTTTGTAAATTGAACTCTGTCCTGTTCCGGCACATCTATGTCCTCTGTCCTTGTCAGATACAGTCTCACCGCAGGCGCTGCCAGGTTTTTCTGTACCAGTCGTGCAACCTGTAAGGTCAAATCTTTCTCCACCAATTCTGAGCCTGAATACCCTGTATCGTTTCCACCGCCCTCCGGGTCCAACACGACAATAAACTCATAGAGTTCCTCCGGTCTATAGCAGACAAAGGTAAGTACATTGCCTTCCATCGTGCTCTTATATTCCAGCACATGGTTCATCCGAAGTTTCAGCAAAATCCCGTCCTCTCTGACTTCACCACAGCCGGACTGTATGGGCGAGATATCTCCGAATATCTCATTTTCCTCATAAAATCCGATATCTTCGCTCTTGATATAAATCCATAATTCTCTGTCCGTATAGCGGTTTTCTACCACCACATTCTCCGCCTTGACATTCTTTGGCAGAGGGACACTGAACTCTTCCGATACGCCGGGCTTCTGTTTCAGAATCAATTCCGTATCCTGCAATCCATGTTCCCCGGCAGCTGCTTCCACGGGAAGTCCTGACTGTTCCTGATACCCGTCCGCAATCACAATGGTCTTATTTGATGCAAACACAAGCATCACCACCATGCATCCCGCGCACAGAGCCGTCCACAGCCCAAGCGTCAGTTTGCTATTCTCTTTTTCCGTCCTCTTGTCCCGTCTATTCATGGTTTTCACGATTTATGCCATTCTTCGGCGGCTTGGGTCCCAGGAACTGGTAATAATAGGTTTTCATCATTCCGTTATATATCTTTCGGTTTTTGTCTGCTTTCCGTCCGATGTCCTTCTCTGCATTCTCATATGCCGTGATCAGATACATACTCCAGGAATCAAGAGCCCGATAGCGTTCCCCGATAATCCGGTACAGAGAAGGCATTCCATTTTTGTCCTGCAGCCTTTCTCCATAAGGTGGATTGGTAATCAGAAAACCATATTTCTTCGGATGACTCAATTCCTCCACACTGCGGCGCTGGAAGTGAATCAACCTGTCCACGCCTGCCAGCTTTGCATTCTCTCTCGAAATTGCCACCATGTTATCGTCAATGTCATAACCCTGAATATCCGGCTTCACTGACAAGTCTACCATATCTCTTGCTTCATCCAGAGTATCATACCAGACTTTTTTTCCGATGATATGTGACCAGTTTTCCGCCGTAAAACTTCTGTTCATACCGGGTGCCATACCTGCTGCCATCATAGCTGCCTCAATCGGAAACGTACCGCTGCCGCAAAAAGGATCTACCAGAATTCTGTCTTTATTCCATGGAGTCAGCATAAGCAACGCCGCCGCAAGATTTTCCGCGATGGGAGCCTTCGCCGTCAGCTTGCGGTAACCGCGCTTATGCAAAGATTCTCCTGTACTGTCAAGCCCTACCGTCACCTCATCTTTCATCAGGAAGACACGAACCGGAAAGTTCTCTCCGTCCTCCGCGAACCAGGTGATGCCGTAAATTTTTTTTAATCTCTCCACCATGGCTTTTTTCATGATGGACTGAATATCCGAAGGACTGAACAGTTTTGATTTCACGCTCGCAGCTTTCGCAACCCAGAATCTGCCATCCGCAGGTATGTACTCTTCCCAGGGAAGCCCCATCGTTCCCTGAAACAGTTCCTCAAAGGTTTCCGCATGAAAACTGCCCACTTTAATCAGGATTCTTTCCGCTGTGCGCAAGAATACATTTGCCCGACACAAGGCTTCTTCATCTCCGAAAAAAGTAATTCTTCCGTCCGCAACCTCTGTAATGTCATAGCCAAGCTCGTCAATCTCTTTCTTTAACACAGACTCCATTCCAAAATGGCAGGGAGCAATCAATTCAAATTTTCGCATGCGCTTCCTCGCGTTCCATGGCAGGTTCCCCCCGCCCTGATCTTTTCTTAACAGTTTTAGTATACAATTTTTTTAAAAATATGTAAATAGGGACACCCCTTTCAGGTGCCCCTATCCTCAGAGCCTTAGTAATTATTGTTCTGGTTATTCTGGTTCTTGTTCTGGTTGTTATTCTTGTTCTGATTGTTGTTTCTGTTCTGATTCTGATTGTTGTTCTGATTATTATTCTGGCTGTTCTTACAGTTATCAGAATTGTTGGTGTTGTTGAACTTGTTATTGTCCATTTCAATTACCTCCTGTTTGTTATCAGTTACAGGAGTAGTATGGCAAAAACGCACAAAAACTATTCTATAAACCTGTTGGTACTTTAGCACTAATTCACATTGTCTTTTCGGGACTTAAATACTATAATATTTTTTGTAAGCAGATATCCTTCATCAATCGGCTTACACCCCTTATATAATATTTATACTCCCCTCATATGAGCCATCGGTCCCCTCCGGTGGCTCGTATATTATCAATTCATCCAATCCCGGAACAATTTCACCAGGAACAACACCACTGCAATCACAATAAGAGCCGGAGCAAAAAATGCAATCACATGGAAAACTGCACTCAAAACAAGCACTGCAAGGATAATAAAGAGAGCCAGCCATGCCCAGCCCGGCAGCTTTGCCAGCCAGTTACCGGCTGTCCCGGACACTCTTCCATACCCCTGATAGGCTTCCTGCTCCTGCTCGCTGTAGCTTCCGTCTTCTTTGAAATCTGCGGTCTGTTCTGTCCTGCCGCCCTTTGTTTCCACAATGGTTCTGGCAATCAGCCTGGGATCACCAAGAGAGTTCAGAACCTCTTCTTCACTTTTTCCCTTGCGCATCTCCGTATTGATATAGTCCTCATAAAACTTCAGATTTTCCGCGACAACACTCGCCGATACCTTTCCATTCAAAGCCAATCTCAGTTTTTCCAAAAATTCCTGCTTGTTCATTTTTTCCTCTCTGTTCCACCGGCATAAGCGGCATACTGTTATTTGCGGCAAACTGTTCTACAATACCTGATCCATACCCTCTCCCGTTGTCAGACGACGCACGTAAGTATCGGGGTCCTTTTTCATCTGCAGCATTGTCATAAAGGCATTCAGAACCATAGCCTCTTTATTGCACACAGAGGTATTCTTTCCGATATCGCGGATAAGATTATAACGATCCATCTGCCATACATACAAATCGGTAAGTCCATACCCTCTGCAGGTATCCTCATCGCTGAAAGTATGGTGGTCCAGATAAAACATAAATTCTTTCATCAATGCTTCATCAAAAACAAAGCCTTTCCACAATTCTTCCAGCCATTCTGTTTTCTTACCGGCATATTCCCCCAAAGCCATCAGTCCCTCGTATGCCTTCACCCTTCTGGCATCATAAACTATCCCGCTCATATTCCGCTTTCCTGCCTTCCTACCACATTTTATCGGGACAGGCATTTTTTGTCACTGCAGCACGCAATTCCACATAACAGCCGCATTTTCTGCACATTCCCTGAAGCAGCATATCACACTCCCTGCAGATTCCCAGCCTTTCTTCATACAGGTCTTCCGCCGCCCTGATATCCAAATCCAGATTTTCTATATAATCGTGCAGAGAACGAAAATATTCTTCCTGCCCAACCATATCGCGGGTCAGACATCTTCTGCATAGCCGTAAGTTTTCCTTTTCCTGTTCCATTTTTGTCCCCCCGTTTAGGACATTATACTTTTTTTACTCTTTAAAATCAATCCCGTAAAGAATTCGTTAAGATTTCTTTATCTTCTTGCATGATTTGACATTTTCTGTTATAAATAGGCTTAAAAGGGAGTAGCCACCATATATAGTATGGATTGCAGGCGTCATTACGGCAGATACACACTGCCCGCCTGCAATTGAAACGGCAAGACTTTTATCTGACAGCTCACACTGTCCGGTAAAAGTCTTTTTTTTATGAAAAAGGAGGAAAACGAATATGGAATTTTTAAGGGAAGGGATTCTTTCAATCACCTGGCAGCAAATTGTAATGTATCTCACAGGAGGACTGCTCATCTGGCTTGCAATCAAAAAGCAATATGAACCGGCACTTCTTCTGCCCATGGGATTTGGTGCCATTTTAGTCAATTTACCTGGCAGTAATGCTCTGACACAGGAAATGCAGGGTATCGGTGAAGTGCAAGGTATCGTATCCTGGCTGTATGACTGCGGAGTCGCAGCCTCCGAGGCGCTTCCGCTCCTGCTTTTTATCGGCATCGGCGCCATGATTGATTTCGGGCCGCTCTTAGCCAAACCCTGGCTGTTCCTGTTCGGCATTGCCGCACAGCTCGGTATCCCTCTTGTCTTTCTGGCCGCACGTGAACTGGGCTTTTCTCCCTCAGATGCGGCTTCCATCGGTATCATCGGAGCGGCAGACGGCCCCACAGCCCTTCTGGTCTCCCAGGTTCTTCACTCCCGGTACATCGGTGCCATTGCCGTGGCAGCCTATTCCTATATGGCATTGGTTCCCATCATTCAGCCCTTTGCCATCCGTCTGATTACCACAAAAAAGGAGCGTTGTATTGCCATGCCCTATGAGAGTCACAAAGTCTCACAGCGGGCCCGCATCCTTTTCCCGATTTTTGCAACACTTATCGCAGGTATCCTCGCTCCCTCGTCTGCTTCTCTGGTTGGGTTTTTAATGTTCGGCAACCTGATTAAGGAATGCGGTGTACTGCACACACTTTCTGAAGCGGCACAAACCACTCTCACCAACCTGATTACCCTTCTTCTGGGCATCACCATCTCCGCACAACTTCAGGCAGAGAGCTTTGTACGGGCCGATACGCTCTTTATCATGGGAATGGGACTTGTCGCATTCGTATTTGACACTTTTGGCGGTGTCCTGATGGCAAAGTTTCTGAATCTTTTCCTGAAGCAGAAAATCAATCCCATGATTGGAGCTGCCGGAATTTCCGCCTTCCCCATGTCTTCCAGGGTTGTACAGAAGCTTGCACAGGAAGAAGCCCCCGGAAATATCGTGATTATGCATGCTGCCGGAGCCAACGTTGCCGGACAGATTGCTTCTGCTGTCATTGGCGGTCTTCTGATTCAGCTGGTGTCCGCAGGAATGTGATACCAAAAAACCATACAAAAAAGCACTTCGATTCCCTCGAAGTGCTTTTCTTTTACGGTAACGTGCACAAACGCACATAGTAACGTGCGTTAGAGGATTCGAACCCCCGACCTTTTGGTCCGTAGCCAAACGCTCTATCCAGCTGAGCTAAACGCACATCCAATGTTGCTCATATCATCTGCAACATTAGATATATTACCTGTTCTCTTCTAAAAAGTCAAGTAGTTTTTTTAATTTTTATCTTGCATTTTGAAGCTTCTGTGCACCTTCGTTCAAGTTGACGACAATTCCGGACACAGATTCCACCATGGAAGTGTTTTCTTCGCAGGCATCGTAGGTTTCATTTGCGTGGGCAGATACTTCTTCCGTAATTGCTGAAATTGTCTGGATATTCTCAACAATATCCCTGTTGGCAGCCTCCAGTTCCTCCACAATCTGAAGCAATTCCTCGGCCTGATGTGCAACACTGTCCGTTCCTTCCATGATACCGGAAAAGTTTTCGGAAACAATCTTTGCGCTCTCGGCATTTTCCCGATTGCCTGCTGTCACCACATCAACCGCCTTTTCCACGGATGCCAGTTCTCTGTTAATATTCTCAATCAATGAAGTAATATTCACGGTAGCTGATTTTGTCTGATTTGCAAGACCGGATATCTGGTTTGCAACAACAGCAAACCCTCTTCCCGTTTCTCCGGCACGTGCCGCTTCAATACTGGCATTCAGAGCCAGCATTCCCGTACTGTTTGCAATGCTGGTAATTGTTTCAATAATGGTGTTCATCTGGCTTGTATATTCGCTCAGAACCTTCATCTGTTCCAGTACCTGATTGTTCGCTGCTGTAGACTTATCTACCTGAAGAGATAACTGACTCATCTTGCTCCGTCCATCCGATACCTTCTCTGCCGTGTTTTCCATATTCTGTTCGATTAAGGATGCCGTCTCCTTCACTCGACTGATGTGAGACTGTATCTGTTCCGTCCGGACCAGCTGTTTCTGTACGGATTCTGCCGTTTCCGAACTACCCGTGGTCACTTCTCCCATAGAATCATGCATTTTACCCATGGAATCTCCCATTGTAGCCACTTTATCCGAAATTTCAGCAATCTCTGCAATCATACCTTCCGAAGTTTTCAATATATTTTCCGCCATTGCTTCGGCTGCATTTGTCTGCTCCTGAATCTGCTTCATCTTCTCCTCATTCACTTTTTTAACCGCCTTGGCAGACATCACCATAAAAATACCCGTCAACAGCATACATGCAATCCTTATCTCCACATCCGGAATTTCCGCAGGTGCATATCCCACTGTGAGAGTATGATAAATCACGTATATCACATTTCCGCTGAAAGCTCCCGCAAAGATCAATGCACAACAACGCACATCCATGTACAGGATAATTACCATGAACATGGGGAATGCATAGGTACAGGTCAAAAGGCTGGTGGTTGTAAAAATTGCAAACAAATACAGAATACCGTAGCTGATACTGATAATGTGTTTGATTGCGCCGCTTTCGTTATCTTTTCTGAAAATGATTATTTCGGCAGCTACCGGTACGATACAGAGCAGGGCAAATACGGTAAAATACCCCGGTGTCCTCGAACCCTTGAACATTTCCAGTGCATATGCCAGCACGAGTACTGTATCAATGATCGTATGTCCCGTGATTGCCACGCGATTAATATATGATTTTTCAGAATATTCCATCATTTGCACCTCCGTTTTCCCTCTTTTATGCCTTTGTAGCCATATTTTATCACATATTCCTTCTCATCTCAAGATAAAAGGCATGATACATTTTGTTAATTTTCCGGAAAAACAGTATAGTTTTTACCCGTTCTGTGTTATACTGTTAGGAACAGTGTCGTCAATGCCGACCTGAACAAATACATAAAATGCATATACAACTTTTGGAGGAAACATATGCTTGAATTACAGGATCTCTCCTTCCAGGTGCCCAGCAATTCCAATGGGCAGAAGGAGATTATCAAAGAATTAAATCTGACGTTTGCGGATCACACCTTTATCGCCATAACCGGACCGAACGGTGGCGGAAAGTCCACTCTGGCAAAACTGATTATGGGAATCGAACAACCTACCTCCGGCAGGATTTTGTTCAACGGCACCGATATCACCCATATGAATATTACCGAACGTGCAAAGCTTGGCATCAGCTTCGCCTTCCAGCAGCCGGTGCGTTTTAAAGGCATCAAGGTAAAAGATTTGATTACCTTGGCTGCCGGAGATAATCTGAAACTGTCCTCAGCCTGCGATTACCTTTCCAAGGTTGGGTTGTGTGCCAGAGACTATATCAATCGCGATGTGGATACCAGCCTTTCCGGCGGCGAGTTAAAACGGATTGAAATTGCCACGATTATCGCCCGAAATACACCGCTTTCCGTATTTGACGAACCGGAAGCCGGAATCGACCTCTGGAGCTTCAACAATTTAATTAAAGTATTCGAAGAAATGCATGAATCCAGTGTCAATTCCCTGATTATCATCTCTCATCAGGAACGTATCTTAAATATTGCAGATGAAATTGTTGTACTGGCCGACGGCAGCGTGCAGGCACGCGGAAAGCGCGAGGATATTCTCCCAGAGCTTCTGAATGGCACCGAGAGCTGCAAATTCTACAGACAGGACTAACCGAGCGAGGTATTTATCATGGATGAAATACAGAAAAACTTATTGGAGCATGTGGCAGACCTTCACGAAATGCCTGCCGGTGCATATAATATCCGTGCCAACGGAAAGAGCGTAGACCGTGCTACCACTGCTCACATTGATATTGTTACCAAGACTGATAAACAGGGAATTGACATCGTTATCAAACCCGGCACCCAAAATGAGAGTGTCCATATTCCCGTTGTATTAAGTCAGAGCGGATTGACCGAAATGGTTTACAATGATTTCTATGTGGGAGATGATTGCGATGTCACCATTATTGCCGGCTGCGGCATTCACAACAGCGGCGACAGTGACAGCCGCCACGATGGCATTCACTCATTCTTCATCGGAAAGAACTCCCATGTAAAATATGTGGAAAAGCATTACGGCAGCGGCGACGGAAAAGGCTCCCGTATCATGAATCCGGAAACGATTGTAGAAGTCGGTGAAAACAGCTTCATGGAAATGGAAACCGTGCAGATCAAAGGAGTTGACTCCACAAAACGGCTGACCAGCGCCAGGCTGGCTGACGGAGCCAAAATTGTCGTCACGGAAAAGCTCATGACCCATGGTACCCAGACAGCCGAAACCTCTTTCCATGTGGATTTGAACGGAGCAGGCTCCAGTGCCAACATTATCTCCCGCTCCGTGGCAAGAGAAGAATCCAGACAGGTATTCCTCTCCAAAATAAACGGCAATAACCGCTGTGCCGGTCACTCGGAATGCGACGGCATTATCATGGACAACGCAAAAATCAGTGCAATTCCCGAAATCACCGCCAATCACCTGGACGCCGAACTGATTCACGAGGCAGCAATCGGCAAAATTGCGGGTGAACAGATTATCAAGCTGATGACCCTCGGTCTGACGGAAGCGGAAGCAGAAGCACAGATTGTAAACGGTTTCCTGAAATAAAAACGAATAAACCGGATACCTCCGGGCAAAATAAATGCAATCAGTTTATTTTGTTCGGAGGTTTTTTATGTCCATCACGGAAACTATAGACGGCAACCATGCCGCTGCTCACGTTGCTTATGCCTACAGCGAAGTCGCTGCCATTTATCCCATCACTCCTTCCTCCCCCATGGCAGAGCTTTGCGACAAATGGGCCGGCATGCGTAAGGAAAATATATACGGAACTCCGCTTGCAGTTTCTCAAATGCAGTCGGAAGCCGGCGCTGCCGCCGCGGTTCACGGTGCCCTTCTGGCAGGTGCCCTCGCCACTACCTTCACTTCATCTCAGGGGCTCCTTTTGATGCTGCCCAATCTGTACCGCATGGCAGGTGAACTGCTGCCCGGTGTGATTCATGTCGCTGCCCGCACCATCGCCACCCATGCGCTCTCAATCTTTGGAGACCATTCGGATATCTATGCCTGCAGGCAGACCGGCTGTGCCATCTTTGCCACCGCCAGTGTACAGGAGGTTATGGATCTCTCCCCTGTTCCTCACCTGGCAGCACTGGAAGGCAGAATTCCTTTTCTGAATTTCTTTGACGGTTTCCGCACTTCACATGAACTGCAAAAGGTACGGGTATGGGATTACGAAGATTTAAAAGCACTGGCTGACCCTGATGCCCTGTCGCGTTTTCGCCGGGAATCACTGCATCCGTATCATGCGAAAATTTATGGTTCCGCACAAAACCCCGATATCTTTTTCCAAAACCGGGAGGCTTCCAATCTTTATTACCTGGCTCTGCCGGATCTTGTGGAAAAGCAGATACGCCGAATCAACTCTCTGCTTTCTACGGAATACGGTCTATTTGACTATTATGGTCATCCGCAGGCTGAGCATGTCCTTGTGACCATGGGGAGCATCTGTGAAACCATAAAAGAGTATCTGGACAGCGTACCGGAGAAGAAATTCGGACTCATCTGCATTCATCTGTACCGTCCCTTCAGTGTGAAGCATTTTACGGAAAAGCTGCCTGCCTCCGTGAAACAAATCACTGTACTGAGTCGTACAAAGGAGCCCGGAGCACCGGGGGAACCGCTCTATCTGGATGTCATAGCTGCTCTGGAGCAGGCCGGATTATTCTCGAAAGACTGCACAGCTTCCGGTCTGCGTGTCTTCTCCGGCCGCTACGGGCTCAGTTCAAAGGATACCACACCGTCACAGATTGCCGCGGTATACGCAAACAACCGCAAGAAATTTTTTACCGTGGGAATCACAGATGATGTGACAGATCTTTCTCTTACCGTTCCAGAGATACCCGAGACCATTCCCGATGATGTGATTTCCTGCAAATTCTGGGGACTGGGCGGCGACGGGACCGTCAGCGCCACAAAAAATGCCGTTCGCATTATCGGGGACAACACAAATCTGACGGTACAGGGATACTTTGAATATGATTCGAAAAAATCCAGAGGGCTTACAATCTCACACCTCCGATTCGGGAAGTCTCCCATACGCAGCAGCTACCTGATTCACCGGGCTGACTTCGTTGCCTGTCACAATCCGGTCTATCTGCATAAGTACGAGATGATACAGGAGCTGAAGGACGGCGGCAGTTTTCTTCTGAACTGTCCCTACCGGGGAAAAGAGCTGGAAAATTATCTGCCGGACTCCTTCAGGCAATATGCTGCCGCGCATCATATCAGGCTCTATCTGATTGATGCTTTTAAAATCGGTAAAGAAGTGGGGTTGAACAGCAAAATCAGCACCATTCTGCAGGCTGCTTTCTTTTCCGTTTCCGGTCTTCTTTTGCCGGATGTTGCAAAACGCCTGATGAAAGCAGCAGCCGTCAAAAGCTACGGCAAAAACGGCGGTGCCATTCTGCAAATGAATGAAGAAGCCATTGAACGAGGGTTTTCCGAAGTTACGAGATATCAGATTCCGGAAAGCTGGAAGAAACCGGATAGATTATCTGACACGGATTCTATCGGCGAGTGTTGCGATAAGGAAATAGTCAACAAAAAAATGGATTATGAAACAGATAATAAAGTGCTATCCGACTTTCCTGAAATCATGAACTATGTTCGCAACATCCAGCAGCCAACCACGGATCAGCGCGGAAATGAGCTGCCCGTCTCCGCTTTTCTGCCTTATGCGGATGGCTATACTCCTCCCGGCACTACAGCTCATGAACGCCGAAACATCGCGACGGAACTGCCGGAATGGATTCCCAAAAATTGTATTCAGTGCAACCGCTGTTCCTTTGTCTGCCCGCATGCGGTGATACGTCCGGCTCTTCTGAATGACAGTCAGCTGTCAAAGGCCCCGCAGGAAATGCCCGGCATACCTGCTGTGGGTATGGACGGACAAACCTTTTCCATTGTCATCTCCGAGGTTGACTGTACCGGCTGCGGTGCCTGTGTGGGAATCTGCCCTGGAAAGCAGGGGAAAAAGGCTTTAATTATGCATCCCGTGCAAAACGATTCCCCTGCGGCAGGAATCCGTTATATCACATCAGGACAACAATGCTTTGATTTTGCCAAACCTCTCCTCCCCAATCGAACGGCTGTAGAGAAGTTCGGTATCCACACTGTAAAAGGAAGTCAGTTTTCCCGTTCTCTCATGGAATTTTCCGGTGCCTGCGCCGGTTGTGGCGAGACTCCTTATGTAAAGCTGCTCACACAGCTCTTTGGACCGGATATGTATCTTGCCAATGCCACAGGCTGCAGCTCCATCTGGGGAAATTCCGCTCCCTCCTGCGCCTACGCGGTGGACGCAGACGGTCATGGACCTGCATGGTCAAATTCTCTGTTTGAGGATGCGGCTGAATTCGGTTACGGCATGCTTCTGGCGCAGGAAGCGGCTGCACAACGATTATCCCAGACCGATACAAATCCGGTTGCACAGACAGTAGAAGATTCCTGCTGCGAACTGTCCCCTTCCGGCACACACGCAAAAACCATACAATGGGTTGTCGGCGGAGACGGCTGGGCATATGATATCGGCTTCGGAGGTCTGGATCATGTACTTGCCAGCGGAAAGAACATCAACATTCTGGTGCTTGATACCGAGGTATACTCCAACACAGGAGGGCAAGCTTCCAAAGCCACTCCCCTGGGCTCCACCGCAAAATTTATTTCCGGAGGAAAGCATACCACAAAAAAAGACCTTGCTGCCATGGCAATGACTTACGGAAATGTATATGTTGCCCAGATTGCCATGGGAGCCGACTTAAACCAGACGGTGAAAGCGCTGGCAGAAGCTGCATCTTACCCGGGTCCTTCCCTGGTAATTGCCTACGCCACCTGCATTGCCCACGGCATTCGTACAGGTTTAGGTTCTACGCCCCATGAACAGAAAAAAGCTGTGGATGCCGGATACTTTCATTTGTTTCGCTTTAATCCCGAACTGCGTAAACAGGGAAAAAATCCCTTCTGCCTTGACAGCAAGGAACCGTCTCTCGACTACCTGGAATTTCTGAACGGAGAAATCCGCTACGAGGTGCTGGCGAAAGAATCCCCAAAAGAAGCAGAAAAGCTGTTTGCCGAGGCTTCCGAAAACGCCAGAGCCCGCTTTGCACAACTAAAAAAGCTGGAAGCCTTTTACGCTCCCAGCCCATAGATTTGCGGATATTTATTTGCAGGCACCTGCTTTCTGATGCCTGCTACGTATTTTTGTTACAATTTATCTTCTTCCCTTGTATTCGTTAACGCTCGCCTTCAGGCGCTGTAAACCATCCATGAGCCTCTCTCTCGGGCAGGCAGTATTCATACGGATAAAGTTTCTGCCGCACGCGCCATACTCTTCGCCCTCCGTGAGATAGAGGCCGCTGTACTCCCGGATAAAATGAACCAATTTGGCAGCATCCTCCGTCAATGCGCTACAGTCCAGCCACAAAAGGTAGGTTGCATGGGAAGGCACCACCCTGATTCCCGGCACTTCCTTCCGGATAAAGTCACGTACACACTGTTTATTCTCCTGAAGGTACACCCGCAGTTCTTCCAGCCACGGCTCTCCTTTTTCAAAAGCCGCCACCGTTGCATCAATCGCAAACACATTCGGCTCTGCCACTTCATCGGTATTCAGGCCTCTGTTTACCTTGTGACGAATTACCGGATTCGGCACCATGACAGCCGCTGTCTGTATTCCCGGAATGCTGAAGGTCTTCGTGGGTGCCATACAGGTAATACTGTTATCTCTGCACTGTTCGGATACGGATGCAAAAGGAGTATACTCATACCCGGGATCTGTCAAATCACAATGAATTTCATCGGAAACCACCAGCACATGATGTCTGGCACATAATTCACCGATTTTTGCCAATGTCTCCTTGTCCCAGATTTTTCCCACAGGATTGTGGGGATTACAGAGAAGCATCAGCGTAGTCTGGGGATTGGCAAGCTTTTCCTCCAGATCCGTAAAATCAATTCTGTATTCCTCCCCATCATACACAAGAGGGCTTTCCAATATATTTCTTCCGTTGTTTCGGATGGAATTGAAAAAGATATTGTAGACCGGAGTCTGTACCAGCACATTCTCCCCCGGTGTGGTCAGCTTTCTCACAATACTGGAAATTGCAGGAACAACCCCTGTGCAAAAAATAAACCAGTCCTTTTCCGATTGCAGATGATGCCTGCGCTCCCACCAGTTCTGATATGCAACAAACCATTCATCCGTCACCACACTGTAACCAAAAATCCCCTGCGCCGCACGGCTTTTGATTGCTTCCACCACCTCCGGTGCGGTCTCAAAATCCATATCTGCCACCCACATGGGCAGTTCCCTTTCCGGGACATCCCACTTTAAAGAACCGGTACCGCGGCGATTCGTCAGTTTATCAAAATTATACATAATCATTTCATGCCTTTCCGAAGAATTGCCCGCTTAGTTTTCCTTTTTGTCTCTTTCCCACTCCGGCTTGTCCGAGGTCTTTGCAATCTCTTCCGCCTCGATCTTCGTCTGGTCAATTCTCACTCTGCTTCCATCCATAATCAGTTCACCGATTCTGTCTGCGCGGATGACTCCTCCCCTGGGATTGAACACACTGTCTACCTGCCCCACAATCTCCACATCTGCCTGAGAATACTCAAATGCAAGTGTTGTATTAATCAATCGACAGTTTTTCATTACCAGATTATCAATGTAGCACATCCCCTGCAGACTCTCGATGGTGCAGTTAATCAGTGTGATATTCTTTGAATTCCAACCAAGATACTCCCCTGAAATAAAGGAATCATATACGGTTACATTTTCCGCATTCCAGAAAGAATCCTTTGAAAGCATTCTGGAATTGTGAATTTCAATATTGGAACCGCCGTCAAAGCTGTAATTACCCACAAGGGTGAAATCTCTGGCAACGATATTTTTGCTGTTCATGGCAAAATAATCTCCTCTTGCCGTCACATGCTCCATCTCGATATCACTGCAGTTCCACATGGTTTCCGCCGCATTCGGCAAATCCACATGATATAGCTTCATTCCCCGCACGCGCCTGAAATTCTTGGGTGCTTCAATGACCGTGTCTGATACGGTAATATTATCAACATACCAGATTCCGGCTCTCGCCATGTCAAACAGGGTGGAATTCTTAACCACCACATTTTTCGTATACCACAGGGGATATTTCCATCTGAAAAGGCAGGTATCTATTTCAAGGTCACTGCTCTCCTTCAATGGAGATTCTCCGTCTGCAAAAGTGCAATAACTGATTTTTGCACCGTGCGTCCCATAAAGGGCTCTTTCTCCCGTAAGCAGCTGCTGATTTATCTCTTTTATTTCGCTCATAATATGCCTCCAAATCTCAGACTTTCGCTCAGTCTTTCCTATCATATCTCTTTTGCTAAAATTTCTTCAGTTACCTTCTCTATACTAACTTATATTCTGTAATTCTGCAAACCTTAATACTAATTTCTTTTCTGGAAAAAACTGCTTTTTTGTCATGTTTTCTGCATCCGCTCAAAATGATGTATCCAATCCGCCTTAAAATAATACAGCAAAAACGCCACACAACTTGTTGTCCATGTCAGGGGATATGCGCTGAATACAACCTCTATACGAGGATAAAAATGCAAAGCAACGGTAATATAGGTTACCCTCAAAACGCACCAGAAACTCAGCATGATAACCATTGGTACACTTGCCTTTCCCGCTCCCCTCATCACACCGGCAACACAATGCGCCAAAGCAAGCATACAGTAAAACAGGGATTCAACCCTTGCCTGCCGTACACCATATGCAATGACCTCAGGTGAGTCAGTAAACAGGCTGATCAGCGTTGGCGCAAACAGCCAGAACAGAATTCCGATAAGTTCTGTTAAGGATACCGAGCACAGAATACCGAATCGGACTCCTTTTTTCACTCTTTCATACTTTCTTGCTCCAAGATTTTGTCCGACAAATGTAGAAAGCCCCTGCGCAAAACAGGTAACCGGAAGAAATGCAAATCCTTCCAGCTTAAAATAGGCCCCGCAACCTGCCATGGCATATTGGCCGAAAGTATTGATATTTGACTGCACAACAATGTTTGCCAGTGCAATCACAGAATTCTGTACTCCTGATGGCAACCCGAAACGTATAATGCTTTTCAGGCTGTCCAGATGGAAACCGACATCACGGAGCACAATACGATGCTCTCCACCGGCATGAAGCAGCTGAATCATACAAAGTATTGCACTGATTCCCTGCGCAATCACAGTGGCAAGTGCGGCCGCTTCTACTCCAAACCGGAATACCCCTACCAGCAGCAAATCCAGCACTACGTTAATTATGGAAGAAATAATCAGATAATACAGCGGATGTCTGCTGTCTCCTACCGCTTGCAGAATACCCACAAAAATATTATACATAACAGAAAAAACAGAACCGCAAAAATAAAATCTGAAATAAGCAATGGATTGAGGAAGGACGTCAGCAGGTGTATGCATCCACTGTAAAATAGCCGGAGTAAAGGTCACACCCAAAATAGTCAATAGTAAGCCTGCAGCCAATCCAAATGCCACATCCGTATGTATGGCAAGTTTCATACTTTTGTAATTCTTTGCACCGTACTCTTTTGCAATAATCACACCGGCTCCAAGCGCAACCCCCTGGAAAAAACCAACCATCATAAAAATAAGACTGCCGGAAGAGCTAACTGCAGCTAACGCCTGATCTCCCAGAAATCTTCCTACAATCAATGAATCAAATGTATTATAAAGCTGTTGGAAAACCTGTCCTACCAGAATAGGAAGGGCAAAAAAGATTATTTTCCTATAAATAGAACCTTCTGCTAGATTATTCTTATCATCCATAACCTTCGTTCTCCCCAAAAACGCGGCTCTGCCTTCGGAATAAAGAAATTTTTACATAAAAAAATGGGGCCTATAGGGCTCGAACCTATGACCCTCTGCTTGTAAGGCAGATGCTC
>CAMEDC010000062.1 GCA_945913255.1 uncultured Lachnospiraceae bacterium
AATACATTTAAGGGAATATCTCATTTTATTTTGTACTAATTAGATGCTAACACTAGGGCTATCGAGAGAAAAATGTATGATAAAAAACAATTATTTCGTGGAAGGTCTACAGGGAGCAGGCAAAAGCACGATGCTACAGTTGCTTTCCGACAGGCTGAAAGATTATGAGGTGTTCCGGGAAGGAGATTACTCTCCGGTGGAACTTGCCTGGTGCGCTTATGTTACGGAAGTGCAATATGAAGAAATATTGGCAAGGTATGAAGAATTAAAGGATGAAATTGCGGAAAAAACCATTCGGGAAGGAGAATACAAAGTAATCTGCTATACTCGGATTCTCACGGATGTGCCGGGGTTTCATAAAGATTTGGAGCAGTATGAAATTTATAACGGAAATCTTGACCGAGCGTCTTTTGGGCAGGTTATACTATCTCGCTTTGCAAAGTGGGATGGGACAGGACAGATTTTTGAGTGCTCAATTTTCCAGAACATTATTGAAAACCAACTGCTGTATCTTATGATGACAGAAGAAGAGATTCTGGATTTTTACAGAAGACTACGAAAAGTGTTGGAGGATAAGTTATTTAAAATTGTCTATCTTGATGTGGAGAACATTCGGGAGAGCATTGAAATCATACGCAAGGAGCGTTCTGACGACAAAGGGAACGAGTTATGGTTTCCGCTTATGGTAAAATATCTGGAAGAATCCCCGTATGGAAAGAAAAACGGACTTCGCGGGATGGATGGACTGATTTCTCATCTGGAGCGTCGAAAAGCATTGGAACACAGAGTTATCAATGAAGTCTTCCGGGAAAATGCAGTCATTGTGAAGTCCAAAAAGTACGAGCTGGACGAAGTGATTTGAAAAAGTAGGAAGATGCAACGGTATAGTGACTTTAACGGATACGGAATCTCTGCAGATACCGTCCGGAAAAGGAAGCGACAAGCCCGGTGAAAAGGCCGGTGAGAATACCACTCAGTACCAGAAAAGGCAGGTACGCCAGGACACCGGGAGTGGCAGTCAGGAGAAAAGCAACCAACAACTGTCCGATGTTGTGAGCCAGCCCACCTGCGGCACCGGTGAGAAACACCCATCTTTTTTGTAACAGCCTGTTGAAAAGAAGCATGGTAAGCAAACTGAAAAATCCTCCTGCAAGACTATAGAAAAGACTTAACAGCTGTCCGAATAACAGTGTGGAAAGCAGAATGCGTGCAAACAGCACGAAGGAAGCATCTTTCCCGGAATAGTGTTGCAGCAGAATCAGTGTTACAATATTTGCAAGTCCCAGCTTTATGCCCGGAATGGGAACAAGAGGTGGAATTGCGCTTTCTACTGCGTAGATTGCCAGAGAAAGCGTGGCATATAGGGCAAGCGTAGTCAGTTTCTTAGTGGACATACGATACCTCCGTCATGATTTGTGATTAAGTGTTCCAGTGTTCCAGTGTAAACTCCGGATTCATTTACAAGTTAGTGTTTTTATGCAATCTATCGTTTTAATAGGTGATTATATCGATAGCGGAAGAATTTGGTAATTCCTGCTCTGCAGGCCGTAACTGAATCACAAGTCGGTTGGGCAGACAGGTGACGGGAAGCCTGGAATCGCTGATAAAGCCCTGATGAACACAAAGCTTGTCGGGGCAGTCCGCAGAGAGAATTCCGATGCTTCCGGGGCGAACCTCTATTTCGTTTTTGCAGCCGGAGACTCCTGTGACGGTAAAAGAATAAGGTGTTTCAACATCCACCAGGGGAATGCTGGTGAGCAGTTTTCCCTCCTGATAGATGTCAGCGACATAACCGGATGCATGCCTGCGAGGAAGCAGGATACACAGCAGACTGATGACACAAAGCAGGAGCAGGATTGCACCGGTCATGACAGCAATTATCTTGGGTTGTAAAGTTTTATGCAAGGAAGTTCTCCCTTCTGGATAAGCGTTTCATATCATTAAGGATGGCGATTCGGAACTATTCGGAAGCTTATCCCGTGAGATAGCGGTTCTTAAATAATTCGACCGTTATTCCAGTATAGCAAAAAGGAAAGAGAAAATGAAGAAATTTTTTGCCGTGATGACAGTATGGCTGGCAGTTATCTTGAACTGCGGCTGTGGGAACAGACAGCCTGTTAAAATACAGAGTGTGGACACCGCCATGGGAACGGTAATACAGCAGAATATTTATACAACAGATAAGCAGTGCGAAGCAGCAGAGGAGATTCTGGTGCTTTTACATCACTTGGAGGAAGAGGAACTTTCCAGAAGGCTTGATACATCGGAAGTATGGGCTGTCAATGAGGCGGCGGGAAGAGAAGGGGGAAGCACACTTTCCCCGGAACTTACGGAGATTTTGAAAAAATGCATGGATGTGTGGCGGCAGTCCGGCGGTGCCTTTGATGTGACGCTGGGAACGGTAGTGCAACTCTGGGATATTGACGGATGGGCTTCCGGAGAACGGGAAGGAAACTTTGAACTGCCGGAGCAAGAGTGTTTGTGTCATGCGCTGGAACACTGCGGAAGCGAAAAGCTTCAGCTGGATGGTATGAAACTTGTGATGCAGGAAGAGATGCAGCTGGACTTGGGAGCAGTGGGGAAGGGCATTGCCCTTGACAGAATCAAGGTATATTTACAGGATCAAGAAGAAATAACAGGTGCTGTCATATCTGCGGGAGGAAGCGTTCTGACCTATGGGGAGAAGCCGGATGGAACCTGTTGGAAGGTGGGTGTTGTAAATCCTGCCGATACTTCAACAAATATTGGCGTCTTGTCTCTGGAAGGACAGTGGTGTGTTTCTACCTCGGGAGACTATGAACGCTATGTGGAAAAGGACGGAATCCGCTATCACCATATCATCGATCCGGCGACGGGATATCCTGCGGACAGTGGGGTGGCCGGTGTGACAATACTTTCGAAGGACGGATTCTTAAGTGATGCACTTTCCACTGCCTGCTTCATCTTGGGAAAGGAAGAGGGAATGAAGCTGGCGGAAAGTTACGATGCAGAGGTGCTTTTTGTGGAGAAGGACGGCAGTATCTTCATGACGGAAGGAATGCGGGCAGTATATACAGAGAACAGGTAAGGAAAAATTTGCGCGGAAGCCCAAAATGGTGTATGCTTTAGAAAGTGGTACAAATATAAGAAGGCAGTCTGTTAAAAGGACGAGGGAGTGCGGATAAAATGGAAGAAAACAGTTACATTCACGTGGATGAATCTACATTAAAAATCATTGATGAAAAAATGCCTCCGGAGGAGGAACTTCAGGATTTGGCAGAGTTCTTTAAGGTGTTCGGGGATGCCACAAGGCTGAAAATCCTGTATGTACTTCTGAGTACGGAAATGTGTGTGTTTGATATTGCTTCTGTGCTGGGGATGTCTCAATCGGCCATTTCCCATCAGCTCCGGGTACTGAAGCAGATGGATCTGGTAAAAAACCGGCGGGAGGGAAAGACGATTTTTTATTCTCTGGCAGATGCCCACATTGTGACAATTCTCAGTCAGGGTCTGGATCATATTGAGGAATAAAAGAAGTATTTTTATTCTTCAGCAGGTGAAAATCTGCTGTATGCACTGCTTCCGAGCGGGGCATGATACATGGCTGCTTCATTGGCAAATTCCCGGAAATAAACATATTGCGAGGTCATATTAATGCTGGTAAAATTGCCCTCCGCAATGACCTGAGCATAGGAACCGTCGGTATACATACATTTTAACTGAGGGGATTTGCCGTTCTTCTGATAGTATATGTAGCCATTCCCGACGTTAAAGCAGTCAACACGGTCTTCTGTCAGAATCTGAATCACATTCTGTGACATGGAGTAGCGACAAAGTCTGTAATTATTTGCAACATCCATGTAATATACATAATCTCCCTCTACTACAGGGTACCAGATATTACCCTTCCAGACTTCGGATACCACATCATTTGCGGTATTCAGAGCGTACAGATAATGATCATCCTGTGCACCGTTATAGTATATGATACCGTTTACCGCACAGGCGGGATTGATGTAATAATCAGCCAAATCAACCTGTTCGGATTTGTCAATCTTCATTTTATAAAAAGAAGTTCCGGTGAGTTTGGAAACCAGAAGGTACAGATAATTGTCTACCAGCTGGCCCGTTACCACAACATCCCTCGTCAGAGCGGTTGCATCACTTCCGTTCAGTTTACAGCGGTCAAAGGACTTCATGCCCTGAAGCTGACCGAAACCGGAATCGGAGGAAGCGGAGCCGGTTTGAAAGTAATAGAGATATTTGCCGCCGGCAAGAATATTTCCGACTTTTAAGGTGTTCAGCCTGCGGACATTGCTTTCGTCCGCATTCATGGCATAGAGGCTGCCTCCATCATTGGCGTTGGAAAAATAAACTGTTCCGTTGTACTCGCAAAACAGTCCCCCGTTATTCAAATTTCCGGCGGTGTTTCCAACGGTGCCGGCGGGATTCATGGTGGTCCGTCCGGAAAAAATCAGTACAGTACCGAGAAAAACAAGCAGCAGAATGAACAAAACCGCAATCAATATATTACGTCGAACCGTTCTCATATCAGCTCCTCCTTCTGCATGTATTTACATATTATTTACGTTAACTATACACCCCTTTTTACTTGCTATCAAGTTCGTTTTGGTATAAGATAGACATAATAATTACAAAGGAGTCTGGGAAGATGGATTTATTGGAACTGCGTCAGCAGATAGACGCGATAGACGAGCAGATTGTGGATTTATATGAGAGGCGGATGGACATCAGCCGTCAGGTGGCAGAGTATAAGATTGCAACCGGGAAAAAAGTATTTGACAAGCAGCGCGAGATGGAAAAGCTTGCAAAGGTGAAATCCCTGACTCATAACGATTTTAACAGTCATGGCATTGAAGAACTGTTTGAACAGATTATGTCCATGAGCAGAAAACTCCAGTATAAACTTCTGGCAGAAAACGGCAGTCTCGGCAAGCTTCCCTTTATCGGGGTGGAAGAGCTGGAAACGAAGAAGGCAAGGGTTGTATTTCAGGGAGCAGAGGGGGCATATTCCCAGGCGGCAATGATGCAGTATTTCGGAGAGCAGGTCAACAGCTTTCATGTGGATACTTTCAGAGATGCCATGAGCGCAATAGATGAAGGCAGTGCGGACTTTGCCGTTCTGCCGATTGAAAATTCAACGGCAGGAATTGTGAATGAAATTTATGATTTACTGCAGGAATATGAAAACTATATCGTCGGAGAGCAGATTATCCGTATTGAGCATTGTCTGCTGGGTGTGCCGGGAGCAAAGCTTTCCGATATCAAAACGGTATATTCCCATCCACAGTCCCTGATGCAGAGTGCAAAATTCCTGGAAAATCATGACTGGCAGCAAATCAGCATGCAGAATAATGCGTTTGCAGCGAAGAAAGTTGCGGAGGATGGGGATAAAACACAGGCTGCAATCGCAGGTGAACATGCAGGAAAAATTTACGGGCTGGAGGTACTGCAAAAGGGAGTCAATCATTCCGGCACCAATTCCACCCGCTTTATCATTGTCACAAATCAGAAAATTTTCAGAAAGGATGCGAAGAAGGTCAGCATCTGCTTTGAAGTGCCGCACGAGAGCGGTTCCCTGTATCATATGCTGTCTCATTTTATTTATAACAACCTGAACATGACAAAGATTGAGAGCCGTCCCATTGAGGACAGAAACTGGGAATATCGGTTTTTCATTGATTTTGAAGGCAATCTTGCGGACGGTGCAGTGAAGAATGCGCTCAGAGGTCTGCGCGATGAGGCGAGAAATATGAAAATTCTGGGGAATTACTAGGAGAGAAAACATGCGGGAACAGGAACTGATTGTATATCGGAATTTTGAAGACGGCAGCCTTCTCTATGATATGGCGTGGCTTATGTCACATTATGAAGAAGACGTGGAGGAAGAGCAGGATTCCAGCCTCCCTCATACGGAAGCCGGGAAGGCGGCTTTGTTTTACGACTGTATTCACCGTCTGATTGATTTGGCGGGTAATTACGGTTTTCATGGGAATCTATGGCATTGTTATCTGGCAAACCTTCTGGTGAACAATGAAAACAGCTACAGCTGCGGCTGCGAAATCAGAGGGGAGATTCAGGGTTCCATCAATCAGGCTGCTCTTCATGACATTGTGATTTTTAAGGAGTTTTACGATTTTGACTTTGCTCCAATGATGGAGAAACTGCATGTGCCGGAATTTGCCCTGATTGAAAATTATGAAACGAGCATGCGGGAGAGCAAGGTATACAATACCAGAATCTGCGCGAGAATCTGTGAACTTGCGGAAAAGTTTTGCCGTGACAATACCCCGGAGGAGATGAAGGCGACTCTGACTCAGTTCTATAAGGAGTACGGGGTAGGTAAGTTCGGACTTCATAAATCCTTTCGTGTGGTGCACGATGAAAAGGGCGTACATATTGAGCCGATCCTGAACATTGCACATGTTAACCTGAATGACCTTGTGGGATATGAAATACCCAAAAAGAAGCTGACAGACAACACGGAAGCATTTGTAGCCGGAAGAAAGGCGAATAACTGTCTGCTGTTCGGCGATGCCGGAACAGGAAAATCCTCCTGCATCAAAGCCATTGCCAATGAGTATTATGATAAGGGCTTACGCATTATTGAGGTGTATAAGCATCAGTTCCAGGATTTAAATGAAGTAATCAGCCAGATTAAAAAGCGCAATTATAAATTCATTATTTATATGGATGATCTGAGCTTTGAGGAATTTGAGATTGAATATAAATATCTGAAGGCTGTCATTGAGGGCGGTCTGGAAAAGAAACCGGAGAATGTACTGATTTATGCAACCTCCAATCGTCGTCATCTGATTCGGGAGAATTACAGTGACAAGGAGGAAATCAGACAGGATATGCATACCAGCGATACTGTTCAGGAGAAGCTTTCTCTGGTATATCGGTTCGGTGTGACCATTTATTTCGGAGCACCCGACAAAAAGCAGTTCCAGAACATTGTAAAGGCACTTGCGGAGAGGAACGGCATCCGGATGCCGGAGGAGGAACTGCTTCTTGAGGCAAACAAGTGGGAACTTTCCCACGGAGGCCTGTCCGGAAGAAGCGCCCAACAATTTGTCGATTATCTTCAAGGCATGCAATCTGACATTTGAGTCTGTGCGAGTGAGCTTGCTCACAGAGCACAAGAGGCAAATGTCAGATTATAGGGCGCAAGCCCGCATCCCTTAAGGTTGCGAAGCAAACTTAAGGGATGTGCATGCCGTAAAGAGCGAAAACCTTAAGGTTGAATTCATGCCCGGGAGCTTGCTCACTGGGCATGAAGGTCAAACTTAATTTTATAGGGCGCAAGCCCGCATCCCTTAAGGTTGCGAAGCAAACTTAAGGGATGTGCATGCCGCGAAGCAAACTTAAGTGTGTGCATACCTTGGTTATTAAGGAGGGTCTATATGAGCATCAGAACCTTTGCAGCGATAGATGTGGGCAGTTTTGAACTGACCATGAAAATATTTGAATTTTCCGGAAAAAACAATATGCGGGAAATCGATTGTATCAGCAGACGCCTTGACCTGGGCTCGGATACCTATTCCAACGGGAAAATCAGCAAAGAGAAGCTGGATGAACTATGTCGTACATTAAAAGAATTCAGTGATATCATGCGATCCTACAAGGTGGAGGCATATAGGGCGTACGGAACAAGTGCTATCCGGGAGACGGAGAATACGACCATTGTGCAGGATCAGATTGCCCAGAGGACAGGGATCCGTGTGGAGATTTTAAGCAATTCAGAGCAGCGATTCCTGGATTATAAATCACTGGCTTCCAAAGGAGAGAGTTTTCGCAGGATTATTGAGGAAAAAACGGCAATTCTGGATATTGGAGGCGGCAGTATCCAGCTGTCGCTTTTTGACAACGATACGCTGGTGTCTACCCAGAACCTTCGCCTGGGGGTTTTGAGAATTCAGGAGTTTTTAAACCGTTATGCGAACCGGACTTCCAGGATAGAAAATACCATCCAGGAAATGGCAATGGCACAGCTGAATACCTATAAGAAGCTGTATCTGAAGGACAGAGAAATTCAGAACCTGATAATTATTGATGACTATATTTCGCCCTGTCTTGTGAAGCTGACAGGAAAGGACAGAGATAAGACCGTAATCGGGACAGAGGCTTTTAATGACTTTGCGGACAGGCTTCGGGAAAGCAATACGGTGCAATCTGCAAAAATGCTGGGAATAGCAGAAGAGAGAGTCCCTCTGGTGTTTATCAGCGCAGTGTTAATCAGCCGGATTGCAGAACTGATGGAAGCGGAGCATATCTGGGTGCCCGGCGTGACGCTGTGTGACGGTATCGCTTATGAGTATGCGGAAAAAATAAAAATGTTCCAGGGGGAACACGATTTTGAGCAGGATATCATCGCGTGTGCCATGAATATCAGCAAGCGATATATGGGAAGCAGAAAACGCTCGGAGACCCTGGAAAGTATTTCCACTACCATTTTTGACAGTATGAAAAAAATACATGGTCTCGGAAAACGGGAAAGGCTGTATTTAAGGCTTGCAGCAATTCTTCATGACTGTGGAAAATATATCAGTATGGTGAATATAGGAGAAACCTCTTATCAGATTGTGATGGCAACGGAAATCATCGGTTTGTCTCACACAGAACGGGAGATTGTGGCAAATGTGGTCCGGTTTAACCACAGCCGCTTTGTGTATTATGGACAGCAGATAACGAGCAGTCTTGACAGGGAGTCCTACATGATTGTTGCAAAGCTGACGGCAATCCTACGCCTGGCGAGCGGGTTGGACAGAAGCCATAAACAGAAATTCAAGGGTTTGAAGGCTGCTTTAAAAGAGAACCAGCTGATTCTGACGATTGACACGCAGGAAGATATCACTCTGGAAAAAGGTTTCTTTGAAGACAGAGAGGAGTTTTTCCAGGAGGTTTTCAGCGTGGAACCGGTACTGAAACAGCGCAAAAATTTATAGAAAGAAAGGCATGGAGACAATGGGAGAGATTGATTTCAGCCAACCGAAATATTATACCAACAGAGAGTTGTCCTGGATTCTGTTTGACCACAGAGTATTGAATGAAGCGCGGGACAAGAATATTCCGTTGTTTGAAAGATTAAAATTTTTAAGCATTACGGCGTCCAATCTGGATGAGTTTTTTATGATACGCGTGGCATCTCTGAAGGATATGGTAAATGCAAAGTATGAAAAGCCGGACATTGCCGGTATGACGCCGACAGAGCAGCTGACAGCATTGAGCATCGCCATACACAATCTGGTAGACCTGCAATATTCTACCTGGAACCGGTCACTTGTGCCGAAGCTGGCGCAGAGTGGGCTGACAATAATCGGCAGTCACGAGGAATTGTCACCGGAAGATGGCGAATTTGTTGACCGGTATTTTGAAGAGAATGTTTATCCGGTGCTTACTCCAATGGCTGTGGATTCTTCCAGACCATTTCCGCTGATTCGAAATAAGACATTGAACATTGCGGCGCTTGTGCAGAAGAAGAATGGCAAGGGAGAACTGGAATTTGCAACAGTGCAGGTTCCGAGTGTACTGAACAGGATTGTGCTTTTACCGTCAGAAGGAAAAGCGCGGCGAATTATTCTGCTGGAGGAAATCATAGAGAGGAATATGCACAAGCTGTTCCTGAACTATACCATTGTCTGTGCACATCCGTTCCGCATCATGAGAAATGCGGATTTGACCATCGAAGAGGACGAAGCGGCAGATCTGCTGAAGGAAATAGAGAAACAGCTGAAGAAGCGCCAGTGGGGTGAAGCAATCAGACTTGAAGTGGAGGAAGGCTGTGATAAGCGTCTTCTGAATATCTTGAGAGAAGAACTTCACATGGAAGAAGAAAATATTTATGCGATTGACGGTCCGCTTGACCTGACTGTCTGCATGAAGATGTACGGACTGGAAGGCTTTGACCATTTAAAGACGCCGAAATATATTCCTCAGCAGGTGCCGGAGCTCCCGGCGGGATGTAATATTTTTGATGCCATCAGAGAGGGTGATATTCTGCTGCATCACCCTTACCAGACCTTCGAGCCTGTGGTGGACTTCATCCGTCAGGCTGCCAGAGACAAGGAAGTTCTCGCCATCAAGCAGACGCTCTACCGTGTCAGCGGTAATTCGCCTATCATTGCGGCACTGGCACAGGCGGCGGAGAACGGCAAGCAGGTTACGGTGCTGGTGGAACTGAAGGCGCGTTTTGACGAGGAAAACAATATTGTCTGGGCAAGAATGCTGGAAAAGGCAGGATGCCATGTTATTTACGGCCTGGTGGGCTTAAAGACTCACAGCAAAATCACACTGGTGGTTCGCAGAGAAGAGGACGGCATCCGCCGCTATGTGCATCTTGGTACCGGTAACTATAATGATGCAACTGCGAAGCTGTATACGGATATCGGACTGCTTACCTGCGCTGAGCCTATCGGAGAGGATGCAACGGCAGTGTTCAACATGCTGTCCGGATATTCGGAGCCGCTTGCCTGGAATAAGCTTGCTCTCGCACCGCTTTGGCTGAAGGATAAATTCCTGTATCTGATCGGCAGGGAGAAACAGCATGCAAAGGAGGGACGCCCCGCCCATATCATTGCAAAGATGAATTCTCTCTGTGACAGAGATATCATTGCGGCGCTTTATGAGGCGAGTGTTGCCGGTGTGAAAATAGATCTGATTGTCCGTGGTATTTGCTGCCTGAAGGTGGGAATCAAGGGCATCAGCGAAAACATTACCGTGCGTTCCATTGTGGGAAATTTCCTGGAGCACAGCAGAATCTTCTATTTTGAGAATGATGAGAATTACGAAATTTACTGCGGCAGTGCAGACTGGATGCCGAGAAATCTGGAGCGTCGTGTGGAAATTCTCTTCCCTGTGGACAGACCGGAGTTGAAGGAAAAACTGCTGCATATCCTGCAGTGTCAGCTGAAAGACAATGTGAAGGCATCGGTGCTGCAGGCTGACGGTTCCTATGAAAAACCGGACAAGAGAGGTCGGTCTCAGTTCCAGTCCCAGGAAGCATTCTGCCATGAGGCTGTGCTGGCAGCGAAGGCTGCCACAGAGGATGCGAATACCGTCTCCAGAACTTTTATTCCGGAAGTGCATCATTAGTTTGAAAAAAGCAGAAGCTATCGGAAGGTATAGCAGGAGGGGAGAAAGGGTACGAAATGAGAATCATATTGGCATCAGCATCGCCCAGAAGGAAAGAGCTTCTGGAACAGATAGGGCTGGAATTTGAGATAAAAGTAAGCCATGTACAGGAGAGTATGACGGCAACGGAACCCGGGAAAATAGTGGAAGAACTGTCGGAACAGAAAGCGCGGGCTGTGCTGGAATCTCTTGAAAATGAGAAAGATGTGCTCGTCATCGGTGCAGATACGATTGTGGCGTTTGGAAACAGTATCCTCGGAAAGCCGTCGAGTGTGAAACATGCAGCAGAGATGCTGGAGTGGCTGTCGGGAAATACACATGAAGTGTATACCGGTGTGACGGTTTATTACAGGATGTCGGAAGGCGTGCTTTCCTGCAAAACATTTCATGAGATGACCAAAGTCAGTTTTTATCCGATGACCGAAGGGGAGATTTCGGAATATGTTGCCACAAAAGACTGTATGGACAAAGCGGGTGCTTACGGCATTCAGGGATTCTGTGCCAGGTATATCAAGGGGATTGAAGGGGATTATAACAATGTGGTAGGGCTTCCGGTGGGGAGACTGTACCAGGAGATAAAAGAGTGGCTGGATTGATAATTCAAGTGATTTTTCAATCGAAACTTTATGCAGGAGCGCAAAGTTTCAGGTCACGGAAGGAGGAGAAAAATGAAACAGGCAGTGATTTTTGATTTGGACGGAACCTTATCGGATTCCATTGCCAGCATAAAATATTGTGGGGACAGAGCGCTTGCCCCGTTTGGATACGGTCCTTTTCCGGAATCGGATTACAAATACTTTGTGGGAGACGGTGCAGCAAACCTGATCAAACGGGCTCTGACAGCAGCAGGGGATACAGAACTGGTGCATTTTGATGATGCGTTTGCTTTGTATAAAAAGTACTTTGCGGTGGACTGTATGTATCAGGTGAAACCTTATGACGGTATTCCTAAGCTTCTGGAGGAACTGAAGAAAAGAAACATGAAAATCGCAGTGCTTTCCAACAAGCCGCACGACCAGACCATTGATGTGATAGAAACTCTGTTTGGAAAAGGATATTTTGATATCATCCAGGGGCAGAAAGACGGCTTGCCTATTAAGCCGGACCCTTCAGGTGTTTACGCGATTCTGGAGCAACTGGGACTAAAAGCTTCGGATATCCTTTACTTGGGAGATACGGCCACGGATATGAAGACGGGAAAAGGTGCCGGGGCGTTTACCGTCGGAGCACTCTGGGGGTTCAGAGAGCGCAGAGAACTGGAGGAAGCAAGTGCAGATGCCATCATAGAACATCCGCTTGAACTATTGCAATTTACTGATAAATAATGTTTCCATATTTTCGCTTACACAGTATTGACAGAGCAGGAATAACATTGTAGTATGTGGGCATAAAGCCCACGTCGATGAAGAGGGCAAAAAAGCAGTCAATAAGGAGGTGAAAATATGCATGAATTTGATGATGAGGTGTTGGAATGCTTCCTGGAGAATCAGTTACAGCTTTTTCCCGAAAAGGTAGCTGAGACGCTTGAAGAGGCAGAGGATTTCCTGGAGGAGTGCATGGCGGTAGTGGTAAACTCCGTGGATGAAGTTGTGGAGTATTTTGAGGAAGAAGGCATCGACATGGAAGGTGCCATGGATGAACAGATTCTGGAGGCGGATGAAGTATTCGACATCGGTGACGGCAGATATTTGATTGTCGAGGGATAATGTGCCGGAAACAGGAGACGTACAGCGTTTTTGACAGGTTCCGAAAGGTGAATAAAGCAAAAAGAAAACCGTAATTCTTGTCTCGGCAGGAATTACGGTTTTTTTGCGCTTTGTGAAATTCAGCAGTTTTGGCTGCGGGATTTTATGGGCTTCAGAAGACTGTAAGGAACAAACAGTTTGCCGTAGCCGGTGCCCAAATCAAGTCCAGGTTTATTGTCACCATGGAAGTCGCTGCCGCCGCTGATGAGAAGGTCGTACTTTGCGGCGAGGGCACGAATCTGTCGCTCCTCATAGGGCTTGTAGGTGCTGTAGATTGCTTCGATGCCCACAAGTCCGGTATCCTTTAATTCTGAAGTCAGTGTATCAAGCCGTTCATCGCTCATATGGTACAGGATGGGGTGAGCCAGGATCGGGACACCGCCTGCCTCCAGAATCATCTGAACAGCCTGAACCGGAGTCACCTTTTCCCGGGGAACAAAGCAGGGGGCACGGTCTCCTACATAACGGTCAAAGGCTTCCTTCATACTCTTTACATAACCGTGGTTTAGCAGATAGCTGGCGTAGTGGGCTCTTGTGATGACGGAATCGGGAAATTCCTGCAGCAATGCATCATAGGTGATGTCTATTCCGGCTTCCTGCAAAAGAAGGCACATCTTCTGGTTGCGCAGGCTGCGGGAATCCACAAATTCCTGCAGCTTTGCAACAAACGTGCGATTATGGTAATCAATGTAAAGACCAACGATGTGAATATCCTGTCCCTGATATTCCGTTGAGAACTCAATCCCGGGAATGACTTCCGGAACAAGAGGAGTGGTATCCTCTGCAATCGTTTGCCCCGACATCGCTGTCGTTTTTCCGGACGTACTGCCGGGTTGCAGGCTTTCTGCATATCCGATTGCTTCTTCAAGCCCATCCACGGTGTCATGGTCTGTCAAAGCAAAAGCTGCCAGCCCTTTTTCCATGGCATAATCTACCAATTGTGTTGGAGTAAACGTACCGTCCGAGCGTGTAGAGTGTACATGTAAATCAATGCATTTAGTCTTCATCGTCTTCCTTGTTGGCGGTAAATACGGTTCTCTTTCTTGCCATTTCATCGCTTGCCAGGTATTCGTCGTAGGTGGTGATCTTATCAATCAGACCTCCACCCGGCAGAAGCTCCATGATGCGATTTGCCGTGGTCTGGACAAATTGGTGGTCATGACAGGAGAACAGTGCCACACCGGGGAACTTAATCAGGCCGTTATTCAAGGCGGTGATGGATTCCATATCCAGATGGTTGGTAGGCTCATCAAGAACCAGGCAGTTTGCACCGCTGATCATCATTTTGGACAGCAGGCAGCGCACCTTCTCGCCACCGGAGAGCACCTTTACCTTCTTGACACCGTCTTCACCGGCAAAAAGCATACGTCCAAGGAAGCCTCTCACATAGGTTACATCCTTCACGGGAGAGTAGCCTGTCAGCCAGTCGGTGATGGTCAGGTCATTATCGAATTCAGCAGTGCTGTCCTTGGGGAAATAAGCCTGGGAGGTGGTGACACCCCACTTATAGCTTCCCTCATCCGGCTCCATCTCACCCATGAGAATCTGGAAGAGAGTGGTCTTTGCAAGTTCCTGACTTCCTACGAAAGCAATTTTATCTTCATGCCCCATCACAAAGGAAATATCGTTTAAAACCTTTTCTCCGTTGATAGTTTTTGACAAATGCTCCACAGTCAGCACTTCATTTCCGATTTCACGATCGGGACGGAAATCAATATAGGGATATTTTCTACTGGAGGGTTTAATTTCATCCAGTTCAATTTTTTCAAGTGCACGTTTTCTGGAGGTAGCCTGCTTGGATTTGGAAGCGTTTGCGGAGAAACGGGAGATGAATTCCTGCAACTCCTTAATCTTTTCTTCCTTTTTCTTGTTGGCTTCCTTCATCTGCTTAATCAAAAGCTGGCTGGACTCATACCAGAAATCATAGTTTCCGGCGTAAAGCTGAATCTTGCCGTAATCAATGTCAGCAATATGGGTACATACTTTATTTAAGAAGTAACGGTCGTGGGATACGACAATAACAGTATTCTCAAAGTCAATGAGGAAATCCTCAAGCCATGCGATGGCATCTAAATCCAGATGGTTGGTAGGCTCATCCAGAAGCAGGATGTCAGGATTGCCAAACAGCGCCTTGGCAAGAAGGACTTTTACCTTCAGGTTGCCGTCAAGGTCCTTCATGAGAGAGTAGTGATAAGCAGTATCAATGCCAAGACCGTTTAAGAGCATAGCAGCATTGGATTCAGCCTCCCAGCCGTCCATCTCCGCGAATTCAGCCTCCAGCTCGCTTGCACGGATGCCGTCCTCATCGGAGAAATCCTCCTTTGCATAGATGGCATCTTTTTCCTTCATAATCTGGTACAGACGCTCATTCCCCATGATCACGGTGTCCATAACCACATAATCATCGTATTTGAAGTGATCCTGTTCCAGTACGGAGAGACGCTGGCCGGGCGTGATGGTGACATCTCCCTTGGTCGTTTCCAGTTTGCCGGAGAGAATCTTTAAGAAAGTAGACTTTCCGGCACCGTTTGCACCGATTAAACCGTAGCAGTTTCCTTCAGTAAATTTGATGTTGACATCCTCGAACAGCGCCTTTTTGCCAATCCGGAGCGTCACATTATTTGCACTAATCATTCTGAAAACCTCATTATCTTTCTTTTCCTATTAAAATGTTAAACGGGTACACTTCTTTCTATTATACATAAATTAACTGTTTTAGCAAGGGAAAACAACAATCAGAAAATTTTGTGGTTTATGAGTAAAAATTATCTGTAATGACTTGTTTGAAAATCTGATTATGCTACAATGGATGAGGTATATGATTGATAACTTTGGGGGTAGACTTTTATGCAGACAAAACTGAATTACAGAAGAACTTTTTTTATCGGGCTGGCATTCTTAAGTATCTGCGCATTCTGGCAGATGTACGATAATATTATTCCATTGATGTTGCAGAATACCTTTGGACTGGGGGAGACGGTAACGGGCGCACTCATGGCGATGGACAATGTTCTGGCACTGGTACTTCTACCCGTATTCGGCGCTATTTCCGATAAAATCAGCACGCCACTGGGAAAGCGAACCCCATTCATCCTGACAGGAACCGTTCTGGCGGTAATTTTCATGATGCTTCTTCCTCTGGCTGACAACAGACAGAGCCTGATTCTTTTTATCGCGGCACTATTTGCGACACTACTGTCCATGGGACTGTATCGTTCTCCGGCAGTTGCCCTGATGCCGGATTTAACACCGAACCATCTGAGAAGTCGTGCCAATGCAGTGATTAATTTGATGGGTGCAGTGGGTGGCGTCTATGCGCTGATCATGATAAAACTACTGGTTGGTGATGGAAAAAGACCGGATTACATGCCTCTGTTTTTCAGCATTGCGGCTTTGAAGGTTGTGGCTGTAGGTGTGTTGTTGATTACAATCAGAGAAAATAAACTGCGGAGGGAAATAGAAGCGGCGGAAGCGGAATCAGTGGAGGAGACGGCAGAAAAAGACAGCACAATGCAGGAACAGACAGTGACTAAAAAAGATGCTTTTGTACAGAAGACGGTTCTGCCCAAGGAGGTAAAACGCAGTATGATGTTCCTTCTGGCATCCATCTTTTTCTGGTTTACCGCTTACAATGCGGTTACCACAGCTTTTTCGAGATACACCCGGGTTGTATGGAAAATGGAAGGCGGAAGCTTTGCCGACTGTCTCATGGTGGCGACTGTTGCGGCGATTGTCAGTTATATCCCCATCGGAAATATCTCTGCCAGATTCGGCAGAAAAAAGACGATTATGGGCGGTGTACTGCTGATGGCAGCCTGTTATCTGGCGGCTGTTTTTGTGGGAGCATATCACCCGCTGGTCAACATTGCCTTCGCACTGATTGGCGTGGGCTGGGCAGCAATTAATGTAAACTCCTATCCCATGATTGTAGCCATGAGCCAGGGCAGCGACATCGGGAAGTTTACCGGAACTTATTATACCTTTTCCATGGCGGCTCAGATTTTTACACCGATCCTTTCAGGATTTCTGCTGGAAAATGTGTCCTACCGGACACTGTTTCCCTATGCCTTTCTGTTTGCAATGGCATCATTTCTGACCATGACACAGGTTCGTCACGGAGATGTGAAGCCCGAGAAAAAACAGAGTATTCTGGAAAATTTTGATGTGGATGATTAGGAACAGATGAAGTCTTCGAGAGTTTTTACGGAAAGGAAGTAACGGAAGATGAAAATTATAATGATATTGCTGATAGGTTTCCTTGTTCTTGCGGCACTGTATTTTCTGATGATTATGCCCAGAATGACAGGAAAACCGGATACAGCCCCCTTTAAGGAAGGGCTGTATGCCCACAGGGGGCTGCATGATAATGCGTCGGATGCACCGGAAAATTCTATGAGAGCTTTTGCAAAGGCGGTAGATGCAGGCTTTGGCATAGAACTTGATATCCAGATGTCAAAGGACGGTGTACCGGTGGTGTTTCATGATTTCACCCTGAAGAGAATCTGCGGTGCGGAGGGGAAGGTAATCGACTACACATTTGAAGAATTGCAGCAGTTTTCTCTTTGTGGTACTGACCAGAGAATTCCCCGATTCGAGGATGTACTGAAACTTGTAGACGGCAGAGTACCGT
>CAMEDC010000063.1 GCA_945913255.1 uncultured Lachnospiraceae bacterium
AATGCTGCGGCGGTGATATTACCCGAAAGAAGAAGCTTCTGGAGAAACAGAAAGAGGGTAAAAAGAGGATGCGCCAGATAGGCAATGTGGAAATTCCGCAGAAGGCTTTCATGAGCGTATTAAAGCTGGATGACAAGTAGGGCGGGCGGCAGACGCCCCCTTGAGTTATACCTTCATATTCCGTTTTGTGTCAGAAAATGCCTGTATTGTGATTTCCTGTCGGCTCCTTCGGACGAAGCTGCCAGAAAAGCATATCTGGAGGCATTAACTGCTGAAATCAAGGGACGGGCACGAGAATATGATGCCTATGATGTGACCTCTGTTTTTGTGGGCGGAGGAACCCCTTCTGTTCTGGAGGGGGAGCAGATGGAACAGTTGCTTTGTGCCGTCAGGGAGAATTATCATGTGGAAGCGGACGCGGAGATTACCGTGGAGGTGAATCCCGGAACGGTGGATGCGGAGAAGCTTTTCTGTTTTCGGCGGGCGGGAATCAACCGGCTCAGCATTGGACTTCAGTCTGCAGATGATGAAGAACTTCGTACAATCGGCAGAATCCATACTTGGGAGCAGTTTGTGCACACATGGAAGCTTGCGGAAGAAGCAGGTTTTATAAATCGGAATGTGGACATCATGAGTGCACTTCCCGGACAGACGATTGAAAGCTATCGCGACACCCTGAGGAAGGTGCTTGCTTTGGAGCCATCACCCGAGCATATTTCCGCATACAGTCTGATTGTGGAGGAGGGAACTCCCTTTTTTGAAATGCAGGAGAGGGGAGTACTGGAACTTCCGGATGAGGAAACAGACAGGGAATTATATCATGAAACCAGGCGAATTCTGGCGGAGCATGGCTATGAGCGCTACGAGATTTCCAATTATGCCAGGGAGGGGTTTGCCTGCCGGCATAATTGCGGCTATTGGCGGAGAGCGGACTATATCGGATTTGGTCTGGGAGCAGCTTCCCTGACAGACAATACCAGATTTAAAAATGGGGCGGATATGCGGGAATATCTGAAAAATCCGCTGGGTTGTCGCAGAGAAATTCAGGTATTAAGTCGGGAAGAACAGATGGAGGAATTTCTGTTCCTTGGGCTTCGGATGACGGAGGGGATATATGCGGAAGAGTTTCGGAACTGTTTTGACGTGACACTGGAGAGTGTTTACGGAAGTGTGATAGAAAAGAATATTAAAGACGGTCTTCTGACCTGGGAGAGCACGGACAAAAGAAGACTGTTTCTGACAGAAAAAGGTCTTGATTTGAGCAATTATGTAATGGCACAGTTTTTACTGACGTGACAGGCACCGCGGATGAAATTTACACATAGACTATTGTTAAGAGTAATCCGCGGAGGGACGATTTGAAGACCTTTCAAAAACCGTTGACTTCGGGAGAAGAAGCCGAATACATTCGTCTGCTGCGGGAGGGGACTCCCGAGGAAGCCGAACAGGCGAAGGAAATCCTGACAGTACGGAACCTGAGGCTGGTAGCGCATATTGCAAAAAAGTACCAGAATGCAGAGGAGGACATGGAAGACCTGATTTCCATCGGCTGTATCGGACTGATTAAGGCTATCGATACCTTTGATGATAAAAAGGGAAGGCTGGCCACTTACGCCTGTCGTTGTATTGACAATGAACTTTTGATGCTGCTGCGCGGAAAGAAAAAGACTTCCAGAGAAGTATCACTCTTTGAGTCCATAGGGCAGGATAAGGAAGGCAATGAAATCCGGCTGGTGGATGTAATCGAAGAGAAGCAGCCGGATATTATTGAAAACATGGAGCTGGCGGGAAGAATCAAAAAATTGTTTCTGCTGATGAATGAGAACCTGACGGACAGGGAGAGGGAAATCCTGATTCTCAGATACGGTCTTTTGGGAAAACAGGAAGCTACGCAGAGCGAGATTGGAGCAATGCTCGGTATTTCGAGAAGCTATGTTTCCAGAATTGAAAAGAAAGCACTTCAGAAGCTGCGCTGCAAATTCGAACAGGAATAGATTATTTTCTATTTGTGTTTTTGCAGCAGATTGTATATAATGAAGATAAATCGTCAGAAAAGAGGAAGAAGATGCCAACTATTGAAGAAATACTGCGCGAGGCAAAAGAAGCCGGTGCCAGTGATGTTCACTTAACGGTGGGAATTCCGCCAAAGATGCGTGTGAACGGTGACTTAATCACTATGAATTATCCCAGAATGCTGCCGCCGGACACGCTGGACATTCTGATTAGTGTTATGACGGAGGCGCAGCGGGAGCGTTTCGAAGAGCGTGGAGAATACGATTTTTCTTTCTCAATTCCAAACTGCGGCAGATTCCGTGTGAATGCCTACAAGCAGCGTGGAAGCGTGGCTATGGCATTCCGCCTGGTGGGAACAAAAATTCCCTCGCCGGAGGAACTCGGAGTGCCCGAATCTGTAATTGAGCTTTATCAGCGTAAGCGTGGTCTTGTACTTGTGACAGGTCCAAGTGGTAGCGGAAAGTCTACAACGCTGGCAGCGATTATCGATAAGATTAACAACAACCGCGATGCACATGTTATTACGCTGGAAGACCCGATTGAATATTTGCATCAGCATAAAATGTCCATGGTAAATCAGAGGGAAATCGGGCTGGACAGTGAAAATTATGCCAATGCACTCCGAGCGGCTCTGCGTGAGGATCCGGATGTGATCCTTGTGGGTGAAATGAGAGATTTTGAGACAATCAGCGTGGCAATTACCGCGGCTGAGACAGGTCATCTGGTTCTTTCAACCCTTCATACCATCGGAGCGGCAAGTACGGTAGACCGTGTTATCGATGTATTTCCACCCCATCAGCAGCAGCAGATTCGGGTACAGCTTGCCAATGTGCTCGAGGCGGTTATTTCACAGCAGCTGATTCCGACTACGGATGGCAGGGGAAGAGTGGCAGCATTTGAGGTTTTGCATGCGAATCATGCGGTACGCAACTTAATCCGGGAGGGAAAATCCCATCAGATAGCCAGTGTGATGCAGACAAACCGCAAGGCAGGCATGATTACAATGGACGAAGCAATTCAGCAGCTTTATGCTGCCGGAAAGATAGACCGGGATATGGCAATTCAATTTGCTCAGGATCCCGATAATATGGAATTAAAACTTAAATTCTGATTGATATTTTCATAGGTATCCAACTTCTGCGGAAGCCGTTTCACAGCTTTCGGCTGCGGCTTCCGTGAGAGGTTCTGATTTTCAAAATGATTCCAGACAGTTTCAAAATTTAATTTCAAAAACTTAATAAGAGGAGGTACATTTATGTACAGTACAATCTGTTCGGGTGCTTTGTGCGGCGTTTCGGCTTATCTTGTATCCGTGGAGGTGGACATTGACAGGGGGCTTCCTGCTTTCTGTATGGTCGGCTCCCTGGGCAATGAGGTAAGGGAGTCAAAGGAGCGTGTTACGGTAGCACTGAAAAATGCGGGATTGGATTTGCCGCCCAATCATATTACGGTAAATCTCTCTCCCGGAGACAAAAGAAAGGAGGGAACGGCATTTGACTTACCGATTGCTGTGGGAATTCTGGAAGCTATGGAATATGTGCCGCAGGGGGCAACTGATAATACTCTGTTTTTGGGAGAACTCGGACTGAACGGAGAAATCAAGCCGGTAAGAGGTGTTCTTCCCATCGTGCGTGAAGCGGCGGAGAGAGGAGTCACCCAGTGTATTGTGCCGAAAGGCAATTCAAAAGAGGGAGCGGTCATACCCGGTATTGCTGTGCGGGGTGCAGAAACGATTAAGGAGGTTCTGACCTTTTTGACTGAACAGGATGAGAAGAATAAGGAGCAATGGCTTCAGACAGTGAGAGTTGATGCAGAAAAACTGTTTGAAAAACGAAGAAAAGAAAACTATCCAGACTTCAGTCAGGTAAATGGACAGGAAAGCGCAAAGCGTGCAGCTGAAATTGCGGCAGCAGGTTTTCATAATTTGCTGATGGTAGGACCTCCGGGCGCAGGAAAGTCTATGATTGCCAGGAGAATACCGGGAATTCTGCCGCCGCTTACGCTGGAAGAGAGTCTCGAAGTGACATCGATCGTCAGTGTGGCAGGCCTTTTGGGGGAGGGAGAATCCCTTGTGACAGAGCGTCCGTTTCAGAATCCCCACCATAGTATTTCGCAGGCTGCCTTGCTTGGCGGGAGCAATATACCGAGGCCCGGAATGATTTCACTGGCACACAGGGGAGTTCTGTTTCTTGACGAACTTCCGGAATTTCAGAGGAATGTACTGGATTCGCTGAGGCAGCCGGTGGAGGAACACAAGATTAACATTTGTCGCGTCAATGGAAATGTGACTTATCCGAGTGACTTTATGCTGGTGTGTGCCATGAACCCTTGCCCCTGCGGATTTTATCCGGATGTAGACCGCTGCCGCTGCACGGAAGTGCAGGTAAAGCAGTATATGGGAAAAGTATCAGGACCTATTCTGGATCGGATTGATTTGTGTGCGGAATTGCAGCCCGTGGATGTGATAAGTCTTCACGGAGAAAAAAAGAACGAGAGCAGTGCGGACATCAGAAGGCGGGTTATGTATGCCAGAGAAAGACAGAGAGAACGCTTTAAGGGTACCGGATACCGATTTAATGCAGACATCGGACCTGCAGCCATGGAGCAGTATTGCCGCCTGGGAGAGGAGGAACGAAAAACCATGGAGCAGCTGTATAAAGCACTTCGACTGAGTGCCAGAGCATATCATCGAATATTGAAGGTGGCGAGGACCATTGCTGATTTGGAAGGTGCGGAAACCATCGGAACGGAGCATTTACTGGAGGCGTCTTTTTACAGACCATCAGCGGAGCTTTGGGGGTAGAAAAACAATGCCTCAAATTTGAAAAAACGGAAAATTTACTGCTTTTAAAAAAGAATAATCAGATAAACAGTAATCTCTCAAAGAAAGAAGAAAAATGTTAAGGCTTGAAAAATAGAAATGGGGTAATAAGCAGTAGACACAGTATTCCGAAAAGGGACATGGAAAAGCAACCAAGGAAAAAACAATAAGGGAAGAATAATATATGGATAATCAGATAGAAATTAGAAGGATTACGAAAGAGGACGCCTCTTACCCGAGACGGCTGAGGCAGATTGCGGATCCGCCGAAATACCTGTATGTAAGGGGCAAACTGCCGGAGGAAGACAAACCAAGCGTTGCCATTATCGGAGCGAGAGACTGTTCGGAGTATGGTAAACTGGTAGCTGGCAGACTGGGGACAAAAATGGGAGAAGCAGGTGTTCAGGTAATCAGCGGGATGGCAAGAGGAATCGATGGTATCGGCCAGCAGGCGGCATTGGATGCAGGGGGTAGTTCCTTTGGGGTGCTGGGCTGCGGTGTGGATATCTGTTATCCCAAGCAAAACCACAGACTGTATGAGAATTTATGCGAAAGGGGAGGGGTTCTGTCTGAATATGTGCCGGGAACGCCGCCGAAACCGCAGCATTTCCCGCCCAGAAACCGTATAGTCAGCGCCCTCGCGGATGCGGTGATTGTGGTGGAAGCGCGGGTAAAAAGCGGTACTTTGATTACGGTGGACATGGCATTGGAACAGGGCAGAGAGGTTTATGTGGTACCGGGGCGTATCACTGACAGCTTAAGTGCCGGGTGCAATCGTCT
The DNA here is from genome assembly GCA_945913255.1 of uncultured Lachnospiraceae bacterium. Lineage (GTDB taxonomy): Bacteria > Bacillota > Clostridia > Lachnospirales > Lachnospiraceae > Acetatifactor. The sequence continues at coordinate 5,615 of CAMEDC010000063.1, forward strand.
GATGAAAATGGGAGCGGGCATTCTGCTGGATGCGGAGGAGTTTTTGGAAGAACTGTGGAAACTGCACAACCGGGGAGAAGCAATAGAAGAGGAGATAACACAGGTTTCGGAAAGAAAGAGAATGTCAACAGTCGGGGAGCAGATAACGATATCGGAATGGATGAAAGAGGATAAAGAGGAAGAGACTGCACAAAAGGACATCCTTTCAGAGTTGTCTCCCGAGTGCGCAGCCGTTTTGGCTGCACTGGATTTTTATCCCCAATCGCTGGAACAAATCAGGGAGCAGCTTCCGAAAAAATATCGGGATAAGCAAATGCAGACACGGCTCATGCGACTTTGCATGGAAAATCTTGCAATTCAGATAAGCCCGGGATACTTTTGTAAAAACAAAAGCTGACGCATTATCGTTTTAGGCAATTTGATGTATTGCACAATGTCCTCACATTGTTTATCATGTAATCAACACATATGAAAACCAAGCGCCTCCGAAGGAGGTATTTGGTTTTCATGCGTGATTAACAAGCAAACCGTCTGCGAAGCAGACAATAGAGCACCGAAGGTGCGGGTTTGCGAGTGTAAGCCATGCCCATGCAAACCGTCTGCGAAGCAGACTGAAATAAATATTGCGAAGAAAAGGAGATCCCTATGTACAGAGAGCATACAAGAGTAGTACAGATAGGCGACAGAAAAATCGGTGGAGGCAACCCCATTCTGATACAGTCCATGACAAACACGAAGACAGAGGATGTGGAAGCCACTGTGGCGCAGATTTTGGAACTGGAGCGTGCAGGCTGTGAGATTATCCGCTGTACGGTTCCCAATGAAGAGGCAGCAAAGGCACTGGCAGAGATTAAGAAGCAGATTCATATCCCTTTGGTGGCAGATATTCATTTTGACTATAAGATGGCGATTGCCGCCATGGAAAACGGCGCTGATAAAATCCGCATCAATCCCGGCAACATTGGTTCGAAGGAAAAGGTTAAAGCAGTTGTAGACGTAGCTAAGGAGAGAAATATTCCCATACGCGTCGGTGTCAACAGCGGTTCTCTGGAAAAAAATCTGGTTGAAAAATATGGCGGTGTGACGGCTGAGGGTATCGTGGAAAGCGCTCTTGACAAAGTACATATGATTGAAGACTTAGGGTACCGGAATATGGTTATCAGCATCAAATCCTCTGATGTGATGATGTGTGTGAAGGCGCATGAAATCCTGGCAGCGCAAACAGAGTATCCCTTACATGTGGGTATCACGGAATCAGGGACTGTGCAGAGCGGAAATATCAAATCGGCAGTCGGATTGGGAATCATCCTGTATCAGGGGATTGGCGATACCATCCGCGTATCTCTGACGGGAAATCCCGTGGAAGAGATCAAGTCGGCAAAGCTGATTCTGCGGACACTGGGACTTAGAAAGGGTGGCATTGAGGTGGTGTCCTGTCCTACCTGCGGAAGAACCAGAATTGACTTAATCGGCCTGGCAACGAAGGTGGAAAAGCTGGTGGAAGATTATCCGCTGGATATCAAGGTGGCTGTGATGGGCTGCGCCGTAAACGGTCCCGGTGAAGCAAAAGAGGCAGACCTTGGCATTGCGGGAGGACTTGGAGAAGGGCTTCTCATCAAAAAGGGTGAAATTGTGCGCAAGGTGCCAGAAGAGCAGCTGCTTGCGGTATTGAAGGACGAACTGGATCACTGGAAGGAATAAGGTTGAATTAAATGGCAAAGGCATTTTTTGAGGTATTTCCCACTCTGAAAATCGAAGGTACATTGAAGGACAAGCTGGAACAGACGGAGATAGAAAGGGTTTCTACCTCAAAACAGAAGGATAAACTGCATATTTATCTGTTCAGCAGAAGGCTGATTTTAAAGGAAGATATCTGGGCTGCGGAAAAGGAAATTAAGAAGCAGTTGTTTCCGAATGTGAATATGCGTATTCGAATTTTTGAAAGGTTTGAACTGTCCTCCCAATACACGCCGGAAAATCTGATGGATATTTACAGGGAGAGCATTTTGGAGGAACTGCGGGAATACAGCCATATTGAATACAATGCTTTCCGATTGGCGGGGATCAGTTATCCCACGCCGGGAAAAGTGCTTTTAAATCTGGAGGATACGGTTATCAATCACAGCAAGGAAGCCGAACTTGTCCGTGTGCTGGAAAAGATTCTGGTGGAGCGATGCGGACTGAAAGCAGAGATTGCCGTGGAATACAGAGAAGCAAAAACCGGAAAGTACGCTGAGGATGATGAACTGAAAATACAGATGCGTGTAAACGAAATCTGTAAGCGTGCCGGGAAAGGAATCGGTGCTTCAGAAGACAGTTTGATGCCGAAAAATAGTGATGCTGCGGAAAGCACAGGATCAGCTTCGGACTCCTGGAACCAGGCGAACGGACTTGGGCAGAACGGAGCGACTCAGAGCGGACAAGCAAAAGCTTCGGGATCGGAAAGCAATACCTCAGGGAATACGGACACTGCAAAATCCGGTATCACCTCCAGTCTGCAGGGCAAAGGCGAATTCCGCCGGAGCGAATACAGAAAAGGTGAGTTTAAGAAGGGTGAGTTTCGTCGCGGCGGCGATTATGCAAAGACACTGAAGCAGTCCGATAACCCGGATGTGATTTACGGCCGTGATTTTGAAGAAGAGGCTCTGCACATTGAAGATATTATCGGTGAGATGGGCGAGGTGGTAATCCGGGGTAAAGTGCTGAAGCTGGACAGTCGCGAAATCAAGAATGAAAAGACCATCGTCATGTTTGATGTGACGGATTTTACGGACACCATCGGCATCAAGATGTTTACCCGAAACGAGTTTGTGACGGAACTGATGGGAAAACTGAAGCCTGGTACTTTTTTGAAAATCAAGGGTGTGGCAACACTGGATAAGTTTGACCATGAGCTGACAATCGGTTCCATTCAGGGGATAAAGAAGATATCAGACTTTACAACGACGAGAATGGATATGGCTCCCCACAAGCGGGTAGAGCTTCATTGCCATACAAAAATGAGCGATATGGACGGGGTTTCCGAGGCAAAGGACATTGTAAAGAGAGCTTACAAGTGGGGACATAAGGCGATTGCCATTACCGACCATGGTGTCGTGCAGGGATTTACGGATGCCAATCATGTATGGGACGATTTATGGAAGGATGAGAAGGGGAAGCGCAAGGAAGCGGGGGAGGATAATCCCGATAAACAGGATTTCTTTAAGATTCTTTACGGTGTAGAGGCCTATCTGGTAGATGATTTGAAAGAGATTGTCACCGGAGACAGGGGGCAGTCCCTGGATGAAGATTACGTGGTATTTGATATCGAGACTACCGGATTTTCTCCTGTGAATAACCGTATCATTGAAATCGGAGCGGTGAAAGTCTGCGGCGGTGAGGTGGTGGATCGGTTTTCGACCTTTGTAAATCCCCAGGTGCCGATTCCCTTTGAAATTGAGAAACTCACAAGCATCCGGGATGATATGGTGATGGATGCACCTCTGATTGAAGAAGTGCTGCCGGAGTTCCTTACATTTTGTGCGGGATGTGTTCTGGTGGCGCACAATGCGAACTTCGACATGAGTTTCATCATGGAGAATGCCAGAAGACAGGGATTGCCCGATACCTTCACCTATGTAGATACGGTGGGAATTTCCAGAGTGTTGTTGCCGAATCAGTCGAAGCATACACTGGATGCGGTGGCGAAAACGCTGAATATTTCCCTGGAAAATCATCACCGGGCAGTGGATGATGCGGAGTGTACCGCATGGATTTTTGTGAAATTTATTCAGATGCTGAAGGAGGAGAATGTCACAACGCTGTCCCAGATAAATGCGCTGGGTGCAGACAGTAAGGAGCTTGTGCGCAAGCTTCCCTCTTATCATGCTATTATTCTGGCAAAGAACGATCTGGGCAGAATCAATCTGTACAGGCTGGTGTCGGAATCACATCTGACTTATTTTAACAGGCACCCCCGTATTCCGAAGAGTCTTGTTATGAAATACAGGGAGGGACTGATTCTGGGAAGTGCCTGTGAGGCGGGCGAGCTGTACCGTGCTTTGCTGGACGGACAGAGTGATATGCAGATTGCGCGGCTGGTGAATTTCTATGATTATCTGGAAATACAGCCTGTGGGCAACAATAAGTTCATGATTGCTTCGGAGAAGATACGCAATATCAATTCCATTGAAGATATTCAGGACATGAACAGAAAGATTGTAAAACTGGGAGAACAGTTTCACAAGCCTGTGGTAGCTACCTGTGATGTTCACTTCCTTGATCCGGAGGATGAAATTTACCGCCGGATTATCATGGCGGGCAAGGGCTTTGACGATGCCGATGATCAGGCACCGCTGTTTTTACATACCACGGAGGAAATGCTGGAAGAGTTTTCCTACCTGGGAAGCGACAAAGCCTATGAGATTGTAGTTAAGAATACCAATATGATTTCGGATATGTGCGAGACCATTTCGCCTGTGCGTCCGGATAAGTGTCCGCCTGTGATTCCTGACAGCGATAAAACGCTGACAAAAATCTGCTATGACAGAGCACATGAAATCTATGGACCAAATCTTCCGGAAGTCGTGGAAAAGCGGTTGGAGAAGGAACTGAATTCCATTATCAAGAATGGATTCGCCGTAATGTATATCATTGCGCAGAAGCTGGTGTGGAAATCCGTGGAGGACGGTTATCTGGTCGGTTCCCGAGGTTCCGTCGGAAGCTCCTTTGTGGCAACCATGTCAGGAATTACGGAGATTAATCCTTTAAGTCCGCACTATTATTGCAGCAAGTGCCATTATGTGGACTTTGACAGCGACGAAGTCAAAGCCTATGCCGGAACGGCGGGAATTGATATGCCGGATAAGGTGTGCCCCAACTGCGGGGAACCGTTGCACAAGGAGGGATTCGATATTCCCTTTGAAACCTTCCTTGGCTTTAAGGGAGATAAGGAGCCGGATATCGACCTGAACTTCTCGGGAGAGTATCAGTCCAAGGCACATAAATACACAGAAGTTATTTTCGGCGCGGGTCAGACCTTCCGTGCGGGGACCATTGCAACCCTGGCAGATAAAACTGCTTTTGGTTATGTAAAGAACTATTTTGAGGAAAGAGGAAAACACAAGCGAAACAGTGAGATTGACAGGATTGTTCAGGGATGTACCGGCGTGCGTAGAAGTACCGGGCAGCATCCCGGCGGTATTGTGGTGCTTCCGCTGGGGCAGGACATTAACTCCTTTACGCCGGTACAGCATCCCGCCAATGATATGACGACGGATACGATTACAACGCATTTTGATTATCACTCCATCGACCACAACCTGTTAAAGCTGGACATTCTGGGACACGATGATCCGACAATGATTCGTATGCTGCAGGACTTGACGGGTAGAGATCCTCTGACCATTCCATTGGATGGCAAGGATGTTATGAGCCTGTTCCAGAATACGGATGCGTTGGGTATTACTCCGGAACAGATTGGCGGTACAAAACTGGGATGTCTGGGAATTCCGGAGTTCGGTACAGATTTCGCCATGAACATGGTTATCGAGGCGCAGCCGCAATCCTTCTCGGATTTGGTGCGTATTTCGGGATTATCCCACGGAACCAATGTATGGGTGGGAAATGCCCAGGATTTGATCAAGGAAGGAATCGCCACCATTTCAACCTGTGTGTGTACCCGTGACGATATTATGACCTATCTGATTAACAAGGGTGTGGAACCGGAGAAATCCTTTAAGATCATGGAGGCGGTGCGAAAGGGTACCGTGGCGAAAAAGAAGATTAATCCTGATCAGTGGAAGGAATGGAAGGAGGACATGGTGGCTCACGATGTGCCGGACTGGTACATCAAGTCCTGCGAAAAGATTGAGTACATGTTTCCCAAGGCACATGCGGCAGCTTATGTCATGATGGCATGGCGTATCGCATACTGTAAAATTCACTATCCGCTGGCATACTACGGCGCTTTCTTCAGTATTCGTGCCAAGGCGTTCTCCTATGAGCAGATGTGTCAGGGACAGGCTCACATGGAAGCCATCATGAAGGAATACAAGCGTCGCATGGAGGCGGCCTCCAACAAGGAGCCGGGGGCGCAGCCTCTCTCCAATAAGGAGGAACTTGCCTACGGCGATATGCGAGTGGTGCAGGAGATGTATGCGAGAGGGTTTGAGTTTGAACCCATTGACATCTTCCGGGCACAGTCCCGCTCCTTCCAGATTGTGGACGGAAAGCTCATGCCTTCCTTAAGCAGTATTGACGGACTCGGTGAAAAGGCGGCAGACGCCATCGTGGAAGCTGCCAAGGATGGCCCTTTCCTGTCCAAGGATGATTTCAGAGAGAGAACCAAGGTTTCCAAGACGGTGGTGGATTTGATGGCAGAGCTGGGGCTTCTGGGAGATTTGCCGGAATCCAACCAGCTGAGCCTGTTTGATTTTTGAGTATGGATGGGAGAAGATTACCGGCAAAAATGTGGTAAAATACCCCCAAAATGCGGAGAAATGGAAATCTGCCCGTAGAGCCAGCCGGAGATTACCCCCAAAAACGAGGGAAATGGAAAATTTGCATGTAGAGCCAGCCAGGGATTACCTCTTAAAAATGGAGAATACGATAATGAAAAACAATGCGGTGATTGCGGAAACAGACAGACTGATTCTGAGAAGATATCGGGAAAGCGATTTACAGGATTTGTATGAGTATTTATCCGATGCAGAAGTCGTGAAATTCGAACCGTATCAACCAATGACGCCGGAAGAAACGGAAAAGAATCTGGAATGGAGAATTTCAACGGAAGAAATGATTGCGGTGGAATTAAAGAGCAATCAGAAAATGATTGGAAATGTGTATCTGGGAAAAAGAGAATTTGAATCTCTTGAAATAGGGTATGTCTTCAACAAAGAGTACTGGGGGAAGGGATATGCAAAGGAAAGCTGTGAGAAACTGATTGCGATTGCATTTTCCGCCGGAATTCACAGGATTTTTGCCGAATGTGACCCTCAGAATGCTGGCTCCTGGAGATTGTTGGAAGCACTGGGGTTTGAGAGAGAGGCACATCTGAGGAAGAACGTATATTTCTGGAAGGATGATAAGAACAAGCCTATCTGGAAGGATACCTATATTTACGCGAAGCTGAAAGAATAAGGATAAAGGTACATTATTCTGGAAAGTTACCAAGTGATAATGAATTTATAGGAGAATGCGAAAATGGGATTTCAGATAGCAGGCATAGCTATTTTGTTCGTTTTTTATGGATGTTATTTTCTGAAGATGATAAGCCAACGCAGAAAAGGAATAAAAACGGATCAAATCGGTAAAGGAAAAGTTGGATTTGTGAAATGGATTGAAGTAACAATGAAAATTGCTACATACCTGGTTCCTGTTGCCGAAGTGGTTAGCATGATTCTAAATACGAATTCTTTTCCCAAGTCTGTGAGAATAATTGGCACATTAGTAGGCATTATTGGCGTAACCTGTTTTATCATTTCCGTATTGACAATGCAGGATAGCTGGAGAGCAGGCGTATCAAAAACAGACAAAACAGAACTTGTAACAGGCGGTATTTATAAGATTAGCCGAAATCCTGCATTTTTAGGATTTGATCTCGTCTATATCGGAATTATTTTGATGTTTTTTAACTGGGGATTATTGTTTGTTTCGTGTTTTGCAGCGATAATGTTTCATTTGCAGATTGTAAATGTGGAAGAAGTGTTTTTGCAGGAAGCTTTTGGCGATGCATACTTAAGTTACAGGAAAAAGGTTTGCCGGTATTTAGGAAGAAAGCGGTAAAGCCAATTTGGGAAATCGGTGATGAAGGAGTATTCAATACTACAAAATATTGCAAATCAGATCAACATATTAGGAGCATTCTGTGGAAAGAGAGATGTTGCTGAACTGACATCTGAACAACTGATGAAATCGTACGGAGTTCCGCAGGCTGATGTTATGGTGCTTTTTGGCGGAAGCATTCTGTGCGGCGGGGATGTTTTGGCGCAGGCAATGAAGAATCATGTTGCAAAGAGGTATGTGATTGTCGGTGGAGCCGGACATACAACAGAAACCTTGAGACGAAAGATGCAGGAAGAATTTCCGGAGATTGAAACAGCTGGACTGCCTGAGGCAGAGGTGTTCGCGAGATATCTGAAGCACCAATACGGACTGGTACCGGATTTTTTGGAGTGCAAATCCACAAATTGCGGAAATAATATAACCTATCTTTTAGAGTTGCTGCAGGAGAAGGGTATTTCTTTTCAGAGTATCATCCTTTCGCAGGATGCGACCATGCAATGCCGAATGGAAGCAGGCTTAAGAAAGTATGTGAGTGATAAGATTCAAATCATTAATTATGCTGTTTATGAGGCACAAGTGATAGTGGAGCATTCGGAACTTGAGTATGAGAAAGAGATTTGGGGAATGTGGGATATGGAAAGATACATAAGTCTGCTAATGGGAGAAATCCCAAGATTGACAGACGATGAAAATGGTTATGGACCGGAGGGTAAGAATTTTATTGCCCATGTGGATATCCCAACGGAAGTCAGAAATGCCTTTGAACAATTGCGTAATGCGTATCCGGGATTTGTTCGGGAAGCCAATCCTTTATATGCGTCAAGTTCAGTCTTGTAAAAGCGGATGAAATTTTTGCATGGCTGAATTCCCACAGGAATGTTCGTGGTTGGGTTGTTCTGGATGATTTGGATTTACATAATACTCTGATTGAGAAGCATCAGGTTAAAACGAATCCGATGGTAGGACTGACTCTGGAAGAAACGGCAAAGGTAGAAGAGATTTTGGAGAGTGTGTAGGATGCAATTACGGAAAATATGTTAGATGCGATTCCGATGACATACTTCTCATAATAAAAGAGGTGATTTATGGATCAATTATTAATCAGTCGGGCGCTGGAGTATGTCGAAAAGATATTTCAAAATGATTTTAGCGGACATGATTACTTCCATACATTTCGCGTTTATAAGATGGCAACTCATATAGCGGACAGAGAAGGAGCAAACCGGGAAATAGTGCAGCTTGCAGCGCTGCTGCATGATGTTGACGATAGTAAACTATTTCCTGAAGCTTATGAAAACAAGGAACATGCCCGTCATTTTCTAGTGTCTAATGGAGTAGATGAAAACACGATATCTGCTATTGTTCAAATAATCGATGAGATATCCTATGCCGGAAGTGATTCGGTTGTACCGAAATCCTTAGAGGGAAAGTGTGTACAGGATGCGGACAGATTGGATGCCATCGGGGCGATTGGAATTGCACGGGCTTTTGCATACGGAGGAAACCATGGCAGAATGATGTATCATCCGGATAGGAAGCCGGTTATGAACATGGACGGAGAGGAGTATCGAAATCATACATCCACGACCATCAACCATTTTTACGAGAAATTATTTCGGTTGAAGGATCTGATGAATACGGATACTGCCAGAAAAATTGCACGTAGCAGAGAAGATTATATGAAAGAATTTGTTGCGGAGTTTATGGACGAGTGGGAAGGAATTAAGTAAGTGCAGAGGTATAAAGAATGATACATGGAATTGCAATAGTCGGGCTGAACGGAGCAGGAAAGTCAACACTCACTCATGCATTGGCAAAACAAACAGGTTATTTTGAGATGGATGTGGAGGATTACTATTTTCCGGAACAAAGGGAATCGCGTAAATCGGCACTGGAAAATGAACCAGATATAGATACTGCGTGCATAGGGAAACAGCCTTATTCCAATTCCAGAATAAAGCTTGAAGTGCAGGCGGCAATTTTGGAAGATATAAAAGCTCATCCTCAATTTATTTTAGCCGGTGTCACCATGAATTGGAGTGAGGAGATTCTTTCTAAAATTGATATTGTCTTCTGGTTACAGGTACCGTTGGATGAGCGACTAAAGAGGATTCAATTGAGGGAAGAAAAACGGTTCGGAACAAGAGCACTTCCAGGTGGAGATATGTATGCACAACAGATGGAGTTCCGGAAGTTAGTGGTAAACCGCGATTTAGCATATGTGGAAGAGAGTGTTAAGAAGCTGAGTTGCCCGGTAATTGTACTGGATGGTACTTTGCCTGTGACTAAGAATATAGAGAAACTGATGGAAAATCTTCAGAGAATATCGTGAAAGGAACGAAGTGAGTATTTACTTTTTCTGGCGCGATACCGACAAAATCAAAAGTGCGAAGCACG
>CAMEDC010000064.1 GCA_945913255.1 uncultured Lachnospiraceae bacterium
AATACAGAAAGGACGGAAGGTTGGGCTTATTCAGGGCTTGATCTCAACTTGCAAGGAGTTAGGAGTCAGCTTTGAGGAAACAGCTGCGAAACTGAAGGAAAAAAATACCTTGTCCCGGCTTTTTATGAGTTGGGGCAGGGTGTTTTTTTGTTGAATGGAAGGGGCAGGCATAGTATAATTTGAGCAGATATGTTGAGAAATGTAGGGATTACTAACAGGAGTAATGAATGGAAAAGTGGTATGTTGCGGCGAAAAAGGCCGATTTTGAAAAGTGGGCATCGGAGTTTCAAATCAGTCCGGTTCTGGCGAGAATTATTCGAAACAGAGATTTGACGGAAGAGGAAGAGGTGCGCAAATTCCTGTACGGGACGTTGGAGGACTGCTATTCTCCTTGGCTTTTAAAGGATATGGATAAAGCCGTAGATTTCATTACCGAAGAGATAGAAAACCGGACACATATCCGTGTCATCGGTGATTATGATGTGGACGGTATCTGTTCCTCCTATATATTGACGAAAGGGCTACAGATTTTAGGGGCAGATGTGGATACGGCGATTCCCCACCGCATACATGATGGCTACGGACTGAATGAGCATTTGATTGAAGAGGCAAAGCAGGACGGAGTTGGTATGATTGTGACCTGCGACAACGGAATTGCAGCAACGGCACAGATTGAACTGGCCAATACCTACGGAATCCGGGTGATTGTCACAGACCATCACGAGGTGCCGTTTTTGACAGAAACTGACGAGAATGGGAGCACAGTGCGAAGGGAGCTGTTACCGCCTGCACTGGCAGTGATTAATCCGAAACAGGAACAGTGCAACTATCCTTTCCCGGGTATCTGCGGCGGTGTAGTAGCCTATAAGCTGATTGAAGCATTGGAGGAAAAGACAGGAAATCCCGGCTTGCAGAAGGCAATGGAGGAACTTCTGGAATTTGCGGCACTTGCAACGGTCTGCGATGTGATGGAGCTGAAAGGGGAAAACCGCATTCTGGTGAAGGAGGGACTGAAGCGCCTGAAAAATACGCAGAATGCAGGTTTGAAAGCCCTGATGGAGGTCAATGGAATAGAAGATTCCAATTTGAATGCATACCATCTGGGCTTTATCATAGGACCTTGCCTGAATGCCACAGGGCGCCTTGACACGGCGAAACGTGCCCTGGAACTTATGCAGAGCATGACGAAGGTGGATGCCATGAGCGCCGCCAGGGAACTGAAGGAACTCAATGACAGCAGAAAAAATCTGACCCAGAAGGGTGTGGAGCAGGCTTTGGAGTATGTTGCGGCGCACCACATGGAACAGGATAAGGTGATGGTGATTTTTCTGCCTGAGGTACATGAGAGCCTTGCGGGCATCATTGCGGGACGCGTGAGAGAAAAATATAATCATCCTGTCTTTCTTCTGACCAGAGGCGAAGACGGCGTAAAGGGTTCCGGGCGCTCCGTGGAAGGCTATCATATGTATGAGGCGATGACGGAGGTTAAACAGTATTTTACCAAGTTTGGCGGACATGCCATGGCAGCAGGCCTGTCCATGAGAGAAGAGGATATTGAACCTCTCAGGCAGGCACTGAATGCAAACTGTAAGCTGTCTGAGGAGGATTTCATTCCGAAGGTACATATTGATGTGCCCATGCCGCTTGATTATGCGGGAGAGCATATGGCGGATGAACTGGAATTACTGGAGCCCTTCGGAGTGGGAAATCCAAAGCCTTTATTTGCCCAGAAAGAGCTTTTGTTCCTGGCGGGATATAAAATGGGAGCAAATAAGACATGTGCCAGATTTCGGGTACAGACTCCGGAGGGGAGTATCAGGCAGTTGGTTTATTTTGGAGATTTGGATGCATTCGGTGCTTTTCTGGAGAGGAAGTGCGGCGCTGGCAGTGAGGCACAGCTATACGCGGGGCATGCGAGCCTCCCCGTATCCGTGGTGTATCAGCTGGGGAAAAATACTTACAGAGGAAAGACGGAAGTGCAGTATGTGATGCAATACTATTGCTGATACATTAATAGGAATGGAATGATGCACTGGCGAATTTATACAGGTGCAGAAAAATCAGAAGAGAGCCGCAGATGCGGCAGAATGCGAGGAAGAAATGATACTGACAGTGAATTTAAATCCGGCGGTGGACAAGACCTGTGAGACAGAGAGAGTTCAGCCAGGGGCGGTAAACCGCTTGAAAAGTGCAGTGAGCGTAGCTGGCGGCAAGGGCATCAATGTGACAAAGATCTTGCGGCAGTTCCACATGCCGGTGGCGGCGGTGGGGTTTCTTGGCGGAGCCGGCGGTAAGCTAATTGAGGAAGCCATGGAGGAACTTGGCGTGGAGTGCCATTTCACCAAGATTAAGGGTCAGACCCGCACGAATGTCAATCTTCTTGCGGATGACGGCAGTGTGACGGAACTTCTGGAGCCGGGACCGATAATCAGCAAGAAAGAACTGGAGGAATTCAGAAAACAGTTTTCCGGTTGTCTCGAAATGTGTGAGATGGTGGTATTGTCTGGCAGCGTGCCGGAAGGTGTTCCGGTAGGTATATACAGACAGCTGATTGAAGAATGCCATGCAAACGGTGTTAAGGTGATACTTGATACTTCGGGGGAAGCCTTGCGGGAGGGGATTCAGGCGAAACCTGATTTGCTCAAGCCGAATCTGAAAGAGCTGGAATCTCTGGCAGGGAAAAAAATAGATACACGGGAGCTGTTTGCGGAGGAAGCGAACCGGATTTGTGAACAGGTCGGCAAACTGGTGATTTCCCTGGGAGCAGAAGGACTTTTTTATATAGATAGAAATCGGGGCGCGAGCCAGGAGGTTTATCAGGAGGCCAGGAAGGTGAAAGCGGTCAATACGGTGGGCTGCGGAGATACGGTGGTGGCTTCCCTGTGCATGAGCGAACTGTCAGGAGATGACCCGGAGACAGCACTGCAAAAAGCGGCGGCACTGGCAGCAGCCAATGCATCGACGATGGAAAATGGGCAGATTAACATGAAGACATATTTGGAATTGCTGTAGGATGAAGAAAGAGGAGAAATCATGCAAATCAGACAAGCAACTATGGAAGACATACCGGATATTCTTGTAATGTACGATTATTCCAGGAAGATTATGGCAGAGAATCACAATCCCAATCAGTGGGAACCGTCATATCCCGGAAGAGAAGATGCCATGAAGGATATTATGGCAGGAAATTATTATATCTGCGAGGTAAACGGGGAGGCGGTAGGAGCTTTTGCGTTTATTGTAGGGGAGGATCCCACATACAATTACATAGAGGATGGTGCCTGGAGCAGAGATGACACATACGGCACGATTCATCGGCTGACTTCCAACGGAAAGACAAAGGGTGTGGCGGCGGCCTGCTTTGATTTCTGCCGCAGGCAACTGCCACATCTTCGGGCAGATACCCACAAGGACAACAAAATTGTACAGCATGCTTTGGAGCGTTTTGGGTTCCGGCGCTGCGGGATTATATATGTGAGAAACCACAGCCCCAGACTAGCTTACGAATATGTAGAGGAATGAATTTACGGGAATGCAAATTTCTGATTTATCAATTAAGGGAGGATAAGAGATGAAAATTAATTTTGAACAATATGACACTGCGCAGTATGCAGTTCTTAAGAGTGATTTCAAAGAGTAAACCCCAATTGACCGGATTCTTTAAGCGAAAAATAGGAATAAAATCTATTCCTTGCTGTGGGGTGAGAAACGAACTGAGATAGATGAAAGGTGGGGCATAGGAGGAAAATGAGAATTCATGAGAAAACCAAAGATGATTTTGTTTGACTATGGTCAGACCCTGGTAAATGAGGCAAAGTTTGACGGTGTGAAAGGGACGGAGGCTGTGATGAAATTTGTCGTCCGCAATGAACACAATCTCACGACAGAGGAAATTCAGGACAGAGCCAATGCGATTAACAGGGAACTGGGGAAGAACTGATGCAGGAAATGTTGCACTAAAGTTTTCAAACCTGTTCTCCGAAATAAAGAATGAAAGGATGTCGACGGAACGACCAAAGCAGAGCAATGGAGGGCAGGCAAATGAACAGAGTGGGAAGTTATGAGGCGTATCGGAACAGTCTCTATGAAAGAACGAAGGCTGCAAAGGAGGAGAATACGACCGGAGCGGCGAAGACAGCAACAGGCACGGTGGATGTGAGAAGCTTAGTGAACAGCGCAGGAAAGAATAGCCCGGCGAGTAGCGCAGAGAAAAGTAGCCAAATTTCAGAGACAGTGACATCCGGCAGGGTAACTCTGAGCGAAGACGCAAAAAATCTTCTGAAGGAACTGAAAAAGAAATACGGCAATATGGATTTCATCATTGCCGATTATGAGACGGATGAGGAGGCAGAACGTTATCTGGCAAGAGGAACGGGAGAGTACAGCGTGCTTTTAACACCGGAAGAGCTGGAGAAGATGGCGGCTGACGACTCGTATAAAAAGCAGAATCTGAGTATTCTCGATGATGCGGTTTCCAGACTGGGAGAGATGAAGACACAGCTGGGCGATAGAGAACATGAAGTTTCCCGCATCGGTATTGCCATTGACAGCGAAGGAAAGATTTCTTATTTTGCCGAGCTGGAGAAGGTGAATGAGAAACAGCGCGAGCGTATCGAGAAGAGGCGTGAAGAGAGGCGTGAAGAGAGCCGGGAGGGGTCAAAGAGGGCGGATTCTTCAGCGAAAACAGGAGAAAGAATCGGCAAGAATGAGGCGGAAGAAAGAATCCAAAAGAAAGAGGCGGAGGAAAGCAAGGAGCCTGTAAAGAGGACTGTAGTGAGAGCTGATTCTGTTGAAGCACTTTTAAAGAGGATAGAAGAGGTAGACTGGAGCGCTGTAAAAGCGGAAGAAGAACAGCTGCAGGGACGCAGAATTGACTTTATGGCATAGAGAGCGGTTCTGTAAGTTGTTTCCGGGGAAAATGTGAATTGTTGTGAAACGGGAGAAATAACGGCTTTTAAGAAAAATATTGACGTTTTGATTTAGGAATGGTAGGATAATCATAGATAAAGGCGCTACCGTACAGCAACGGTTCGCCTTGTTATAAGTTACTAATCAAAAAGCAACCTATTCCTTGGTCGGGCGGTTGCTTTTTTGCTGTTTATGTTTCTCAGCGGTTTGTTTGATACTGATTACCGTAACGATGATACTAATAATCGTCACCACAATACCAACAATACCGACTACTGTTCCTAGCATCTTTTGTTCCTTTCACGTTATTTTCCGATTGTATCACCTCCAAAATACAACTTTGGAAGTTCTCAAAATGTACTCATTTTGGCGAAAGGCGAACCGCTAACCGTTTTGGTAGTACCCATAAATTATGATACCAGAAATCATGTCATTTTAGAATACTATTTGAAGAAAATATTATATTTAAGTGTATTTTGCTTTAGAATATCAGATTGAGACTATGAATGACCAAAAATTTCCTTCCTTTGAACGAAGTTTCCGAGTAAAATATGAAAATTTGATGAAGTCTGTGAAATTGAGGAAAGCACCCTTGAAAACCCATAATTGATTTGCTACAATAACTCAGTGGCGGCGTACTGCCTGCCACTGTTTTTTGGCGCTAAGTTTATAAGCAGTACAGAAAAGAGGAGAGATATGAAAAAGTTTTTCAGTTTGATTCTGACTGCAGCGCTGGTGATGTCTCTGGCAGCCTGCGGCAGCAAAAGTACAGATGAGACTTCTGAGAACGGAAGTGAACAGACACAGAGCAGCGAGCAGAGTGAAGCGGTGACAGGGAAGCATCATGTAGAGATTGCGGTGAAGGACTACGGCACCATTGCAGTGGAACTGGATGCGGATGCAGCTCCCATAACGGTTGCCAATTTCCTGAAGCTGGCAGGGGATGGATTTTATGACGGACTTACCTTTCATCGTATTATTGATGGATTTATGATTCAGGGAGGCGATCCCTTAGGCAACGGAACCGGCGGTTCCGATGAGAGAATCAAGGGCGAGTTTTCCAAAAACGGTGTGGAGAACAATTTGTCTCATACACGCGGTGCAATTTCCATGGCGCGTTCCCAGCTGATGGACAGTGCAAGCTCCCAGTTCTTTATTGTGCATGAGGACAGTACTTTCCTGGATGGACAGTACGCCTGCTTTGGCTATGTGACCGACGGCATGGATGTGGTGGATGCCATCTGTGAGGCAACTCCCGTCACGGATAACAACGGTACTGTACAGAAAGAGAACCAGCCTGTGATTGAAAGCGTAAAGGTAATCGATTAATAAGCAGCCAGGGTCAGGTCAAGACCGCGGAATAAAAAAGATTGACAGTAAGAGGAAAAGAAGTTAAACTCTTCCTATCAGAAACAAAGGCGTTCTGCTTAACAGCAGAGCGTCTTTATTTTTTACCAAAGAGACGGGAAGGTGGATGCGATGGACATAAGAAAAAGAGTGGAGCGGATTGATCTGTACGGAAGACTTCATGCCGACCGGGTATCCATGTCGCGTGAAGTGCACCGCCTCACAGGCCGCATTCCCAGAACAGGATTGCACTACAACGACAAGGTTGTGGAGAACTTAAACGAACTGACGGTGAAAGAAGAGCTGAATTATCCTGCCATTGTTTGGGAAATAGAACGAATTTTGGAGGAATGACTTAATAGTATTAAAGACCTTGGAGAGGGTCTCTAAAAACTACTACTATATAATACGAGGCGGATGAAGCATGAGAAAGGAATTACTTTATACGATACCGTCCCTTTACAGAGATGATTTTCGTATTCATGGTTACCGGTTTGGACAGGGAAAAAAGGCGCTTTGCATTGTGGGCAGCATGAGAGGAAATGAATATCAGCAAATCTATCCCTGTTCTCGGCTGGTATCCGTCTTGAAAAAACTGGAGGAGGCGGGAGCTCTGGATGACAAAGAAGAGATTCTTGTGATTCCGGCACTGAATCCAAGCTCCATGAATATCGAGAAAAGATTTTGGCCTACGGACAACACGGATATCAACAGAATGTTTCCCGGTTATCGCCTCGGAGAGACAACTCAGAGAATTGCGGCAGGCATTTTTGAAGAGGTCAGTGCCTACGAAAACGGGATACAGTTTGCCTCGTTTTATATGCCCGACAAATTCAGCCCCCATGTCCGTATGATGAAAACCGGTTATGAAAATGTGGAAAAAGCAAGGACTTTTGGCCTGCCCTATATCGTTTTAAAGGTGCCTAAGCCCTATGACACTACCACACTGAACTATAACTGGCAGATATGGGAGACAAATGCCTTCAGCCTTTACGGTACCGTGACGGATACAATTGACGAAGAGAGTGCGGAGGAAATGATACAGAGTATTCTGAGGTTCATGAAAACACTTGGTATTCTCAAAACAGAAGTTTCTTCCGGTGTCAACTCCAGGGTGTTTACGGACAGGGAACTTATGACGCTGCGGCCGGAAAAATCGGGTATTTTCAGGAGTCTCGCGGAGGTAAACAGTCGCGTGGAAAAAGGACAGCTCCTGGCCTATATTCTGGATGCCTGCGAAGGAGAGGTTGTGGAGGAAATCCGGGCTACAGCAACGGGTGTTTTGTTTTTTGCACACAATAAGCCGATGGTATATGCAAATACAGCAATTTTTAAGCTGCTACCCATATAGAGAATCAGTCAGAGAGAAGGACACTTTGCACAAAGCGCCCTTCTTTTTGTATGGATAATTTTCACAAAAATTATTTGAAACGATATAATTGACTGACATTTTGCGGTTGAATCTGTTAAAATATGGATATGATATGTTTGAAAGGGAGCCAGGAGGAGCCGGAGACGGCATTTGGTTTCTTTCATGATAATGAGCAATGGAAGTTTTCTATTTTGGCAGAAAGGAAGGTTATTTGTGTTTTCGATAGGTGAGTATGTAGTGTGTGGAAATAAGGGTGTCTGTGAGGTGCAGAATATCACCCGGCTGGACATTTCGGGAGTAGATAAGACCCGGGAATACTATATTCTGAAGCCACTGTATTTATCGGGAAGTACGGTATATGTTCCTGTGGATTCCCCAAAAGAATCCATGAGAAAAGTACTGAACCGTGAGGAAGCGGAAAAGCTGATTCAGACCATACCGGGGCTTCCTCTGATTGATATCACAAACGAGAAATTATCGGAACAGGCCTATCGCGAGTGCATGAGAACCAACAAATGTGAGGAGTGGGTACGGATTATCAAAACGATTTACCTCAGAAAACAGAAGCGTATTCAGGCAGGGCGGAAAGTGACCGCTGTGGATGCCAAGTATTACCATCTTGCAGAAGAGAGCCTTTACGGAGAACTGGCGGTTTCTCTTGAAATGAGCAGGGAGGCTGTGGAAGCTTATATCACGGAAGAAATAGACGGCAAATAAGTATGAGCAGTAAGTAAAAAAGTGCTTTACATTCCGGAAAAAAAGTACTATGATAAGAAATCATAAGTTCCAGGCAATAAGTGAAAACGTTGAGGAGAACAGTAAGATGCAGGAAGGCTCCAGAGAAAACCGCCTGATCGGAAGAGATTATTTCCGTCAGAGCTGAGAGCGGTTGGCAGGAATGCATGTGAAGACCATCTCGGAGTGGCTTTAATACAGCCCGGCAGCTCCCGTTACGAGCAAATGAAGGTGGCAGGAAACGCTGCATAAGCGGCGAAAACTGCAACAAGGGTGGAACCGCGTGTGAATAACGTCCCTTGCAATAGGAATATTGCAGGGGACTTTTTTTGCGCGAACAAGCAGAGTCAGACTCACGGGCAACGCGAGCGAGAAATGGCGAAGACATTTCGAGCCTGCTTATGAGCAGAGATAGCAAAAAAGAAAGGAAAGAGAAAAATGAAAATCACATTGAAGGACGGCTCTGTAAAAGAGTATGCGGAAAGTAAAAGCGTCTATGACATTGCTGCTGACCTCAGCGAGGGACTGGCGCGTGTGGCGTGCTGTGCCAAGGTAGACGGAGAAGTGGTGGATTTAAGAACAGTGCTTGACAAGGACTGTGAATTACAGATTTGTACCGCAAATGACAAGGAAGGTCTGGCAACCATCAGACATACTGCTTCCCATGTGCTGGCAGAGGCTGTGAAGAATTTGTTTCCGGATGCAAAGCTGACCATCGGACCCAGCATTGATACCGGATTTTATTACGACTTCGACCATGCTCCGTTTTCCAGAGAAGATTTGGATAACCTGGAAGCTGAGATGAAGAAAATTATCAAAAAGGGTGAGAAGCTGGAAAAGTTTACACTCCCCAGAGCGGAAGCAATCAAATTTATGGAAGAGAAGGGTGAGCCCTATAAGGTGGAATTGATTCAGGATTTGCCCGAGGATGCACAGATTTCCTTCTACAGACAGGGTGAGTTCACAGACCTTTGTGCAGGCCCTCACCTGATGAGCACCAAGGGGATTAAGGCTTTCAAGCTGACTTCTTCCTCTATGGCATACTGGCATGGTGACTCCAGCAAGGCACAGCTCCAACGTATTTACGGAACGGCTTTCAACAAGAAAGAGGAGCTGGAGGAGTATCTTGCTTACTGGGAGAATGTAAAGAACCGCGACCACAACAAGCTGGGACGTGAGATGGAACTGTTCACTACCGTGGATGTCATCGGACAGGGTCTTCCTCTGCTGATGCCAAAGGGTGCCAAGATTATCCAGACTCTTCAGAGATGGATTGAGGACCTGGAGGACAACGAGTGGGGTTATATGCGTACCAAGACTCCTCTTATGGCAAAAAGCGATTTGTACAAAATTTCCGGACATTGGGATCATTATAAGGAAGGTATGTTTGTTTTTGGCGATGAAGAAAAAGATAAAGAAGTATTTGCGCTTCGTCCCATGACCTGTCCTTTCCAGTACTATGTGTATAAGGCAAGCCAGAAATCCTATCGTGACTTACCTTGCAGATACAGTGAAACCTCTACATTGTTCAGAAATGAGGATTCCGGTGAAATGCACGGATTGACCCGTGTGCGTCAGTTTACGATTTCCGAGGGACATCTGATTGTCAGACCCGACCAGATGGTGGAAGAATTCAAGGGATGTCTTGCACTGGCAAAATATTGCCTGGAGACCCTTGGAGTTAATGATGATGTAACCTACAGGCTTTCCAAGTGGGATCCGAACAACAAGGATAAGTACATCGGAGAGTCGGAGGTCTGGGAGGAGACCCAGCAGCACATCAGAGATGTTCTGAACGAGCTGGAGATTCCTTTCTATGAGGCAGAGGGCGAGGCTGCTTTCTATGGCCCCAAGGTAGATATTCAGGCGAAGAATGTGTACGGCAAAGAAGATACCATGATTACCATTCAGTGGGATGCCCTGCTGGCAGAGCAGTTTGATATGTACTACATTGATCAGAATGGTGACAAGGTTCGTCCTTATATTATCCACAGAACTTCCATGGGATGCTATGAGAGAACACTTGCGTGGCTGACCGAGAAGTATGAGGGTAAGTTCCCCACCTGGCTTTGCCCTGAACAGGTGCGCGTACTGCCGATTTCCGAGAAGTATTCCGACTATGCGAAAAAGGTGGCTGCTTCTCTGAAAAAGAACGGTGTTCTCGTGACGGTGGATGAGCGCTCCGAGAAGATTGGCTACAAGATTCGTGAGGCAAGGCTGGATAAGCTTCCCTACATGCTGGTAGTCGGTCAGAAAGAAGAGGAAGAAGGAAAAGTTTCCGTCAGAAGCCGTTTCCTGGGCGATGAGGGACAGAAGACTCTGGAAGAATTCACGGAGCAGATTTGCACCGAAATTCGTACCAAGGAAATCAGGAAGGAAGAGGTACAGGAAGAAGCAAAATAATATTTTTGCATATTTTCCCGAAAATTGTGCATACTGAAATCAGGTCTGTCGGTCGCTACCCAGACAGACCTTTTGCATCGGTAGCAGAATGGAGGAAAATATGGCGGATTTAAAATGTGTGGTGGAGAATTGTATTTACAATGAGCAGCACCTTTGCAGCAAGGGTGACATTATGGTAGGCGGGAAGCATGCCTGCTGCTCCAACGATACCTGCTGTGAGAGCTTTGTACAGAGAAGAGAAGGACAGGATGCTTTCAAGAGCTCGGTGCTGCATCCCAGCAAAACAATCAGCATTGACTGTGAGGCAACAAAGTGTACCTATAATTCCAACTATAAATGCGTAGCAAATCATGTTGACATTGAAGGCTGCGGTGCCTGTGACTGCCATGCAACGGCTTGTGCAACTTTTGAGGAAAAATAGTAAAAAGCAGCATAAAAAAAATAAAAGGTATTGACAGAGAAAGAGAGAAGTGATATTCTATATCAGTGTGTGAAGCACAACAGCAAGCAGAGTATCCACTCTCACCTTACGACAATCGCGTCAGTAAGCGTTCAGATTATAACACCTTTTCTATGTGAAAACAAGAGAAGGACTGTCATTGAGCGAGATGAAGTGGATAGTTATGCTATCCACTTTTTTTGCGTACCTGAGTGACGCAGAGGTTTATTTTCTTATATGGAGGTATACGACCATTAGCGATTTAATGATTAACGAACAGATTAGGGACAAAGAAGTACGTCTGATTGGGGAGAACGGCGAGCAGCTGGGTATTATGTCTTCCAGAGATGCCATGAAGATGGCTGAGGATGCGGGACTTGACCTGGTAAAGATTGCGCCTACCGCAAAACCCCCCGTTTGTAAGATTGTCGATTATGGCAAGTACAAATACGAGCAGATCAGAAAAGAGAAGGAAGCGAAGAAGAAGCAGAAGGTTATTGAAATCAAGGAAATTCGCTTGTCTCCTAATATTGACACCAACGATTTGAACACTAAGGTAAATGCGGCGAGAAAATTTCTTACCAAGGGTGACAAGGTAAAGGTGACACTTCGTTTCCGCGGTCGTGAGATGGCACACATGAACAACAGCAAGCACATTCTGGATGATTTCGCCGAAAGTCTTTCCGACATTGCTGTGGTTGAGAAGGCACCCAAGGTGGAAGGCAGAAGTATGACAATGTTTTTAACTGAGAAGCGTTAGAATTCTGGCGTGCAAAGGTTAAAATAGATTAATTTAAGTTTAGGAGGAATATGTTATGCCCAAGATGAAGACAAGCAGAGCAGCTGCAAAGCGTTTTAAAGTGACAGGAACAGGTAAGTTAAAAAGAAATAAGGCTTACAAGCGCCATATCTTAACCAAGAAGACTACGAAGAATAAGCGTAATCTGAGAAAACCTGCTATGACAGATGCAACAAATGTAAAGAATATGAAGAAGATTTTACCCTATTTATAAGTCTGGTAAGGAGGAAAAAGAGACATGGCAAGAATTAAGGGCGGCATGAATGCCAAGAAGAAACATAATAGAGTATTAAAGCTTGCAAAGGGCTACAGAGGAGCAAGAAGCAAGCAGTACAGAGTAGCAAAGCAGTCTGTTATGAGAGCTCTGACAAGCTCCTACGCAGGCAGAAAAGAGAGAAAGCGTCAGTTCAGACAGCTGTGGATTGCACGTATCAATGCAGCAGCAAGACTGAACGGTCTTTCCTACAGCAAGTTTATGTACGGCCTGAAGCTGGCTGGTGTTGACATGAACAGAAAGATGCTGGCAGAGATGGCAGTTAACGATGCTGAGGGCTTCAAGACCCTGGCTGAGCTTGCAAAGAGCAAGGTTGCTTAAGAATAGAAATGAGTAATTTACGACCCGGCGGAGCATTCTGCCGGGTCGTCGTGCGTACAGCAAAGCTTTGAAGCGGGGCGAACGCCGCGACAACGGAGGATACAATGCTTATCTTTTTTGACATAGACGGAACCCTGATTGGTGAGAAATCCCATATCATGCTGGAAAGTACCAAAAGAGCGATACAAAAAGCCAGAGCCAACGGGCATATCTGTTTGATTAATACGGGAAGAAGCCGGAAGCTGGTTGGACCGGATATAACCGGATTGACAGAATTTGACGGACTGGCGCTGGGGTGCGGTACAATGGTTGTTTATCGCGGAAAGACGCTGCTACATAGGACTTTTTCGGAAGAAGAATCAATTGAAATTATAAGAGGTCTGCGCAAATACCGGATTGATGCGGTGCTGGAAGGCAGTAATAATAATTACAATGACAGTCCTCAAAAGATGTTTTCTCCCTCTTTTGCAGAGTTCATCAAGCAGTTTGAATCTCAGGAGTATGGAAGCTATGAGGATGCGGTGGGACATTTTGATAAATTCTATGCCTATGTGGAAGATGCTGCACGGATGCTTGAGTTTCAGGCAGAATTTCGTGAGAAGCTTGATTTCGTGGACCGCAACGGCGGATATTATGAGATTATGCCGAAGGGTTTCTCAAAAGCCAGTGCGATAAAATTTGTGGCAGATGCGTTGGATATTCCCATGGGACAGACCGTGGCAATCGGAGACAGCAGCAATGATATTCCCATGCTGGAGTGTGCCGCAGTTGCCATTGTCATGGGAAATGCCGCTGAGGAGGTAAAAGGGAAAGCTGATTTTGTAACTACCGATGTGGACGAAGACGGCATTTGGAATGCATTGGAATGGCTGGGTGCGCTAGAGTGAAAAAGTAAAGAGAAGAAACAGTTGCGGTATTGTCTTCGAGATAAGTACCGTTAAGGTACCGATGCCGTGATAAGTATTGACAGATAGAAGAGAAACGATTAAAATGTGGATAAGCAAAGGCGCTGAGAGTGAAAACTCCCGGCGCCTTTTTTGCCGTGAATATACGGAAAAATTATATTTTGTGCATCAGAACCCGCCCTCTTTGGGAAAGGTTCATGCGGGAAAGGTATGTGGAGTATGAAAGTGGTTGGCGGATATACAAATTATGGTCAGAATGTGGGTATTCTGATGTTGGAGACGGTTTTCCCGAGAATACGGGGAGATGTGGGGAATGCGAGAACTTTTTCATTTCCGGTCAAGTACCGGATTGTGAAAGATGTTTTTCCGGATCATAAAATACCGTCCAATGCGGATGAGGTACTATTAAATGCCTTTATCAAGGCAGCAAGGGAACTGGAGCAGGAAGGATGCAAGGCGATTACCACTTCCTGTGGCTTCCTTGCCGGCTTTCAGAAGGAACTGGCAGAGGCGGTTGACATCCCGGTGTTTACCTCAGTACTTGCCTTAATTCCGCTGATACACACGATGATCGGAGCAAAAAAGTCAATCGGTATTTTCACGGAAAAGGCATCGCTGATGACAGAATATCTTTTTCAGAGAAACGGATGGTCGCAGAAAGATATTCCGATTCATGTAAGCGGGTTGCCGGAACAGTCGGATTTCAGCCGGATGGTTATTTCGGATCATGTGGAAGGAAACATGGAAGGAATCCGGGAATGTATTATTCAAATGACAAAGGAGCATATGAAACAGTTCCCAGATACCGGAGCAATTGTGCTGGAGTGTCAGAATTTTGCGCCATTCGGAGAGCAGATTCAGGAAATTGCAGATGTCCCTGTATTCGGCTTAAATCAGATGGTGGAATTTATTGAGCACTGTGTGGAATATCCGCATTACTAAGAAACGGAAAGAGGAAATCGCCATTGGCGGTGAAAGGGAGAGAAAATGGAAGAGAAGAAAACATATCGTGTTTTAATACCGGAACCGATTAATCAAAAGGGAAGGGAACTTCTGCTGGAGTATGGCTGCGAACTTGTTGAGGGCTGCGGACCGGATAAAGAGGCGGTGATGAAGGCAGGCAAAGAATGTGATGCCATTTTGAATCGAAATGCCATACTGGATAAGGAGGTTATGGATGCCTGTCCAAACCTGAAAGTGATTTCCATGCATGGTGTCGGAGTGGACTGCATTGATGTGGAGGAAGCGACAAAACGTGGTATACAGGTTACCAATGCGGCGCAGTCCAACCAGAGTGCCGTCGCGGAATACACGATTGGATTGATTCTGATGCTGGCGAAAAAATCCATTGACTATAACAATGGACTCAAGGGCGGAAATATGGAAGTGCGTAAGCAGTACGGACACAATGTCGCCGGAAAAACACTGGGTATCATCGGAATGGGAAATATCGGTACCCAGGTGGCAAAAATGGCGTGCTTTGGACTGAATATGAAAGTCGTGGGATATAACAGACACATTGAAGACGTAGAGAAGCGGGAATATGGCACATTATATCGTGATATGAGTGAGGTGATCCGGCAGGCGGATTATCTTTCCCTGCATCTGCCCGGAACGGCACAGACCAGACATTTAATCGGGAAAGAGCAGCTGGCACTTATGAAGGATACCGCTTACCTGATTAACACGGGCAGAGGCGAGGTTGTGGATGAGGCGGCATTGATTCAGGTGCTGCAGGAGAAGAAAATCAAAGGTGCGGCACTGGATGTTTTTGAAGGAAATCTGCCGAAGCCGGATAATCCGCTGCTTTCCATGCCCAATGTCATTGTGACACCGCATACGGCAGCATTTACGGTGGAAGCTTTGGAGAGAATGGCGTATCAGGCAGCTTTGGGAATTGTGGAAACTCTCTGGAACAAGCCGATTTCCTATCCGGTTAACTGCCTGAAGGAAACTTTCGAGGACGGCAGTCAGGTAACAGCAGTCATGGATTATTTCAGACATGAGTTTGGACGGGAGTAAATTGGCATCAAAAAAAGCAGATAGCGGGAATCGAACCCGTCTCTCCAGCTTGGGAAGCTAGCGTTCTACCGATGAACTATATCTGC
>CAMEDC010000065.1 GCA_945913255.1 uncultured Lachnospiraceae bacterium
GCAACTTTTGGGAAAGCATTCTGCATTTTTAGGTATTTAGGGGTTGCAAAAAACAGACCGTTCTGTGGTAATTGTACATAACGGAATTATTGAAAATTATCAGGAATTGAAAGAGAAGCTTCTAAAAGCAGGTTATACATTTTATTCCCAGACAGATACCGAGGTTGCGGCGAAATTGTTGGATTACTACGATAAGAAGTTAGGTGGAGATCATCTGGAAGCAATCTCTCGCGCAATGCTGTGAATCCGGGGTTCCTATGCATTGGGAATTATGTTTGCAGATTGCCCGGACAAATTGTATGCGGTCAGGAAAGATAGTCCGTTGATAGTAGGTAAAGGGGCAGATGGCTGTTACATTGCATCGGATGTACCGGCGATTTTAAAGTATACCCGCCGGGTATATTATATCGGAAATATGGAAATCGCGGTTCTGGAAAAGGACAGCCTTTCCTTTTATAATGTTGACCGCGAAGAAATCAGCAAGGATTTGGTCGAGATTGAATGGGATGCAGAAGCTGCCGAAAAGGGCGGTTTTGAACATTTTATGCTGAAGGAGATTTATGAGCAGCCCTGCGCCTTGCGAAGAGCAGAGGAGTAGAAACGCTGGGGATTATTAATGTGCTTGGTTCCAGCATTGCCAGAGAGGCTGACCATGTGCTCTACACATTAGCCGGGCCGGAGATATCGGTTGCAACAACAAAGGCTTACAGTACACAGCTCATCGTTATGTATCTTTTGGCGATTCAGTGTGCGGTGGCTCGTGGAGAGATGGATCAGGCGAGATACGCCGAACTTCTAGAAGAGTTGGAGACGATTCCCGGCAAAATTCAGAAGATACTGGATGATAAGGAGCAGATTCAGTGGTTTGCCAGCAAGTATGCAAACAGCAGGGACATTTTCTTTATAGGACGTGGAATTGACTATGCAATCAGCCTGGAGGGAAGCCTGAAATTAAAGGAAATCAGCTATATTCACTCAGAAGCTTATGCGGCAGGAGAGTTAAAGCATGGTACAATCAGTCTGATTGAGGATGGTACCCTTGTAATCGGTGTTATGACCCAGCAGGATTTGTTTGAGAAGACGCTGAGTAATATGGTTGAGGTGAAAAGCCGCGGAGCGTATTTGATGGGTGTTACTACCTACGGGAATTATAGCATTGAGGACACGGCGAACTTCTCTGTCTATATTCCCAAGATTGCCGGTTGCTTCGCAACCAGCCTTGCTGTAATTCCCCTGCAGTTATTGGGCTATTATGTCAGCGTGGCAAAAGGGTTGGATGTTGACAAGCCGAGAAATCTGGCAAAGAGTGTGACGGTGGAGTAGTTCGGTAGGTTGTGATTGACGAAATGAACACATTCCAAAATGGAAGCAAATTGCTTTCACTTTGGAATGTGTGCGGTATGGTAAATTATGAAAATTGCAGAAAAATTACGAAAATTGCAGAATGTATTTGTATAATCTAAAGTGTTTTGATATAATATATTCAAAGCATATATTCTTTGACCTAAGATTTCTATTTTCTATCAGAACAATTCTGTTTCGGTCTGCGCGAATTCTATGCTTTAAACCACATTTTAATTGAGCATAGGATAAGAGAAGGCGGAATGGCAATATAAGTGTTCCTTTTTTCTGCATCCTATGAGAAAGAGAGGAACAAAATTTTGTGGTGTTTTATAATGGAACAGAGTATTTTCCGGAAAAAACGGAATTGCGGTTGTCGGAAGCGTATGAGGCGGACAAGGGTGACCCGCAGTTGGAACTAAAAGTCCAGGTTTTGAATATCAACGAGGGAAACAATGAGAAATTAAAGAACCAGTGCCGGATACTGAAAGAGTATATGCAGTATGTTGACTGTGTGCGGAAATATGCAGAAGAAGTTCCTGTAGAGGAGGCAGTTCCACGTGCGGTAGATGAGTGCATAGAATGTGGAGTATTAGCTGAATTTCTTCGTAAGAATAAGGCGGAGGTGATACCTATGAGTATATTTGAATATAACGAGGAGGAGACCTTGAAGGCAATTAAAGCGGATGAGTATGAACTGGGAATGCAGGATGGAATACAGCAATCTATTGGCTTGATGATTGAGTCATGCGCCGAACTAGGTATAGCGAAGCAGGATACTTTAGAAAAGATAATGGAGAAGTTTTCCTTGAAAGAGACTGATGCTAATAAATACATGGACGAATACTGGAAGTAATATAGAAAAACAGAAAAATATGAACTTACAGATTTCCTGCTTTTATAGCCCAGGGATGCCGGGAATGGCAAAACAGGCATACGTTGATTTTTTCGGAATCAGCCTGATTGAGGATGGTACCCTTGTGATTGGTATTCTGACCCGGCAGGATTTGTTCGAGAAGAAGGCATGAAGAGATCCTTGCATTTGTGAAAGGGAAAGGTCTGACAGAATGAAAAAGAATCAAAGAAACTGATATCTTTGAAACGAATACCGGTGTAAAATAATGAAGATTGGAGTGCTACAATAAGTGGGCTCCAATCTTTGTATTTGAGTGGTAAAATTTCCGGAAGTTAAGACTTTCTGATTTCTTGTTTTTATACAATAGTCATTGAGGGTGGATGTGCACTGTGAAAAAACGGTGCAAATGTGCCCTTGATTTTCAATGGAATATTTACAATTCGCAAAAACTGAAGTATAATATTGAAAAACGAGGGCACAATAACCCACATATTTCAGTGACGGAGGCGCATATGGAAATTAAAAGAGAGCGATATTTGAAAGCGCTTGTAGAGCGTATGCATAATGGTATGATTAAAGTGGTTACCGGAATTCGAAGATGTGGTAAGTCCTATTTGATTTTTAAAATTTTTAGAGACTATTTGCTAGCCCAGGGAATTGATGAAAAACATATCATTACAATTGAGCTTGATCAAAGGAAAAATAAGATATATCGAGACCCGGATGCAATATTGGATTATTTAGATACTTTACTTACAGACAAGGAACAATATTATATTTTGTTGGACGAAGTACAAATGCTGGAAGATTTTGAAGAAGTATTGAATTCACTGCTTCATATCCAGAATGTGGATGTATATGTGACCGGAAGTAATTCCAAATTTTTATCCAAAGACATTATTACTGAATTTCGAGGCAGAGGCGATGAAGTTCATGTATATCCGCTGTGTTTCAAAGAATTTATGGAAGCCTATGAAGGAGATGTTTACCAGGGATGGGCGGAGTATGTTACTTATGGTGGCTTGCCATTGACAGTAACGATGAAGACGGAAGAACAGAAAATTAATTATCTGAGTAGACTTTTTGAAGAAACGTATATAAAGGATATTGTTGAGCGTAATCGTATCGAAAAGATACAGGAATTAAATGACTTGATTAATATTTTAGCATCCGCAACCGGATCGCTTACGAATCCGTCCAAGATAGAGGCAACCTTTAAAAGTGTTATACAGTCGGACATTAGTTTAAATACGATTCGACAATACTTAGAATATTTGAAAGATGCGTTTATTGTGGATGAAGCAAATCGCTATGATGTAAAGGGTAGAAAGTATATTGGAACGCCACTTAAGTACTATTTTGAGGATGTTGGTTTGCGAAATGCAAGGCTTGGGTTCCGGCAGGTGGAGGAAACACATCTGATGGAAAATATTATTTACAATGAACTTCGAATGAGGGGATTTCAGGTCGATGTAGGTGTAGTTCACAAACGAAGCCGTAACGAGGAAGGTGTCCAAGAGAAAAAGCAGTTAGAGATTGATTTTGTGGCGAATCTGGGAAGCAGGAGATATTATATCCAATCTGCGTTTAGTATACCGGATAAGGAGAAGGAAGAACAAGAAAAGGCTTCTCTGCTTAATGTAAATGATTCATTCAAGAAGATTGTTATAGTGAAGGATGTTGTTAAGGTAAAGCATGATGAGAATGGAATAACTACAATGAGTATATATGATTTTCTTTTGCTGGAGAATAGTTTGGAATTGTAGTTATGTGTAGAGGGGACGCTTCTAACCCATTAGGAACCGTTAGATAAAGAGGATATTGCCAGATCTGATTCAAGACCGGAGGTTGCAAAACTCGGTGGTGATTCAAGGTACGGCATGATTTTCAAAGCCCGGTTAGAGATTGAAGATTTAATGTGGCTTGTTGTAAATCCGTCAAAGGGGCAGAGTACCTCATTGGAGTATAACTTTGCCGAAAAACATGTGATTCCTGTCGGATATCAGCCTTTTAGCAGATGTAAAGCTCAGCATGCCTATATGCTTCTGGGAGTGACGGATTTATACATGGATGAACAGTTTGATAAAGCAAAATTTTTTAGTAAGTCCGTTTTTGACTATTATTTCTATTTTACAACAAACACCGATAATGATATTATAGTGGGACGATTAGGGAGAAAATCAATGCTGACAAAGATACTTTATTACATAGTAGAACTGATTGCAAGGATTCATAACAAGCTGTTGTCCTTAAATGACAGTTATGAGTATCATTTCACTGATAAGGAGTTACATTTTCTGGTGATTGGCGTACTGGGAATGTTCCTTATCGTTGTTGTTTATCCGTTATTCAAGTGGCTGGCACGGAAGAATCATGTGATGGTCATTGCATGGATATACGTGTTTACTGTAATTATTGTGATCACATTTGCGATTGAGATTGGTCAAAAGGTTACGCATACCGGAGCCATGGAATTCGCAGATATTGTATTTGGAATTTTTGGATTTATCGTTATGTTCCTTATATTCTCAGTGATTCGGGGAATCTATAAGGGAATATTGCATTTAATCCGGCGCGACAGGAAAAGAGAGACTTGAGTAGCTTTTTTATTTTGCAGTATGATATAATGAGCGCAGAGGAAAAACAAGCGTCTGCGAAGCAGACATTTGTTTTTCCAGCGCCATTAACGAGTAAACAGCCTGCGAAAGCAGGCGAGAGAGCGCTGAAAGCGCGGGTTTACGAGTTTATGAAGGCTTATGATATAATGAGGCATAAGAAAAACAAGCGGCTGCGAAGCAGACAATAGAGCACCGAAGGTGCGGGTT
The DNA here is from genome assembly GCA_945913255.1 of uncultured Lachnospiraceae bacterium. GTDB lineage: Bacteria > Bacillota > Clostridia > Lachnospirales > Lachnospiraceae > Acetatifactor. The sequence continues at coordinate 5,023 of CAMEDC010000065.1, forward strand.
TGCGAGTTTATGATATCGCGACTGAGGTGAAATTATTATGACATATTTATTGTTTCTCCAAAACTTAAGAGAGGCTTCTGCCGGAGTACTGAATTCCTTTATGCTTCAGGTGACAGTGCTTGGGCAATCTATGATTACCTATCTTTTGCTGGCAGGGATTTACTGGTGTGTGGACAAGCGGGCAGGGCAGCTGATGGCGTTTCATGTTTCATTTGGCTGCTGGCTCAATCAGTGGACGAAAAAGCTGTTTAGAATTGAGCGCCCATGGGTAAGAGAGGCACGAATTGTTCCGGTGGCAGAGGCGGTAGCGGGGGCAGGAGGCTATTCCATGCCCAGCGGACATACTTCCAGAACGGTGGCAACCTGGGGAACGGCAGGCTTCTCTGCGTGGAAGAAGGCAAAAGAAGATAAAACGAAAGAAGAAAGTAACAAAGAGAAAAAAAGCAGAGAAGAAATAGCGAAAAAGGGAAATGACAGCTGTAGCCAGCTTCGCTGGCTCAGTGTTTTTTGCTGGCTCGTGACAGCACTTGTGATGTTTTCCAGAAATTATCTGGGGGTGCATACTTTTGAGGATGTGATGGTGGCTTTCCTCGCAGGTGCAGTGTTGATTATTTTTCTGGATAAGCTTCTGAACTGGGCTGATGCGGGGAAAAACAGAGATTTGATTGTCTGTGTGTTGGGATGTGTTCTTATTTTCCTACCCATGCTCAGATACGGATGTCTGTCCAATGCGGGTGCATCCTTTGGCTTCCTGATTGGCTGGGTACTGGAGCGGAGACTGCTTTCCTTTGAGACAAAAGGAAGCGGTCTTAGGAAAACGCTGCGTTTTTTGGTGGGAGCAGGCGTTCTGTTTTTGGCGCTGACTTCGGGCACAAGTATTTTAACGCATATTGTTCCGGCGAAATATGCCGGCTTCTTTCTGCAGGGGTTTGTAGCGTTCTTTATCATGTTTTTATACCCTCTGGTTTTTCATTTCTGGGAGAGTGAGAAGATAGAGGAGCAGGTAAAGAAGAAATTCCAGAGAATTCTTGCTGTTGTCATTTCAACGATTTTGATTCTGGTTCTCGCTGTGGGTGCCTACAAGACGGTAATTAACTACAAAAATATGGGGCTGTCGCTGGCACCGGCAGGGGAATCCCAGTCTGAAGACGAGCGGGCAGGGAATTCCCAGTCAGAAGAAGCCCCGACAACGGATACTCAGCCTGCGGACGCACAAGCAGGGAATTCCCAGACGCAGGAATCTCAGCCTGCGGATGCTCAGACAACGGAACCCCAGTCTGCAGACGCCCAGAATCCCCCGGCAGAAAACCTACCGGTCATCGTTGCACATCGGGGGTACAGCGGCGTGGCGCCGGAGAATACCCTGGCTGCCTTTGCTAGTGCGGTTGACATAGGTGCGGACATGATTGAACTGGATGTGCAGGAAACAAAGGACGGCGTCCTCGTTGTCTTTCATGATACGGATATGGCTAGAATAACGGGAATGTCCGGCAGGGTGTCGGATTATACCTATGAGGAAATCTGCCGGATGGATGCGGGAAGCTGGTTTGACTCCGCGGCAGGAAGCGGCGCGGGTAGCTTTTCCGGGGAGAAGGTTCCTACTCTGGCAGAGGTACTTGAGATGATTCGGGATTCTGAGCTGGATATTTATCTGGAACTGAAGGATATCGGAGAGACAGATGGCTTTGCGGCAGCAGTGGTGGCTGAGGTAGAAGCACATGGTATGCAGAATCGGGTAGTTTATGCTTCCTTCAATTACCAATATTTGAAACAGATTAAGGAGATTGACGGGAACATTCCGATTTTATGCAATACGCAGCTGAGTGATGCGGACAAGCTGATTGCCGAATATCCCGCGGATTATTATGGTCTGTATGTGGAAAAACTGCAGCAGGATACGATTCAGAAGCTTCATGAGGCGGGCAGTTTTGCGTTTGTCTGGACGGTGAATACGCCGGTTCAGATGAGAAATGTAATTTCCCTGGGGGCAGACGGTATTGTGACCAACGAGCCGGGTATTGCGAGAGTCGTGGTACATGAGGAATACAATTTCCTTGCGGATCGCTTCCTGGATTCCTTCCCGCTCCCGGCACTATATGATGTGTCTCTGCAGGAGACTTATGCAAATGATTATATTGTACAGGGCTTTACCAAGGCGGGCGGAACCATGGTGGTATCGGCTTATGACTATACCGGGGAGAAAAACAGCATTCTTTACGTGATGAACGCAAGCGGGAAACTGATGCAGATTGTGGACTTGGGCTTTCAAGCGCATACCGGAGGCATCTCGTATGATGAAGCGCATGATATTCTTTGGGTAACCGGTGCAAATGGAACGGTAAATGCGATTTCCTGGTCCGCTGTTGCAAACGGGACATACCATGGAACACAGGAGGAGATTCTGGTGTCTTTTGATGCCGGACTGGTAAATCATAATGGCAGTAAGGTGGCATCTTTTCTGACTGTGGATGAGGGAATGTTGTATATAGGATCTTATGTCAACGGAAGTGCCGGAGAGCTCCACAGTTATGATATTGCGGATCCGTATGCGCCGACACTGGCTTCTTCCGTAAAAATTCCGGAACGGATTCAGGGAATCACCTTTAAAAGAGACGTGAAAAAGGGTGTCAGGACAATGCTCCTGAGCCAGGGGTATCAGACAGAAGACGCGGCACTGCTCTGTTTTACGTGGGATGCGGAGAAGGTGTCCTATGAGGAGCCGGAGAACTGTTTCCTACTGCCGGAGGGCGTGGAGCAGATTCAGATGACGGCAAATGGTTTGTATATGCTGTTTGAATCCGCCGTCCGCCCCTACAGACCTACCTGCAGGGTGCCGAATGACCAAATCTGGCTGATTCGCTATTAGCATGTCACGAAGAGACAACAAAGCATTTGATAAAAGAAGATAGAGTGAGGAAGTAAAAAATGGTTGAGAGAAAAGACAGGTTTGCAAGAGCATTGTTCTGGTTTGCTGTAATAATATTGGCACTGTGCAGTATTTTATATTGCGTAGGAAAGACTCTGATTGGCGGTCTTTGGCTTGTGGATATTCGAACCTACTGGAGGAATACCGCTTATGCAATCAGAGGGTATGATTTGCGCCGGGTGGCAGAAGAAGGATTTGTTCTGGATAGCATCGGTCCCATGGCAACAGCCATCATAATGCCATGGGGAAGATTACTTGCCAATTTGATTTATCCGGGTTTTTTGCCGCTGTGTGTCGTCAAAGTTTATTACTATGTGATTCTGGTGGTCAGTATGGTGATGACGGGCAGGATGATTCATCGGTGGATGGAGAAGGAATTTCCGGCTTTCGCGAATATTCTCCTGACTGTGGCACTTTTCCTGATGCCTTTGTATTGGGATGATGCGCTTGATTCGGGAAATATGGGCGGATTACTTTGCCTCTTTATTATCATGGCGGTATTTTTGATGGACGAGCATCCGGTCTGGGCTTCTTTTCTGCTTGCAATGGCTTGTATTAAGCCGCAGAATGTGGGGTTGTTCCTCCTGGTGCTCCTGATTCGGAAAAAGTGGAAGGTACTGTTTGGAACAGGCGGTTTTGCGCTTGGCGGATGGGCTTTGAGCGAGCTGTATGTCAGAATCTGCGGGATGCTTCGGGAATCGGTGATTGTGGCGCATGCCCAGGAGGCTGTCCCGGTAAGGGAGGTTTCCTCGGAAGCGGCACAGATTATAAATGGTTATGCGGGGAATGGACAGGGTTCTTCGAATGACTTCTTTATGTATGGGATTTTCTCTAAAATGCTGGAGCACGGCTGGAATTCTTATCAGGTATTGATTGCATCTGCCTGTCTGGGAATCGCGTTTACCTGCTCGATGCTCTTTTTGCTGAGAAAAACAAAACTGTCTGATTCCATAGTTGCTGCTTTTGCGGTGGCGGCGCTGGGCTCTGTATTCTGGTGCTATAAGACTCCGTGCGATGAAGTGATTATGATTCTCTGTAATCTGCTGGTGGTTTACTACTGGACAGCGTCCGGACAGAAGGTGTCAGATGCCATTTGGTGCGGTGTGTATCTTGCCGGAATGAATGCGAAGATATTCCGATTCTGGGGAAGAAAATTATTCCCGGGCTTAGAACTGCGGACGGCAATTACCTGTGATATGATTTTGAGAATTGTTCTGTTTATTATTATGATAGTACTTTTGAAAAAATTATATACGTCAGTTGTGAAAAGCCGTAAAGAAGAGTACAATGAATAAGGAATGAATAACGAAGAGTACAATAAATATCGAATAAATATCGAACGAATAACGAATGAATCAATATGGTGGATAACAAATTGTCCTGTGTGCGGAGAACGGATATGCCTGAGACAGTAAGCATTATCACGGTTGCGTACAATAGTGAAGCAACCATTGCCGGAACTCTTGGATCTGTTCTGGCACAATCCTATAACGAGATAGAGTACTTAATCATAGATGGGAATTCTTCGGATCGAACGGTGGAAATTGCGGAAGGATTCCGCCCGCAAATGGAAGCGAAAGGAATTCGGTTTCGCATCGTGTCTGAACCGGATCAGGGTATCTATGATGCCATGAATAAGGGAATCCGTCTTGCAGAGGGCGGAATTATCGGTATTCTCAACAGTGACGACTGGTATGAACCGGATGCGGTGGAAACGGTGGTGAACGAGTTTGCAAAGGGTGAGTGTGACCTGCTTTTTGCAAATATCCGGATGCATAAGGCGGACGGCAGCAGCTTTGTCAAAAAGGCGAGACTCCGCAGTATACAGACTTCAAGGGATTGGAATCATCCGACCATGTTTGTGAAAGCGGATGTATACAAGGCACATCCTTTCCGCATGAAAGGAATTCACGATGATTACGGATGCTATCTGCAAATGCGGAAGGAAGGGCTCCGGGTTGTTGTTGTGGACAAGGTGCTGGCAAATTTCCGCATGGGTGGAGCCAGCAATCACAAGAGTATCCGGGAGGCTGCAGGCAGAATCCGGGACAGGTATCTCTGGTGCTATCGGGTTAACGGCTACAGCAGGTGGTATCTGCTGGAGTGCATTGTCATAGAGGCGGCGAAAATGATTTTGGGGTAACGCAATGGCAGATTTAACGGCAATTATCTTAACAAAAAACGAAGAAAAAAATATCGAATACTGTATCCGCTCCATTCAGCCCGTGGCAAAAAAAATCGTGGTGATTGACAGCTTCAGTACGGATGACACCGTAAAAAAGGCAAAAGAACTGGGAGCAGTTGTTTATCAGCATGAGTTTATCAATTACTCCAAACAGTTTATATACGGCATGGAAATTGCGGATATTCAGACAAAGTGGGTGCTTCGCATTGACGCAGATGAACGGTTGACAGAGGCGTCTGCCGCGGAAATCAATGAGTTATGCGCGAAGAACGCGGATACGGATGTCAATGGGCTGGTGCTTCGCTTTGAGGTTAATTTCATGGGGAAGAAGCTACGTCACGGCGGCATCTATCCTTTTCGTAAACTGCTTGTATTCAAGTATGGGAAGGGACAGATTGAAGACCGGAACATGGACGAGCATATTGTGTTGTCGGAAGGGCGTACCGTGGAACTTCGGAATGATTCCGAGCATCATGACTACAAGGATTTAACTTATTGGATCAACAAACACAACTGGTATGCCGGCAGAGAGGTACTGGATTACTTTGAACACAAGGATGATGCGAAGGATGGCGCCGATTTGGATGCAAAGGCGCGTCTGAAGCGTTTTGTGAAATTCAGAATCTATTACAGGCTTCCTATGGGAATGAGGGCACATCTGTATTATTGGTATCGCTATTATTTCAAGCTGGGTTTCTTGGATGGAAAGGAAGGAAAGATCTTTGCATTCATGCAGGCATATTGGTATCGTTTTCTGGTAGATGCCAAAATTTATGAACAAAAGAAACAGAGTCAGGAGTAAGTATATGCAAGATATTTTAAAATCCATAGGGAAAGGAATATGCATTTTTATTGCAGGTATTGCAATAGGAATTGCACTGATAACTGCAGTGTATGCACTGCCTGTTCAAAGGATGCAGGACAATGTAAGGAAGTCAGTTGACATTTTGATAGAAGAGGATGCTTATCCTCGTTTATATGGGGAAAAAGATATCCGAATGACCACCGATAATTTTGATGATCTTAAGGTATTCCTGCTCAATACCAGAGGAACTGCACGAGATAATATCACAGATGCCCTGATGCTGAATCTTGCTGTAATTCGGAGTGAAGAGAATCCATTGCGACAGGCAATGATAAATGCAAGAGCAACCTATGCGAAGAGCAAGTTTACCATAGAAAATCTGACCAAATATTTAAAAGGAAAGAAAGGATATGAGGCAGAGGAGTATTCCAGATACTGGCATGGTTATCTGGTACTTTTGAAACCGCTGTTGCTGGTGATGTCTTATGAGCAGATTAGATGGCTGAATGTCATATGCATGACAGGACTGCTGGCTGCTGTTTTGATAATCTTCTACCGGAAAGGGAAAAAACAGGATTTGTTCCTTTGGCTGTATTCTATTCTATTTACAGTGCCGATTGTAATCCCGTTCTGTATGCAGTATTGTACAGTGACGTATGTGATGCTGTTTGCTATGTTGTTTGCTATTTATCAGGACGGAAATCTGGACAGTAAGTGGCTTGGATTTTTCTTTTTGGTGGTCGGAATGGTTACAAGCTACGTGGACTTCCTGACATTTCCGCTGATGGGAATGGGGCTTCCGCTTGTCTATCTGCTCAATCAAAGCACGACGATGGAGTTTGCAAAAAAGATCAAGAAAATAGTTTTGAGCGGAGTGACTTGGGCTGTGGGATATGTTGGCATGTGGGCTTCCAAATGGGTGATAGCTTCTGTTGTCCTGGGAGAAAACTTGGTCAGCGAGGCCGTGCGTCAGGTGGCTTATCGGAGTTCCTCCACTGCGGATGTGGGTGATTTTAAGATTTCGCCCTTTATGGCACTGGCTTCCAACTTAAGCTGCTTTACGAATGTATTTTTCCTGGCTTTGATTGCTTTGGGGCTGACCGGAGTCCTGGTCTCCCGGAAAAAGATGGGGTTGCGTGGATTTGTATGGCAGAACTGCATTCCCTATATCTGCATTTGTGCCGTTCCGTTTGCATGGGCGATGTTGTATAAAAATCATTCCTACGGGCATGGCTCCTTTACCTACAGGATGTTTACCGTTACGATTTACGGCGGAATGAGTATGTTATTGACGTTTAGAGAGAAAAAGAGGAAGGACGCAGAAAAAGCGAATGTTGAAATGTAAGAGTCATCTGCCAAAGCTGTTTTATAAGGTAAATAAGATTACCTACGGAAAAGGACTGAGACTGATTGGCTGGCCTTTCCTGTTCCGCTATCCGAAGGCATCTCTGGAAATAGGAAGGGATGTTTCCATCAACAGCAGTTTCTTCTCAAATTTGCTGGGGCTTTATCAGAGAACGATTATCATCGCCAGAGGAGAAGGAAAGGTTTACATCGGGGATGGGGTCGGCATTTCCGGTTCCACGATTTATGCCAGAGAAGAAATTATAATCGGCAATCATGTGTTGGTGGGCGCAAATACGAAAATCATGGATAATGATTTCCATCCATTGGATGCAGAAGCGAGAAACGCCAACGATTTTTCTAAACTGGTATGTAAACCTGTGCATATTGGAGATAATGTGTTTATTGGCTGCAACTGTCTGATATTGAAGGGAACGGAAATCGGCGCAAACAGCATCGTAGGTGCGGGAAGTGTGGTTAGCGGGAAGTTTCCGGAAAACGTGGTGATTGCGGGAAATCCGGCTAGAATCATAAAACGGGAGAATCATTAACAGGAGGCATGAGAGAAAGAAAAGGATACAAGGAGATATGGAATGAATGATAGTATGAAGTCGAGAAATGCTCGAATATTCAGGCTGTTCTTTTATATATTGTGGACAATGTGCTGGCTTGCGTTCTATTGGAAACTTTGCGTATTGGATAACACCGGAGATTATAGAGTACATAATCTGATACCTGAGAAAATGATGAATGGAGAAACATCACTCATGAATTTCTATCCGTTGTATCATTTTGCGGTGTTGATTATCAGTGAATTGTTCAACTGCACAACTCAGTTCGGCAGTGCAGTTGTGTTGACGCTTGTGGCAGATTGTACATTGGCGATAACAGAACGGCTTTGCGCAGAAATACAAAAATCTCGTGGAATTTCACTACATCCCGTTGCTTTATTAGGAAGTGCTGTTCTGGTAAACATTGTGCAGCCGATTTTTTATACAGGAATGGCACCCGGTTATTCTTCCGGGAACGGTTATGTTTCTCCAACACAGGCTTTTGTAAAACCGTTTACTCTGCTGTGTTGCTACATTATGTGGGAATGTCTGGAATATGGATGGACATGGAAGAGGCAGATTCTGTTAGGTGTCGTGCTTACACTAAGCTGTTTTGCAAAACCCATGTTTGCTATGACCTTTATTCCGGCTATGGGGATTCTCCTGCTATTTGAAGTGCTGTCTGAAAAGAATCAAACTTTATTATACTATTTCAGGAAATATTGTAAAAAGGGGCTTCCTCTTATAGTGACCGGAATCGTTCTTATTTTCCAGTATGCATGGAGCCAACACCTTCAGGGAGAATTGAAAGTAACAACAACAATCGCATTCGGCTGGATGATTGCCTGGAAGCGGGTTGTTAAAAATGTCTGGCTAAGTATATTATTTGCATATCTGGGGCCATTTATATTCCTGGTTGCTCATATCAAACAGCTGAAATTTACATCCTACTGGAAGATGACGGCTTTATACGGAGCGATTTCTTTTCTGGTGATTTCCTGCTTGTATCAACAAGGTTCGTTCTTAAAGGATATGAACTTTCGAAATGCTTGGGTAGTGACCTTTACGCTTGTATATCTGGGGTGTTTTGCGGAAATGGGGGGCTTGAAAAAACGTCATTGGGCAGCCATAGCACCATTCTGCATTCATGTATTCTTTGGAGTGTTATTGATTGGCAAAAATATTTTATACAGAATGTGAATGGGTAGAAAATGGGAGAAAAGCATGTGAAGACAATTCTGATTGTTATGGGAAGATATCTTCCGGGGTACAAAGATGGCGGCCCTTTGCGCAGTATTCGGAATCTGACAGACCGCTTGGGTGATGAGTATGATTTTCGCATTATTACTACGGATCGTGACCATGGGGACGAAAAGCCTTATTGCAATATCGTGCGGAATGACTGGAACCGGGTGGGTAAGGCGAGGGTCTGGTATGTGGAGCCGGGCAGATTCACTGCGGCGTTGATTGAGGAGAAAGCAAAGTCAGCAGATGTCATTTATGTCTGCGGCTGCTTTAACGACTATGCCAGAACTGCTCTGAAATTGAAAAAACAGGGTAAGATTAAAAATAAGGTTATTGTAGCCTCTATGGGTTTATTTGCCCAGGGGGCATTTCACATAAAGTATTGGAAAAAGAAAGCTTATGTAACGCTTCTCAAGGCCGGCGGATATTTGAAAAACATTGAGTGGTCCGCAACCAGTGAGCGGGAAATAGCGGATATCAAGAGGGAAATCGGTGCAAATGCCGTATGCCGTCTGGCGGAGGATATTCCCAGGCAGCTTGAAGTCCTGCCGAATCCTACACCAAAGCAGGGTGCGTTGAAAGTGGTGTTTCTGTCCAGAATTTCCAGAGAAAAAAATCTGGAATTTGCCATGAATGTATTACAGGATGTAAAGGGAAAAGTAGACTTTGATATTTATGGTCCTACGCCGGATGCGGCTTACTTTGATGAATGTATGAAGCTGGCAGAAAAGCTGCCTGAGAATATATCTGTATCCTATAAGGGGGAAGCACCTGCAGAGAAAGTGCCGGAGATTTTTGCACAATATCAGGCATTTTTGTTCCCGACACTGGGAGAAAATTATGGACATGTTGTCTATGAAGCCATGGCAGGCGGGTGCATTCCCATTATCAGCGACAGGACACCCTGGAATAAAATTGAGGATGCAGAAGCAGGAAAAGTAATTCCGCTGGAAAGAAAAGAAAAGTTTACGGAAGAAATCCTGAAACTGACGGAATGCTCCGCGGAAGAGTGCATGGAGCAGCAAAAAAGAACGGCGGAATTCGCGCGGGAGTATGGAAGAAACGTGGACTGTAAAGGATATCGTGAAATCTTTGGATAGAATTTTTGGGGAAAGGGTTAAAGTTTGAAACAAATAAGTAGTGGGTAGCCAAAGAATAAAGGACATAGCAAAC
>CAMEDC010000066.1 GCA_945913255.1 uncultured Lachnospiraceae bacterium
AGTCCCTTTCTGGGACTTCCCTGCCAGGAATCCCCCTGCCAGTAGGTCTGTGCCATAATACCGTTTTGCACATTGTATTCAATGTAATGCATGTAAGCCGGATCTTTGGTCTGCCGGAACAGGAACTCCGCCAGTCGTATCATATTGTAAACCGTGCAATGCTCCTGGTTTTTATCTCCCAGACGAGCCTTCAATTTCTTCTTCGGTGTCCAGATCTCACCCTGGGTCTGTCCTCCCGTGGCAAAACATCCCCGGTCCGTCACGGCACACTTCCAATAGGCTTTGGTAATCGCAAGCCACTTTTCCTCGCCGGTCACCTCATAGGCCCTTGCACACCCCAGAATCTCCGGAATCGTCGTATTGGCATGCATATTGGTCAGAACATCCTTTCCCTCAAGAAGCGGGTCGAACAATCTTCCCCGGTAATATCTTTCCAGAAGTCTCCGGTAACAGTCCCTGCCGGTAATCTCCAGCAAATCTGCCCAGACCTCCAGCATGCCTCCCGTCTCCACATCCAGAATCGCATCAAATTCCTCTCTTGTATAGCCCGCGCTCCACCGGTCAAACCAGTCGGCGAACTTTTCCGCTATCTCCAGCGCTCTGTCCACCTGCATCAGCCTGTAGACATCCACAAGTCCCATAAACAGTTTGTGGAGCGTATACTGTGGTGCCCAGACACTCTTTCCCTTTCCGATCCAGTACAGGTATTTTTCCGGAATCGGTCCTGCCCACTCTCCGCCGTTATCCATCTGGCAAAGGGCAAGCTCCTCCAGAATCGTCTCTGCCTTTGCCTTCAATTCCAGATCACCGGTCTCCTGATACCGAAGCGCCGCGGCAGACAGCCAATGTCCCAGAAAATGACCTCGCAGCTGGCAGGTCGGGTCTTCCCAGCCACCCATGGCATTCTCATCCATTCCCCTGCCGGAATACCTTCCCGCCTCCAGCAGATAATTCCGCAGAAGATATCTGTTTTCCAGTTTCATCAGATACTCTCTGTTCGATTCCTCTCTGCGCAGCAGTTCTCCTTCCTTCAGGCGCACGTTCTTTCCCTTTAATTCCATTATCATATCAGCCTACATCCTTTCACCAAAAAAATCTTACCACTAAAATAATAATCTCAGAAACCTATTTGCACAATGTCTCCAGAAGGTCCAGTCATGGTAGCCGTAGTCCCAGAAGGTCTCAATCGGCACACCTGCTTCCAGTACCTTTTCGGCATTTTCCTTCGTGCCCTGATAGAAGTTCTCCCGGGTTCCGCAGGCCACAAACAGGAGTCGGAATCGCTCCGCAAAGCTTTCTCGGTCCAGCAGAATGTCCCGGTAATCCTCCTCGTCATTCTGCAGAACGAGTCCGCCGGAGAAAATGCCTGCCGACGCAAACAGCTCCGGATGTGCGAAAACAATTTTCTGTGTCTGCATACCACCCATGGACAGTCCTGCCATGGCACGATGCTCCCTGTCGGGAATTGTCCGGAAGGTGCTGTCGATAAAGGGAATGCAGCTCTCCGGCAATTCTTCCAGAAAAGCACTCATAGAAGGGTGGTAACTGCCCTCCTCCGGGAAGCCATATCCCGTGTTCATCACGATAATCATTTCCTTCATCTGTCCCTTTGCCAGCAGATTATCCGCCAGATGGGCAATCTTGCCCTGCCAAAGCCAGCCCATCTCGTCCTCTCCGCCGCCATGCTGCAGATACAGAACAGGATAACGCTTCTCTGGATGCTCTTCATATGCGGGCGGTGTGTAGACATAGCACAGCTTCCATCTGCCCGTCTGCCCGGAGTGGTAATACTGCATATGAACAGTTCCGTGGGGAACCTGCCGCAGACGATATTCTTCAAAATTCTCCTCCGGCATTTCCAGGAAATTGACTGTCCGGAAGCCGCCGTAACCCACCGGTGCATCGGGATTTACCACAGCAGTACCATTTACCAGACAGGTATAATAATGAAAGCCGGGTTCTATGCCGGATACCTCTCCCGTCCAGATTCCCGTCTCTTCTGTCCCTTTTTTCTCCGGTGCAAGCGGGAACTTCCCCATACCCCAGATGTCTATCTCCACGGTTTTTGCTCCCCTTGCAGGCACACGAAATACCGCTGTCCCGGGAACTGTCACACATTCACCCGGTTCAACGTCAATATAGCGGCCGTTGGGCTGTCCTTTCTCGTCCACCTCAAAAATCAGACCTTTATATATCGGATCAAAGAACAGCATATGCTCGCGCCAGGTCTGCAGATCCAGTCTTTCCACAGGGAGCGCACACTCCTTCCAGTTTCTTGGGTACGCATAAGCTAATGCTTCTTCCTCTATTTTCTCCTTAAAAATCTGCTGAACAAAATCTCGCAGACATTCTCTCCACACATGCCATTCATGGTATCCGGTATAGGTCTTATGACAGACAGGCACTCCGAACCATCTGCATTTTTCGACATACTCCTCCTGTTTGCGTGCAAGCTCCGTTTCTCCCTCTCCACATCCTAGGAAAACGTACTCCATGGGCCATTCGGCATGCCGGGAAATCAGCCGCTCCATCTCATCTGTTCGAACACCCGAAAAAATACCAAGGTCTCCAAACAGCTCCTGATGGTTTGAAGCGGCAAGCAGAGCCTGTGCGGAGCCGAGAGACAATCCGGCTACTGCTCTGCGTCTTCTGTCCGGCACGGTTCTGAAATGAGAATCCACATAGCCGATACAATCCTGCGTCAGCTCCCTGTCAAAATCTCCGGGATAAAAGACAGCCTTCTCTCCCTCACAAAAAGCATAATTGCAGCATATCACCACCAGCATCTCACGGCACTTACCCTCTGCAATCAGATTATCCATAATAAAATTCAGCTTACCGTTCCAAATCCAGCCGGTTTCATCTTCCCCCACCCCATGCATGATATACAGAACCGGATATCTGTCATCACTCTTTTCATAAGAAGGCGGCGTGTAAACATAACAGCTCTTCATATGTCCGTTGACACTGCTGACATACTTGTGCAGCTGCACATCGCCGTGGGGCACATCCTTCAAAAACCAGAAATCCTGACCGGGTGCAGGAAGTTCAAAGAAATTCTTGGCACCGAAACAGCCGTAGCAAAACGGTGCGATGGGATTTCTCACACATACCCCGTCCACAAACCAGTCATGATAATGAAATCCCGGTGCTATTCCCGATACCGTTGTGGTAAAATACCCCTCCGAGTCCTTCTCCAGAACTATCTTTTCTTTCCCCATACTGCCGCCCACACCGGCAACTTCCACACTTTCTGCCTCCGGTGCATACATGGAAAAAGTCACATCCCCATTTTCCGCAACAAGGATGCCCGGTCTGTCCTCACTGTACCCGATACTTTCCTTTCCATCTTTTTTCGTAAACTGTGCCCGCTTATAAATGGGGTCAAAAAACAGCGGATACAGCGTCACTGCCTGATTCAGCCTGCTTTGCATCTTTTACCTCCCCTGATGATATGTTTTTTATCCATTTTCCGCTTCTTAAGCGGAATACACACCAGACTGCCTTCAAAATCTGGTCAATTTTCAGTAACACATAAATCCAGAATGCATTCATGTGCCAGACAAGCCCTGCCAATGCGCCCAGTGGCAGAGAAGCTACCCATAAAAACAAGATATCTGCCACCATCAAAAATTTCGTATCTCCGCCGCCCCGCAGTACTCCCTTTGTGAGGATGCTGTTCATGGACTGAAAGACGACGATGAAGGCGATTGCATTCATCAACTGACCGGCTATTTTTTGTGTTTCCTCCGTAATATTGTACAATCCGATGACCGGACCGCTTACCAGCTTGATGATGCCCCCACCCAGGAGTCCGATGACACCCCCAAGTACAAGAAAGGTCCATGCCTGCTGCTGTGCCTTCTCCCGCTCCCCTCTTCCGAGGGTATGACCGGTCAGAATACATCCGGCATGACAGATTCCCTGAATGACCACCGTACTCAGCTGCTGTGTCACCACCGTGATGGAATTGGCAGACACAAAGCTCGTACCGATTCGTCCCATAACCATTGCCACCGCAGAATTTCCCAGCGCCAGCAGTGAATCCGAGATAAAGACCGGTATACTGATGGAAATATAATCCCGCAGCAAAGACCTGCACTTCAAAAACAAATCCCTGAACCGATACCCGATTTTTCTGTCCGCAAACAGAAAGTAACCGCAAATCAGCGCAAATTCAAAAAGACGGGCAATCAAAGTGCCTATACCGGCACCCTGAACCTCCATCCTGGGTGCCCCGAATTTACCGAAAATAAATGTATAGTTAAAGAAAATGTTCACAAAGAAGGCACCGATTGACGTAATCAGCGGTAGCTTAACCTGCCCCACACTTCGAAGCACAATCGTACAGGTCAATGCCATTCCCTGTAGAAGATAGCAGAAAATCATCCACTTAAAATACAGACATCCCTGCACGCTAACCGCCTCATCTGCCGTATACATCCGCATCAGAAAATTCGGTGTCAGGATAGTGGGAAGCATAAACAACACCGCCAGTCCCATACAAAGGCGTAACATCAGAGTAATTGTCTTTTTCAGGGAAGAAATATCCTGCATTCCCCAGAAACGCGCCGTCAGAACGCTCGCCCCCATGCCGACACCCATACAGCATATCTGATAAATGGTCACAAACTGATTGGCAAGTGCCGTGGCTGACAACGCCGTCTCTCCAAGCTTCCCTACCATGATGGTGTCCATCATATTGACCCCGATGGTAATCATGGTCTGCAGGGAAATCGGGATAGCAATTGCCGCCGTATTTTTGTAAAAATCCTTATCTTTTACCAGTAAACTCAACCTTTTTTCTCCGTTTTTGCTTCCATTTCAGCATTTTCTGTTTCCGTTCAGTTTCTATCCGGCTTCTTCGCACTCCGGATTTATCCTCATTTGCTTTTAATTACACTGACTTCCTCTTCTTCAGCCGCAGTACACTGACAGAATACCGTGGTGCTTCATAACAGAATTTCATCGAAGCTCCCTGCTTCTTTAAGGTAACGTCATGCACTTTTTCGGGTTCTTCAAAGCTGTTAGCCGCATCCTTGTCTCCCGTAAGCAGCGTCACCGTGTATTCGCTCTCCACCTCGCAGTCCAGGCTGATCTGTACTGTATCCGTCTCGGACGAGAGATTCACCGCTTTGATAATCACCTCGTCTTCGGTATCACAGGTGACCGATGCAAAGGAGGGACTGGAAGGTACTGCAATCTCCTTTTGCAGCTCCCCGTCCAGGAACAGTCGAATCTGTTTTTGGTCCGTCTCATAGCCGAACCTGTGATAGGCTCCGGGACTAATGGATATGGAAAAGTCCTCTGTCAGCTTTTTGTCCTGCAGGAAACCAAATTCCTCAAAAGAACAATGGTTTCCCTGAATCTTCCAAAGAAATGGTCGAACCAGCGCCGCATACCAGTCCTTCTCGACTCCTGCCGTCCTCACCAACAGCTGGTCGTAATAAGAGCGTACCACTCTGGCACTGAACACTCCCAGTTCAAAGGAAGCATCCTCCTCCACAAAAATGTCCACTTCAAATTTTCCGCAGGTCTGATCCTCTTCACCAAACACCACAAGACTTTTGCTTTCATCTGCCCAATTCAAAATCTTACGGAACTCTTCCTTTTGCTCTTCATCCGGCAATTCCACGACAAATCCGTCTTCCGTCTCCGCCACATGTCCCATCAGCTCACGCGTCACTTCGGTGCCTTCCCCGTTCCATAGAGCATTGCGATACCGAAGCCTTTTTTGAGATTTCAGAGATGCCATGCCTTCACGGGGTCTGTAAATTAACCCGGTCTCCTCCTCTGAGTGTACCACACTTTCTCCCCTGTTTTGTCCAAACATTTTCCAGACATAATAAGTAGGGATTCCGAGACTCTGATGATTGTTGAAACGAATCAGATTCGGGAACCAGGCGGCATAATTTACATTTTCAAACAAAGGTGCATATGCAGACAGTGCAACAACATCCTGATTTCTCTCGATACCAATCAAAAAGGCTGCCTCACCGAGAGCCGCATACAGTTTTCCCATGTAAACGCCTTCATTTACTGCCTGTTCACCCACGAAAATCCTCGGACCCTTTCGGTCGTAATTGTCGTAGTAATGCATGTTTTCCGCGAAAAACTCCGTTGTATTATAGAAGTGCTCATCCACACACTCCGCCGGGCAGCCGTTCTCCTCCACATGGGCATTGGCAATGGTTTTGATCTGCGGGTAACGCGTTTTGATTTCCGCATAAAACTTCCGATAGCGCTCCTCATAATCCGGTCCCCAGTTTTCATTTCCGATTTCCAGGTAGGTCAGCTTAAAGGGTTCCGGGTGCCCCATAGAAGCACGTAGCTTTCCCCATCTGCTCTCCTTCGGTCCGATGGCATACTCAATGGCATCCAGTGTATCCTGCAGCATTTCCTCCAGTGCTTCCCCCTCCAGCAGGACACAGTTTCTTCCCTGACAGGTCATTCCGCAGTTGCACACATACATGGGCTCCATATCCAGATCCTCACACAGCTGCAGATACTCGTGAAAACCAAGACCCATATAGCTCCGGTAATGCCACACCAGAAGATGTCCGGGACGCTCCCAGACCGGTCCCACCGTATTGCGGAATTTCATCACTGTGGAGGGCGTGGTTCCCTCTACAATACAACCACCGGGGAAGCGCATGAATCTCGGATGCAGATCCCGCAGTTTTTCCACCAGGTCCTGACGAAGTCTGTGCCCGTTGTAGGTTTTTTGGGGCATCAGGGAAAGGAATCCAAGCAGCACCTCACCGCCCTCTTTGCACCGAAGCATAAGTCTGGCATCCGCACAGTCACCGTTCGCTTCCAATGTAACATCATACCGGGTATACCCGCCCCGGGAAATCATCAGATTGTTCCGGGCAAAGCAATGCTCCTCATTTTCAATCGAAACCTCCAGTTCCAAGGGTTCCTCCGCTTTTGCAAACAGATAAAGGGGATACTTTGCCCCCCGCTCTACGGCAATTCCGCAAAATCCCGTATTGTACAGGAAGCCGCCTGCTTCAAACCGCACTCTCAGGGCTGCACTTCTGTTCTCGTTCAGGGTATCTTTCCTCTCCAGCTCCATGACAGCATTCTCTGTATACCAGGCCGGAATCGGTGTTTCTTCGATATGATTGTCCCTGATCCACCGGGTTAAGCCCTCCCCATGGCAGAATTCATCCAGCCAGCCGGAATCTGTCTTTACATGAATGCCATCCTCCTGCAGCGTATACCCTTCCGGGAGAATGGAATCCTCAAAGCTTCTGTTTCTGATCATTTCGGGATAGAGGCCTCCGTCTCCCGCCCGGTTGATATCCTCGAAAAAAATACCGTAAAGGTCCTTCGCCGTCTCAAATCGCTTCTCTCTTGTTTTTATTTGCAGCTTACTCATCAATAGTCCCCCTTCTCATTTCCTTCTCTTATAGTCCCAAAGTTGCAGCAACCACCTGCGCTTGGATTCTCGCCAGATAATCGTTGGGATGATTCAGCCAGTTGCCGGTCATATCTATGTAGCGCTTTTTCTTTCCAATCTCTTTCTGCAGCGCCTGTACATCCGCAACTGCAACTCCTGTACCCGCAAGAGCGTTCACGCTCTCACTGTATTCATCCTGATGTGCCCAGAAATAATTAGGCTCCGTTTCCGCCAGCTCATTGGGCAGCGTTGTGGCAATCAACAGGAATTCCGTTTCCGGGCTATCCTTCTTAATTGTATCCATCAGGCGTTTTGTTTTTTCTCTGTATTCCTCCATACCACACCTGTCGTTCATTCCAAAGCCCAGAATGACCAGATCAGGATGGAACCTGCCGGCGCGGAGCGAAGCATTCTCAATGGCCCACTCCGTATCCACTCCTCCTACGGAAGTATTGTGGAAGTGAACCGGAACCTTCCATTTTTCCTCCATCTGGTGCAGCAGAAGTTCCGCCCAGGTAGGCTGTCCCGGTTTTTGTCCGTACATACCGCTGCAGTCGAAGCCGCAGGAGATACTGTCTCCGTACAAAACAACGCTTACCGGCTCTCCCGCTTTTAATTTCGCCGAAAGACGCGGCAGACGCTCCAGCTGACACTCAGGATGTGCCGTCAGCTTTTTCTCCGCTGTCGTATAGGTTACGGCAACCTGTCTTTCGGTCACAAGCTCCGGGTGACCGATTGCGCATAGATTTAAGAACTTTCCGTTTGTCGTTTGCAGCGGACCGAAATCTCTTGCAAATTCATTCTCCCGGCCTGCCTCTTCCGCTGTCTGCCTGTCGGGATATAAAAAGGTATCCCATCCGGTGACCGGTATCCGGCTTCCCTGCGGAATGACCAGTTCATCTCCCTCCACAAGATAGTCTCTTTCCGGCTCGTAAACCATTTCACCATCATAGCTTTCCACGCGAAACACCTTTTCAGGACTCCACAGGAAAGGTGCTCTGCACCCGTTTTCATCAGCAAGTACGGCAAAGGTCTCACGCCAGCATTCGCGATCTTCCCAAATCGGTTTCATCCACTCTTTCTGAAATACCTTCGCTTCGGGCAGTGTCTTTTTTATCTGTTCGATCAGGAAAGCCTTGAAGGGCGTTTCCTTCTGACACCTGACTACCGGACCCTCTGCGGTAAAGGTCATCTCGCAGGGTTTATCCGCCTCATAGGGATACCAATGGGGCATTTTCGTACCGTCTGCATCATTACCGTTGGGATCTCCGGTCTTGATAAAGTTCGCCCAGTAATTACACATCTGTCTAGCCAGGTCGTAATGCCTGCCCTTGAAGGGTCTCCAGCATTTCGCCAGGGTTTCAAAAAAGAACCACAAATCAACGGAATGAAAGGTACCCGCATTGTCCCACCCCGGAATATCCGGCTCAAAACGGTAGTAATAACAGGGTTTCTTTTCGCCCGCACTCTTTTTATTGGAAAACAGACTCTTTACGGTACACTCAATCCCATTCACTTTTGCAAAGCGGCCTTCCGGTTCTTCCTTTACAGCCTCAGGGAACGCCAGGAAGGTTTTCGATTCTTCTCCGAAAATCTTCTCCGCCTTTTGCTCCAGCTCCTCCACGGAAGAAGCCGCGATGAAATTCGGGAATTCATCCCCGGTATTTCCCGCCATCACAGGCACATTGACATGCTTTCCCTCCATAAACAGCACCAGCGGATCCCCAACACAGAATTTGTGATCCACCACTGTCATCATCATGGGAAACATTTTTACATACTCGGAATACTTATCCCGAATGGTAAAAGCATCCAGCTTTCTTGCCTCCTCCAGAGTGGAGCACCCCAGGAATGCCAGAAAATGCTGTCCGTTCTCCTCTGCCTTCCACAAAGCTTCCGGAGTCCCGATGCCGCCCCTCTCATATGGGCTTCGAATCATGGCACTCATCACCACCGCCTGCCGGAACAGACCGTCATTATCCATGCAGGTCATCTGGCTCATGACGCTTCCACCGCCTGCCGACTGCCCTGCAATGGTGACATTCTCAGGGTCACCCCCGAACGCGGTAATATTGCGCTTCACCCAGCGCAATGCCGCCTGTTGATCCAGGCTGCCAAAATTGGTCGGTGCTTCCGGCTGTTCCTCCGTCAACTGCGGATGTGCCAGGAAGCCGAATACATTGACTCTGTAATTCACTGTGACCACCACGATACCCCGCCGTGCCAGCCGCTCTCCGTCAAACTCCATCTCTGCCGTATAACCGCACTGCAGAGCGCCCCCGAAAAACCATACCAGAACAGGCTGCTTCTCCGTATTCTCCTTCGCTCCTGTCCAGATATTCAGATACAGGCAGTCTTCATCCATGGCAATTTCAGAATCCACATGCCATTCTCTGGTGTAAACATTATCCCCCAGTCCCGGTGTATCCTGCATGGAAATGGGTGCGAAGCGATAGCACTCGCGAACACCCTCCCAGTCTTCACAGGGCTGCGGCGCTCTCCACCTGTTTTCTCCCACAGGAGGTGCCGCAAAGGGAACCCCCTTAAAAGCGGTAATCCGCGGGTCTGCTGCCTCAATACCTTTTACCCATCCGTTCTCCGTCTTAACTGTTCTTAACATATGCCCCAATCCCCTTTTCGCTTCTCTCTTTTCAGAATTATGTTCCTTCGCCTTAAGACCTGCATGTCTGATTGCAGACGCGCTTTCTATGCTTCTTTTCTGGGGTCTATTGCGTAGACCTGATTCGAGGTCAGTTCTGAGAAAGGTCCCGGCAGGCATTTGCCATCCTGCACCTCTGCCCCGTAGAAGTCTGCCTGTACCAGCGGACTTGCCTGTGTCTTGCTTGTTTCTTCCGGTCGGAACACAAAACGACGTTTTTCCAGTTCTCCCGGAAAAGCAAAGGGCTTTTTCTCCGACTCCGCAAATTGAATTGTAAGCTTTTGGGTATCCACCTTAATATCAAACCAGGCTTCCTGTCCCTGCCTGTCAAAGCCATAGAATTCCTTCCAGGCAGGCAGATGCAGGCATACCGGAGGCTGCGGATAAAGAATTCTCAGATAGCCGCCTTCTTCCTTGACATAACAGTTTCCTTCACAAAGATTATCCTTTGTCGGAAGCTTCATGGCCGCTTCCTCACAGTGATAGAACAGATTGTTCAAAAGGTGCGCATCCCGGGAAGTACCGCCCCTCTCCAGGCTGTGCATACGGAAGGCAACCGGTTTTGCAAAATATCCCGCGCTGCGGCAGTTGCCGATGAGATTGTTGACAATGCGCAGATGATCCGTTCCTTCCCCGTAAATGCCATAGCCGTTAACCACATCGTGCTCCTCCATTTTATACCAACCTGAGGAACCCGGCTCTACGGGAACTTTTTTCGAATCAAACCGCCCCTCCACATTCCAGATGATATTATTGTCAATCAAATTCACGCCGTCTCTGGTGCATTCGATAAAGATGGCTTCTCTCTGCTCAATACCGTCCAGGAACAGATTTCCGGTAATCCGATTGTTTTCATTTCCGCAGTCCAGCCAGAGATGGTCGGCACGGAAGGTATTCCGGAAAACATTACGGCGGAACAGACCGTCCACACTGTTATGCAGCTTGATTGCCCCCGCCTCCCAGGAAAGCTCCATTTTCTGCCAGCCGGTTCCTTCAATCAGATTGTCTTCTATCAGCATATGGGTAGCAAACAATCCCGCAATGCCGCAAACTCCCGCATCTTTGATGGTACAACCGCGGACAACACTGTAACCGATCTGTTGTCCGGGGATGAGCTCATGATGCCAGCATTCATTGCCCACATCGATTCCCACCGCGTTGGACCAGTCCACCGTACAATTCTCAATCACCCAGTGATGTCCTCTGTAACAGGAAATTGCTCCCCTCTGAGGTACCGGCGCTCCGGTCGCCGCATGGGCACAGGTAATGCCTTTTATTTTAATATAGGAAAGGAACGGAACATCCGGGGCAAAACACTGCTCCCTGCAAGTGACCTCAATGCAATGCTCCTTCGGATCCGCATCCTTCTCTAGCCTGAAATGCACCTTCTGCCCGTTTGCCTCTACCCAATAGCTTCCTTCACATTTTGAAAGCTGATTGTAAAGAGCCACCTGGGTCAGAGGTTTCCCGTCACAGAATACCATGCCTCTGCGATTCAGATAGGTAGTCATATCCGTCTTCTCATATTCAATGAATAATCTGTCGTGCAGAATATTGACTGCACAGAAGGGGTTGTACCCCTGAAACAGCTCCGGCGCCAGGCAGTATTCCCAAATCCGGATTTTCTCCCTGTCCACCTCTTCGTTGAAATCCGCCTGCATGCGCCAGCCTGTACTGGGCTTAAAATCGAACACCTGCTCAGAAGCTTTGATAACTACCTCACCGTCTCCGAAAGCCTCATAGCTTATCATATGTGCCGGGTCAGTTCCTCCGGCTGCAGGACGAACCCACTCCCGGTACTCCCCGGCATGAATCCACACACGCGTACCCGCTGTTGCAAGCTGTGCCGCTGCATTGATGGTAGCAAGCGGCTTTTCCAAAGTACCTTCATTTGTATCATCTGCCATGGGATGATTTCTATTTACATGAAGCTCCCTCTCATATTCCACAGGTACTTCCCAGAATGTAAAACTACTCCCGTCCGGCAAAATTGCTGATTTATCCATAAGATTATCCAAACCTTTCTGTAGCCTGCTCCCATTCCTGCGTGGAAAGCACTTTCGGCAGGCTCGATATTTCTCATTGATTCTTTCCTTTTTTTCGATACAGCCGCTCTTAAAAATAAGGCGTCTCTTATCAGAAGAGACGCCTCAAAACATCCATAGTAACCGAATCACTTACTTCGCAGCAGCATTCTTTGCATCTAATTCAATCTGATGCTTTTCCTTATCAAATTTTACAAGATCCTGGAATCCGAATCCATCAAGGTAATTGGACATTTCATCCCACAGTGCATCAAATGCTGCATCATCGGATGCGTAAATCATTCTCCAGGAGTAATCGCAGACAGTCTCATTACACTGGTTGCGGATAACGCTCATATCTGCAGAGTCCGTAGGAAGAGATACACTTACGTTAGGGCTGATAACCAGCTTGTTGTTAGCCTTCATGTAATCAACAGGCTCAGCAGCACCGAACTTCTCTGCCCATTCCTTCTTCATATCGGTCATAATCTCTTCTTTGTATGTGCTCCAGTAAGAGGTTGAATATGTCTCACCGGTCAGCGGGTTGATGCTGTTTGCACCAACAATCCACTGGTTAATAGCATTATTACCGTCATTGTATCCGGCACCGCCCCACTCCTCGGGAACAGGAAGGTTATCCATAAGAGCATTGGAATTCTTTACATAAAGTCTTCCGTCATCACCCTTCTCATAGTTAAAGCCTTCAATTCCGTCATGCTGGAACATAAGTCCTTCGGGGCTTGCGTACCAGTCAAGGAACTCCATAATTCTCTGATACTTCGCATCATCAACCTGAGAACCGATTGCAAACACACGTCCGCTTCCGTAATAGGAGTCTGCATCTGTGTAGTAGGTCTGATCAGCAACAGGGGTAAAGATAAAAGCTGTACCATCCTTCAGTCTGTCAGTAGAGTTCCAGAAACCTACCTGCCAGCTGTACCACATCAGGTAAACCTGACCTGCACTCATTTTAGCACATGCGGAGTTCCAGTCCTGGGTAGCAGAGTCAGGATCTACGAGGCCACGCTGCTGAGCAGTATACAGGAACTTCAGCATCTTGTAGTAGGAGCCGTCTTTATCAGTCAGAGGAATGAAGGTTCCGTCGGGCTTCAGGATAATAGAGCCCTTAATCTTTTCTCCGTACCACGTGGTCAACTGAACTACGTTTGCGATACCAAGCATTCCGTCGCCGCCGTCCCAGTCAGGCCACAGAGACATGGGATAGCAAGGATCACCTGCATCGTTTGTAGGATGATTCTTCATCATCTGTTCCAGAACATCAAGCAGTCCGTCAAGGTCTGCGATATCAGGGCAGCCAAGCTCCTTATACAAATCCCAGCGAAGCAGAGGGCTGGAATAAACAACATCCTGAGAGTAGGAAGTAGGTGAAGTGTTCATCATCTCGGCAGGAATACCGTAGGTCTTTCCATCATTGCCTTCCAGACTGTTGTTCAGCATATCAATCTGTTCCTTATATCCGGCAAGATTGGTGTAATTCCAGATGTCACTGCTGATATCCTTAACCAGTCCGGCCTCTACACACTCCTTAAACTGTCCGGATTCCAGAATCAGGATATCGCCCAGGTTTCCGCTGCTGGCACGGGTCTGATAGATGGCATCGCCGGCAACCTGCGGAGCGATGATATTCAGTTCAATGTTGAAGCGATCCTTGACAACCTTTGCAAACCATCCGGTCTGAATACCCTGATAGTTGGCAGCAACGTCGAAAATCTCGAAAGTCATGGCTTCCTTGTCAGCTGCAGCACTGCTGTCGCCTGCATTGCCGGTATCGGTTGTGGCAGAAGAACTGCTGCCGGGTGTGGATGCAGTTCCGGAAGCAGAATCAGAAGTTCCGCCGCATCCTGTGAGCATGGTTGCTGTCATGGCAGCCACACACAGGAGTGAAATTAGTTTCTTACTTTTCATAATTCCCTCTCTTTCCTGCGCTTTTCGCGCAATACAACATTTACACTTTATAATCAACAGGTCCCTTGCCTGTTCACTATCCCTTTACCGCACCAATCATGATACCCTTTGTAAAGAATCTCTGGAAGATAGGATATATCAGGATGATGGGCGTAACTACCACAATGGTTACCGTCATTCGAATCGAAGTAGCGGTGGAGGCATGTGCAAGGCTGGCTGCCATTGCTTCCATGGATGTGGAGTTGTTTACCAGAGCCTTCAGGGAGCTGGCCTGGTTGATATAGTTATACAGAGTGTACTGTAAGGTATACAGCTTATCATCGGTAATCAAAAGCAGCGTATCCTGAAAGGAGTTCCACTGGTTCACCGCAGCAAAGATAGCAACCGTAGCAAGAATCGGCTTGATGACCGGAATGATAATCTGGAAGAAAATCCTTAAGGTTCCGGCTCCGTCAATCTCCGCCGCATCCTGCAGTTCCTTTGGCACGGATTCCACAAAGGTCTTACACAAAATAATGTAGAAAGGTTGCACTGCCACCGGGAAAATATAAACCCAGAAGTTATTGGCCAGACCCAGATTCTTCATTGTGATGAACCAGGGAATAATACCTGCGTTAAAATACATGGTAGCTGCCACCATTCTAAACCACAGCTTTCTGTGCCACATAGTCTCTCTGGTAAACATATATCCGAGAAATGCCGCTACAATTACGGTTACAATCGTTCCTATCACCGTTCTCGCCACAGATATCTTCACGGCCTGAAACAGTCCGGATATCTTCATCACATTCTGGTAATTGGTAAAATGAATCTCTTGCGGCCAGAAGATAATCTTTCCTCTTTCACTTAGGTTGTTTGCACTTATGGTATTGATAAATATGTAGTAAAAAGGATACGCACAAACAAAGGCAAAAATGGA
>CAMEDC010000067.1 GCA_945913255.1 uncultured Lachnospiraceae bacterium
CAACATGTTTCATGACGCATTGGTGCCTTTCGCAGAAAGGCGGATTATAAGTATGGAAGAAAAGGTTAGGAATAATCTGATACAGGCGGCGCTCGATGCCAGAAAAACTGCATATGCACCTTATTCAAGATTCCGGGTAGGAGCGGCACTTCTCACAGCGGAGGGGGATATTATTACCGGAGGAAATATAGAAAATGCTTCTTATGGTGCAACAAACTGCGCGGAGCGCACTGCCATTTTTAAAGCGGTAAGCGAAGGACGAAGGAATTTCAGAGCGATAGCGATTGCCGGCGGTCTGGAGGATGCTACCCCTGCTGATTATGCCTATCCCTGTGGTATCTGCAGACAGGTAATGAGTGAGTTCGCAGGGCCGGATTTTACGGTTATTGTCGCGAAGAACATTTCGGAATATAAGGAGTATCGACTGTGTGAACTATTGCCATACAGTTTCGGAGGTGAATCAATCAGATGAGAATCAGGCTTTACAATGCAAGAATACTGACAATGGAAAAGAACAGACCCATCTTTCACGGAGAAGTGTGGGTGACAAATGACAAGATTGCATGTGTCGCGGAGCAGTCGGAACTGAATGAGGCAAGAAAGCAAAGCTTCCCCAGAATTCCCTGGGATGCGGAAATTGACTGTAAGGATAACCTCCTGATGCCGGGATTTAAAGATGCCCATACGCATTCCGCGATGACATTTTTACGTTCCTATGCTGATGATGTCCCTCTGCAAACCTGGTTGAATGAAAAGGTGTTTCCGATGGAGGCAAAGCTTTCGGGAGAGGATATTTACCATCTGACAAAGCTTGCAATTCTGGAATATCTGACCTCCGGCATTACTTCCGTTTTTGAGATGTATCTGACACCGGATACCATAGCAGAAGCATGTATGGATATGGGAATGCGCTGTGTGCTTGTCAGTGGACTGAATAATTTCAGCTCTTCCATCGAAAAGATGGAGGAGGAGTATCTCAAATGGAACCAGAAGAATTCTCTGATCAGCTATCAGCTTGGCTTTCATGCGGAATATACCTGTTCCAAGGAACTTTTGTACAAAGTATCCCAACTGGCACATAA
Source organism: uncultured Lachnospiraceae bacterium (assembly GCA_945913255.1). Lineage (GTDB taxonomy): Bacteria > Bacillota > Clostridia > Lachnospirales > Lachnospiraceae > Acetatifactor. The sequence goes on from CAMEDC010000067.1 coordinate 1,083, forward strand.
ATACAAGGCACCTGTCTACGCGCATCTGGCAGAAACAAAACACGAGGTGGAAGAATGCAAGGCAAGATACGGTATGACACCGGCTGTATTTCTGGAGAGTATGGGGATTTTTGATTTTGGCGGCGGCGGATATCATTGTGTACACATGACGGATGATGATATGGAGGTGTTCCGCAGAAGACGCCTTTACGCAATAACAAATCCGGCTTCCAACATGAAATTGGCAAGCGGGATTGCACCGGTTGCAAAATTTGAGGAAAAGAAGATTCCTGTTGCCATTGGAACGGATGGCCCTGCAAGCAATAACTGTCTGGATATGTTCAGGGAGATGTTCCTGGTAACAGGTCTGAGTAAGCTGCGGGAAGAAAATGCAGCGAGCCTGGATGCCATGAACGTACTTCGTATGGCAACTGTTACGGGTGCCAAGGCCATGAGACTGAATAAATCGGATATTCTTGCAAAGGGTAAGAATGCAGATATCATTATGATTGACCTGCATCAGCCAAATATGCAGCCGATACATAATATACCTAAGAACATTGTATACAGCGGAAGTAAGTCAAACGTTTGTATGACAATGATTAACGGCAAAATTCTGTATCGAAACGGCGAGTTCAATATCGGTGAAAGCGTGGAAGATATTTACGCAAAATGCGATGAGATTGTGAAGCGTATTATATACGTATAGCATAAATTCTCTAAACAATATTACATAGGAGGGAGTAAAGAATGTTAGAGAAACTTTTCAAACTCAAGGAGAACAATACAACAGTAAGGACGGAGATTATTGCCGGTCTGACAACCTTTATGACGATGGCGTATATCATTGCCCTGAACCCGAATCTGCTGACAGGATTTGATGTGGGAAGTCCGCTTTGGAACGGCGTTTTCCTTGCAACCTGTATTGCATCCGCAATCGGCATGTTTGTGATGGCATTTGCTGCGAACAAACCTTTTGCGATGGCACCCGGAATGGGCCTGAACAGCTTTTTTGCCGTAGTAGTTGCAAACATTGTAAGCCTGACAGGAATGAGCTACGTGGAGTCTTTTCAGTCGGCACTCTGCATTATCCTGATTGAGGGTATTGTATTCATTATTCTTTCTGTACTCAATGTACGGGAAAAGATAGTGGAGGCAATTCCGCTGGGTGTAAGATTGGGCATTGCGCCTGCTATCGGTATGATGCTGATGAATATTGGACTGGGTTCCAATGCGGGCGTATATTCCGAGACAGGCGGTCCTTTCTATGCAATGCGTGATTTCTTTGGAGCGCTGACTCCGTCACTTGCGAAGAACGCTATGGGAAGCGGCTATACTTCTATGGTTTTGACTGTAGTCACAATGTTTGTCGGTTTGTTTGTAATTGTGATTCTGGCACAAAAAGGTGTAAAAGCTGCCGTTATTATCGGTATTCTGGTTGCAAGTGTAATAAACTGGGCAGGACAGGCAATTTTCCTGCATACAAATCCCTTTGCTTCTCTGACAACAGCAACTTTTATGCCTCCTTTTAAGGATATGGCATCTACAACACTGTTTAAGTATAATTTCAGCGGCTTTGCAGAGATTGGATGGTTTACGGTAATTACGCTGATTGTTACGTTTTGCATTATTGATATGTTTGATACGATTGGTACGCTGGTTGGTACTGCCAGCCGTGCGGGAATGCTGGACAAGGACGGTAAGATGCCAAAAATGAAGCAGGCGCTGATGGCTGATGCTGTCGGTACGGTAGTCGGATCTGCAACAGGTACCTCCACTGTAACAACCTTTATTGAGTCTGCATCCGGTGTGGAAGCAGGCGGACGAACCGGTTTGACAGCTCTGACCACGGGAATTGTGTTCCTGGCCTGTATGTTTATCGCACCTGTAGCTGCAATCATTCCGGCTGCAGCTACTTCAGCAGCATTGATTTATGTGGGTGTATTGATGCTGGCAGGACTTAAAAATGTGCATTTTGATGATTTGTGTGAGGGTGTTCCGGTTGCGTTGATGTTGATTGCAATGCCTGTTTCAGGTTCTATCGGACATGCCATCGGCATTGGGCTGATTACCTATACCGTGATTAAGCTGTTTACCGGCAAAGTGAAGGAAGTTTCTGTACTGACCTATATTCTTTCGGCAATTTTCCTGGTAAAATTTTTCCTGGTTGCCTGATGAGGAAGGAATCCTTTGCTGTCTTAGACGGGCGTGTCAAAAGATGCGCCCGTTCCTGTTTTAAAAAGTGATATGAGGAAGTTTAAGAATGGAATATATTGTGTTCGCATTGGTAATTTGTGCGTTCTTACTGGTGATTTTTGGATTGGAGTGGAACAGATCCCGGAAAGAAGAAAAACAGTTTGTAAGAAAACTTTATGAGGATTATGAAAAACTATCCGATAAGAAATATGCCCTGGAGCGCTTTGTGAGAATGGGCAGTTATTTTGAACGTCATTCGGAGGAGGGGCAGCTTGATGATATTACCTGGAACGACCTTGGTATGGATGACATTTTCAAACGAATGAACTATACGCTTTCCGCTGCGGGAGAGGAGTATTTATACTATACGCTGCGAACACCAAAGCAGAACAAACAGGAACTGGAACATTTTGAGGAAGTGATAGCCTATTTTGGGGAGCATCCGGATGAAAGAGTCAGGATTCAGCTGGAAGCAAGGAAACTGGGCTACACAGGGAAATATTCGCTCTATGATTATCTGGATAATCTGAATTATCTCGGGGAGAGGACCAATAGCAGACATTTGATTGGCAATCTGTTATTTCTGCCGTTGATTGGTTTGCTCTGGGTGAATTTTTCAGTGGCAATTTTAGGTATTACAGTGCTGACCATATACAATATTGTGTCTTATTTTAAAGAAAAGGGTGAGATTGACCCCTATATTACCAGCTTTGCCTATATCATCCGTCTTCTGGACATATGTGATGAGCTGGGAAAGACGTCGGTTCCCGTATGTGCCGAAGAATGGGAAAAAATGCGGGAACACAGAAAAAGAATACAGGGAATAAGAAGGAATTCCTTTTGGGTAATGTCGCCGACGCGCGGAAATTCTTCCGGGGATATTATTTCCATGTTTATGGATTACATCCGAATGGTTTTTCATGTGGATTTGATTAAGTTTAACAGTATGCTGAGGGTACTGCGGGGACATATTGAAGATGTGGATTCCCTGATTGGAACAGTAGGGTATCTGGAGACAGCGATTGCGGTATGGGAATTCAGGCAATCGTTGCAGAACGGATACTGTATGCCGGAATTTGTGAATCATCGTTGTCTGGAGATGAAGCAGGGGTATCATCCGCTTCTGGAGAAACCGGTGAAGAACAGTATTGCAACAGAAAATGGGGTACTGCTGACCGGTTCAAATGCTTCCGGAAAGTCAACCTTTTTGAAGACTGTGGCAGTCAATGCAATACTGGCACAGTCAATTCACACCTGTACTGCAGAAAGCTACAGAGCTCCACTTTTTTATCTGTATTCTTCCATGGCACTCCGGGATGATATGAGTTCCGGGGAAAGCTACTATATTGTGGAAATTAAGGCATTGAAAAGAATTCTCGATGCAGCGGCAGAAGGTCAAAGGCCGGTACTTTGCTTTGTGGATGAAGTGTTGAGGGGAACCAATACGGTGGAGCGTATTGCAGCTTCCACGCAGATTTTGAAATCACTAAGCGGAAACGGAATTCTGTGTTTTGCGGCAACGCATGATATCGAACTGACGGAACTGCTTGCAAATGATTTTGATAATTATCATTTTGAGGAAGAGGTACGAGAAGGCGATGTGGTCTTTAACTATAGACTGCAGACAGGGAAAGCTGTCACAAGAAATGCAATCAGATTACTGGAACTAATGGGTTATGACAAGGGAATCATAGACCGGGCATATTCTCAGGCAGAACACTTTGTACAGACGGGACACTGGACTTGACGCAGAAATGCCCTCTTGATAAAATAGAAAGGAAAGTGAGGCTTTAATTATGGTAAATCTTGTTGAATTTGGAAGAATCTTTTTATCTTACGGACTGCTTATGTTGATTATTGTGGCTGTATGTGCAGTTGCAATCACGATCGGTATTCAGCTGGCTAAAAAAAGCAATGCCAAGAAGGCTGCGATGGCTGCAGAACAGGAACAGAAACAGGCTTGAGTGAGGATGAAATGAATCGTTTTACAACTGTTTTATGGGATGTTGACGGCACATTGCTTGATTTCCTGTATTCCCAGAGATATGCAATTACAAAATGCTTTCGCTCCAATGGAAGAGAAATCACGGAAGAGCAGTTAAAGAGATATTCTCAGATTAATGATAACTACTGGAAAAGACTGGAATTGGGCGAAATATCAAAAGAACAGCTCTTAACAGGAAGATTTGTCACGCTGTTTGAGGAGTATGGGATTACGGATATCAATTTGGATGCTTTTCTGCGGGAATATCAGGAGGCTCTGGGAAGCGTTTTCGCTTATCTGGATGATTCGCTAGCAATCTGCAGGGCTTTGAAGGGGGAAGTGCAGCAATATGTCATTACGAACGGTGTTACTTCCACACAGAGGAACAAACTGCAGATATCCGGACTGGCAGAATTGATGGAAAACGTCTTTATTTCAGAGCAGATTGGTGTACCGAAACCGCAAAGGGAATTTTTTGATTATTGTCTGGAGCATATAGAGGAGAAAGAAAAATCGAGAATTCTGATTGTTGGGGACTCTCTGACAAGCGACATAAAAGGTGGAATCCTTGCAGGAATTCCAACCTGCTGGTATCGGCCTGATACGGCTGTAAATAACACATCTTATGAACCTGATTATGAGATAAGCGATTTACATCAGATATTTGATATCATCTGCGCAAAGGATGACAAACGTCACAGATAGCAGTACTTGGCAGTAACATTTCGGGGGATGAGGAAATGGCAAAATCAGCGGGACAAAAGCTGAAACTTTTGTATATTATTAAGTTGCTGGCAGAGAATACGGACGAGAACCATCCGGTTAGCACGGCAGATATTATCGCTTATCTGGATGCAAACGGGATTCACTCCGAGCGAAAAAGTATTTATGACGATATCGAGAAGCTTTGTGAGTTCGGATATGATATCATTCAGGTACAAAGCAGACTGGGCGGCGGCTACTATATGGCGAGCAGAGAGTTTGAACTGCCAGAGTTAAAGCTTCTGGTGGATGCTGTGCAGTCCTCCCGCTTTATTACAACGAGGAAATCCAGAAGCCTGATAAAGAAGCTGGAACAGATGGCGGGTAAATATGATGCCGGAAAATTACAGAGACAGGTCTATGTGGCAGGTCGCATCAAGACGGAAAATGAAAGCATCTATTACAATATTGATAATATTCACAGAGCAATTCAGGAAAACAGGCAGATTTCGTTTCATTATCTGGAATGGAATCTGAAAAAAGAACTTGTGGTTCGCGTTGGAGGACAGAAGCAGGTAAGCCCATGGGCTTTGATTTGGCAGGATGAGAATTATTACCTGGCAGCTTTTGACGAGACAGACGGTATTATGAAGCATTACCGTGTCGATAAAATGGGACAGGTAAAGGTGTTGAAAGAAGCCAGGGAGGGAATGGAGCTATTTTCTAAAATAGACCCGGCGGTATATTCGAACCGGACTTTTGGCATGTTTGGAGGAGAGGAAGAAACGGTAACGTTGCAGTTCCCCAACAGGTTGATCGGTGTGGTACTGGATCGCTTCGGCAAAGAGGCCGATATACGTCCTGTAACAGACAGGGTATTCAGAGTCCGGGTAAAAGTGGCTGTCAGTGGACAGTTTTTCGGATGGCTGGCGGGAATCGGAAGGGAAGCTGTAGTAATAGGTCCGGAGCAAGTGAAAGAGAAATACAGACACTGGTTGGAAGATATTGTAACGACTATTAAAGTGACGGACGGATTACCGTAAGAAAAAGACATCTAAAATTTTTCTAAAATTTGGGTGTCTTTTTTGTATATATTTTAAGAGTATAGTTCGTTGACAAGCAGACGATTCTTTTTTATACTGTATAGGTGTAGGCACAATATCTAGACGTCGGCACGGACAAAACACTATATTTTGCGAATTTAGGAATAAACACGGAAGGGAATGGGCATATGAGCAGTAATTTTGATCAGGCAGTGACGGAAAATGTAAGCTATGGCGAGGAATACCAGCCTGTAAAGACAGTGTATGTGATTAAGAAGGACGGCAGCAAGGAAGTTTTCAATGTACAGAAAGTCATTAACGCTGTCGGAAAAAGTGCATACAGAGCTTTGACCAAGTTTACAGAGGAGGAGGAACGTCATATCTGCCAGTATGTCATTGATAAGGTCAATGAACTGGATACAGAGGAAATCCCTATTCCCATTATGCATAATATCGTGGAGAGTGCCCTGGAGCAGGTGAAGCCTGTTGTGGCAAAGAGCTACCGCGATTACCGCAACTATAAGCAGGACTTTGTCCGCATGCTGGATGATGTATACAAAAAGAGCCAGTCGATTATGTACATCGGCGACAAAGAGAATGCAAATACGGATTCCGCGCTGGTGGCTACCAAGAGGAGCCTGATTTTTAATCAGCTGAACAAGGAATTATATCAGAAGTTTTTCATGACGACGGAAGAGATTCAGGCATGCCGCGACGGCTATATTTATGTCCATGATATGTCGGCAAGAAGAGATACGATGAACTGCTGCCTTTTTGATGTGCAGAATGTTTTAAGCGGCGGTTTTGAGATGGGAAATGTATGGTACAATGAGCCGAAGAGCCTTGATGTGGCTTTTGATGTCATCGGTGACATTGTACTTAGTGCCGCAAGTCAGCAGTACGGTGGCTTTACCGTGCCCAGTGTTGATTTGATTCTGGAGCCTTATGCGCAAAAATCCTACAAAAAGTATATTGAAAAGTATACCCGCCTGGGTATTGACGCAGATACTGCGGAGGCTGAAGCTTATGCGGATGTGGTGAGAGAATTTGAGCAGGGCTTCCAGGGCTGGGAGTATAAGTTTAACACGGTTGGAAGCAGTCGTGGTGATTATCCTTTCATCACTGTGACAGCAGGTACGGGAACCGGCAGATTCGCAAAGCTTGCGACCATTACCATGCTGAACGTCAGAAGAAGAGGACAGGGCAAGAAGGAATGTAAAAAACCTGTTTTGTTCCCGAAGATTGTCTTTTTGTATGATGAAAATCTGCATGGACCCGGAAAGCCTCTTGAGGATGTGTTTGAGGCTGGTGTGGAATGCTCTGCAAAGACCATGTACCCCGACTGGCTGAGCCTGACAGGAAAGGGATATGTAGCAAGCATGTATAAGCAGTACGGAAAGATCGTTTCTCCCATGGGCTGTCGTGCATTCCTGTCTCCCTGGTATGAAAGAGGCGGTATGCATCCGGCGGATGATCAGGATGTGCCGGTATTTGTGGGACGTTTTAATATCGGCGCGGTATCTCTGCATCTGCCGATGATTCTGGCAAAGGCAAGAAAGGAAAGCAGAGATTTCTATGAGGTACTGGATTATTATCTGAATCTGATTCGTCAGCTGCACATTCGTACCTATGCATACCTGGGAGAAATGCGTGCGTCCACGAATCCCCTTGCATACTGCGAGGGCGGTTTCCTGGGAGGACATTTGAACCTGCATGATAAAATCAAGCCGCTTCTGAAATCTGCAACGGCAAGCTTCGGAATTACCGCATTAAACGAGCTGCAGGAGCTTTACAACGGAAAATCCCTGGTGGAGGACGGCGCATTTGCACTGGAAGTGATGGAATATATCAATGCGAAGGTGAATGAGTTTAAGGAAGCAGACGGAAATCTGTATGCAATTTACGGAACACCTGCAGAAAACCTCTGTGGCGTACAGGTAAAGCAGTTCCGTAAAAAATACGGTATTGTTGAGGGCGTTTCCGACAGAGAGTATGTAAGCAACAGCTTCCACTGCCATGTGACGGAGGATATTACTCCGATTGAGAAGCAGGATAAGGAAGACCGCTTCTGGAATCTTTGTAATGGCGGAAAGATTCAATATGTAAAGTACCCGATTGACTATAACAAGGATGCGATTAAAACGCTAATCCGCCGTGCTATGGATATGGGATTTTATGAGGGTGTCAACCTGTCTCTGGCCTACTGTGACGACTGCGGACATCAGGAATTGGAGATGGATGTCTGCCCGAAGTGCGGAAGCCGCAATCTGACCAAAATTGACCGTATGAACGGCTATCTGTCCTATTCCCGTGTACATGGGGATACAAGACTGAATGATGCGAAAATGGCAGAGATTGCGGAAAGGAAGAGTATGTAGGAATGAGGTACCATAACATAACAAAGGACGATATGCTGAACGGTGACGGCCTGAGGGTGGTGCTCTGGGTGGCAGGCTGCAATCATTGCTGTAAGGAGTGCCAGAATCCGATTACATGGGATCCTGACGGAGGCCTTCTCTTTGATGAGGCAGCCAAACAGGAATTGTTTGAACAGTTGGACAAGGATTATATATCAGGAATCACTTTTTCGGGCGGAGATCCGCTGCATCCGGCAAACAGGCTGGATGTGAGGGGACTGATGGCGGAAATTAAGGAGAAATATCCCAATAAGACAATCTGGCTGTATACAGGAGATGTGTGGGAGAATATTCTCTATTATCCCATGATGAAGTATGTAGATGTAGTAGTGGACGGCGAATTTCATGTGGAAGAAAAAGATGTGAAGCTTCTTTGGAAGGGAAGTGCGAATCAAAGGGTGATTGATGTACAGAGAACCTTGAGTCAGCCGGATCCGCTGATTCCCGTGCTTCACTGCGGAGATTATGAGAGTTCCTATGAGATAGTGAGAAAACCTGATAACATCTGCGGCTGCTGCGATTGATGCAGGTACTGATATCTGCGATGCTTCGCCTGGTCGCCGGAAATCTTCGGAAGTCATAACTGACAGATGAGTGTCGTTTCAAGCATAATGAATTGTACTGGAAAGCTCAGCTGTAATATTTTCTGTGAAACGAAGGATAATTTGAAATAAGGAAAAGAATATATGAAAAGAATTGCCCAGTTTTTTAAGGTAAGTGAAGAAAATTTTATGAATGCCATGCGGGAAGAATTTCCACAGTATACCGAGAGCGATATCCGGGATATGTATGAGTCCTTGATGCTGCCGAAACGTGCTACAAAGGGAAGTGCGGGATATGATTTTTTTGCTCCCTTTTCTTTTTCACTGCCGCCTGCAGCAACAATTAAGATTCCTACGGGAATCCGCGTGAAAATGGATGAGGACTGGGTACTGAAGCTGTATCCCAGAAGCGGTCTGGGATTTAAGTACCGGCTGCAGATGAACAACACGGTAGGAATCATCGACAGTGATTACTTTTTTTCCGACAATGAGGGTCATATTTTTATCAAGATGACCAACGATTCCAATGAAGGAAAAACAGTCGAGGTAACACAGGGAACCGGATTTGCCCAGGGTATTTTTCTGGAATATGGCATTACGGTGGATGATGACGCCACAGCGGAAAGAAACGGCGGTTTTGGCAGTACAACAAAATAAATTGTAAATATTTTACTCCCTTTCAGGTAATGATAACTGTATCAGCCTGGAAGGGAGTTTTTATGTTGGAAAATAAGAAAATGTTATCCGGAAATCTGAAAGAAGATATGGAGTATCTGAATCAGACACTGGATGTGGAGAAAAACTTTGATGTAATCTATCGGGTCATTACAATCGGAGGAAAAGAGGCATGCATGTACTTGATTGACGGTTTCTGCAAGGATGAGCTCATGCAGAAGCTGTTGCAGTATTTCATGGATTTGACGCCGGACAAAATGCCTGAAGACTGCCACGAACTGTCCAAGCAGTTTACGCCTTATGTGGAGGTAGAAGTGCAGGAGGATTGTCAGATACTGATTCAATCTCTGCTTTCCGGTATGTTTGTATTGCTCATAGACGGGTTTCAAAAGGCGCTGGTCATCGACTCCCGTACCTATCCGGCAAGGAGTGTGGAGGAGCCGGAGAAGGATAAGGTATTGAGGGGTTCCAAGGATGGATTTGTGGAAACGGTTGTGGCGAATACTGCATTGATCCGGAGAAGAATCCGAAGTACAGACCTGCATATGGAAATAATGAATGCCGGGGAGAGTTCTAAGACTGACATTGTGCTCTGCTACATGAAAGAGCGGGTTGATCACGACTTCCTGGAAGCAATACGCCGCAAAATCAGTGAAATCAAGGTGGATTCACTGACCATGAATCAGGAGTCACTGGCTGAATGCCTTTATCAGAGAAAATGGTACAATCCTTTTCCAAAATTCAAATATACGGAGCGTCCGGATACGGCAGCGGCACAGGTGCTGGAGGGAAATATCGTAATCCTGGTGGACAATTCACCTTCTGCCATGATTCTGCCAACCACCATCTTTGATGTGGTGGAAGAGGCGGACGATTACTATTTCCCACCGATTACGGGAACTTACCTGAGAATCACAAGATTTCTGATTACGCTGTTTACCTATTTTATGACGCCCACCTTCTTGCTCCTGATGAACCATGTGGATTGGGTGCCGAAGAACTTTTCCTTTATCATGCTAAAGGAAGAACCGAATATTCCTCTCATCTGGCAGTTTCTGATTCTGGAACTTGCCATTGATGGACTAAAGCTGGCAGCGGTGAATACCCCCAATATGCTGAGTACACCGCTAAGCGTTATGGCGGCTTTGGTATTGGGGGAGTTTTCCGTGAACAGCGGATGGTTTTCGGCTGAAGTCATGCTATATATGGCGTTTGTGGCGATTGCCAATTATACCCAGGCAAATTACGAACTGGGATATGCACTGAAGTTTTTAAGAATTATCAATTTGCTGTTGACGGAGTGGTTTGGACTCTGGGGCTATATTGCAGGGATTCTGGTGGCTGTTTTTGCCGTTTGCAGTAACAGGACGGTATCAAAGGCCAGCTACCTCTATCCGCTGATTCCCTTCGACTGGAAAAACCTGAGAAACAGGCTAATCCGTCGCAGACTGCCCGGAACGAGAAGATAAACTAATTGAAAAAAATCATCTGAAATGTTATACTTAAATCCTATGAAAGGTTTCGCATCTTTTATAGGATTTTTATTAAGATATTAACAGGAGAGAGAGGAAAAGCATGTTTCAGATAACAACAGACAACACCGCCGATTTACCCGTAGAATATCTAAAGGAGCATCATGTGGAGTGCATCTCCCTCAGTTACATTCTGGATGGTGTTACTTATGGCGGAGAAAAGGAACTTGACTGGAAAGAATTTTACCGTCTCATGAGAGAGGAAGGAAAGCTGCCAACTACATCACAGGTGAATCCGGAAGAAGCAAAAGCTTATTTTGAGAAGCTGATTCAAACGGAAAAGGAGATTCTTCATCTGGCATTCTCCTCCGGATTAAGCGGTACCTATAACAGTATGCGAATGGCTGCGGAAGAAGTGATGGAAGAGCATCCGGATGTCAAGATTATCGTAATTGACAGTCTCGCTGCATCCATGGGTGAAGGCTTGTTTGTACAGAAGGCGATAAAAATGCGTGATGAAGGCAAGACGATGGAGGAGACAGCAGAATGGCTGCAGGCGCATGCCCTGAATGTAGTACATGTGTTTACCGTGGACGATTTGTTCCATCTGTACAGAGGTGGGCGTGTCAGTAAAACTTCAGCTGTAATCGGTACTCTGGCTGCAATCAAACCCAAGCTTCATGTGGATGATGAGGGACATCTGATTGTCATCGGCAAGCCCAGAGGCAGGAAGAAATCACTGAATGCTCTGGTGGACTATATGGAAGAGAAGATGGGAAGCTGGCTTCAGGAGAACAAGGATGACTATGTATTTATCAGTCATAGTGACTGCCTGGAGGATGCCGAGTATGTCCGTGACAGGATAAAGGAGCGGTTTGGCATGGAACACTTCCTGATAAATCATATCGGTCCCACCATCGGTGCACATACCGGAACCGGTACGGTGGCTCTGTTCTTCATGGGAGAATCTCGCTGACAGGAGTGAGCATAAATTTTTAAGGTGGTTTATGCATATGGAATTTGTGTAAGAATGTTGAGGTAATAAGGGATTTTGTATAAAGAGAGTCTCTGCGGAATGCAAGAGACTCTTTTTAATTCAAAGTTAATGAGTATAGAATTGATAAGAAACATAGAGACTTTAGGGAGTTAATAGGTAAACAGCTGAGCCCAGTAAGGGGTAGAGCCATTCAGGTAGTAGCCTACACCGATGGAAGTATAATTCTTGTTAAGAATGTTGGCTCTGTGTCCGGCTGAGTTCATCCAGGCATTTATCACAGCTTCCGGGGTACGCTGACCCCAGGCAATATTTTCACCTGCACCACGGTAGGAGATACCGTTCTCTTTCAGGACGGAGGAGAAGGAACTACCGTTAGGTCTTGTGTGAGAGAAGGACTGAACGGTTTCCTTTGCGCGAATCTGTGCGGCTCTGTTTAAATCTTCAGACATGATCAGCGCAGGAAGACCGACCTTCGCTCTTTCTATGTTCACCAGTGCGACAACCTGTTCCACATAGCTCTTTGCCGCTTCCTGCCCGATAATGTCGGAAGAACCGTTGTCGGGTGCCTCCGGTCTGCTTCCGGGAACTTCAACTTCGGGCGTTTCCGGCTTGTCACTGGGAACATCGGGTGTTTCCGGTTTGTCGCTGGGAACATCGGTATCGGGTGTTTCTGGCTTGTTGTCGGGTGCTTCTAATTCATCGTCCGGAATCTCTTCGCCCGGAGTTTCTGCACCATTGCCCGGGATTTCTGTATCAGGGGTCTCAGGTGTATCCTCGGGAACTTCAACTTCGGGAGTTTCAGTATCGTTGTCTGGAAGTTCAATGTCGGGAGCAGAAGGGCGGAAACAGCCAAGGATACTTTCCAAATCGCACCAGTTTCCGACATATACCTGACAATTTACAGAGTTTTCCTTGCAAAGATTTTGCAGAGAGTTCATATCAAGACCGGACATGTTGGTCTGTATGTTGCAGCTTCCTCCGATGAGTGTAGTTGCCAGTAGCATAGATGGTAAGAAATTCATTGATGTACCTCTCTTTCTTGTGTAAATTGCTATGTTTATTCTGCAATTAAATATTACATAAATATTACATAAAGATAACAGAAATGTTACGAGTCAGATAATAACACACGAATGAGAAGATTACAATGGTAATGAATGGAAGGAAAGTTATGATTATGATTTGTTGACATAGGAGTTCTTTTGCTTATATGATTATTGCAGGCAAATAAATAATGGGTTGAAGATTTTGGTAATGGAATAATTGATAAAGTTTATTGGGTCAAGGATTATTGGAAGAAAAGGGTATTTTGGCATATGGAAACAAAAAAGAAAATATTTTTTCTCTTAAAGATATTCGTTGTTCTGGTGTTATCGTGTTTTACTGTATATTGTTGCATATCCTTATTCAGAAAAAGCAAGAACGTAAATCTATTCAATAATGATTCTGTAAAGGTATCGATTGAAGCCGAAATCAGTGATGTGATTATGAATGAAAAGTGTGCAAGATTATATGTATTGATGGGTGAAAATAAAGCAGGATGTTACCCCAGGAATCAGGAAAATCAGAAATATCCGTGTAAATGAAGCAGGATATTACCCCAAGAATCAGGAAAATCAGAAATATCCGTGTAAATGAAGCAAGATATTACCCCAGAAATCAGGAAAATCAGAAATATCCGTGTAAATGAAGCAGGATATTACCCCAAGAAT
>CAMEDC010000068.1 GCA_945913255.1 uncultured Lachnospiraceae bacterium
AATATGTTGACCATAAAGAAAAATGGGAAATTGCCAATGCTTACTTGACACAAACGATTTTTCACGAATTCTTGCACTGTCTGCGCCGAAATGTTATACTGTTGGCATGCACAAAAATGGTCTGCAGAAAGAGAACACTGTTATGAAACCTTTGGAAAACCTGAAAAAGAAAAAATTATTTCTATTTGATATAGACGGCACACTTGCAGTGGGTGACACTCTGTATGAAGGCAGTGCCGAACTGCTCGCGCACATTGAACAGATTGGCGGAAAGACTTACTACATCACAAATAACTCTACCAGAAGCGGCAGCGATTATGTCAAAAAGTTCCGGGATGCCTTTGGGTTGGAAACGACAGAAGATCAGTTCATCACTTCCGGCTATATGACTATCCGGTTTCTAAAGGAGCATTACGAAAATCAGAAAATATTTGTAATGGGAACCTCTTCCTTTGTGAAAGAACTTCAAAAAAACGGGCTGCACATCACAGAACAGGCGGAAAACGGTATCAGCTGTGTCGTTGTGGCCTATGACAGCGAACTGAATTACAACAAACTGATAGAAGTGTCCAGAGTACTGCTCACAAACGACATACCCTTCTACGCCACCAACCCGGATTTGCGCTGCCCTATTGACTTCGGATTTATCCCCGACTGCGGGGCCATCTGTAATATGATAACCGCCACTACAGATAAAAAGCCTGTATATCTGGGGAAGCCAAGCCGAACCATCGTGGATTTGTGCCTGACACAGTCCGGATTTTCCAGAGAGGAAACACTGGTTGTGGGTGACCGGCTTTACACGGATATTGCCTGCGGTATCAATGGCGAGGTAGATACCTGTGTTGTCTTCACCGGGGAAGCCAGACCGGAAGATATGGAAGATACGCCCTTCCCCGCTGATTATGCCTTTGAAAACATAAAGGGACTTTTGAAGCATTGCCTGCCTCAATAGGTCCCTTCTGTTTCCGTGATTTCTCTTTCTCTGATTTCTTTTTCCCGGCTCAGGACCGCGTCCACAACCGCAGGTGCAAATCTGGTGCCGCGGGATGTTTTCAGCTGATGAAGCATCTCCTCAAACGAAAGAATATCCTCCTGATAAATTCCTACCGGGCTGCAGCTTTGATCCATAAAATTTGCGACCGCGATAATGTCAACCAGAGCCGCATTCCTGTTCTCTTCCCTCCGATATTCCTCCGGATAGCCGCCCTTTTCGTCAAACCACCTGTGATGTCCCAGCGCTGCCGGTGCGAAGGTCTGCGTGGAAGGACAGCGGTTCAGGATTTCATAACCGAAGGAGGGATGAATACTGTGCAGTTCTTCCTCTTCGGCCACCCAGCTCCGGTTGGGCACTTCATATAAATCCAGCATTTTCAGCTTCCCGATATCATGAAGAAGACTGCCGTGATACAGGAATTCCAAAAGTTCCTCTTTCCGTTCCCGCAGTTCTTCCACATTGTTAATATCCAGAACTCCAAGCAAAAATTCCGCATTGCTGCAAAGCAGTTCTTCCAAAAGAATCTTTGACAGCTCTGCCACCGCCAGTGAATGCACATGGGTCTCCGGTTGACGCCCTTCTATGGCTTCTTCTATGTACTCTCTGAAATTATTTTCGCCGGGATATTCCAGATAACTGTCCAGCGTACTTCTGACATAGAAAAACAGTTTATCCAGATTCTTGTCCACCGGAGCATGTTTCAGATACTCCAGCTGTCTTCTGTACATCATCAGTACCACCGGCTTCTTCCGTTCCGCCATCTCCTCGTCCTTTGCCACGTAATCCGAATAGACAGTCGGCAGGTACAGATTTCCGTAAATACCATCCAATCCATAATCTCCCGGAGAAACGGAAGCATACAGCTGTTCCAGATTCTGCAGAAGCTCCGGCAGGGTATTCACGCCGCAGTGATATGCGGCTGCATGGTATGCGTAAATCCAGCGAATGGAAGTCTGCCTGTTATTTTTCAGTGCAAGCTTTCTTTGCCTCTCGTAAACATACTGCGCCGATTCCATGACCTCACGGATATCGCTGACACTGGCAGACCCCTTTCTCAGATAGGAGAGCACCGAAGTTCTCTCCTGATGGGTCTTGTAAATATAGACATCCCAGGGAAGCTCTGGCGTCTTCTCATGATAGACCGGATCCGTCAGAACCTGCAGAGAACGCCGGATGATTTCCAGTTTTCTCTCTGCTGTCTTTTTCTCATCCGAAAACTGGCCCAATGCCATATTTCCCATAGACCGGTGAATATACCCTCTGGTTTCCACATCCTCAATCTCATCATAATAACGGATATATCCGGCAGCCTCACCAAAGACAAGCCGCATCTTCCACTGAAATCTCCCGGCATGCTTTTCATCTGCTAAGATCTGAAGCGAATAAAGAGCCATTCCCGTCATGTACAACTCCTTAATTAACAGATTCCGCTTCTTTTTCATCCGGGCGTATGTTACCAGAGCGCTGCATACCTGATACCGAATCCCGGCATCCAGCTGCTCTTTCTGAAGTTCATCGGTAAATTCCTCCAGCGAAGCAAGATCCTCCTCATCGACCGACAGAATGTCATCCAGCATCGGAATCAGATTTATCCGCAGAATCTGCGTATTTTCCCTTCTGATTTTTCGGATTTCACCGCTCTTTTCCAGAAGGCGCTGCCTCAGCTCAGAATCGGTAATCCCCTGCAACCCGGTATGCTTCATCAGCTCCATGACTTTTTTTGTGTTTTCCAAATAAATTTCCTGGTACTCACGCATCACTCTCTTCCACCCCACTTATCGAGGCAGTCCAATACCTGCTCCACATCCAGCGGTTTTGTAATATGAGCGTTCATTCCTGCTTCAATCGATTTTTTCCTGTCCTCCGCAAATGCATTGGCTGTCATGGCGACAATATTGACAGATGAAGCATCTGCTCTTTTCAACGCGCGAATACGCCTTGTCGCTTCAAGACCGTCCATAACCGGCATCTGAATATCCATCAAAATCAGATTATAGTAAAATTCCTGACTGGCAGTCACCTTTTCCACAGCCTCCCGACCATCGGAAGCAGTATCAATCCGGGCACCTGTGGTCTTCAGAATTTCCACCGCAATCTCCCGGTTCAGTTCATTATCCTCCACAAGCAGAATATGGCTGTTAACATGCAGCTTTCTTTGCACTCCCGCAGCCTGCTCCTGTTCCTTTTTTCCCTCCTCCGTGTAGGAATACAAGGTCTCTGCCAGACGGCTTTCAAACAGGGGCAACGGAACAAAAGCAGTGACCCCCGCCTGCTTCAAAAGATATTCCACCTCGGACCAGTCGCTTTCCGACAGCAGCAGAACCGGAAAATCCTTTCCCTTTCTGGCACAAATCTCCGGCAACAGCAGTGAGATTTCCAAATCCTCCAGCCTGTCACTTGTAAGCAGTGCAAAATAATCCATACCTGCGATATCCGCTTCATTGATCAGATCGATTGCTTCCATCCCGCAGGATGCCACATCCGCTTTCATTCCCAGCTTTTGCAGCATTTCCGGAAGTTTCGTCAGTTTTTCCTTCGCACCCTGTAATATGAGAACCCTTTTGCCGGCAAGGGCTTCCCGCTTTATACCATTTTTCTTCTCCGCCCTGTCCAGCATAAGCCGGATACGAAATGTGGTGCCTTCACCCTGTCTGCTGTCAACGGTGATGTCTCCCTGCATCATATCCACCAGTTTCTTGGTTATACTCATTCCCAGTCCTGTGCCTTCGATTCTGCTGAACGTGGTGTTTCTCTCCCGCTCAAAGGGATCAAAAAGATGCTCCAGGAATTCCGGGGACATTCCGATTCCGGTATCCTGCACCTCCAGCATCAGGCAGATTTTATTTTTGCCATCCTTTCGCTGCCCAAGACGCATCCACACCTCGCCGCCGCTCTCCGTATATTTGACGGCATTGGACAGTACGTTCAGAAAAATCTGTTGTAAGCGTATGGGATCTCCGATAAAATTCTCACTGAAAATTTCACCCAGTTCCAGATGAAACCGGATGTCCTTTTTTTCTGCCTGCGGCTGAATGACGATGAGAATACCATGTATGAAATCTGCCAGCTGAAACTCTTCCCGGTCAAGGGTCAGTCTGCCGCTTTCAATTCGCGACATATCCAGAACTTCATTGAGCAGACTCATCAAATGACCCGATGCTGTCCGGATTTTCTTCAGGCAGTCTTCCACTCGTGCGCGGTCATCGATATAGTTCAGGGCAATATCCGTCATTCCTACAATGGCGTTCATAGGCGTACGAATATCGTGGGACATTTCCGACAAAAATTTTGTCTTGGCATCGTTTGCCACCTGGGCAGCTCTCAGCGCTTCTTCCATACTGCGGCGATATTCCTCGTTGCTTCTATCGGTCTGCTGTCTGATATTTATCATATCTGATTTCGTATCACTTTTCATACCGCTGTCTCCGCTTACTTCCTCCAATCGTTAGAGTAAATATAACATTTTTAGCGCAAAGTGTCACCATAAACGCGCAGCACATTTTTCCAGAAGATACCGTCCAGCTGGCTCTCCGTGAAGCCTCCTGCCTTCAGGCCATCCCATAGTTTTTCCATGCTTTGTGCGCCGCGAAGCTCCTCGTGGGTATCAATGCCGTCAAAATCACTTCCAAGCCCCAGCACGCCGACGCCTCCCACATTGGCTATATGTTTTGCGTGTCTCACTACCGCCTCAATCGTCCCCGGATTTTTCTGTCCCGCGGGCACTTCTTCCAGGAAGTCTGCGCAATAGTTTAACCCCATGCAACCTCCGCGTTCCGCCAGTTTCCGGATCATATCGTCCGTCAGGTTCCTGACGTTAGGGCACACGGCTCTGGCATCGGAATGACTTGCCACAAAGGGCTTCTTCGTCACCTGCAGCACATCATAAAAACCGGCGTCCGAAAGATGGGACACATCCGGAATGATTCCAAGGCGCTCCATCTCCGATACAAATTCCTTACCTTTTTCCGTCAGTCCGTCCTTCAGATTCGGCGTATGAAGAAAATCCTGATTTTTCCTGTCCATGTTCGGATATCCCAACTCATTGGGAAAATTCCATGTAATCGTTATCATACGGACTCCCCTGCCATACAGGGTTTGCAGCTTCTCCAGCTCCCCTTTGCAGACAGCTCCCTCCTCCACCGTCAGCAAGGAAGACATTTTTCCTGCAGCCTCATTTGCCGCGATATCAGAAAATTTCAGAACAGGCGCAATCAAATCTCTGTTTGCCTCCAGCTCCTGTCCGTAAAAATCCAAAAGTCTGCATACTCTCTCCCAGGGATCTCCATCGCAGTCCAACTCCACAAACATGGCAAAATTCTGCAGCAAATAATTGCTGCGACGCATCCGCAGCAAGTCAATATGACCTGTATTCTCGCGCAGTTCCACGTTTTCTCCCCGGTCCTTTCTGCAAAGGAGTCTGTAAATCGTATCACAGTGCATATCAATCACTTTCATACCCAAAAAACCACCCTTTCCCGTTAAAACACGCCCACGGTGTGTATACGAAATGTCCACCGCAAAGTGCTTCAAAACGAAGAGGAGTACCTTTCGATACTCCTCTGTACACTTGACATCATTTCATTTTCATCTTTATACCATCTGTCAGGAAAACTTACTGCTCTTTTTCCTTGTTCATTACTGCGAAGTTCACGCCTGTGTCATCCGGCTTCTCCTCATCAAAGACATAATCCTTGCCGGGAAGAACAGCATTCAGGATAATACCAACCAGAGCGCCAACTGCCAGACCGGAGAGGCTGATGGTAACAGAACCGATTGCGAAGGAAATCGCACCTGCGGCACTGAACTTGATACCGATAGCCAGTACCAGAATCAAAGCTGCCACAATGACATTGCGGCTCTTGGAGAAATCACAGCGGGACTCCACCAGATTGCGGACACCGACTGCGGAAATCATACCGTAAAGTACCAGAGAAACACCGCCTACAGTTGCGGAAGGCATGCAGCCGATAATCGCCGCAAACTTCGGGCAGAAAGAAAACAGAATTGCAAAGCATGCAGCCACACGGATTACCAGAGGATCAAATACTCTGGTCAGGGAAAGCACACCTGTGTTCTCACCGTAAGTGGTATTAGCGGGAGCACCGAACAGAGCTGCCATAATGGTTGCAAGGCCATCGCCCAACAGCGTTCTGTGAAGTCCGGGTTCCTTAATGAAGTTCTTTCCGACTGTGGAAGAAATTGCGGAAATATCACCGATATGCTCAACGATAGTAGCCAGTGCAATCGGCATAATAGTAATTACGGAAGTAATCAACAGGGATACATTACCGTCCTTAAACGCCCAGAACACAGTACTGTCCCAATGGATGGGGAATCCAATCCATGCAGCCTCGGACACGGAGGTAAAGTCAACACGACCTAAAACTACAGCAAGCAGGTAGGAACCGATTACGCCGATGATGATGGGCACAATCTTAACCATTCCTTTTCCCCAGATGTTGCAGACAATAATCAGCACAATCGCCGTAAGCGCAATGAGCCAGTCGGAAGAACAGCTGTCGATGGCGGACTGGGAAAGGGTAAGACCGATGGCAATGATAATAGGTCCCGTCACAATGGGAGGGAAAAATTTCATTACCTTACCTGTACCGAATAGCTTAATCAAAAGAGCAAGCAGCAGATACAACAGACCGGCACATGCCACACCAAAACAAGCATAGGGCAGAAGCTCATGTTCTCCGTTGGGAGCAATGGCGAAGTAGCCGCCTAAGAAAGCAAAGGAGGAACCTAAGAATGCAGGTACCTTTCTCTTTGTCAGGAAATGGAATAACAAAGTACCCAGACCTGCAAACAACAACGTTGTGGAAACATCCAGTCCCGTCAGAATAGGAACCAGAATCGTGGCACCGAACATTGCAAACATATGCTGCAGACCCAGTACCGCTACCTTGGGCGCTCCAAGGGTTTTGGCATCGTAGATGCCGCTCTCGCCGAGAGCCGATTTTTTCTTCTCGCTCATGAACTCATCCTCCTGTTTTTTCATACAAAGAGGCCGTATCACCGGCCTCATCGCACTTTTATCCATAACCGTCTGACATTTTCGTTCACGAAAATCAGAACAGTTACTCCTTTGTTTATGATAATATGTCAGGAAACATGCGTCAAGCAAAAATACAAAGTAACAGATGTTTTTTATTGAATGGCATGCTGCTTGAGGAAATCCTTCCACAATTCAATGTACTGTGCCTTCAGATGCACACCGTCAAACGTATAGTCCTCCACCATACCGCCTGTTTCATCACAAATGACCGGATTCACATCCAGGTAAAAAATACGTTCCTCATCCGCAAGCTCCGCAATCGCCTCGTTCCTTGCCTCGATACCCTCGTTAGTAATGTAATCTCCCTGGTTGGAGCGCTCCGTTGTCACCTTCATGATACCCTGGATATACAGAATGGCATCCGGCTGCAGCTCCAGAAGATGATCCACAACTTCCTTGTATTTCGCGGCAAAGGTTTCCACCGTTCCGGTGCCCATTTCATTGATGCCGATCATCAGATAAATTTTCCGGAAGCTGTTCTCCTGCAAAGCCTGCTCAACAGTTATCTTTTTCTTCTGTCCCGGTACTGTCACGATGGCAGAATCAAACAGCTTATAGACGGTCAGACCGGTGGATGCATAAAAGGTGGAAATCTCCTCCAACCCGCCGTACTCAAACATTCCCACGGTACGGGAATCTCCGATAAACACGGCATCCGCAAAATAATCATCCTCCACAGAGGTAAAAACCGGAGGCCCGCCTGCTTCTTCTCCCTCTGCGGCCTCCTGCCCGCCGTCAGAATTCTCTTCCTGCGCACCTTGCTGTGCATCCTGGGAATTATCTTCGCTCATGCCCTGCTGCGTATCTGAGGAGTTTTCTTCTCCCGCAGAAATGTCCTGATTTTCACCGTAATTGCCGGCTCCCGACGATCCCTGCCCGTTCCCCGGGGTACTCTCCACACCGTTTTCCCCGGCAGGCAGTTCCCGGTTACCCGACAGTCCGGCATAAACATCCTTTGCAAGGGCAATCGGCTCCGCATAGACCTGCCAATGATCCACACAGGAGAGATAAATCACTCCTGTTCCAATCAATATCAGTAAATAAGACCATTTTTTCAACCACTTCAATCCTATCACCTGCGCTGTTAAACAACTTTCCTAAAACTTTAAATACATAAACGGATTTTGGCCTTCCACCTGCAATCTCCATACGCATAACCAGAACAGTGCCGCCAGGAGCAGAATTCCGGGCAGGCTGTCCTTCCCTTTTCGGAACAGTTTCCGGAGCGCCGGTGTACAGGCAAAACCGCCTACGGCAAACAGTACGCCGTAATTTTTTAACGCTTTCAGCCAGTCTCCCGCGCTGACACGGATACCTTCTGCCGTACCGAACATCCTGCCCAGGAAAATCTGCAGTTCCGAAATATCCGTGATTGCAAAACACATCCAGGTAACCGGAATCACCAGCCAGAGGTAAATATGCGGAATCAGCCGCAGCACTTTCTTCTGAAAGAGTTTTGCAAAGCCCAATGCCTCAAACTGCCTCTCTATCACGATCAGCAGCCAGAGGAGCATGCCCCATATCATAAAGTTTCCTGTGCTGCCGTGCCAGACAGAAGTCAGGAACCACACTGCCAGCAAATTGCAGACCGTCCTGAATTCACCCTTTCTGTTTCCCCCAAGCGGGATATAGACATATTTGCAAAACCACCGTCCCAGAGTACTGTGCCATCTCCGGTAAAAATCTCTGACTGAACGTGCCATATAAGGGTTTTTAAAGTTCTCGGGAAGTTCAAACCCCAACATCCTTCCGAGACCAATCGCCATCAGGGAATAACCGTAAAAGTCAAAATAAATTTTCATGGAATAGGCAACTGCTGCCAGCCATGCCAGCGGTGTGGAAATGCTTTCAAAGCCTGTGACCTGTACCTCACGCCACAGCAGCCCAATCCGGTCTGCCAGCAATACTTTCAGTGCGAGTCCCACTGTAAATACCTTCAGCCCATCCTGAACGCCGGCCGCTGTGAACTCTCTCTGATGCAGGGAATCCCTCACCTCACTGTAGGTAACAATGGGTCCGGAAACAAGCTGCGGGAACATGATGATATAAGTTGCAAACCGGACAAAGGATGTCTCTCTCTCCTCATCTCCGCGATACACATCTATCAGATAGGACAGAATCTGGAAGGTATAAAAACTGATGCCGACAGGCAGACTTGTTCCCAGGACACCGCTCTTAAATAATACCAGTACGCCAAGGTTGAGGGTAACTGCCGTGACAAACAGAACTTTACGCCTTGTCTCAAATTTAGTTTTCTTTCGTTTCTTATTCTCGCTCTTTTCTCTGTTCCGAATTTTTGCCCCCTGTCCCAGGTGCAGTCCGAAAAAATAATTGACCAGCACCGACATCATGAGCAACACCAGATACCCGGGTTCTCCCATGGCATAAAAAATAAGGCTTCCTGCCAGAAGCACTGCATTCTTCGCCTTTCGGGGAGTCATCCAATACAGGAGCAGAAAAACAGGAAGGAACATGAGTAAGAATTCTATGCTGCTGAATATCAAGAATTATCACATCTTTCATTACTTCTGTAATATATATACTAGCTTGCCGTTCAAAACTTTACAACTAAAGAATTCTTAATTTTACTTTCCAAATTGTTACAAAAATGTAGTATTTATGTAATGATTATGGTATCGTATATCTGACTGAACTGAGTCGCAACCGGGGTCCCCCGAAATTCCGGGGAGCTTGACGATGAGAGGTAAGTGCAATGAAAGAACAGCTATATACAATTCCCCTGAATGATGCGGTAAATGCCAATGATGAATGTCCTTTCTGTTTTATTGAACGGAATATTGAGCACGACCTTCTTGATTTTGTCCTGGGAAGCGGTTCCTCCTACATGGAAGCCGATATCCGGGAAATGACCGATAAGGCCGGCTTCTGCCGCTCCCATTTTCAAAAGATGTTTGATTATGGTAATACGCTTGGAAATGCCTGGATTCTAAAAACCCACTATCAGAAGATGATTGGTGAAATGCAGAAGCAATTTGCCGGCTTTAAGCCCGGCAAAAGCACTCTGAAGGATAAGTTCAGGAAAAATGCCGAAAGCGGCAACGCCATCGGCATATGGGTTCGGGAAAAGGAAAATTCCTGCTACATCTGCCGCCAGTATCAGGACACTTACGCAAGATACCTGGATACCTTTTTTTACCTCTGGAAACAGGATGATGCTTTCCGGGATAAGATTAAAAACGGCAAGGGATTCTGTCTTTCCCACTTCGGCGATTTGTGCGACGCCGCCGACACCCGCTTAAACGACAGGGAAAAGGAAGATTTCTACCCCTGTATGTTCTCTCTCATGGAAGAAAACATGAAACGCCTGTCCGCAGATGTATCCTGGCTGGTTGAAAAGTTTGACTACCGCAACAGGGATGCAGACTGGAAAAACTCAAAAGACGCCATCCAGCGCGGCATGCAGAAATTAAAAGGAGGCTATCCCGCGGATGCCCCCTATAAAATGAATAAATAATGAACACTTTTCCAAAAAGCAACGATTTAGAGCCCCTTTGCAAAAGGATAAATTATGGAACAAGCCATAACTCAACTCTCTACCGAAATCAGTTTATCCACCTTCAAAATATGATTTACAAGCCAGCCAAGCAGGAAGTCTACCAGTTCTGTCAGATATTCCTGCTGGTTGTCGTCCACATCATCCAGGTTGATTTCCTTCAGCTTATCCACAAATGCCTGATGTGCGCGCTGCTGAGCCTCCAGTCCGGCATATCCGATACGCTTCATATATGCCTCTTCATCGCTGAAGTGATGAATGGTATATTCCTTCAACTCACCCAATATCTTTATAATTTCATCATATTTATCGTGAAGGAGTTCCGCTGAAATCAGGTCATTTGTTTCCCGGATAATACGAAAAAGCGTCTCATGCTCCTCATCCACAAATGCGATTCCGGTATGATACTTCTCCGTAAATGCAAAAGGATCCTCCTGATTTTCTGCCAGGTTCGCTTCCTGATCCTCTTTCCCGTTCACTTCCAGGTTCTCTTTCTTTCCCGCTACAGGATGAATCTGGCCAATCATAATGTCACTGCCCAGAATATGATGATATAGCCAGCGGGACAAATATTCCAGCATCTCCGTGAGCACCTGTTTTCCGTCAGCTCCATCCAGTTTGTCCAGCGGGATTTCTGCCAGTTTCTCTTTGAAGGCCTGATGCTCCTTTTTCTGTCTGGGAAGTTCCGGGTCATTCAGGTTTTCCATATATTCTTCTTCATGTTCAAAATGAATTTCCGCGTACTTCTTTAAAGCAAGCAGCAGTTCCTTTGCTTCCGAGGCAACCATCTGCTCCGCTCCCATCAGGACAAAGGCCTTATTGATGATTTCAAAAAGCTGGCGGTGTTCCTCATCAATTTCAAAAATTCCTGTCATACAATCTTCTGTAAACTGATACATTTTGCCCTCGTTTCTGCGCTGTCTCCTGCGCCGCTGTCTTATGGTTTTTCACGCTATCTGTATACCAGCTGCTTCATCATATCAAGGTAATCGCAAATTTCCCGATACAACATCTCCGGCTGGAAGGATGCATCCTGAAATCTTTCCGTCATCAGCCCTTTTATGGTAAAGTCCAGCATTTTTCGAAGTTTTTCCCCATCAACACCCGTTGGAAGGGTCTCATAATCAATCTGCTCATTGATGGCAGCATAGGTTTCCTCCAGCGTGACCCTTTTCTCTTCTGTGGAGAGAAGTGCCTCATAAGAATCTTCTGCCATGGAACGGTTCAGGAACTGCTGCATATAAGGATACCCTCTCATCGCATGCATCCTGGCACACTCCGTCTGCTTCACAACTTCAAACAAGTCATTTTCCTTTGCATCCACCGTAGATTTCAGTTCCAGATTCATATATCTGACACTGTAATCGTAGATGAAATGATACAATCCCAGTTTACTCTCAAAGTAATGGAACAACAAGCCCTTACTGATGGCTGCTTCCCTGACAATATCGTCCGTGCTGGCATGCCGGTATCCCTGAAGGGCAAACACCTTCAGCGCTGCGTTAATCATTCTGTCCTGTTTTTCTTTCTTCAAATCAAAGAACTTGCTGTTCATATGTATTACTCCCGTCTGAGTTCCCAATATGCTTTCATATTAGCATAAATCCTCTTTTCCGTACACCCGGAGAAGTATAAAATTTTTCCTAAATTTATACATATTCTCTTTTCAATCCAGCAGAATAGTATTAAAATAAAATCAGATATCGCTAACCGAACCGAAAGGAGCAACTTATGGCTAAGAAATTTGGGAAAATCTTACTCTTTACCGCCGCAGTCGGTACTGCTGCCGCTGCTATCCACTATTATATGCAGAAAAAAGAATCCGAAAACACTGTACCGGAAGATGAGGACTATGATGATTTCAGTGAAGATTTAGATGAGGAAGCTGACTCTTCCCGCAGTTATGTTCCTCTGACGCCAGAAAGTAAAACAGAAGGAACCCCGGAGGAAAAGAAATCTGAAGAAACCAATACTTTCACACCTCTGGAACAGGTGGCTAAGTCTGCGGAGGACGCTGCTGACACAGCGGCGGAAACCGTTGAGGAGTTCTTTGATGAAGACAGTTCCGATGAAGAACCGCCCTTACAAGACAATTAAGAAAGCAAATCAGGGAAGGGATTGCGCGAAACGCAATCCCTTCCCTTTTTGTCCCCCTATTCCGATGTTCAAAAGCATCCTTCGACTTCTTAATTCTGTATCCTTAGTACTCCACTATCCTTAATTACTCAGCAATCCTTCCAATTACCACATATCTTCCGTCATCATAGGCATAGGAACAGGTAGATAAGGTCACAATCCTATCCTCTTCTTCCGCAATGATACCGGCTTCAAAGTTCGAAAGTCGATAAGCATTTTCCAAAACTGCATCCCTTTCTTTTTTTGTGGCAGGAATGGAATAGATAAGGTCATCCGTTTCTGTGATGTAGCCTGCAATCAGTTCCAGTGTATAACGATGCCCCGGGACATAAAGGTACATCATCGGATGTTCTTCATAGTATTCCTGTTCCTGATACTCCACCAGGGACGCAAACATGGATTCATCCTTCATGTGATGACCATAGATTACCGTGTTGTAACCGGTAAAGTCAGAATTGCAGCGATAATCCATGAACAAGGTTCCGCAGTTTGCGCTGCTTCCGTCCAAAAGGCGGTGCAGATAGTACTCATTATCCTCTGCCTGGGCGATGACATAATTTATTTTGGTATCCGGACAGTAAAGCCACGCCACCGCATCTTCGCTGATTTCACGGAGAAGTTCAAAGTCTATCGAAGCCGGAATATTCCCTGTTACATACTCTTTTGAATCCTCTTTTTTCGAAGCGACCGTATCCCCGGGATTGCCCTTTGCTGCACCGTCTTTCAAGGCTGCGCCGCTTTCCGGCTCCTCCATGATAATCACGTTTTTTTGAAGGTTGCGGGAAAAGCTATGGCTTCTCCATTCATCAATCAGGTGACTTGCTATTTTCCATATCAGCACCAGCATAAACAAAATCAGAATAATCTGTACAATGGAGATGATTCTTTCCCTGTTCGTTGCCAGTCTCTTACGCTTACTCTGTCTCATCCTGCTTTTTCTTCTTTACCCAATCCAATAATGCGACACCCAAGGCACTGATAATCAGTAAACCTACATACAGTTCTAGCCTGCTGCTGTCGCCTGTTTCCACCGGCTTCCCCGGCTCCACTGATTTCTTCACGAAGTCAATTTCCGGCTCTGAGGAAGAACTATTATCTTCCTGCGAAGAACTTCCATTCTCCTGATTTGTCCCGGTCGTATTTCCGGCAGAGGCGATTCTCTCAAATCGGGCATAGTATGTCGCATCCCCTGTTGTGGTATAGGTAAATGTTCTACCTTCGTTGCTTACCATGGTATCCAAAACCTTATGCCCGGACACATCATACCAGCCAACAAATTTGTAACCCGTTCCGGCTGTTGCGATAGCACCTGCTGTGCTTCCCACTACATCGTAATGTGATTCACGGTCAAGTGTTCCAATCGCGTTATCCGTGGTATCACTCCAACTATTCCCACTTCCCACCTGCCGCTTATAGGTCTGGGTCACTGTACTTTCAAATCTGGCATAGTATGTAGCATTCCCTGTTGTACTGTAGCTGAGTGTTCTGCCCTCGTTGCTTACCATAGTATCTGAAACCTTATGCCCGGACGCATCATACCAGCCCATAAATTTGTAACCTGTACCGGCTGTCGCGGTGGCAACTGC
>CAMEDC010000069.1 GCA_945913255.1 uncultured Lachnospiraceae bacterium
CCCCATGAATTAGAGATATCAGAAATTTCCGTGTAAATGAAGCAGGATATTACCCCCATGAATTAGGGAAATCAGAAATATCCGTGTACTATGCGAAATTTGCAGATAAAGAGAAGCTTGAAATTTCAGCAACAACATATGCGAAAACATATGTAACCATTACAAGAAGCGGCCTTAACACGGCGACATTAATTTGCATCATTTTGCCCATGAATTGGTCGAAACAGCACTTGCACATTTAGCCATCGAAATTATATAATTGATGTGTATTGTATCTATACCTAATCTTGAGGAGATTTTACTTATGAACCTGAAGCATTCATTAAAAAAATACAGACTTTATGTGTGTCCGGCAGCTCTTACCAGAACTCCGGCTTTCTCTGCCTTGGCAGTTCTTACGAAGACTCTGACTTTTTCTATCCTGACCGTTCTGGCAGTGACTCTGACTTTGTCCGCCTTGACAGCCCTTCCCGTAAAAGCAGAAGCTTCCGCACAGAATACCGAAAAAGAGATGGACATCCTGTTTTTACATGATACCCACTCTCATTTTGACAGCTTTCTCACTGTCCAAAACGGAGAAGGTGCCAGGGTCGGTGGTTTTGCCAGCATAAAAACTCTGATTAACAAGGCAAAAGGAAAAAATCCTGACACACTTGTCATAGACGCAGGCGACTTTTCCATGGGTACTCTGGTACAGACCATTTATGATACGGATGCCGCCGAGCTGCGTATGCTGGGTGCCCTGGAATGCGAAGTGACTACTCTTGGGAACCACGAATTTGACTATCGTTCTGCCGGTCTTGCCGGGGCACTGAATGCGGCAGAGAAAAGCGGTGACCCTGTCCCCGCCATGGTACTCTGCAATATCGACTGGGCTTCCATGGAAGCGGAAGGTTTAACCGAAGACCAACAGCTTCTGAAAGATGCTTTCGACAGCTATGGTATGAAAGACTATACTGTTGTCACAAAGGGTGATGTCAAAATTGCCGTACTGGGTGTTTTTGGGGAAGACGCACTCTCCTGCGCTCCCACCTGTGTGCTGAAATTCCGGGATATATCCGAAGCCGCTGCCGAAACGGTTAAGAAAATTCAGGAAAACGAAGATGTGGATATGATCATCTGCGTTTCTCACAGCGGAACCAACGCGGAAGAAAACAAATCCGAGGATGAAATTCTGGCAAAAAACGTGCCGGAAATCGATCTGATTATCAGCGGTCACACCCACACAACCCTGGATGAGCCTATCCGCCATGGAGATACTTACATTGCTTCCTGCGGTGAATACGGGAAAAACCTGGGAACACTCTCCATGATACAGAAGGCAGACGGGCGCTGGGAAATGACAGAATACAGCCTGGTTCCCATCTCTCCCGCCATTGAAGCCGATGAGCCTACCCAGGACAAAATTGACGGCTTCATGGAGATTGTGGACAGCTCCTATCTCTCCAGATTCGGTTACACCAGAGAGCAGGTACTGGCACAAAACGATGTTGTATTCGCTACCTCTGACGATTTGTATAACATACATACAGACCACAATCTGGGCAATCTGCTGTCCGATGCATTCCGATATGCCGTAGACAACACCGATACCGGGGATGACCACCCGGTTGATCTGGCAATTGTTCCTTCCGGCTGTGTCCGGGATACCTTTGTAAAGGGAGATGTCACTGTTGCAGATGTGTTCAATGCTTATTCTCTTGGAATTGGAGTGGATGGCATTCCCGGTTATCCTTTGATTAGTGTATACCTGTCAGGTGCCGAATTGAAAATGGTTACAGAAATAGATGCCTCCATATCCGACCTGATGCCAGCAGCCAGACTGTATTGCAGCGGAGTGAATTATTCCTTCAACCCGCACCGCATCATTCTGAATAAAACAACAGATGTGTATCTGGCTGCCGCTGATGGCAGCCGAAACGAAATAGAAGACGACAAACTGTACCGTGTCGTCTGTGATTTATACAGCGGACAGATGCTGGGCGCTGTCACGGATATTTCCATGGGCATTCTGTCCATTCAGCCCAAATTAGCAGACGGTACTCCCATCGAAGACATCGAAGATGCCATCATCACTTCAAACGGACAGGAATTGAAAGCATGGGCAGCCATCGCAACATATCTGGATTCCTTTGAGGATACAGACGGTGACGGTATTTCCAATATTCCCACTATTTACAATGAGTCCAAAGGCTACAAGGTCGTAGAAGACAGCACAAATCTGATTGACCTTGTAAAAAATCCCAATAAATACGCCGTTATCATTGTTTGTGCGGTCTTTCTGGTTATTATACTGGTTGTTTCACTAATCGTACTAATGGTAAAGCTTGTGAAAAAATTAGTGTTATGCCTAAGAAAGATTATTACAAAAATGGAAATGTAGAGAAAATAAAAAGGAGCCTGCAGCGCACTGCCTGAGGCTCCTCCCATTATCAATATACCGACACATTGACTTTCAGTGTACTAATTTGTCATAAACATTCTCGCAGTAGCAAGTTCAAAGGGAGTGGATGCGGTGTAGGAAACGGTGAATTCATCCAACAGCTCTGCTCCCGGATACCAGGAAGCACTTCTCGCATCCCTGTGATTCTTGAAATAGATAACCAACGTGTAGGACTCCGCCAGCGGTCTCACCTGTGCCGGATTCTGCAGCGCTTCCCCCACTGCTTTTTCAATTCTTTCTATCGACTCTTCCGGATGGAGATTCCAGGTCGCACCGCCGATTCCTTCCTTCGTCGCAAATGTCTTTATTCCCGGATAAACACCTTCCGCTCTCTGGCAGATTCCCTTATCTCCAGACAGGAACAGGGAAGGTACTCCCATCTCATCCGCAAGCAATGCGTGCATATCAAATTCCGAAGCAATTTGTCCATTGATTTTCAGCCAGTTAAATTTAGTGGCATCCATGGTATGAGCAAGCGGGCTCTCATTGCTTCCGGCGGGAGAATGATATCCGATATACATTGCCCCTGCATAGCTCTCATCCAATCCACCCATCATGGACAGCGGACTGTTCATCCACCCACGAATCAGCTGAACACCGTGGGGCAGCAGATTCGCATCAATATTTCTGCCGGAATCATGGCTGTCCTTTACAACCACCTCATACCCTGCCGCCATGGCTGCCCTGCACGCTGCCGCTACCTCCAGCGACATCTGTTTTCGTGCCTCCTGATAACCCGGCTGCCCGATTTCCGTCTCACACCAAGCTGTCACACCGGTACAACCCTCCAGATCTGCACTGATAAAGATTTTTTTCATGCCTTTCTCCTCCTCTTTATTTCTATGCGCAATAAAATTTTGCAACTACATCAAAATCATAAACAAAAGCGGCATGGTAGCCACCGAAAGCAAAGTTGTAATTGCAACACCTTTTGAACTTGTCTCCACATCACCGTTATACTGTTGTGCCATCATTACATTCATGCTCCCGACAGGAACGGCAACCATTACCAGACATACACCCAGAAGAAGGGAATCTTCAATAAAATATCTGAATACGGGGAACAATGCCAGTGGAAGAGCAATCAGCCTGATAATGCTGAATACCATGATTCGCACATCTCCCACCAGTTTCTTCAGAGAAAAATCCACAAAGGTTGCGCCAATTACCATCATACTGAGCGGTGCTGTCAAATCACTGATCATGCCTACCGTATCCTCAACAACGTCCGGAAGCTTTATATGATTCAAGTAGATAATCAATTCCCATACTCCGGCAATAATCCCGCTGTTAAGAAGCATTTTCAGATTTTTCAATGAAACTTTCTGACCGCTCACACATATAATCCCATAAGTGTACATGAGGATTCCGTAATACAGATTAAATATCGAAGCAATCAGTACTGCCTGTGAGCCATACATAGCCTGTAATATCGGATACCCCATAAAACCTACATTGCCGAATACAATCATAAGAGAGTAGATTTTATTCTTTTTATCACAAAGAATATACGGTAATATTGCTCCGAAAATCAGCAAAAACAGATAAATTGCACCGGCCACTTTTACAGTAAGCAGTAATGTGCTCTCCGAAAGGCGTTCTTCTCCCAGAGCTGCATTTATCATTAATGCAGGATTGCAAAGATTAACAACAATCCATGAAATTTTCTTTGTGGTAGCTTTGTCTAAAATATCTTTTCTGGCAAGAAAATAACCAATCAGCATTATGAATGCCAGTACTATCATCTGTCTCAGTAAAATCATATTCCCTCT
This sequence comes from uncultured Lachnospiraceae bacterium, assembly GCA_945913255.1. GTDB lineage: Bacteria > Bacillota > Clostridia > Lachnospirales > Lachnospiraceae > Acetatifactor. The sequence continues at coordinate 4,216 of CAMEDC010000069.1, forward strand.
GTAATTTAACGTGCCATTTACCAACACTTTTTACAGGTATTCCCGCAATCCATGCACCTTTCTGTTACGAATACCGCACATGGCTTCCCCGTGATAAAGAGAACTGATCACCGCTTCCTCCACCACCTCTGCCGTAGCTGCAAATACTTTGTCCATGGCATTGTCGTGAAACATTTTTATCGTCAGGATATCCTTGTCACTGTAGTGGGGTACCCTGTTGCCGTTGGAAAAAGCAATGGCAATATCACCGCTGCCGTTGCCCAGATAAGAACCAGTACGGGCCAGTCCGACTACAGCACGTTTTGCCACACGTTTTAACTGTCTCTCATTCAGGGGAATGTCCGTGGCAAGCACAATGATAACGGAACCCTTCTCGTTGAGGCATTCCATCCTCCCAGACTGCAACGATTCCTGCCAGTCCGTTCCGAGCTGCACCGATTCCTGCCGATCTGTTTCGGGTTGCAACGATTCCTGCCGGTCTGCTCCAGACTGTCTCCCTTCCAGCTGTGTTGTATCAAGGCGTCTTCCGTCAATACGAAGGTTCCCCTTTACACCAAAATTGGACATCACGATAGCTCCCAGCGTATACTGCTCTCCGTCACATTCAATGATACGGGAAGCAGAGCCGATACCACCCTTCAGTCCCATACAAATCATGCCGGTTCCACCACCGACTGCACCTTCTTCAAATTCTTGTCCTGCTTTTTCAATCGCTTCCCGAACATGCTCCTCCCGCAGATGCAGACCGCGGATATCATTGAGGGAACCGTCATTACATTCCGTTACCACACAGTTTACCGTTCCCGTAGAAGTTCCGATATCCGGATTTTGTTCCAGCATGTATCTGATTGCTCCGTTGAGACCTGTTCCCACACCAAAGGTGTTCGTCATAAGGATTGGTGCTTCAATGGTTCCCAGCTCATCCACCTGTACAAGCCCGGCACTTTTTCCGAAGCCGTTTATCACGGAAGCACCTGCCAGCACTTTATCCCGGAATAAGTTCCCCTCATGGGGCAAGATAGCCGTAATCCCCGTATGAATATTCTTCTCGGCATCCTCCAATGTCACATGCCCCACTTTCACTCCCGGCACATCCGTAATCAGGTTGCGCTTTCCCTTTGGAAAGCTGTTATGTAAACTAATTTCACAATTTACCGGTAATCCCATCTGCTCTTCCTCTTTTCCCTCTCCGTTATCTGGCCTTAGTCCGCCCTGTTTTATCCCGTTTCCTGGCTTTAGACTATTCTATCCACTCTACTTTCTCAAAAATATCTTTCCCTATGCTCCTTATTCCCTTCTGGCATAAATCCGGATACGCACATAATCTACAATCCAGCTGCCTTCATAATACAACACAGGAGGCAGTCTAGCAACTGCCTCCTGAACAATTTTCTCTCTAAATTCTTCCCTGATTCCTCTAAATCCGTTAAATCTCCGGTGTATTCCTTACCGGTTCTCCAACGGTGCAAACACTCGCACAGTCAGTTCTCCCTTGCCAAATTCCAACACAGCGGTCAAATCCGCATCATTCAGCCAGGCAAGAGCAGGAGACTTTGTCGTTATCATGGGACGCCATTCGTCCCTATCCCATTGATTGACGATATGAATAGTACAATTCTCTCCGTTACAGTCATTTCCAAGAAGTGTATATTCTGCTCTTAACTTTGGTTGCTCTCCTTCTAAATACTCCTGTTTATCACACCCTTCCGGCACAATTGCTCCCCGGAAATACCCGTTATCGCAATATCCGTTAAAGTAAACATCGTTCTTTTTCACTTCACCTGTTTCCTTTGATTCACAGCGTGTGATTACTACACGGATGGTAAGTATCTCTTCCCTTTCTGTAAGGAACTGACGCATAGAAGCAACAATACTTTTTTGCAGTTCTATATCAAAACCATGTCCCATCTGCCGGATTAACTGCAGATGACACTGTCCTTTCACATAATTAGCCTGTGCACGGATGGCATAAGAATAATCAACGACTTTGTCTTCCAATCCCTGCAGAATCAAAACAGGACCTTTATAGGCTGACAGTTCCAGATAGGGATCCATTCCCACTACTGTATCATGAAATACCTTTCCCAACACGATTTTTCCGCAGTCAATTTTTTCCGGTACATTTTTCGCATCATAGTCAGCTCCGCCCAGACATCCTCTTCTTGCATGATCAGGAATGCACAACGCCGGAAACACCATAATCAGCTTACTGATTTCATTTCCGCACTTTGCCGCAGCAAGTCCGGATACAAATCCACCCTGACTGAAGCCCAGCAAAACCAGATTCTTGTTATCTATGTATGGAAGTTTTTGGACATATTCCTTCACAACAAGCAAGTCCGCTACTTCCGTCAGAATCGTCATATCTGTGGTTTCACCTTCACTCTTCACATTCTCATCTGCATCGCATCTGCTCCCACCGCAGAAGCTGAAGCAAAATGCTGCGTAACCCATTTGCGCAAAATCCCTGCAAAAGTCAACCACATCCGCATAAGTCCCTGTAAATCCATGACTAATGATTACTGCAGGATAAGTTTTTCCTTCCTGAAATCCCGCAGGCAGATACTGAGCTCCGCGAATCAGGAGTCCCTCTCTTTTGCATGTAAACAATTGTTTCTCAATACTCATTATTTACGTCCTTTCTGCCACTACAACAAAACGTTATACCCCTCACGCATCTCCATGCATTTTATTCTAAAACAACTCATCCAGCAAAATATAATAGCGAAGCTTTTCCCAATCCGGTTCGATTCCCAGCTTCTCAAATAAAACCTCTGGACGGAAATCCTTCCGCACTTTCCCGCCGAATTTCCCTTCCACATTATGCTTCAGACTGCGATAACATAGCGCTATATCCTGCCATCTGTCCGCAATACCCGTCTTGCCAAGGTCAATAAAGCCGGAAATCCTTCCCTCGGAAAGAAATACATTCGGCAGGCAGAAATCTCCGTGAGACAGCACCAAATCTTCCTTCGGTCTGTTTGTTTTCAGCCAATCCAGAAGCTGCTCCGGGTCACGAAAACCATTCTCTCCAAAGGTTTCCGGCTCCACATTATCTAAATCCGCAAGATGATGCTTCACTGCATATTCCGCCATTTCCAGCTTTTTATCCAGATTACAGACGAAGGGACACTCCGAGATATCTATCTCCCACAGCAGTTTCAATGCCTCCGCAAGCCTGACGGCAAGTTCCTCCGGGTTTTGCAGATTGCTTTCCGCACATGCCATCTCCCCCGGTACCTTTGACATGAGAAGGTAATTTTTGTTTCCCTGCCGGTCAAAGCCCAACACCTTCGGCACGGGAAGTCTGCCCTGCAGCCATTCCATCATATTGCGTTCATTTTCGGACTCTTCACTGACCGTCTGTATTTTCAAAACCCTGTCCCGGAAGAGAATTACCGTGGAATCGGACATACCCACATTATCCACCTGATAAGGCTCATTGTCTATCAGCTTTTTTATTTTTTCCGGAAATTCCCACATAGGCATATTTCTGTCTCCGTAATTTTTATATCATCCTACTGCTGTTATTTTACTCCGATGTTAGTTTTTTGCTTATTGCATTCCTGTTCTTTTCTCCGCTTGCACCATTGTACGATTACAGTCAACCCTTATAGCAGATTACACTGTTGTCATCATCAAAGACATGCTGTCTGTCGGTTCCTCCGAACCATTTATAGGGTTGATCCTGCTCGATCTTGTGATCCAATATTTCCTGTACTCCCCTTCTCAGCTTCCGCATCAGGGAAATATCGTCAAAATCCCTTGCATGTCCGTGCAGAATGTAGTCTGCTGCCTCCTGCAAATACATTACCTGATCCAGGTTTTGTGCAAATTTCTCCAGCGGAAGACTCTCTCTCAGCTGCATCCAAAGATGATGGTTTATACTGTCTCCCGTAAAAAGAATTCTGTCCTCCTTTAACAGCAGCAGAATACCGCCGGGGGTATGGCCGGGAAGCTCAATCACATCCAGATGCAAATCGCCCAAATCAATAGCATCTCCGCCATGGATGGGTCGAAACTCCGGCATATGCAGATTATGCTTTTCACATTCACTCTGAAACTGCTCAAATCTTATATGTTCTTCTGCAATAGGTAAATCCGCAGGATTTAAATAAGCTTCTTCAAAGTAAATATTTCCGTAAATATGGTCGCAATGACCATGTGTATTCACGACCATTACCGGGAGTTCTGTCAGGCTTCTGACAACCGCACTTACATCCTCCCACCCATTCATGGTATCGATTACCAGCGCTTTCCTGCTTCCAATCACAAGGTAACCTGTGGCCTGACCTGCGTCATCCATCAGATACACATGCTCATTCATCTGCTTCAGATTAATTCTTTCAAACATTTTCTTGCCCCCTATATACAAATTTCTCCCCATTTTACCCCGTTGGAGCCCGTTGCAAGATAGAACCTGCCGAAGGTTCGGCAGTCACCGTCAATGCTGTTGATTTCTCCGAACATCTGCTTCTCCGTATTCAGCCGTTCATAAGTTGCTCCCTGATCCAGCGTCCGATAAAATCCGTACTGTCCCTCCACGATACCGTTGAAATAAATCGCCTTGGAGTCTCTGTAATAATCTCCGTCCGGGGCCCCCAATCCCAGACCCATGCGGTAAGCAGTAATTCCGGGAGCCGTAATCCTCGTCAGGCTGACCTTGTCTGTCTCTCTGCAATATTCCAGCTTCCAGATGCCGCCCGCTCCGATTGCCAGATAAAATACACCTTGTCGACCTGTCTCCCCCCGTACCTCTGTCTTGTTGGCACAGTCAATCAAACCAAAATCCACTTTGGGAAATTCTGCCGGTAACTCGTACTCTCTGTAGACACTTCCTCCGTCGTGGCTGATATAGAAATCCGACTGCTCTCCGAAGCCATAGAAAAGACTGCTGTCAGTTCTGTCGGAGAACACCTTTACCTTGCCTGTGATTTTCAGCTGACCGTTTTTATCGTACACCTTACAGCAGGAAAAGCTTCTGCCGCCGTCATGGCTGACTATCAATCTGCGCACGGGCAGTTCAATTCCTTCTGCCACAGCCCAGACGATTGTTTGCCCATCCGGAGACATGGCAACCCAACCGGAATTCACATTGGGCTGTTCCATCAGATGCAGTGCCCCGTCCAGATCCTCCGTCAGTCCGAAGGGCATGGGAAGGCGTTCGAAGGTCTTTCCCTGATCCTTAGACAAAATCAATCCGCCAAAGGTCTTTCCCGTCCAGTTTCCTCTGGGTGTCACCACCAGCCACTCCGGATGCATGTCGGAAAAGTCGGCATTGATACAGGTAATGTATCGATTTCCTTTCGCGTCCGCGAAAGAATTCTGACAGGGTTTGTCGAGTTCCTCGAAGGCAAATCCCCCCAGGTCACCCAGGATGTCAATCACCTGTACTTTTCCCTTCGGCATACTGTAAACATTGAGATGCACCGTCTCCTCAATACCATCGCACCAATCCGTAAATCTGCAGACCTCATCCTTCAGATTTCGGGTACGGAATACCCCCGTGCCCGAATTGAACCAGGCCTCTCTGTCATCGAAAGGATTTATCTTGATATCACTGAGCCAGTGAATCAGAGAATGTCCACCGTTGCATGCAGGACGCATATAGGGAGCACGAAAGGTAATCTCTCCCTCAGACAAATCATACAATACCTGTTGCCAGCTGTTTCCATAATCCCTTGAAAGGAAAACACTGTCCCCGTCATCCTTCACAATGGTGGTCGCAACCAGCATCCCCGGTGTCTGCCGCGACACACTGATGCCGGAAAAGCCGTAATCCAGAACATCTCCCCGCTTGATGTTCTCCTGGCCAACGCCGCTTACCGCAGACGCACTTCCGGGTGTGATATCTTCCATCCTGCCAAGGCAATACTCAGATTTTTTGTGGTCAAGAGAGTACCTGACAATATGCCCGTCAATGGTATCTCCGGAATCGCAGCTGTAGCCGTTTTCCAAAACATAGGAGCGTCTGCCCGTGGAGGCAAAAGTGACATAGAGATATTTTTCGTCTCTGCACCAGCGCTGCGCCACCAGACCATTCAGCCTGCAGCCCTCAATCTCGTGATTTTCCGGCTCCTGCACCTCTTCAAAGGTGACACCGTTGTCATAGGATATGTAAAGGCTGTGCCCGCGCATGGAATTTGTTTTATTTCCTGTAACCACCCCTGCTGTACCCACAAGAAGCATCCCCTCTATCTCGGCCACGAAGGTAAGATACTCCTCCGGCATCGCAGTCAGTTTCTTCCAACTATGCCCCTTATCCTCACTGCGCCACAGACCTTCCTGCTGCGAAGCGAAATAAATGGTATTGCCCCTTACGCACAGTCTTTCATCCGTACCTCTCCCGTTCAAATTACCGTGTATCATCACCGGGATTTTTTTGTAGACGAAATTCTCTCCGTAATCCTCGGAAATTGCCAGCACACCGGAGCCGGGACGATTTACGCCGCAGGCAATATAAAGACTGCCGGGCCTTTCCTCATCTATCGCCAGAGAAATCGGAAATGTCTCACTCAAATCCTCCATAGTCACATGGGGAATCAGGCTGATCCACCTCTGTTTATTTGCATCAAAGCGGTATGTTCCGCCGATGTCCGTCCTGATATACAGTACATTCGGCTCCTTTTCCGAATACAGAAAACCTGTAACGTATCCACCGCCGGAAATCGGTAAATTGTGATACTCATATGGTATTTGTTTCATACACTACCCCCTATAACCTTACCTAATCCGCAAAATCGCCTCTGAGAGACTTCTCCTTTGCTCATGCATGACTCCGAATCGTTACACATAATCAAAAATACCTTGAATCGCGTCCGTAATGTTAATAATATCTTCCATGTGTGCTCTGCCAATTACCGTGAAGCCCCTTACATTCATATCCAATAACGCTAATTTTTCACATTGAGCATAACCCTCTACCGAATCAGCCTTTATCCGGATGTGCAAAGGTCCTGCCGTGCCATCTCGAAAAATCGGGCAGCCTATGATTTCCCCGGTCTGATTAAAAAAGTCCTTACTTGTTACAAGTACAGGACTCTTGATTTTTTCTATTTTTATGATATCTCCCTGATGTAATGATTCCTTCATTACCAAACCTCTCTTCCTACCGGTTCTCCCCAGTCATATTCTCCATCCAGATTCAATCTGCCATCAAATTCAGCAGCCCTTTCCTCAAGAGTTTTATGTCTGAAAGGTTTCACAAGCATAATCATTCCATCAGATACTTTTACATCCAACACATCATCTATTTCGATATTTGCTTCCTGCAAAATTTCTTTTGAAATACGGATACCCTGACTATTTCCCCACGCTTTTATCTGTGATTGCATGAAAATACCTCCGCTTGTTTAGTATATACATAGTATATACTAAACAGAAAAATATATCAATAGATACGAAAAGTTTCTGACATATTCGGATATGCAAAGTGCCTGCAATACTATCATCAAAAACGATATTTCCCTTTTCCGCTTCCCTTAACAACATGTATCACTTTTGCTTTGTACATACCATTTAACAATTCTGATGCTCTCGTGGACTTTAATCCGGTAATCTCTTCTACAAAACTTCTGCCAAATACTTTTTCTTTCCCGCATTCATCATATAAAGCAAATATATGACGAAGTGTTTTTTCTGATATTTCAGGCATATATGCACGCATTTTTTCTTCAATGTCCGCTTTTACAATTTCAATGTCCGCTTTTCCCGTTTCAATGTCCGCTTTTTTATTGTTATTCATATTACTACGGATATGCATGGTTCGGTTTTGAAGTTCGTTTTTTTCATTTAATAAAAGATTTCTTAAAAACAGTTCCAGATATTCTGTAGTTTCATGAATTATCTGGAAACAAAAACAGCCAAATGATGAATAACTTCATTCATGGAAAGATTTTGTAACTAAATTTCTTTTCTTCCGAAAAATCATAGTCCAGAGTTGCTCTAAGCTCCGAAGCACTGCCATAAATTACAGTCTCTCCATCTAATACCCATTCCTTTTTTGTAATATTATAATCTCTTACTTTCCCTGCATGATTATATATATCTGCGAACAGCTTTTTATGAATTGATATATATTCATTTGGAGTAAAACTGAAAGCCTTTTCTGATAAAATCTTGGCAATTCTCACCGACACCTTATCCGCTTCTTCCGTTCTGTTTCCTGCGTCAGACTGTTGTTTTTCCTCATAATAACTATTTAAAAGTTCCTGTGCCTCATCAATCGAAATATCGCCTTCAATGTTTCTAATTGCAGTATCAATCAGATATTTCGACGTTTTCAATCCATCAACAGCCTGTAATCCTATAGCTGTCTGCCACGCATAGCCTTTATCTCGTTTATCCGGTTCTGCCTGTATAAAATATTCTTTAAACGGATCATTTTTCATAAAATTCCTCCCGGATCAAACTCTTCAAGATGCTGCGTTCTAAACATTTTTGTGGATTGATAAATACCATTACTGCCAATACATTTCCATTATACAACACTATTTGTTCTCTGTGTCATTTTCCACATTATTTTTCCCATATAGAGGGGATGACGATAGCATAATTTCATTTGTAATGACTGACTAAAAGAATGACAGATTACAAATTTCTTTGACAAGATATTGTCAGCAAGTCCTCTTCCGACTTTTTCAG
>CAMEDC010000070.1 GCA_945913255.1 uncultured Lachnospiraceae bacterium
TCTGTTTCACATCCTCCGCTCTCTGCAGTTCCATTGCCCGCATCATATTGGCAAGTGGTATCTGCGTTCTCTGTCTCTCCAGATGCTCCCGCATCAGTTCCGGGTTCCAGAACATCTCCTGCAGTTCCGCTTCCCTCTGGCAATCCTGCGATATCATCAGTATCTGTCCCATCCTCTTTTACCTCCTCATAATGTGCCTCCGGTACAACACCCTCATAGTCTCCCACGTTCATCTGTCCAGGCAGCTGTTCTTCTTCAGGTTCCTGCTCCACGACTGCTGCCGGCTTCGGCTTCTCAGGTTTTGCCTTTATTACCTTGGATTCCTTGCGCTTCTCCTTTTTCGGTTGCACCGGTGCAACATCCGGTTTTTTCTCCGGCTCCTTTACCGGCTCCATGTCCTCATCGTAAACAGACTTAAATGCTTCCTCTACAAACATCCCTGCAACAGGACAAATCTGTCGCAGCTCCTCTATTATCTCTTCCACGGAGTAACGTTCTTTTTCCTGTGTTCGCAGATTCACCACACAAATGTCACTTTTAATAAAAATCTGAAATCTCCCGGTTCCCGGTATTCTCACTGTGATTACTGCATCTCCCTGTGGTGCCAGAATGTCCTTTATGCTTGTACTGTCACCTCTCTCGAAGGCTTTCCATATCTTCCGGTATATCTCATGGTGCTCCCGTCCCATCTGCCACACTGCTCTGCTGAGCATATTCCCTTCTACCGGCGGCAGTATCTTCTTTTCCTCTGCCTCGGCTCCCTCGATTGTAAGCTCGATATCCGATACCTGCTCCTCTGCTTCCAGTTCCTCCCTGATGGCCTGCACCTCTGTCTTGCTGAGACTGTCCATCAGCTCCTCTGCGATAGCATCCGGCATATGTAACATGATTGACAGCTTGGCAAATCCCATGTTTTTATAGTTTTCCTTCAGCACATGGCTGTTTCCGCCATCTGAAAACCTCTCCACTATGCGGATATACCTTGATACGGTTCCCTTATCCAGCCCGTAACGCTTGTCCGCAAACTCCTCATATCCGGAATACTCCGAGTCTCTTAATATATCCGTATCCCTTGCCATCTTTAGGATATATCCCATCTCCATATAGCCCTCTTTGATTTTTACAGCCGTCCTGTCGGCTGCTGCTTCAAAATCCTTATATCCTGCAAATGCCAGCACCTCCGTGCTCTCTGTCTTTATCAGTTCGTCCATCATATTACCTCCATCAAATCTTCCATGAGTCCGTTCAGAACTCTTGTGTTATTCTTTGCCTGCAGTTCCTCAATATTCTTCTGCCGGAGTACTGCACTTTCTCTGGCATAATCATGGTCTTTACTGCTCATCCTCTTACGGATCACCTTCTGCCACTCCCGCAGGAAAGGCTTTATTTCCTCGATACCCGGCTCCTCGTCGAATGCTCCCCGGTGCTGTCTGATTGTTCCTCCAGGCTCCACCTCAATGGTATAAAACGGTGTCTCCGGCGACGACTGCTGCCGTAGGAAACAAATATATGTCTCTCTGCTCACAATCCTGTCAAAGTACCGCTCCGTATTTCCCACGCAGTGATGCAGCGCCATGCCTTCTGCCGTAATTTCCATAAAATCCTTCGGTACCAGGATTGTATAGGTATCATTCGAGTACTCAAATTTTTCTTTCACCTCTGCAAGGATATCCTCATATCCCGGATATTTCTGCCGCATCTCTTCTGCCTGTTTCTTCGCCCTCTCCGCGTTCTGTTTCCTCTGCAGTTCTTCCCTGCGCCTGTTGCATTCCTCCACGCACTCATCGTGCCTTCGCTTCAGTTCCCTTGGACGATATACCATCTCGTCGTCCATGTGTTTTCCCAGGTTCTCCGACATTTCAAGATAGTCCTCATACTGTTCTAATACCGACCTTATCTTGTATCCCGGATAGCTTTCCTTTTTCTGGCGTTTCAGATAGTTTATCAACTGCTCCGGTGTCAGATGCTTACTTGCTCTGGATTTTACATAGGTTCCTTCATAAATCCCCTCTTTTTCCAGCGTCCGCAGAGTTTCCGTTGATATCTTCTTTTTCATCTCTTCCGACCATTTCAGCCATTGCAGCATGTTCTCCCCTCCGTTTTCCTGCCGCAGTAGGTTGATTTTCTGCCTGTCCTTAAGTTGCATAACCTGCTCAATTGTTTCTCCTGCCATCCGCAGAATACTGTAATACCCGCTGTAATAGGATACCTCCTCCGATGTCTCCCGGAGTAGTCTGTAAAACCGTCCTTTAAACAGGTACTCCGTCATGCGTACAAAATATTTATTTGACTCTACCAGAAGTCTGTTATAGTCTGCCTCTATCCCTGCCTCTGCCATCTGCGGCAGAACATCACTCCATGCATTGTAATTTGTTCCTGCAAGTCCTGCCTGGATGCTCTCTTTGTCCGGATAGAGATAACCTGCTTTCCATCTCCTGTTTACACGGTTTCCTTCGCTCCAGCTTCCCCATCCGTCATCGTAATAGATTTTGTTGACATTCTTTCCTTCCCTGAGCATCATCAGTCGGATTGTCTCGTCCATGGTTACTGTTCGCACATCCTTCCACTCAATTTCCACCTGAAAGAAACGCTCCACGCCTCTCTTTGAGTCCAGGTTATGAATCATGGTGAGTGCCGTTTTTACTGTCACCTTATCCCCACGTTTTATGTATGTGACCTTTTGTCCACACAGAGGGCAAGTCCCCTGTTCCCTGTGTTTTGCTTTTATGCCTGCTGCCGGGAAGTCCTTATTGCAGGCTGTGCAATGCCACATCTTTGTGTCCTTACGGAGGAATGCATATTGCAGGTCCTTCGTTGCTGTCTTGGCAATCCAGTCTTTTACTGCTCTTCCCGGTGTCGGACACAGGCTCATCAGTTCATTGATTCTCCGGATTTTGCTTTCCCTCTTTTTCTCTGACAGACTGCTGCTATACTCATGTTCCATATTCTGAATCCTGTCATACGGATTGTTCATCCATGATTTTTTTGTTGCACTCATGATAATTTCTTTGTCACCCTTGCTCAGTGCACACATTTTTTCTGTCAGTCCGCTGTACCAATAAGAACCGCCTACTTCTGTCGCATTTAATAAATTCTCTCCAGACCACTCCTGCAATTTTACATCGTAGGTACCGTACTCCCCCGTCTCCGTATCCATTGCATGACGCTTCAGATACTCATTGTCTTTCCATATATCCAAAATCAGATACTGTCCCGCAATCTGGGTTGTTATCCACTTTCCCTTCTTTTTGTCCGGAGCCTTCACCTGCACCTTAAGAATCTGTTTCTGTTTCACTTCCTGCCCTCCTTATGGCTTCTTCTGCCTCCTCGATGGTGTACCAGGTATCCGGCTTGATTCCCCCGCATACCGTCAGCAATCTCGCATCCTTGATTCCTTCCTTGGTCTCTCTGATCCATCCGATATGTGCCCCGGTACATCCTTTCACCTTTGGATTTTCACCCCTGGCAATGGCAAATCCATCCTTTACACTGATTGATGCCCTGTTTTCTGCCACGGCCGCCATCCTGCTGCCATGCTTCCATCCATCCCGTTTTGGGTGTTTTATGATAAACCTCATTACTTCTCTGGCAATGTCCTTGTTACAAAGTTCTCTTGTAAGTGTCAGCTCCGTACAAGAAATCCTTGTATTCACCCCGTCCTCTGCGATATCCCCTGACGCCTCCGCTTCGAAAAATCTGTTCTGTCCATCAATCGCATAATAACTTGCGCAGTCCAGTATGTACTCACATGCATGGAGTCCTGTGCCTCCGCACTTGGATGCATCCGCTCTTGCCGGCTCTCCCAGATGATACTGGAAAATACCACGCCCCATGTGGCAGCTCATATCGCTGTTTGTTGCTTTGTATACCCTCATTGCTTTTCTCCCAGATAATACTCCAGCACAATCTTCCTCAGCTCGTCCCGGCCACACATACCTATATAGGCGGCTCTGTCCGGTAATCCTGCTGCCTTTATGATTCGCTTGTCTACCACGATTCTGTTTTTTGATGCAAGCTTCAGTCCTGCTGCCAGCACGTCCTCCAGTTTCTTGTCTGGCCGGAAGATGCTGTTGCTCAGTTCGTCCCCCTCGTATTCCATTGCAATCTGGACAATATAGTCCTTCCAGTCCTTCATCTGGCTTTCCAGCTTCAAATCCTTTTCTTCAATACCGAGCTTTGCGACTGCTGCCTGGTACGGTGTGACAAATCTGTCTGTGTCAAAGTCCATGTAATCTTCCGCATCCTCTTTATCCAGACCATTTTCCAGCGCCAGCCCAATCAGCGCCTCCAGGTCTCCCTCCGCTTTCTGGGCGGCCGCTGCCCTGTTCAGTTCGTCCACTGTGCTAAATACTCCAAATTTATGTTCCATCCGTTCTCCTTCCTGTTGCACCGGTGCAACTCGTGCTTTTTTGTCCTCAAACTGTCCTCTCTTGCAGTTTTCAAAATTCCCTCTTTACTCTGGCACTTCCAGAGCAAAGTCAGTCTTTTTCCACTTTGCAAAAAGTGTCTTTATATGCTTTCGTGATTGGTATGTTCCACTTCATCCACTGGCTCCACTCATGCTTTCCCCGCTCCGCTGTCAGTTCGTGCCCCGAATCCTCCAAGTCCTGGAGTATCATGCTCCACAGTACCGCATCCTTGACCTCTTTCCCCTTGCTGGATTTCCAGGCATTTTCCTGCCACGCCTCCGTCCAGTGCTGCTCGATGGCTGCTGCCACATAGTCGCATTCTGTATGTATCACCACACTGCATGCATATTTCAGCCGCCCGATTGCATCCCGGATGGCGTACAGCACAAGCCTGCTCTCCGTGGCATTATCATACTCAGCTATCTCCGGGGCGCTTTCTTTGTCTGCTCCGCTTTTTAACTTTGTCCGCATCAGGTACATTACTCTTCCTACTCCCTTTGCCGGTCCTCTTAGGCTTGTGCCTATGAAGATTTCTACTGTCTGCATTCTTCTCCTCCTTCCCTAATCTCCGTAATGTGTAGTACTGGTATGGCAGACCGTTAAATTTATTCAGTCCGTTTACCAGTGTCCCTTTTACCAGTTCCCATCCTTCCGGCGGCTTCGGCTCCTTTCTCCAGGACTTTGCCTCCACCTTTTCTTTATCTACTGCCGGCCTCACCAGATTCCTACTGCACATATAGCTGAGTTTTTCCACCGTCTCCTCTTTTTTGATTCTGTCCGCCGTCTCTTTCACGATGTACTCTGCCAGTGTTTTATAGTCCCCGGACTCATCCATCGGAGAGAAGTACGGCCTTCCCCTCGCCCACAGCTTCCGGATCAGCGACGCCGTGGAATCCTTTCCGTCGTGCATATCATTGACTATCATGTGCCAGTGCACGGCTCCCCGTTCCCCTGTTTCACATGTGATGATTGTTTTCAGTTCCCATCCCCGCCTTTTGTATGCTGCTCTCAGATTCCCCCAGAAATCCCGAATCACCTTCGGCGCTTCTTCCTTTGACGGTCTCTCCTCTTTCCTGCAGGTAAGTACCACATGCCAGTCCCCCGGTCCGAAGTTTAACTCAATGAGTCTCCTTAAATCCCTCTGCTTCCTCCACAGGTTCTGTTTCGCCATCTCCTCCGGCGTTTTCTTATGTCTTTTCTCCCGCGGCATCCCCGGAGCTCCGTATCGTAAATCGTAATGCTTTTCTACCTCCAGACGATCCTGTATCCGGCATGTCAATTTTATGTAATATGGTTTATGCATTCCTCTTATCAAATCCCCTAAGTTTAATATTCTGATTGTGGTAGAAAAACCTCTCTCCCACTCTGGAAAAATCTTGCTTTCAGGATTTCGGTATGCTATAATTTATTTGCAGAATAGCTATATCGAAATCCCGAATGGAACCGTTTGCAGACGGTTCTTTTCATTTTTCCCCTTTTTCTCTCAGTGCCGGCTCCGGTATCGTACAGGCCGGCGACCAATAATACTTCTTGTCGCTACCCATCAGTTCCCGGATCCCCTTTATCTCCTCATCATAGTTTGCTACCACCTTGACATACTGCACTCTCTCCCGCTCCAGTCTTTCCAGTATATCCTTAAGCGCTGCATCCGTTATGGTTATGTACCTGATGCCTCTCATCATCACCAAATGCGCTCCCGGATGCACCCTAGCCACATACTCTATCGCATCCAGTGCCTCGTGATCTATTGGCATCATGAGAGGCTCGTCCGGGCTTTCTTTCAGTCGGTCTAAAATCTCCTGTAATCTCTCTTGTTTCATTGTTTAACCGTGTCACCTCTCTTCTCACTGTCTGCACTCTCTTCTTGTATTTCCGCCATTTTTCCGCCATTTCCTCGCAAAAAAAGCAAAAAAATAATAAGGGCATGAAAATCCCTATAAAAATCCCTGTCTTTTCCCATGGCGTGCATGCTGAGTACCATGGCACTTTTTCCACCGTCAGCAGCGCAGCAAGGATGGATATAATCACATTCTTCATGAGATGTCCTCCTTTATCCGCTTTATCATCTGGTCTACCCTGTTCAAGTTCATCTCCAGTTCTTTCCTTCTGCTCTCATAGGATTTCACCAACTTCTTTTTTGAACGCTCAGTCAGGCATATATATGCACTGCATCCGTCCTCATACATCACCGCCTGAGGATACCGCTCCTTTATTTTGTTGTATACTGCTGGAGCCAGGTCACAATTGCCTATTATGTATGGAGTATTTTTTCCTGTTATTGCCTGTCTGGCAAAATAATTGATATCATCCAAACTAAACATATCGCACCTCCTTGCTTGTCCACCGGATTACCGCTTACGCGGTCTTATCTTCCTGTCTCGGCTTATACCCAAGATGCCGTAAAGCCTGCTCATTGAGTGCTCTTCCGATTTCTCTTTTTTCCGCTTCGCTTAAATCATCAAAGTTCATCACTTTATCTCCGATATGTATCAGGTTCACAATGTTCATAAGTGCTCCTCATCTCCTTTCTACAGAATATGTATTTTGCTTGTACCCTTTTCCTATCTCCTTTATTGACAATACTGTTTTATCGTATTACCATTTTCTTGCAGGCTCCCGCCAGAGCCGAGTACGTAAGAAAGGAGATTTTTTTATGAGTGATATCGATTTATCAACATTCCCCTCTAATAAGGTTGAAGCAATCGCTTATCTCTATGTCCAGAAGAAACAGTATGATAATCCTTCTCCGGAACAATTGGCTGAGGATTTTATGAATGCATACAAAAAGGTAAATGCTTTCTTTAATGAACACAGAGACCGCTCTTATTGGAGAGGCTAATAATACAGTTTGGCTCTTGCTTCCACCAATGCAGCTAGAGCCTTTACTGTGTCACCATATTCTTCCGGAGCGATACCATCATTCTGGATTTTGTTACAAACTGAAATAATGCACTCATCTACTTTTGATGTTACTTCCTGTTCATTCATTATTCTCTTCTCCTTCCTACTCATTCATTACCTGCTTATCCGGTAAACGTGGCTTTAAAAATTTATCAATACTAACTCCCAATGCATCGCAGATACTCGCATACTCACCAACTTCACATTTTCTTCTTCCTTGAAGTATCAGACATAATTTAACTTCCGGTATTCCAGATTTTTCTGATATTGCTTTCTGCTTTAATCCAGACTTATCAATGAATTCCTTCATTTCCAAAAAATCTAAAAACATTTTCATATTCACCTCCGCATTCCATGTTTTCTGGATTGATTGTATATTACTCCATGTTACATGGATTGTCAATAATTTATTTTAAGATTTTTGAAATTTTATTTTACAATTCCATAATTTTGTAATATAATGGACACAACAAATTGATGGGGGTGACATCATGAACGATTATCTGATTTCTCAAATCAAACAAGGAAGAATAAATAAAGGACTTAAGCAAAGTGATGTTGCTAAACTAACCGGAATCAAAAACACTACATTAAGTAATTATGAAAATGGTGTAACAGAACCGGACATAGATACTTTTCTTGCTTTATGTGAATTGTATGAATTAGATTTTGTATCAATTATGGAAGAAGCATACGGAATTAACATTCCTGGTAAGAATTTTCATATTCGAACTTCTGAAATAGAACATATAAAAAAATACCGTGACCTCGACGATCACGGTAAAGAAATGGTTGATTTTACTCTACATAAGGAATGGGAACGTTCTACTGCCGTTTGTGACAATGTTGTTTCCTACTCTGCTTCTCCAAAGGCTGCTAGAAACAACTATATCAATGAGCCTGGTGAAGTTGAAAAAACATATGAAGACCTATCATCATTAAAGAGACCGGAATAACGGACTATTTTCCTAATAAGATTGTTTATGGTGATGCTAATGGAATATGAACATTTATTAGAAGAAGCATATCAGAATGATGTGTATGTGATTGAAAATGCTTATTTTAAATCAAAGTCTGAAGGGCTTATAAACGGAAGTGTAATCGGTATCAACCGAAATGTGCGCTCATCCAAGAAACGTGCCTGTGTTCTTGCTGAAGAGCTCGGGCATTATCACACTACCAGCGGAGACATAATCGTCCCTTTTTCCGACGAGAATCAAAAGCAGGAACTGCATGCTCGCGCATGGGCTTACGATAGAATGATAGGTCTCTGTGGAATTGTTCGCTGCTATCAATCCTGCTGCCGGAATCGGTATGAAATGGCAGATCTACTTGATGTAACAGAGGACTTTCTTCAGGAGGCTCTTGAATATTACTCCGATAAGTATGGAAACCATGCTGTTATTGATAATTATGTTATCTATTTCCAGCCTACTCTTACTGTGCTGGAATTGATATAAATGATGAAAGCGAGGGAATTATTATGGCACTAATTAATTGTCCTGAATGTGGTAAAGACGTATCAGACAAGGCCGTTGCATGTCCTAACTGTGGATGCCCTATACAATTATTAAAAAATAATCAAATTTGTGAACGACACATTAACCCTATTGTATTATCAACCGGATACATGAGAAAAACTATAGAAAGTACTGAAGAAGAAATTATATTAACAAGTTTACTAAAAAAGAAAACAGTAATTTCAGTATCAGATATTACAGAAATAAAATTTTGTAAGGCAACATTTTCAGTTCTTGGATTTTTAACTATTTGTACAAGAACAGGTGGCGGTCTCTCTGTAGAATCAGAAAAAGATGCTTCCGTAGATGCAAACAGCATCATGTTCAATAAGCCACTTAATAACACGTTTGAAGAAATTGCGAATTCATTGTCTCAGCAACTGAACGTTCCGTTATCTTCTCTTGATAATTCATATAAAGCAGAGGCAAAATATCAGTATGACAGAGAGCAGGAACTAAAAAGAAATCATGTAGTGTACTGTCCTAAATGTAAGAGCGAAAATGTAACTTATGTGTATAAAAAATTGAGTATTGGACGGGCACTTACTGGTGCTGTTATTGCCGGTTCAGCTGGTGCAGTACTTGGCGGGCAAAGTAGTAAAAAAGGGTACTGTAAATGTTTAAATTGTGGAAATACATGGAAAATATGATTATATTAAAATAAAACCGTCCCTGAGCCAACAGGAACGGTTTAGATAGACAATAGTCCCGAAGGATACTACTGTGCCAACATATAGATAGTATCATCCCGGGACGCAAAAATCAAGTTCCCGGGCATTTTTATGCCCAAAAATCATACTATTACAAGGGGTGATACTATGTCACAGGAAAATACCACAGGCATCCGTACCGGTGCCGCCTATATCCGTGTATCCACGGATGATCAGCTGGAACTCTCTCCGGAGTCTCAGCTTTCAGAAATTCAATCCTATTGTATCCGTGAAGGCATTCTCCTTCTAAAGGAATACATCTTTATTGAGCAAGATGGTAGGTCTGGCCGGAAATCTCAGAACAGGGATGCGTTCCAGACAATGATTGCAACAGCAAAGCAGACTCCCCGCCCTTTTGATGTGTTACTGCTCTGGGAATTCTCCCGGTTCGCCCGTAACCAGGACGAATCTACTTTTTACAAGTCCATACTGCGTAAAAAGCTCGGTATCGATGTTATCTCTGTAAAAGAGCCCATCCCGCAAGGGATGTATGGTCGTCTGATTGAAATGATTATCGAATGGCAGGATGAATTCTATTCTGTTAATCTGAGCACCGAAGTCACCCGTTCCATGAAACTAAAAGCCTCCAGAGGGCAATATAATGGTAAAGTACCTTTAGGGTATTATAAGCCGGCCGGTGAAACTCCTGTGATTGTTCCTGAGGAAGCCCACATTGTCAAAACAATATTTGACATGTACGCTTCCGGATATGATAAAAACTATATTATTCACTTCGTGAATGATAAAGGGTATAAGACAAAGAACGGTAAGGGCTTTGACGCTGATGCGGTCAATTACATACTTGATAATCCTTTTTATATCGGTAAAGTGCGCTGGAACCGCCGCGAGAATTCCGGAAACTCAAAATATAAGGATGAGTCAGAGTGGATTATCGCAGACAGCTTCCACGAGCCTATCATCGATATGGATACCTGGAACCGCGTTCAGGACCGAGCCCAAAAAACAAAACTTGTACATCAGGCATACTCTCATCCTGTCTCTCACGGCAAGCACTGGCTGTCCGGCATGGTGAAGTGCTCTATATGTGGAAAATCCCTCTCTTATAAACACGGGCTACACGGTAAAACATGCGGCTTTCAATGTCTTGGATATCGTCGCGGAATACATAACGGTTCCCAATATGTAAGCGAGAAAAAGTTGACTGCTGCCGTACTCGACTCCCTACATAAGGTTCGCACCGATTGTCAGTCTACTCCTTTCGATTTGATACGCACATCATACAGCAATGATGAATTGACAAAGGTAATTTATGAGAATGAATTGAAAGGTCTTGATACTAAATATCAAAGGATCCGTGATGCATACCTGAACGGAATAGATACGATGGAGGAATACAAAGCAAACCGTGATATGCTTGACAAGCGAAAAGAAGAACTTAATCAGCTCATCGAGAAGTTTTCCATTCCCTCTTCCAACCCGGAAGAATACCGGGAGCAGTTCCTTTCTCAGGTCAGCTCCGTGATTGATATCATAGAAAGTGATGCGCCAAACGAGCTAAAAGGGGAAGCACTTCGCAGCATTGTTCACCATATCACCTTCACAAAGGCCACGAACACGCTAGAGTTTAACTACTATCTCTTTGTTTAACATTTTGACAAGTCGATTTATTGTTATTTTTCATTCTGTATATTATCTTTATTGCCAAAACATCCAGTGTTTATGCGGTTTTCACGCATATTGCCCTATTTACTGTCATGCTCCACCGTGGCCGGCATCGATTACTACCAAAGGCATAAAAACACCCTCCGCATATCTTTGTATCAAGATATGTGAAGGGTATGTATTTGGTTCCTCTACAATGACTCATCCACGGCTGCGCCCTTGATATCCTCGGTGAGCAGTTTCATTTTATCCAGAATGTTCTGCACTTCCTGACTGACATCTGCCTGAACCTGCTTCAGGGAAACCATCTCGTCAACAGGCAACTCTTCCGGAATTTCCGTACGCTCTTCCCGATGCTGCTTCTGTTCCTCGATAAATGCCTCCTGTTCTTCCCTGGCTTCCTCGATTTCTTTGGCCTGCTGTTTGCGTTTTTCACTTTCTTCGTCAACTTTCTCTTTGGCGTCCTCCATCACCATGCCGACAATTTCTTCTCCGACGGCCTCCAGAATCGCATCTGCCTGTTCTCTTGCCTCTCCCATGGGATTGTGCTTCAGACGTTCCAGCCTTGTACCGCGGATAACCGCGTTTTCCTCCAAAACCATATTTTCATTTTCTGCCAGCTTCTCCCGGTAGCTCTGTTCTTCTCGAGAAAGATCCATTACCTCGGCAACGTACTCATCCCGGGAAACTTCACCTGATTCATAGCCTTTTTCCAGACTGGCTTTTCGCTCGGAAATGCCCTCTCCTTCTTCTCTGAGACGCATTCTCTCTTCCTTCAGGGTATCCACATGCTGACGCCTGTTCTCTATGTCTTCATCAACAGCCCTGTCCCCTGCGAAGGCATCCCCCACAACCTTCATAGCCTGCTTCTGCGCCTGAGCTTTTCTTTGCGCTATTTTGTCCTGCAGGGTGTTTCCCTGATTCCATTCTCCGGCAAACAGGGTTCTGCGCTTATCCTGCTCTTTTGACAATTCCTCTGCCTTCTCTCCACTGGCAGGCTGTGTGCCGGTATATAAAGTGACATTTTTCCCAACCCTCATCCATATTCCCTCCACATAAAAACCGATATACTCTGGTAAGTATATCGGTTTCTTACATGAAAGTGTTTAGCTTATTTTCTCGCATCGCTCTTTCTCCGCAGGGCGCGTCCGGCAAATTGCTTCGCTATTCACCGGACCACGTTTCTTCTTCTCTCCGCAGGGCGCGTCCGGCAAATTGCTTCGCTATTCACCGGACCACGTGCTTCTTCTCTCCGCAGGGCGCGTCCGGCAAATTGCTTCGCTATTCACCGGACCACGTTTCTT
>CAMEDC010000071.1 GCA_945913255.1 uncultured Lachnospiraceae bacterium
GTCTGCCACCATAATCTTTTCCTGCAACTGCATATTCTTTCCTCTCTTTCATAATTTAAATAAACTACAATGCAGAATCCCTGCAAGGATTCTTTCATCCGATTACTGCAAAAACTTCATCAGCTGCTGCTTGTTTTCCATAGCGGACTGTGCACCCTTCTCAAAAAACTGTTTTACCTGAGAATCGGTAGCTGCTTTTGCATACTCCTGCATCTTACAGTGGGTGGTATCGTAGCCGCCAATCAGATGACGCAGGTTCTGTAAATCGAGTTCTGAAATGTTGGTCATATCCATAGCCTCCTTGTTTTTATTTCGAGGTTATTGTTGACCTGTCACAGGAAAATTATTCAATTGATTTTTTTGTTTTCAGATGGCTGAGAAAAATTCCTACCCGCCTCGCTGCAGGACGCCCCAGCAGAAACGGTAAATAACGATTCATAACTTCAACCACCGGAACTTCAATCAGCAGCACCAGACAAGTCATGAGCAGGCAAAGAGGTGCCTGTCCCAACGAACGGATATGATTATTGATTCCATATGTCACACGCGCCGCGATATACATAATATAAAAAGGTGCGTGGGTCATCATCACAACCAGCGAATTTCTGCCATAATACATACAGATTCTAACCGGCAGAGTATGATGCCATCCCTCCAAAGCCCGGCATAGGAAAATCACACCAAAAGAACCGCACAAGCTTGTCACAAGATAAAGCAAAATATTGTTATATACCATGTAATTCATATCCGTAATGCCGTTCAGACGGCAAACAACAAATGTCACTCCCATCAGAAGAACACCCGGAATCAGATTTTGCAGAAACCCGTCGGAACACTTCCGCAGTATCTGATATCCGAAATATCCCTCTGCTATAAACGCTGCCGCAAAGAAAACTCTGAGCACCGCATTCAAAAACAAATGCAGATAAGGATACCACACAGTGGCGCTGTATATTATCTGCATTCTGTTTTCTCCCACATGGGCAAAATATGCCAACACCGCCATAGCCGCTATAAGGATACCACAGAAAGCCGCCGATGTTTTTTTGCGAACACTCAAAAAAATCATTTCCCCGAAGAACAGAGCCGGAAGGAACCAGAAAACAGAGGCTCCCGCCAGGCAGACCGTTGCGAACAAATGCTCCCAAAAGACTTCCCATACACCATTCTTCAAAATGCCGGTACAGAGTCCTTCCACAATAAGGCTCAGGACAGAAAAAACGACATACGGAAGCATAATGCTGCGCAACTTACGCTTCACGATTATTCCCATCTCCTTTTTGGTCTCCTCTGTGGCATTGATAATAATGCCGGAAATCACAAAAAACAAGGGCATATGAAAAGAAGTAATAAACTGTCGGGAAGCGGTTGTCAGATCGGGAACATGTCCCAAAATCATGAGAATGACACCGACTCCCTTTGCGATATCCAGATAAAAAATACGTTTCTTCTCAATTCCGTCCATAACGGACCTCCTTACATCTGGTGTCTCACTACCGCATATTCATCATCCAGCCTGAAGTAGGGACACTCCCGCTGAGTACCGGACAAAAATCGGTACATCTCATCCTCATCCAGATTCACCAGACAGGTATAACACTCATATTCTTCATCGTATACATAGTTGACACATGCGTCACAATTTTGTGCTGCCATATTCTCTCCTATTCCGCCTCGGCGTGCAAATACGCATAGATTTCCCGCTTTCCCACACCTCGGTCCTTCGCCACCTGCTTCATGGCCGTCTTGTTGTCCATTCCCTGCGTCTCATAATAAGCCATGTGCTCCTCAATACTCATAGACTCCCAGGAAGCAATTTTCTCCTGCCGCTTTGCCTCTCGGCTTTTTCCCTCAATCACGAGAACATATTCTCCTCTGGGCTCCTCACCTTTATAATATTCCAGTGCCTTTTCCAATGTTATCGGCATTACTGTCTCGAACTTTTTTGTTAATTCGCGGCACAGGGTAATCCTTCTTTCCCCCAGCACTGCATAAAGTTCCTCCAGTGTACGCACCAGATGATGAGGCGCCTCATAGAGAATCATGGTACGGCTTTCCGCCGCCAGTTCCTCCAGCACCTGCTTCTTCTCTTTTTTATCGACAGGCAGGAATCCTTCAAAGCAGAAACGTCTGGTGGACAGGCCGGAAAGCGTCAGTGCGGTAATGCACGCCGCCGGACCGGGAAGCGATGTCACAGGAACGTTTGCCTCATGGCACATCTGCACCAATACTTCGCCAGGGTCTGAAATGGCCGGCGTTCCCGCATCCGTAATCAACGCAATATTTTGTCCTGATTGAAGCTGTCCGATAAGCTGCTTTGCCTTTTCCACCTTGTTATATTCATGATAGCTTGTCATGGGAGTATGAATATCAAAATGATTCAATAATTTGATGCTGTTCCTCGTATCCTCCGCCGCAATCACATCCACATTCTGCAGCGTCTCAATCACTCTCGGAGTCATATCCTGCAGATTCCCGATGGGCGTTGCACACAAATATAAAGTTCCCGACACTCCTGTCACCTCCCAAATCACTGACTAATACCCATACACTTCCGTAATCTCCGGCATATAAACGCCCGGCTCCCGGAATACGATCAACGGTTTTTCGACCGTCATGCGGGACTTTCCGCCGCGAACAGCCTCCAACAGCACCATATTCGGCTCCTTGTCCACATAGGGATACACAAGCTGCATCCTCTTTGGTTCCAGTTTATACTGCACCAGTGTTGTCATAATCTCAGCCAGCCGGAACGGTCTGTGCACCAGGAAAAAATGCCCGCCGGGTTTCAGAAGTTTTGCTGTCTGTCTTGCCACATCCTCAAAGGTGCAGCATATCTCATGGCGTGCGATAGCCTTTGGTCCCTCCGGATTTGTAATCCCGTGTTGCCCAATCATATAGGGCGGATTACATGTAATACAATCAAAAGAAGCAGACTTAAAAAGCTTGTCTGCCTCCTTAATATCCCCTGTCACAATCTCTATCTTCTCTTCCAGATGGTTCAGTGCCACACTTCTTGCCGCCATATCCGCACTCTCCTGTTGGATTTCCAGCCCTGTCAGATGCGCGCAGTGATATTTTGCTTCCATGAGAAGGGGAATAATACCCGTTCCTGTCCCCAGGTCAAGCAGATTGTCCCCTGCTCCGGCACTTGCAAACCCGGTCAACAACACAGCATCCATACCGAAACAGAATTTTTCCGGATTCTGGATAATGCGGTAACCGTTCCGCTGTAAATCATCCAGTCTCTCGTTATCCTTCAGATTGATTGTCATCGCGCTTTGGTTGTCCTTCCTGCTTTGGTCTGCCGTTGTTTCTATGCCTATTATGTCGGTTTCTGTTTCCCTGACGCTGTCCGTCATTCTGTCTCTGTTCTCCGCCCTGACGTTGATCACCGTTGTGTCTCTGCTCTCCACCCTGGCGCTGTTCACCATTCTGTTTCTGCTCTCCACCATGGCGTTGCTCACCATTCTGTCGATTACGGTTATCCTGTCTGCGGCCATTTTCCTGGCGGTTTCGACCATTTGAATGCTGTCCGTCGTTTTGACGCTGTTCGCTGTCATGCTGCTCGCTATTCTGGCGACGTTCCCCCTGCCTATGCTCACCATCCTGACGACTTCTGCCGCTCTGACGCTGTAAATTCTGTTTCGCCTCGGCTTCCTGCTCTTCCTGCTCCTCTTCTTCCAGACGCTCCAGTTCCAGCATTTCTTCCCTGGATAACTCCATCTTTTCCTTTTTTCCGTGTCTACGCTTAAACTGCAGCTGCTCAACAGGATATTCCTTGATTTCTTTCTCGTCTCCCTCTTCCACGACAACCTTTACCAATTGACGCAGCACATTGACACTCTGCACCTCACCCTTTAATCCATCCTCGGTGGTGACATAGTCGCCGATTCCCGGGAGCCGACGGTTCAATTCTTCATATGTCTCTTCCTCATTCTTCAGGCAGCACATCAATCTGCCGCAGACACCTGAAATCTTCGTCGGATTCAGAGAAAGATTCTGCTCCTTTGCCATCTTGATGGAAACGGGAATAAAGTCGGACAAATAGCTGTGGCAGCATAACGGGCGGCCGCAAATGCCGATGCCTCCCACAATTTTGGTTTCATCCCTTACACCAATTTGGCGCAGTTCAATTCTTGTCTTGAATACACTTGCCAAATCCTTTACAAGTTCACGGAAATCAATACGCCCATCGGCTGTAAAATAAAAAAGGACTTTGTTATTATCAAAAGTATACTCAGCATCAATGAGCTTCATCTCCAGATTATGCTTTCGAATCTTTTCCAGACAGATTCGAAACGCTTCCTTCTCTTTCAGCTTATTGGCTGCTTCCTGCTCCATATCTCTCTGATTTGCAAGGCGAATCACAGGTTTCAGCGGCTGGATTACTTTTTCCTCCTCCACCTCAGTCACACCTGACATAACCGTACCGAATTCAATCCCTCTGGCTGTCTCTACGATTACGTGGTCGCCCCTCTTTATCTCAAAATTCACAGGATCAAAAAAATAAATTTTGCCCGCTGTGCGAAATCTTACACCAATTACTTTTATCATCTATCTACCTCACCTGCGCCTTTCATACATATGTGCGCATTATATCATAAATCCGGACAAAAAGCCACCTTTACCTTGTTAACTGTTTTCCTGAATTGTAAGCATCAGCAGTTCCATCGTCAGTTCAAAATTTACATTTGCTTCCAGACGCTTTTTTGCTGTCTCCAGTGCCTCCAGTATTTTTTCGATTCCCTCATAACTACTGCGCTTTGCAGCTGTTCTGAGAGCCTGTATTTCTTCTCGAAACACCAGGTGATTCACATCATTTGTTGCCTTGAACAGTAGTAAATCCCGATACCAGATGGCACAAATATCCAGATAGTCACTGACCTCCAGCTTGTACTCATTTATCTTTTTGACAGCAGCAATAATTTCATTCAGCTCCATGTCCCTTATGTATTTCAGGAGAGAAAGCGCCTCCGTTTTCACATTTTCAAAATCTTCGCTGGCAGCAAGAGATTTCGCCTTACCGATATTTCCCCTTGCAAAAGACACACAGACCTCTGCCTTATAATCAGGCACCTGAAGCTGTTCCATCAGATACTTCTTCACCAGTTCATCTGCTACCGGTTTCATGTTCAGCACAACACAGCGGCTCAAAATCGTTGGCAGAAGCGAATTAACATTTGTTGTCAGGAGTATTATAACTGCATATTCCGGCGGTTCTTCCAGCGTTTTTAAAATGGCATTTTGCGCCTGAACTGTCATTTTTTCAGCTTCATTGACAATATAAATCTTATGTGCACTGCTGTACGGCTTAATTCCCACGTCATTGTTTACCTGTGCACGAATATCATCAACACTTATCGTGTTGGGTTTCTCATGCATCACGCGGATAATGTCCGGGTGGTTATCAGAAAGCGCCTGCTTACAGGAATGGCATTCCTGACAAGGCTCAATTCCTTCTTTCTCGCATTGCAGTGCCATAGCAAAAACACGTGCAATAAATTCCTTCCCGGAAGACTTTTCTCCATTGATAATATACGCATGAGAAATCTTCCCGCCGGAAAGCGCGTTCACCAGATGTTCCTTGATTTGTTCCTGTCCGATAATATCCCGAAATCTTGCCATGTCGTTTCCTTTCTATGCTTTTGTAACCTTACCCTTCACTGCCTGTTTAGATGTCCTCATGTGAAAATATCCAGCAGCAACCCTCTTATTTCACCGATTTTATTCAGGATTGCCAGGTTATCCTTCTCATCCTTCATCAGTTCCTGAGCCAGCTGATCCAAATTCTCGTCCACCAGCCGAATAATGCCGTACACCCTGTGGCGTCCTCTCCTGTCAAGAAAGTTTTCTCTGGAAAAGGAGTGTGACCGGGAAACTACCTCGTTCAGGAAATCCTTAACCAGTCCCCGGTAATGTCTCATATCTTTGACATCACGGCGCTTTGCAAGTTTCTCCCCCTCCATGGTAATTTCCTCCATAAGGCTCTGGAGCCTCGCCTGTAATTCCGCTTCTTCTATATGACTGGCAAGCGTAAATTTAAAGCTTCCATCCGTAGGCTGTGGTGTCTGCACCTGTTCCACGGATGTGGTCTGGTTGACCTGATTCACTTTGATTTCCATACGCCTGCCTCCTCTCCTTTGTTGAAATTACCTTATTTGCTGTTCTGCAATATGTACTCTTTGATTTCTGTCAGACACCGCTCCAGATTATCATTTTCAAAACGCCTCGTAATCCCGGATTCCCGGATTTTCTCCTCCGAAAAATCCTCACTGTCTGCCAGAAATCTCCTGCACATCTCCTCATATTTCGGGTTTTCCTGTGCAAGTTCTCGATTCAATGCTCTCTGGAGCCTGATACCGTCATCCAATTCTATCATAACCGGAAGTAGCCTGTCTTCTCCAAAATAATCCTTTAAGTGGCCATACGCCTCCAGCGTTCCTATCATGATGCAGTTTCCGGTTTCTTCCGTCAGTTGCCCATCATCCACGGTAAAATATCTCCATAGACCGTGAAAGGTGTGATAGGCTCTGTCTTCAATTACTTTGCCCCGAGCTTTCAAACGCTGAAAGCCCTCTTCATCCGTGAAGAAGTATTCCACCCCATTTGTCTCGCCGTCTCTCACCGGTCTGGTGGTGTAGGGCACGATCGTTTTCAGATGCAGCGTCCCGTCCGACAGCAAACGCTTAAAAATAGTATCCTTCCCAGTAGAACTTTTCCCCATAAGATAGACAATTTTCCCCATATTTTATTCAACCTCTACCACATGAATCATGTTTGTCTTTCCGGCAATTCCAAGTGGTACTCCCGCAGTAATGACCACCACATCTCCGCTCTTTACATAACCTGCTTTCTTCGTCTCCTTCACTGCATCCGCAAAAAGTTCATCCGCAGTATCCTCTTTTTGAATGCCCAGTGGTGTGACACCCCATAAAAGATTCAGCTGCTTGCAGACTTTCCCGTAAATGGAGCATCCGATAATTGGACATTGTGGTTTATACCGTGAAATTGCCTCTGCCGTAAAGCCGGACATTGTCACTGTAATAATCGCAGCAGCTCCCAAATCCGTAGCGGTAAGACAGGCAGCATAGGCAATCGCCGTTGTAATATCCGTTCTGTCACCGGAATCGTTTCTGAGCATTCTCGACCGGTAGTCAATATCTTTTTCGGCACTTTCCGCAATTTTCGCCATAGTCCTCACCGCTTCCACAGGATATTTTCCGGCAGCACTCTCTCCGGAAAGCATGATAGCGGTAGTTCCGTCATAAATCGCATTGGCAATATCGGTTGCCTCCGCTCTGGTAGGTCTGGGGTTCTTAATCATGGACTCCAGCATCTGGGTTGCGGTAATGACATGCTTTCCCTGTGCATTTGCCAGCTTAATCATTTTTTTCTGCAATACAGGTACCTCTTCCAGAGGAATCTCCACGCCCATATCTCCTCTTGCCACCATAATGCCATCCGATACCTCCAGAATCTCTTCAAGATTCTGGATTCCTTGCATGTTTTCTATTTTGGCTATAATTTTCATGTCACTGCCGCGTTCATCCAGAATTTTTCGCAGTTCCAGAATATCTTCTCTGCATCTGGCAAAAGATGCCGCAATAAAATCAAAACCCTGTTCCACTCCAAAAAGAATGTCTTCTCTGTCCGTTTCACTGATATACGGCATGGAAAGAACTGCACCGGGCACATTCACTCCTTTATGGTTCGAGACAAATCCGCCATTCATCACACGGCAAATAATCTCCTCTCCCGCAATTTCCTCTACTTTCATCTCGATCAGACCGTCATCAATCAATATGGTTGTTCCGACAGAGATGTCATTTCTTAGATTCTTATAAGAAATGGATGCCTTTTCTGCTGTTCCCAGCAATTCCTGTGTAGTAAGCACAAACCTCTGCCCCGCAACCAGTTCCGCTTTTCCACCCTCAAAATCCCGAAGGCGAATTTCCGGTCCTTTTGTATCCAGAAGCGTGGCTACCGGGAGACCCAGCTCTTCCCGTGCCTGCAATACTCTTTCCAATTTCAGTTTCTGTTCTTCATGGGTGCCATGGGAAAAATTAAATCTTGCCACATTCATACCCGCCAGCATTAACTCCTTTAAACGTTCCACCGTGTCGCTGGCCGGTCCTATCGTACAGATAATTTTTGTTTTTCTCATATATTTTGCCTCACTCATTGCTTTCTTTTCCAAATACTATTCCTCCTGTACATCCTTCAATACCTTGATAGAATTCTTTCTTTCACGTACTTCTACACCCTGTACCGTCAGTCCCTGGCGAATCCACCTGCAGATACTTTCATATGTCTCCTCGCTGATCCGCTCGCCCGGCACAAGTACCGGAACACCCGGTGGATATAAATTGACAAATTCTCCGGCATAACACCCGACAGCCTCTGCCAGATTCACGACCTTTTTTCCCATATCCCAGGCTTTTGCAAGCGGAATCGCCCCTTGATTCTGTATTACAGTATCCATTCTGCACGGTATCTCTTCCGCTGCATCATCCGTAGCTACGCCATCTGTAACTGCGCTATCTGTAAGTCTGCCATCAATCTCCAGAAGTGCCTGGGTCAGACGTTCATATCCTTCTTTTGTGTCATTTACCGTAAACATGGCAAGCACATAGCTCTCTGATGCCATTTCAGGCTGAAGCTGATATTTATTCAATAAGATATCATACAACTGTCGCCCAGAAAGGGGTGTCCCTTTTGTAGATATCACAAGCTTTCCCACATCCTGCTTTACACCTTTTCTTTCGGAGGTTTCCGGGAGAAAATGCAGATGTCTGCATCCGAAAAGCCGATCCAGCATATCATTCCAATTTTCCAGAAAATCCCCAAACAGACGCGCTGTTTCACCGGACACATAATCCAGCGCGTTGTCAATACTTGCCATCAGTAAATAGGATGGACTACTGGACTGGTAAATATGCAAAAAACGCTTCAGCTGTTCCCTGTCAATCAGATTTCCGTTTACATGCAGTAAAGCCGTCTGTGTCAAAGCAGGCAAAGTTTTATGAACACTGTGAATCACCAAATCCGCTCCCAGTCTGCAGCTGTTTTCAGCAAACCCGTCTGCCCAGCCCAGATGCGCACCATGCGCTTCATCCACAATTAATGGAATTTTCTTTTTATGAACAATTTCAGCAATTCTACCGATATCGGAAATACGGCCCTCATAAGTGGGAGAGACAATCAGTACCGCACCGACATCCGGTTCCTGTTCCAATGCTTTCTGCACCTGTTCCGGTGATATTGTGTCAAATATATCATACTCCCCCACAACCTTTGGATAAAGGTAGGATATTGTCAAATTTCTCAGATAGGCTCCATGATAGGCTGATTTGTGGCAATTTCGTGACATCAGAATGTGTCCCCCTGCAGGCAGGGCTGCACTGATTGCGCTTAAGATTCCTGCCGTGCTGCCGTTAATCAGATAAAAGCTTTCCTCCGCCCCATACAAATCTGCCGCTTTACGCTGAAGTTCCAGTAGAATTTCCTGCGGCTGATGGAGATTGTCAAATCCCTCTATCTCAGTAATATCCCTGAGATACATTTCACCGGGCAGTTTCCCGCACGCATGGCGTTTATGTCCCGGCATATGAAGCGGATAAATATTGCTTTCTCCATTTTCCTTTAACTTGTCAAATAAATGTTCCAAATCAGTCGTTCCTCAATTTGTTTAAAATAACTCCATGCCCCCTGTGCATATGCAGTGTCTCCATCAGGGAACACCATTTATCTGCCGCTGTCACTATCCACGCCTCTCTGTATATTGGCGGCACTACCGTAAGCGGCCACATATGTTTGCTGATAATGTCTTTTTCCCTGTCTGTCAGCCGATATTCTCTCAAAGCATTTCTCAAAGCTCTTCCCGGATGATAAAAGCCGTGCAGTCTATGCGGATTCTGCATATCCGGTTTGTGCCAATCATAGAGAAAATAATCATGCAGCAATGCACCTCGCACTAATTCTCTCCGGTTACAGCGGATATGAAGCCTGTCGCTGAGTGCAAGACTATATCTTGCAACATTCATCACATGTCCGTTTACCGTCATATTTCCATGCTGAATGTGCTCCCTGGTTTTATGAAAATTTGCTGACTTCAAAATATCAGGTGCGTTTTCCTCAATCTGGCGCTGTATAGCACGATAACGCTCCAGCTTTCTCTGCCATCTTTTCGCCTGTTTCCCGGACCGCCGCCTACATCTGGTTGCCATATTCTTCTACTCCTCTGAATCATCCGTATCCTGATTCTCCTCCGGCTGTACCGCCAGCGGATCTACCGGATAATAATAACAGATTACAGGAAATCCCGTGGATACATACTCATAAATGGTTGCAGCCGCATCAAGTGGAAGGTTGATACAGCCATGTGAGCCATTTGCGATATAGATATTACCGCCGAACTCACTTCTCCAGGTGGCATCGTGCATACCGAAGTTGCCATAAAATGGCATCCAATAACTCACCGGAGTCTCATAATTCGCACCACGCAGCACTGCATTCGTTGTCTTATAGGTCAAGCCAAACACACCCTGAGGTGTAACACAATCCGGAGTAGAACTCATGCTGCCGGACACAAAATCCGTCTCAAACACAATTTTCCCATCCTTATACAGATACAGATGCTGGTGTGTCAGATCAGCCTCCACATAAGAGGACCCGATATCGCTCATACCTTTCTTTCTGGCAGTACTGCTGTACACCGGTTCTCTTTTCTCAACACTTCCCGCTTCAATCAATTTCAAAAGTTCTTCCGTCTCCGCGGCACTATCGGTCTTCCAGCCATAATAGCCGCTGGGAAGCGTAAGTTCAATTCCCAGTGTTGTCATAAATCTTCTGGGCTTGCCGTATGTATCAAAGTTCTCCGACTGTTCTTTTACAAAATCCGATACTGCGGTTTCATCCAAAAGAGCTTTATTATTCACTATGGAAACCCATTCCTTCAATAATCCGGCATCCAGAATTACTTCCGTACCGTTCCAATCATAAGTAATCTCTGTTCCCAGCATTCTGTTTGCATCGCTTACGGCTTTGCACATTTTTTCATCCTTACCGGTAATTGCTGCCTCCGTATAACAGCCTGCAACTTCAATATCCAATGATGTTTCCTGGGCTATAATTGCTGCAGCTGCCAGTTCCTGCAGTTTTTCTACCTTGAATTCGGTACCTGTTGTCTCCGGAATTATTTCATAACCCTTTCTCTTATCAGAATATTCGCTGATGTAAGCATTCTCGGGTGCTTTCATATTCTTTTTCTGGCAAGCTTCCCAACTGTTCAGCACTTCGTTCAAAAGCCCCTCGTCATAAGAGATGCCCTGTACAAGAGAGGTAGAAAAAGATTCATTGCTGATAAATCTGTACGGCCATAAAAATGCATTCTGCTGATTCAGAATTTCTTCTACTGAAACACGTGTATTTACTTCATATTTTAATTCAATTTCAGCCGCAGTTATCTCACCAAGTACTGCACCTGATTCTGCTGTCTCAAAATCCCGTCCTGTCACTTCAAGAACATACTGTTGCAGCTGATTTTCCAAAAAACCTGCTACCTGAGCCGCATCCAGTTCCGAACAATCTATATTGTTAATACTGGTATTCGGCAGAAAATGTGACTTGTAATGGATTGCCACTCCAAAATAAATCCCGGCAGCGACAAGCAGTACAAATAACAACAAGATGATTACAACCTTTTTTATACTTCTTTTTGCTTTCTTTTCTTCGGAAGTTATCTCATTCCCGGCTTTCTCTTTTATATTCTTATTATCTTCCAGCGGATCAAATTGAATTCCATCATTCTCCGTTGTTTCCTTAGTTTCCACAAAATTTTTATCTTCCATTATACTTCTCCATCTATTTCATTCATATCTGCTTAGGCAAATTTACAACACATCTGAAATCTAACTAAAATTCTTACCTATCATATCACAAACCCATCCTAAAAGCCACTATAAAGGAAAAATGGGCAATAAAAAAATGCCCAGAACCGGAATCGAACCAGTGACACGAGGATTTTCAGTCCTCTGCTCTACCAACTGAGCTATCTGGGCATTGA
>CAMEDC010000072.1 GCA_945913255.1 uncultured Lachnospiraceae bacterium
TACTCTAATCAAGACATAATAACAGTTATATCTTGAACATTGTACAAACAAATTCCAGTTTGTATTATAGTTAGATTAAAACAATTACATGCCATCGGCAATCATGACGATGGTTTTCTTATACCCAGAAACGGAGATGATGACAATGAAAGTGCTAATGCCCGTTAAGGCAATCGAGGCATACTGCAACGAGTGCGGTGGTGGCATGACTAAAGAGGTCAAGTTACGTCCTATTGAGAAATGTCCGCTATACCCATACAGAACGGGTAAAAGACCCAAGTTAGATATCAACACAGTTTTGACCCTTTAAATTATTTAAGCAAATTGATTTTAAAAAAATCCACACAATTACCCGAATAAAATATGAGATACATTGATTTTTTATTCAATATATGTTATGTTTTATTTATAACGAACGATTTGAATGAAAGGGGTTGACTGATGGCAAATTATACAGAAGAGCAATGGAACGCTAAAAAGGTTGAGCTAATGGAAAAGTGCTATGACGGCTTTGCCGAGCTGGGACTCCACGGTACAGGTATTCGCACCCTTGCTAAGCATTGCGGATATAACACATCTATGATTTATACATATTTCCGGGATTTGGACGACCTTATCATCCAGTCAACTGAGTACTGTATGACTAAGGTTGAAGATGAGTTTATGGCGAAAGCTCCTACAAATGTTGAAGACCTGTGGAGGTTTGTCGACGAGATACCATACTGGACGGCAGAGGAGCACGGAAAGAAATATCGCCTTATGTATCAGGTCTACACCCACCCGAAATACAGAGAACACGGACAAAAGTTCTTTAAAGGCGTAGATGAGCGCTATACCAAATACGCAAAGAGCCTGGAGGGCAAGCTGGGTATTCCGCACGAAAAACTGACACCGCTTATATTCATTCTTATCAGAGCCTGCGTGCACTACGCACTCTTTGAGGATGAGTTCTATCTGAAGTCACAGATAGAAATACTGAAGGAAACACTGATGCTTTTTATTGCGAAATACAGCTAGGAAGAAATACCTGGCATGTGGATATGGCAGTTCAAAAAACGAAAAAGGAGAAGAAATGAATAAGAAAAGATTTTTAAGCATACTTCTGATTGCTATGCTCATTGTCACCCTTATTCCTGTCGCAGACTGGGGTAATGACAATGAAGCTTATGCAGCTGACTGGGAAAACAAGATATATATTGGTGATACCCCTGTAAACCAGAGCACTAATGGGAAGAGTACCGACTGGGTATTCAGCCCATATGACAACAGACTAATATTAACTGACGGTTTTGTGAAGACAACCGCTTCCAATCTGCCCGGTTCAAAAAACAAAGCTGTTATCCGGGTTGAATCACTCGATAATCTTACTATCCAGCTGCTGGGAAAAGCCACAGTCGGTGTGCCTTCTATAGAATACCTCCCCCCGGAGGCTGCAGACGGCATCAGTACCTACGGTATTTATGCACCGGAAACGAATCTGGCAATTGAAGGCAACGGCACTCTTAATGTCAATTCAAATGCCAATGCTATCTGGTGCAAGGATTTAAGACTGGAAGGTCCTACCCTGAACTGCAACTCTTACCGCACGGCTATCAGAGTCATTGACAGCAGTGCATCTATTGATAAGGCAGCAACAAGAGGTAATATGCTTGTCAAGAGCGGTGCGAATGTCACCGCCAAGACAACAAATGGCAGCGGTCTTTATCCCGAAACATTCGTCCTGGGCGGATACGGTGCTGATTACAGAGACAACGGCGGTGCCGCCATTCTGGTATCCGGCTCACTCACAGTTGAGAATTCAACGGTAAATGCTGAAAACTCCTGCAACGAGCTCCCGACTGTTACATCCGGTTTTAAGAATATTCTTGATAAAACAAATGTTTTCTATGGAAATTCGTTCTGTACAACTATCTTTGTCTGGAATGATCTGACGGTTTCCGGAAACGATGCATCTGTTACAGGCAAGTTGAAAAACACGACAAGCGGCTATATTGATACCTCGAAAAGATTTTCTTTCAAGCTTGGCGCTGTTGTAGCTAATAAAATGTATGTTAAAGAAGGCGGAACGCTTGAAGGATTTATTACTACCACATATCATTCGGAATTTGCACAGGGACTGAGAAGATTCTGTCGTAACAATAATGATGATCTGGTTCTAAAAAATGCATTAATCAGCCGCAGCGGTGAAGGCACCGTAAGAGCCGGCATCGTAAATATTGATGTTGCGGTTGAGGCTCCTGAATATGCAGACAGCCCATATTATGCAGCAGAGGATTTCAGTCCGACAGAGAAATACGGAAACCATCTTGAAATAACCATCGGCAAAGTATCGACTGTCTATTTGCGTACAACCGACAGCGGTCCGGAATTGTCTTTCCAAAGCAACTTCGGACGTGCTTATTCACTTGGCAGCACGACAATCGACCTTCGCGACTTCTCCGATTCGGTGCTTGTGCAGAATGGTTACTCCCTTGACTGGGGCACACCGAAAATTTATGTTCAATCGGGCGACTGGACCTTACTGCCGGCAACGGACAGAGACATTAACTGCTCTATCGAAAGCGGCAGTCTGACCGTTCAGTGCGAAAACGGGCAGAGCTACGGGGGAGGCAGTGCAAACATTGCAGCAGGCGCTACGCTGAACATTAAAGGTGACGGTATCAGCGAAAACTGGAATATATCACCGTTAAACAGCACAGATACCACCGGAGGAGCTGTTCGTTTTATAAACGGCACAGTCAAAAATGCCCAGGCAGACATGGCCAACAAAGTATACATTTTGGGAGGCAATATCAACTTCCATCTGAAGGACTCACAAGTTGTCATGAGAGAGGATGGCACACAGATTTTTAAGGACATATATGTCATGAGTACATGCACTGATCAGTTGACTTTAATTCATACAGGTGAGCAAATTATCAAACCGGATGAAAGCTATTATTACCCAATTGGCGACGATCGCTACCTTGTTGTCTGGACAATCAATGATCTTCCAATAAAATATGTCACAGTAGCGCCGGAAGACGGTGAGTCCTACAACCTTATCTCCGGAGGGATCATTGAGAGCCTTGGAAGCGAATACCACCGCCTTGTAAGAGCCGAAAGATATAAGGAATTCGCTCCTAATCCAAACTATAGATTTTACAGAAATCCCGACGAAAGCGTCACTTTGAATGCTGCAGGCAGTATAAATACCTATGAAAATCGTCTTGATTCCGCGTTCTATGGCCCTTACCTTATCAGTTCTACAACCGATTTGGACAGCAGTCTTCGCGCAGAGTGGTCATACCAAAATGATAATGACGAAAAGGTTGTTGTGGGCGGCAACTCGCTTACTTGTACAATCGATGATTTAAGCGATATCGTAAACTACCGTACTTACACCTGCACGGTTTATGAAAAAGCTGCGGATGGAAGCGAGAAAGCAATAGGTTCCTATAATGCCAATGTCTATGTGATGAGATGGGAGCAGCCGGACATGATATATGCCGGCTTCGGTAAAGAAGTCACCTTTACCGTGAATCCGTCAGAAGAAACTGAATGGGTAGCAGGTTTCTTGAGTACTTTCAAGTGGCAGGTAAACAAAGGCGCAGGCTGGGAAGATATACCCGATTCCCAAACAGACAGCTATACTGTCACGATCACTGAGGAAAATGCCGGCTACAAGTACCGCCGTGTTATCAATGGTTTTCAAATCGGCAATTTTGATAAACATGAATCCAATATCTACGTCGAAATGAATTCGCCTGAGCTGTCGGTTACCCTTGCGCCGGAGATCATTTCTCAGCCGCAAAGCATAAAGATTCAAGAGAATGACACGGCAAAGCATAAGCTTAGTGTGGGTGTAAATAATGCACAAAGCTATCAGTGGCAAAGAAAAGCAGATGATAAATTTGTTGATATTGAAGGTGCAGATTCAAGTACACTGGAGGTTGGCGTTGAGGATGTGGGAACATACCGCTGTGTCGTAAGCAACGCATACGGCGAAACCGTCAGCGAGGAAGCAAATGTTACAATGTACCCTGCCCCGGTTTGCGGTATCCTCAAGGGAGTCACAGCAATGCTCGGTGCAAAAGCCGAATTTGTTGTCGGCATTTCCAATGCACCGGGAGACGGCAGCGTTTCCGTCAAGTGGCAGTATAGCGTGGATGATGGGGAAACCTGGGTCGATGTGATAAGCACGGATGACAGGGACAACATCAGCATGAATGTCTTAGAGATGGTATTTTCGCAGATTTGGTCGGACGGTACCGTAATCAGACGTTCGGAGATAAGTTCTTCTTCCATGACAATCGGCAAAACGACTGCGGATATGGACGGCTGGAAGGTGCGTTGTGTGCTGACCGACAGGGTTGGCGTGTATTACTCAGACATCGTCGAGCTCAGCATCGATATGCCTAAGTACACTGTATCTTTCGATACAGGCGGCCATGGCACTGCCCCTGCACCAATCACCGAAGTAGAATATGGCAGCACTATATCAGCTCCGTCAATGAGTGTAACCGGTTGCTATAAGTTTGGCGGCTGGTATACTGATAAGGACTGCTCTGAAGACAGTGAGTTCGACTTTTCAACACCTATTATGCAGGACACAACCCTCTATGCAAAGTGGACGGCAACCTGCAAGGATGAAGACCCGAAAGACCATAAGTGTGATATCTGTGGTGCATATATCGGTACACACGAAGATAAGGACAAAGACCATTACTGCGATTATGGCTGTTCAGAAACAATTGGCGACCACAGAGATGAAGACAAAGACCACAACTGCGATTACGGCTGCTCAGTAAAAATCGGCACACACAAGGCTGATGAAGGAAGTAATATATGCGGCTATTGTGGCAAGGAAGTGACAACCGGCGAAGACTTTGAAAGTCCGGATCATAATCTCGAAAAAATTCCTGCCAAGGCTGCAACTGTTACCGAGACAGGACACAAGGAGTATTGGTATTGCTCGGATTGCGATAAATATTTCTCTGATGTAACCGGTACGAAGGAAATTTCTGATTTAGATGATTGGAAATCAGGTGAAGGCAGAATTGATAAGCTCCCGCCTGAAATCATTGAAGGGATGGGACAGACCGTAACAGAGGGAGAAAAGAAGGCATTGTCTTTCACATCTAATGCTGCGCACAGTGATTTTATCCGAGTTGAGATTGACGGCAAAACTCTTAATGCTGAGAATTATACCGTCAAGAAAGGCAGTACGGTTGTGACCTTAAAGGCTGATTATGTAGCTACGCTTTCAGCCGGCGAGCATACAATAGGTATTGTATCGGAGAACGGTACTGCTGCTGCGATATTTACCATTAAGGAGAAGTCGGCAGCAGATAACG
Organism: uncultured Lachnospiraceae bacterium; assembly: GCA_945913255.1. Taxonomy (GTDB): domain Bacteria; phylum Bacillota; class Clostridia; order Lachnospirales; family Lachnospiraceae; genus Acetatifactor. Next base: position 5,337 of record CAMEDC010000072.1, read on the forward strand.
GCACAAATACACCGCAGACCGGAGATACCACAAGTCTGGTATCATGGATTGCTCTGATGCTTCTGTGCGGCGCAGGAATAACCGGCGTGACTGTTTACACCAGAAGGAAAAGAAGAGATGAATAAATATGATTATTTCCTGAACTAAATTAAGCGTTACATACCCTCGGCAATCATGCCGAGGGTTTTCCTTATGTAAGGAAACACCATCTTTGACACGTGGTTAAATTAAGGATATGCCTTTGCCCGTAAAACCTCCGACTGTTAGGCTGAAATTGCAGTTCGTAAGCTGCAATATGCCTACAGAGGGATGAAGCATGGAGAGAAAGTGTATGCAGCCAACTCAGGCGGTTACAGGCAGAGGGCAGCCGTCACGAGCCCGGGAGACAATCCCACGACATAAAAACACCCTGCAGGATTTTGAGGTCTTGCAGGGTGTTTGCTATCTGCTTTTATGTTTTGTTCCGCTTAATATGATCAGGAACTTCTTCTGCGTTTGCTGTGCACACCGGTACTGATAACACCTGCAGCCGATACGGCAAGTAATGCAAACCATAAAGTAAGATTGCTGCTGTCGCCGGTGTTCGGATTATTTTCCGCTGGCTGGGCAGATTTTGTATAAGTATTGGTAAAGGTCATACGATCCACCGGGTTTGCTTCCCAGTCCAGGTCGTAGTACATACCATCGTCTGCCTCTTCGCAGATAACGGGTAAAATGAGCACGGTATCTTCTGTCGCCGCATCATCTGTAGAATACTCAGCGATACCTTGCCACAGGAGCAGACCCCACACTGTGTCATCATAGGTCCAGCCATCTTTACCCTCGTTCACCTGCTGTACAAATGCGCCCTCGCAGAGCATATCGTTGAGCTGACGGGAAGGACCGGAAAGGGTCATAGTGCCTTCATAGCTGCCCTCACCGTTGGTGGTGACAGAAGCAGAAACAGTCACATCAGCATACTGGCTATCGTCTGCATTGGCACCCACGATGGCCAGCTTAAATGTTGTCTCGCCGGGAACTGCTTCACCGCCCAGCTTCACCGTGGTGGTGAAAGGCACGCTCAGGGTGATGAGCTCATCCCATACGGGGTTCAGGGTCACATCCGCGTCCTCGGTATAGGTATCGCCCAGCGCATAGACCGCACCGGTCTCTTTGTCCACCCAGCCGGTCTGGACATAGCCGTCCTTAGTGAAGGTCTCGCCACGCAGGGTGAGATTCTTGCCGTGGGTCTTGACCTCCATGCAAATGGGATCATCGCCGCTGCCGATATACTCCACGATGTACCCATCTATCGCACCGCAACCGCAGACGCCGTCCACATAGACGTGATCCTGCGAGACCTGAACGCGCTTGGTGGCGGATACGAACTGCTGATCCGCCGTATATCCATATACGCTCAAGTCAAAGTAGTTCGTATTCAGGTCGTACCACTCCGTAAGCATCACGCCGTGCCCAACGCCGTTCTCATCGATCGTCATATCCACGCCGCTGCCCTTGCCGCCGGTGTCAAATCCGAACCCCTTGTCGAGGTTCACACCCTCCGGCGCCGTGGCGGTGAAATAGTAGTTCTGCTGCGCGCAGACCACATCAGGTCCGCTGATGGTAATGCCGGTGTTGCCCTCTGCAAAGGCCGTGGCCGGGAATAGCATCAGCACCATGCAAAGGCTCAGCAGAATGCTGAAAAATCGTTTTTTCATAATCTTTCCTCTCTTTTTGCTTTTCTGTACTCCGCAGAAAAGTAATTTGTTCAGAGGGAGCTTGCGTAGAAGATTTCTCTATGCAAGGGAGTACTCCCTTGTAAATCATCTTTGCTTGTTACTGTCTCTGAGGCAGAAGTCCGTCCGGAGAAAATTCATAGCGCATGGCAAGCTGCCGGAACAGTTCTTCCATGACATTTTGGGCAATGCTGCGCATGTCCAGTCCCGAAATAAAGGCCAGCACTTGCTGCAGTTCTTCTTCCGGAACCTTGTAGCCCCGAAGTGCCATTGTAACGAAGCTGTTCAGCTTCTTTTCCAGAGAGAAATCCTCTGTACAAGGATTTGCCATATACCCGCGCATCAGTCCTGCCGAGCCAAACTCCAGTTGGTAAAAATCCTGTTCTGTCAGTTCCGGCTGATACGGGCCGAAGATGCGGTGCAGTTCCTTTGCCGTGGATTGCTGGATGTAGTTCAACAGACGTTCCTGGGTGTAGGCTTCCAGATAGATTTCCCGCAGATTTTCATTTAGCTCCGCCAGCGTGATCTGGAGCGCGGTTTCTGCCGCATAGACATACACCGGAGGGAGTGCAGCGCCTGCAACATTTCTGGCAATCCCAAACTGGTTTTCAAACATAAATTTCACCAGTTCCAGCAAAACGCCGTCTTTGCTGTGGAAAAGGTTCTGAAAACTGCTGGATGAGACCTGCGCTTCCTTAAGAATCTGCAACATGGTCGTTTGATGGTATCCGTTTTCCAGAAACAGCCTGACACAAGCCTGCAGAATCCGCTTTTCTGTCTGAATTCCGTCGCTTCGCACTGCCAATCAATCACCTCCCCGCAGTGCAATTTGGTTTGTAAGCCAATTATAGCAGAAGTGCATATGCTTTTCAAGATTGTGACGGCAGCTATTTCCCAAAAATTTGTCAGGAGGTATCATTGAAATGAAGGCGCAGATAACCCTATATATGGGAAGCGGCGTCACAGAAGGTCGGTGCAGAACACCCTTTCATGCCTGCGAATATGCCGCAAATGCCGCTGACCCATATACAGATATGCCTTTCTTGTTTTCCGGCGGATGATTCCGAGCCCCTGCACTGAATGATACTGCAAAGACTGCTGCTGGACACGGGACTATAAATGTGGAAATTTTAATTGTGTATTTCGTCAGCAAATTTCCAGGGGATACATAGCTGTATAAGCTGATGTAAGCGAAGAACGATCTATTTGTGACTTTCGTCGTACAGCTTCTGAATTTCTTTCGGAAGCCCGTCCGGAAGCATGTCTTTGATGCCATCCTCATTTCCATCGGCAATGGCGGTCTCATAATACCAGCATTTGAACTTAAGAAGAGAAAGAGTTTTCTTAAGAGATTGAATTTCTGCTTCAACGGCTGCTTTTCTTTCTTCAAATAGCTCTTTTCTTTTGCCGTAGCTGTTGCTGCCTTCGGTTATCCACGCGAAGAACTGTTTGATGTCTTTAATCTCAAGACCTGACCTCTTAAGACAGTCAATCAGACGAAGAGCTTCAAGCTCATTGTCGCTGAAGTATCGAATGTTTCCTTTCCGCTTAAGATTTGGAAACAGACCTTCCTTATCATAATATCTCAGGGTGGAAACCGGGATGTTGAACATTTCTGAAACCTGTCCGATAGTGTACATTTTTTAACTCCTTCGTAAAAATACTTGACCTAAAGTTAACTTCAGGTGATAAGATATAATCAGATTAGCAGGTAAACTGACAAATGTAAAGTGAATTAAATAAAGGGTGGTGTTGTTAATGAAAAAGGTATTAGTTGCGTATTTCAGTGCAAGCGGCGTAACAAAGAAAGTAGCTGAGAAGATAGCAGCTGCAGTCAACGGAGACTTGTTCCAAATAGAACCTGCGATTGCCTATTCAGAGGAGGATCTCAACTGGATGAACAAAAATTCAAGAAGCAGTCTTGAAATGAGTGACAAGGATTTCCGTCCGGCAATGATAAAGAAAGAATTGAATCTGTCAGAGTATGACAGTATTTTGCTGGGCTTTCCTATCTGGTGGTATGTAGCGCCCACAATAATAAACACATTTCTGGAAAGCTATGATTTCTCAGGGAAAAAGATAACTTTGTTCGCAACATCAGGTGGCAGCGGATTTGGCAATACTGTACAAGAACTCAGGAATTCTGCACCGGATGCACATATTGTTGAAGGGAAAATCATGAACATGGCCTCGGCTGAGGATATTCAGAAATTGATTGAGGAAGTTTAAGAAAGCGCCGGGAGGATTAAAATATGATTTACAATGATTTTGGAAATTTGAAGCTGTCAGCTCTCGGCATGGGCAACATGAGGCTTCCTGTACGTAACGGGAATGATAATGATATTGATGTTGAGGCTGCCAGGGAGATGATATCTTTTTGCATGAAATCGGGCATCAATTATTACGATACTGCCTATGGATACCACGGCGGCAACTCAGAACTTGTCGTTGGTGAACTTCTTAAGGAGTATGAAAGAAGCAGCTTCTATCTTGCATCCAAATTCCCGGGATACGACCTTTCCAACATGACGAAGGTAGAAGAGATATTTGAAGAACAGCTAAAGAAATGCCAGGTTGAATATTTTGATTTCTACATGTTCCACAATGTATGCGAGATGAATATTGATGAGTATCTAAATCCGGAATATGGAATCTTCAATTTCCTGATGGAGCAGAAGAAAAAAGGAAGAATCAGGCATCTGGGATTCTCAACACATGGCGATATAAATTGCATCACAAGATTCCTCGAGGCTTACGGCGAGCACATGGAATTCTGCCAGATCGAGCTTAACTATTTTGATTACAGGTTCCAAAATGCCAAGGGCAAAGTCCGGTTGCTTGAGGAGTGGAATATTCCTGTGTGGGTAATGGAGCCGGTAAGAGGCGGTCAGCTGGCTGAACTGACACCTGATGCTGAAGCCAGGATGAGAGAGGCAAGACCTGACGAGGATATTCCGGCATGGGCTTTCAGATTTCTTCAGTCGATTCCCGGTGTGACTGTTACTCTATCCGGAATGTCAGACATGAAGCAACTTAAGGCAAATATCAGCACTTATGATGAAAGCAAGCCGCTTGATGAGGATGAGATGAAGATGATTCTAGGCATTGCAGATGAAATGATCAGCAGGACAACTGTTCCTTGTACAGGTTGTCACTATTGCATATCCAAGTGTCCTAAAGGTCTGGATATCCCATTTCTGCTGAAACAGTATAATGAGGCAATGGTCTCCGGAGCCGGTGACTTCATCGCTTCGATGGCACTTTCATCAATACCGGCAGACAAGCAGCCTGAATGTTGCATTAACTGCCACAGCTGCGAGAGGGTATGCCCTCAAACTATTAAGATTTCTGAGGAACTTAAAAAATTTGCAGCTAAAATGGGCAGACAGTAGGTCTTTTCGAATAACAGATAAAAATTGAAAAACAAGCCTGAGGTAATATAGCCAGGTGTCCATAAAACAGTAGAATCCTCCGTATGGTTGTAATCATACGGAGGATTGTTTTCTGCACATAATTCAAACTTACTGGCGGCGAACGGTTTGTCAAAATCGTTTGATTGCGGCAAGTCCACAGGGGATAGCCGCTTTAGCGGCGCAAGGGGGTGCAGCCACCTT
>CAMEDC010000073.1 GCA_945913255.1 uncultured Lachnospiraceae bacterium
TTTTAAGGCGTGGTGGAATTTACCTCTGCACTGGAATTTAAAATTTCAAGTCAGCATTTTTTAACGCTACAACTATTCAAATTTTGAAAGCCGCATATTGTATTTACCGCACTGCCTCTACTTTTGCTTCATTTCCACTGTAATATGATTTCCTCTGGAAACAACCCTGGCTACACTTCCCACAATCAATGGCATCATGGGCGGCATGTGTCCCAAATCCACATCCATGATGACCGGTACCCCTTTTCTGCCCGCAACCTCCAGCACTGCTGCATAGGCATCCAGATTCATCATCGCTTCCCCATTACCCGGTCTGCCAATCAAGAATCCGCTTACATGCTCCAGCCATCCTGCTTCTTCCATCTGCCACATCGCACGTCTGATACCGAATACATTCAGGTCACAAGCTTCCAGGAACCAGAGAATTCCGTCATCCTTATACTTTTCGATAAACTCTCTCGTCTGATCAAACCGGGTACCCAGCAGGGTTATCAGGCAGTCCATGCAGCCGCCAAGAAGCCGACCGGAAAATGTAACTTCTTCCGCCTCTGCCAATTCCCTGTTGCCGAAAAACCTTCTTATCTTAAGAGGCTCCGTCACATTGTAGGGTAACAGGGGATGCTCTGCATCCTTCAGTTCTTCCTTTTCCCACAAGTCGTACTCGCCGACTGTCCTGCATTCTCCCGTCAGTACGTTAAACGCATCTTCCAGCGATTCATGCAGCGGTTCCATTCCAAAAGAAGAAGCACAGGGGCCATATACCGAAGCGGTATCTGTCAGGGTTGCCAACAGATAGGTCAGATTGGTGTTGTCAGAGTATCCCATAAACCACTTCGGTTCCATCTCTGCTAATCTGCCGAAATTCACATAAGGAAGGATTTCACACATCAGCTCCCCGCCACCGCAGGAAATCAGCACATCCGCATTCGAAGCAAACATCTCCATTACCTCTTTACCGCATTTTCCCGGAGTGTTGCTGATTCCAACGCCTTCATTTGCGTAACAATTTGATCCCAGCTTTATCTGATATCCCTGCTGTTCCCATTTTTTCAGGGCATTTCGGAACGCTGACTCATAAGGCTCCGTGGCACACCCAAAAGACGGTGCCAGAAAGCCGATTGTTCCGCCCTGCTGTAAGTTTTTCGGATATCTCATCAACCTTCCTCCAGCTTTTTAAATATATCAAAGCAGTCAAAGGTAGCAAAATAATCCTTCGGTGTTTCTGCACGGCGAATCAGCTGCACACTGCCATCCTCATGCAGCAGAAGCTCCGCCGATTTCAGCTTGCCGTTATAATTGTAGCCCATTGCAAAGCCGTGCGCTCCGGTATCGTGAATGGCAAGATAATCTCCAATTTCCACCTCCGGGAGCATTCTGTCAATGGCAAACTTATCATTATTCTCACAAAGGGAACCGGTCACATCATACATATGGTCACAAGGCAGATTTTCCTTTCCGAGTACCGTAATGTGATGATATGCACCATACATGGCGGGACGCATCAGGTTCACGGCACAGGCATCCACTCCTACATATTCCTTGTGTGTATGCTTCTGATGAAGAACCTTTGTCACAAGATGGCCGTAAGGTCCCATCATGAATCGTCCAAGTTCTGTATAGATAGCCACATCGCCCATTCCTGCGGGAACCAGTACTTCCTCATATACCTTTCTGACACTTTCACCGATTACACGAATATCATTCGGTTCCTGATCCGGGCGATAAGGGATACCGATACCACCGGACAGATTGATAAAGGTAATGTGTGCTCCGGTCTGCTCCTTCAGCTGTACAGCCAGTTCAAAGAGCTGTTTCGCCAGAGTGGGATAATACTCGTTTGATACCGTGTTGCTGGCTAGAAAAGCATGAATACCAAATTTTTCCACTCCCTTTGCCCTCAGGATTTTGAACCCTTCAAACATCTGCTCCGTGGTAAAGCCATACTTTGCATCACCCGGATTGTCCATAATATCTGTCCCCAGAGCAAAATAGCCACCGGGATTGAAACGGCAGCTCAGGGTTTTCGGCAGATACCCCAGTGTCTTTTCCAGAAATGCAATATGAGTAATATCGTCCAGATTGATAGTGGCACCAATCTCCGCCGCCAGTTTAAACTCCTCGGCAGGCGTATCATTGGATGAAAACATGATGTCTTCTCCCTTCACACCCATCGCACGGCTGAGCATCAATTCCGTATAGGAAGAGCAGTCACAGCCACAGCCGTACTCCCTCAAAATATCAATCAGGAAAGGATTGGGAGTAGCCTTTACCGCAAAGAACTCCTTATATCCGGGATTCCAGGAAAAAGCCTCTTTTAATGCCTTTGCATTCTCCCTGATACCCTTTTCATCATAGATGTGAAAAGGAGTCGGATAAGTCTTCACAATCTCCTCAACCATTTCTTTTGTTACAAATGCTTTCTTCTCCATTGTATTCTCCTCTTTTCGTCTATGGAAGCCTACCTTTTTCGTCTCTGCTTCTCATTTTTCACTTACAGTAGTCTGCTTCTCATCTCTTCTGCAGTCATGGGGCTTAAGTATGCGGGTGCCACATCAAATACGGTCTTACAGCCTTTCATGCCCTCCCTGTTCATACGGTATGCCGCTCTCGCATAGGCTGTCAGCACACATGCCGTAAATTCCGGATTGGAATCCAGCTTCAGGCTGTACTCTATCACATGATTATGTTCCCCGTTAACGCCTGTTTTACCGGTTCTGAGTACCATTCCGCCGTGGGGAATTCCCGCATGGTCACGTTGAAGTTCTTCCTCTGTGATAAAATGAACAGTTGTATCATAATCTGCAAAATAGTTGGGCATGGTCTTGATTTCATTTTCAATCCAGGCCTTGTCCGCACTTTCCTCTGCGACCACAAAACATTCTCTGGTGTGCTTCTGTCTGGTTGTCAGTTCCGGATTTTCACAGTTTCTTACCGATTCAAGCGCTGACTCTACCGGAATGGTATACTGCTTCGCATCCAGCACCCCCGGAATTCTGCGGATAGCATCGGAATGTCCCTGACTGACGCCCTTGCCCCAGAAGGTATAGTCACTGCCATCCCGTAAAATGGCATTTGCATACAGCCTGTTTAAGGAAAACATACCGGGATCCCAGCCCACGGAAATCATTGCAATTTTTCCGCTTTCCCTGGCTGCAGCATCTACCTTTGCAAAATGCTCCGGTATTTTTGCGTGGGTATCAAAGCTGTCTACTACATTAAAATATTTCGCATATTCAGCCGTCTGCTTCGGCAAATCCGTGGCAGAGCCTCCGCACATCATAAGCACATCAATTTTATCCTGCATTTCAGGCAGTTTGACTGCAGAATAAACAGGCACACCGCTCCTTACTGTCACTGTTTCCGGAGCTCTCCTTGTAAATACACCCACCAGCTCCATGTCATCGTTCTGTTCGACTGCACACTCAATCCCTTTTCCAAGATTTCCATAACCCATAATTGCGACTCTGATTTTCATCTTCCTATTTTCCTTTCCTCTACAAATTTTGTCCCTTAATCCGAATCAGCTCAATCTCATTTCTCATGGCGTCCTTGAATACGCTGACGAAATTTTTCTGGGCGCTGTAGAGGCAGGTATCACTATTCCTTCCAACCACCTCGCCCGTCAGTACATACTCGGAGTCAATAATCAGGCGAACCTGACGTTTTCTGTCCTCCTCACCGGCTTCCCGAAAACCTCTGGGAACCCGATAAAAAATAATACCGTCTTTCAGTACGTCACAGTTTGCGAACACCTCCGAATCATCTTCCGAAATCAATACCACCTTGCTTCCCCTGTTCACAAGTTCCTCAATCTCTTTCTTCCACTTTTCCAGGAAGGCTCCTGTAGCGGAAAAATAAACTCTTTTCTCCGCCCCCAAAAGCATATGATGAATCTTATCACAGATATGTCCATACCCTTCCACGGTAATGTACCCTTCTGTGGGATGTGTTTTTTTCGGTCCGTTGCTGACAAGAAATTCCTTCATCTCCTGCAGGAAACGAATCCGGTTGTCGCAAAACTCATCCAGTTCCACTGCCATATATCTGGTCGATGCCCCTTCCAGAATGTAGGCAGCTCCATGCTCCACAAGCGCTGCAAGCCCATTGTAAACATTAGACCTGGAAATACCCGTCAGCTTAGCCACTTCATATCCGGTCAGTTCACTGTTCTTCAAAAGGCAAAGATAAATCACTGCCTCCTGTCTGCCAAGTCCAAACAGCACCAGTTTTTCTATCAATGCAGCTTCTTCCATAGATGCCTCCTTCTTTAGTAGTACTTTACAGGAATACTATAATAAGGCCGCTGACATTTGTCAACGGCCTTTTTCAAAAAATATGTTTTTTGAATTATTTTCTCATCAGACATTTTCAATCTGCCAGTCAATCGGCGCAACACCATTTTTCTCCAGAAAAGCGTTTGTCTGGCTGAAGGGTTTGCTTCCGAAGAAACCATTATAAGCAGACAAAGGGCTCGGATGCGGTGCTTTTAAAATCAGATGATGCGGGTTATCCAACATTCTCTCCTTCATCTGAGCAGGCCTTCCCCACAGGATAAATACGATAGGTCTGTCCTGTCTGTTCAAAGCCCGGATAGCCGCATCGGTAAATTCTTCCCAGCCTTTTCCGCGGTGGGAATTTGCCATGTGTGCGCGTACAGTCAGCACTGTGTTCAGCATCAGTACTCCCTGCTTTGCCCATTTTACCAGATACCCGTTATTCGGAATATAACAGCCCAAATCATCATGTAATTCCTTATATATGTTTACAAGAGATGGAGGAATATCTACATCCGGTTTTACGGAAAAACAAAGGCCGTGTGCCTGCCCGACATTATGATATGGATCCTGTCCGATAATCACTACCTTTACCTCACTTAAAGGCGTCAGATGAAAAGCATTGAAAATATCATCAGCCGGCGGAAATACCTGTGTGGTACTGTACTCTTTTTTTACAAACTCATATAATTCCCTGTAATACGGCTTGTGAAACTCGTCCCCAAGCTCCGTAAGCCAGTCGTTATTGATCATACCCATTACTTCGCTTTATCCTTTCTAGAGCCGCACACTGACGCCGCGTTTCCGCAGATATTCTTTCACCTGCCTGATCTCCAGCTCTTTATAATGAAATAAAGATGCCGCCAGAACAGCTTCCGCCTTCGCCTCTGTCAGCGCTTCATAAAAATGCTCCAGCTTTCCGGCACCGCCGGATGCAATCACAGGAATGCTCACCGACTCTGCCACTGCTCTTGTCAGCTCCAGATCATACCCCTCTTTTGTGCCGTCTCCGTCCATACTCGTCAAAAGGATTTCCCCTGCTCCGAGGCTTTCTACCTTTCTGGCCCATTCCACAGCATCCATCCCCATATCCACGCGGCCGCCGTTCTTGAAAATATTCCAACCGCTACCATCTGCCCGGCGCTTTGCATCGATTGCAACCACAACGCACTGGCTTCCAAACTTTTCCGCCGCATCAGAAACAAGTCTCGGATTCATAATGGCCGCTGAGTTTACCGAAATCTTATCCGCACCTTCCCGTAGAATAGCCTTGAAATCATCCACTGTGCGGATACCTCCGCCCACAGTAAAGGGAATAAATACCTTACTTGCAACCTGGCGCACCCATTCCAGCTGCGTCGCACGACTGTCGGCAGATGCATTGATGTCGAGAAAGACCACCTCATCCGCGCCTTCCCTGTCGTAGGCTGCAGCTACGTCTGCCGGGTCTCCGGCATCTCTTAAATTTACAAAATTCACTCCTTTTACGACCCTACCGTCCTTCACATCCAGACAGGGAATGACTCTCTTTGTGTGCATATCATTTGCCCTCCTTTGTGATTCGGATGAAATTTCGCAGAATCTGCATTCCTACATCCGAGCTTTTTTCAGGATGAAACTGACATGCAAATACATTATCCTTCTCCACCGAAGCATGAATATAAGTTCCATATTCTGTAGCAGCGGTGACCTGTTTTTCATCCGCAGCCTTCAGATAATAGGAATGGACAAAGTAAACATAGGAATTCTCAGGAACATTTTCAAATAATCTGCCCTTGTTCGGGAAGGTCAGATTATTCCAGCCGATATGCGGAACCTTCAGACCGTTTTCTGCCGGTATTCTCACGATTTTTCCGTCCAGGACATGAAGTCCTTCCACACCGGGGCTTTCTTCACTGCTCTCAAACAAAAGCTGCAGTCCCAGACAAATGCCCAGAAAAGGTGTCTTCTGCGCCACGCATCTGTGAATCACCTCAACCAGACCATACGCATGCAGCTTTTCCATGGCATCTCCAAAAGCTCCGACTCCGGGCAATATCACACCATCCGCATTCAGAATCACATTTTCCTCTCTGGTAATCACCGCTTCCTCACCCAGGAACTGCAATGCCTTCTCTACACTCTTTATATTTCCGGCATCATAATCAATAATTGCTATCATCTGTCTACCCTTTCCGTCACTTTTCTACTGATTATTAATAAAGATTTCCTTTCCCAGTTCTGTTTCCTCCGGCAATTCATCCGGTAATTCTTCTTTATCCGGCATTGTTGGCATCTCCTGTGTATCTGATGCTTCAACACTCTCTCCACGGATGATTTCCAGTATTTTCCTGGTATACTTCTTATCATCCGGCTCATCTGCAATGGCCTGTGCCTGCTCCTGCGTCAGTCCGTATTTATCAGCAAGAATATTCAAAATTTCATCATATCCAGCCGCGACTTCGCTTCCTGCATTCCACTGTACCGCATATGTGTACAGTCCGGGATATTGATCCACCGTCTGAATCAGGCTATCCAAAGCCCTCATCTCATCTCCTTCTTCCGCAAACATCTCATATTCCCGCAGCCAGATCCGAATATAGAGGATACTCTCCGACTTTGCATACATAATGTGTTCGGATTCATTTAACTCCTTTCCGTGCAGGTTCTGGTAACAGGTCTGATAATCACCCGCATAAAAAGCAGTTCTTGCTGTCTTTCGATCTGTATAATCGGTGGAAGAATGTACAAAAACAATCAACAAGACTGCCAGTGAAATTGCAATCAGTATGGTTGGAATCACCTTTTTAAATGAAAGTTTTTTCTCCGGTATCAAAGGACTTTCCTTTTCCTTCGGAACCTTCTCTTTCTTCGGTTTTTCCTTCTTAGGCTTTTTCTCCTTTGCTTTCTTTGCCGGTTTCTTCCCGTCCTCTTTTTCTTCGCCGTCAGCCTTTTTTCCCTTTTTTTTGTTCTTCTTTTTCTTCTTTCCCTCTTCTCGATCTAAATCATTTAAGATTTCCTGATTCTCTTCAGAAAGCTGAATATTTTCGTTTCCTTTCTGCTCCTCTTCGTCCTCCTCTGTCAGAAAATCAAACAATTTGGCAAAGAAACCTTTTTTCCCTTTTTCCTCCTGTTCCGTCACATCTCTGAGAAGTGCATCGGCATCTTCTTCCTTCAGAGCAACAAAATCAGGAAAATCAATTTTCTGTTCCTCCTGGTTTAAAATCGTTTCATCGTCAGTATCGCCGAATAAACTGCTTAGATCCAAGTCATCTGCTATATTGGATGCACTTTCTTCCGTCTCCGGCTGTAATTCCGCATCCTCTTCTGCGCTCAGGCTTTCTGCCTCAGAAACAATAGAATCCAATACAGAGGTATCAAAATCCTGTTCCTGCTGTTCAAGATCCTGTTGGGTCGGCTGTCCCGCTTCCACGTTAACCTCTTCCACGTCAGCTTTTGCTGCTTTCTCCGCAGCCCTCGCTTTTTTCTCTGCAGCCTTTGCTTTTTTCTCCTCGTTCTTCGCTTTTTTCTCTGCGATCTTTGCTTCTTTTTCTGCGTTTTTCGCTTCTTTCGCCGCTTTTCTGGAGGCTGCTTTTTCTTTCTTTTCCGCTTCCTTTTGCGCTTTTCTTGCAGCCGCCTCTTCCTTACGCTTCTGTTTTTTCTCCAAAGACGATGCTAATTTATCTTCATCCGGTTCCGTTGTTAAAGTCTGTGCTTCTGTCTCCTGGTTTTCTTCCTCAACCATCTCATTATTATCTGATTTTTGCAAAAGTTCTTGAATTGCCTGCAAATCATTGTCGCCCGGCTCTGTAAGCATATCCAGAACATCTTCCGGCTCTTCCGAAATGTCATTCTCTTCTGCCGAATTCTCGCCGGCAGCCAGAAGCTGCATAATTTCATCCTCTGACATACTGCTGATTTCATCAATGTCCGGCGCCAGATTCAGGATACTATCCTCCTCATCGCTATTCTGTTTTTGCTCATCAGACATGTTTTTTAACAGTTGATCCAGATAATCCTCTTGTGAAGGCATATAGTCTCCTCTGCTTTCTCATTCTTTTTGAACTGCATAACTATACATAGTTTATCACAGGTCATTTATCCAATCAATCGCATTCTGCGCAATTCCTATACCCTTTCCCGACAACTCTTCCGTCATCTGGTACAGCTTTTCATTTATTCTGTAAATAGACGCCTTATTATTGAAAAATGCTATCTTCTCAAATGGCCATCGAATCACTGATGGAAAACGCAGACTCACTCCCAGTTCCAATATGATCAATTTATGATTCAAAGTTCCCTGAAGCCACTTTGTATATAACTGCCACTTTTCCAAATATCCATTCTCATTATAACTTTCTGCATAAATATTATTTAAAATAATATTTCCGCCACATTGACTGCATCTTCCAAGGCTTGGTATCCCCCGTTCCGGAAACTTTCCATCATACAACTGTTCGAACGCCTCTTTCAGTAGCCTTTTATCTTCCTCTGTCACTTCAAACAGTTCTCCAGCGCATCCTTTCACACATTGCTTTTTTGTGTTATTACCACATGGCATAACAACCTTCTCTTTTTTCCATGGAATTGTTTCAATTATATTGTTTGTTGACACAGACACAATAAAATAATTTTTATCGTGCACCAGTTTCTCCAGTTTTTCCAATGCAATACGTACTGAATGGTGTCCGATTCTTTCAGAGCAATATTCATTCCATGCCGGGATTGCCCATCGATAGCCGGACTCCTCCAGAAGCTCTTTCCCATTCCTGTAAGCTTCGCTTTCAGATAAGCATTTTATATCATCAAAATCCTCACCCAGACCTACCAGAACCATATCAGCTTCTTTCAGTTTTTCCAGAATATTATCATTTTCCATTCCCGTACTCCTATATCGTAAACTTTAAAAAAGCTGGGAAATTTCCCAGCTTTTCTAATGAAAATTTTACTTGTCCAAATGTTTCTCGTCAACAAGCTGGTCAACTATTTTTACCAGATTGCCTATTTCCGGCTTGGATAACTGTGCATCCGCACCAAGCGCTTCGCCCTTCTTCTTCATCTCATCATTTACCAAAGAAGAGAAAATAATGACAGGGATATCAGCTGTGGCTTCATTTGATTTCACCAGTTTTGTCAGTCTATGTCCATCCATTTCCGGCATTTCAATATCAGTAATTATCAGACGAACATGATCATCTAATGTTCCGTCCTCCAGGCACTGCTTAATAACATCGTATGCCTTCTGGCCGTTTTCCGTATGAATCAGATTGTCATATCCCGCTTTTTTCAGGGAATCCACAATCAGTTTATTCAAAAGCGGAGAATCCTCTGCAATCAGAATCGGAACATTGCATCTTTTTCTTTCTCCGAGCTCATTTATCTCAGATACTTTTAATCCTGTTTCCGGATTAATATCCGTTACAATCTTTTCAAAGTCAAGAATGATAATCAGCTTACCATCTCTCTTGATAATACCTGTTGAAACACTTTCGTCTGTTGTCGATATGGTAGCATCCGGCTTAATAATGTCTCTCCAGGATACTCTGTGGATACCAAGTACACTGTCAACATGAAATGCCAGGTCAAGTTTATTAAAATTTGTCAGAATAAATAACCCGTTAGGTTTCGATTCCCCGCGTCCAAGGCAATTTTTTAAGTCAATTGCTGTTATCATAACATCACGAGGCATAAAAATACCTTCAATACTTGGATGTGAGTTAGGAACCGGCGTAACCGGTTGATATGTAATAATTTCTCTGATTTTTGCAACATTGATGCCATATGAATTGTTGTCCAATGTGAATTCCAGGATTTCTAACTCATTCGTTCCATTTTCCAATAAAATTTTTGTATCCATCTTTCCACCTCGTTGCTTTTTCTAAGGTTCAGCCTGATAATTTCTTCAGCTTTCTCAATTAGTGTATCATACTTTACCAGAAAATAAAACTATTATCTGAAAATTTTGTGTAAATTTTTTATATAATTTCTTATTTACTGTCTTTCTTTATATCAAAAAAGAGAACAGAAATTCTGTTCTCTTTTTCTATACACTTTATTTTGATGGTAAATTTGTACCTTCAAAACCGAACACTGATTTATCTTCCAGACATCTCTCTCTATCTT
>CAMEDC010000074.1 GCA_945913255.1 uncultured Lachnospiraceae bacterium
TTCTCCTTTTTCATCCATTACCAGAACCGGACTGTCGTGGAGTTTATCCGTAATATGAGGTGCAATTGCTCTGACCGCAATTCCACAGGCCCCGATAAACAGTAAGGCATTTCTTTCTGCAAACTGCTCTTTTGCCCATTCTCCAATACTTTGCGTGACAAATCGTACTGTCTGTTCTTCCTGATAACTGACCTTAAATTTGGTATATAATGTATATTCTATTCCATCCAATAGCTTCGCAATATTTTTAGAAAGCACTATTCCATTTTGGGTAAAGCTGATGATACTTAACTTCATATCCTTCCCGTTTCCTTTGCCTGTCTAAATTCTGTAGAAAAATCAGCCGCATATAATCTTGATTTTTTATAGTTTTGATGCGTAATAACGTCTCCTACTAAAACAAGTGCTGTTTTTGTGATTCCGTGCTCTTTAGCTGTATCATAAAGGGTTTCAATGGTACAAATATACGCTTCCTCCTCCGGCCACGTTGCCTTATAGACAAGTGCCGCAGGTGTCTCTTTGCGATATCCGCCGGCCACTAATCTTTCACTTAACTCTTTCAGCATTCCTGTACTTAAGTAAATTGCCATAGATGCCTGATGTGCAGCAAAACTTTCGATGCTTTCTTTTTCAGGTACCTTCGTTCTTCCTTCCATTCTCGTAATGATCAATGACTGGGAAATCCCCGGCAGAGTATATTCCAAATTTAAGGATGCAGCGGCTCCAAAACAGGCACTCACACCCGGACAGCTTTCGTAAGAAATTCCAAGTCTGTCCATTTCATCCATCTGTTCCCTGACTGCTCCATAGATACTCGGCTCCCCTGTATGCAACCTTACCGTTATTTTCCCTTCCGCTTCCGCTTTCTGCATGACTATCAGTACTTCTTCCAAAGTCATCTTTGCACTATCATGAATCTCGCAATCTTTATTTGCATATTGTAACAGTTCCGGGTTTACCAAAGAACCGGCATAGATAATTACATCTGCCTTCTCTAATAAACGCATTCCCCTTACCGTAATCAAATCTACTGCACCTGTTCCTGCTCCAACAAAGTAAACCATTTCACCGCCTCCTTGCTTTTTGCCAGTTCTCCAAATTCATTCGCATATAAAATACAATCAATCTGAAGCTTTCCTTTGGCACGCTTCTCTAAATAGAAACAGATACGCTCTACAATTGTTTCCATAATTGCCGGTAATTTCCCGCTGTCTTCCAAAATAGGAATCGCTTCTTCTGTGGTAACACAATCTAATACCTGACGGATTTTTTCTATCTCCACCCCCTCTTTCACAGAAAACGCTGCTAATAACTCCATTCTGCAATCTGCCTCTTTGGAGTGAGTATTCATAATTCCACCGGCAACTTTTATCAGTTTCCCGATGTGTCCGGTAAGAAGCATTTTCTCAAAACCCAATTCTACCGCCATATCAATGGTATCTCCGATAAAATTACTGCATTTCACACTTCTGTCCAGATCATAACCATAGGTCTTTTTCATAAAATCAAGTCCATAGTTACCCGGCGAAACCGCCACATAATCAAACCCTTGTACCCTTCTTTGGTTTAACTCTACCCGAATGGTATCAAGAATCGCCTGATTGCTCATAGGCTCTACAATCCCGGTAGTTCCAAGGATGGAAATGCCTCCCACAATTCCCAGCCTCGGATTAAAGGTCTGCTGTGCCAGCATTTCTCCATCAGGCACCGATATTTCCACCTGCAGGCAGCCTTTATAGTCTGCCAGCTGACATACCTGCATCACTTCTTTTTCGATCATTTCTCTCGGAACATGGTTGATTGCCGCATTCCCTACAGGCTGGTCCAATCCGGGCTTTGTTACTCTGCCTACACCCTTGCCGCCGTCAATCTTTATTACCGCTCCTTTTCCAGTTCCGGTATCTGTCCAGGCATCATTCTCTCCAAAGGAAACCTTGGCATAAATGAAAGCTCCCGTCGTAATATCAGGATCATCTCCGCCATCCTTTTCTACTGCACAACAGACTACTCTTTCTTTGCGGCTGATATCCACAAGCTTTGCTGTATATGGGATGCCCTTTGGAGTCTCTATTGATATTTCCCTTTTCAATTTTCCTGTCAAAAGCATATATGCTGCTGCTTTTGCTGCTGCAGCTGCACAGCTTCCTGTAGTAAATCCATATCGCATAAAAGCCCTCTATCTTGTCAGTTCATACAAAAGTGCATTACAGATGGCTGCAGCCACATTACTGCCGCCTTTTCTTCCCCTGTTTACGATGTACGATACTTCTGTTTCCATAATCAACTCTTTTGCAGCCTCTACATTTACAAAACCTACCGGAACACCAATCACAAATTCAGGATGCCAACTGCCCTCCTGTATCATCTCATATAGCCTGATCAATGCTGTCGGCGCATTGCCCACTGCGAAAATAACAGGTTTTTCAATATTCCTTGCCTTCTCCATACTGACAACGGCTCTTGTGACCCCTCTTTCCTTTGCCACCCTCGCCACATCCTCATCTGCCATAAAACAATGGGCCTGTCCCCCCAACTTCGCCAATGCTTTCTTGTTGATTCCTGCCAGTGCCATATTGGTATCTGTTACAATGTCTGCTCCATTTTTTAAAAGCTCTTTTGCAATAGCTACCGCATCTTTTGAATAGACAAGCGTATCTGCATAGTCAAAATCTGCGCTTGTATGTATCACTCTTTTTGTAATCATTTCCTGTTCTGACAGAAGAGTAATTCCTCTTTTCTTCAGTTCTTCCGTGATAATTTCAAAACTTCTCTTTTCAATTTCTTCCGGAAGCAAATATTCTATTTTACTTTTCCGTTCCACTTGATTTCTCCTATCGCTCTTAATAAAGCCTCGTTTTCGTTCCTGCTTTTTACTGCAATCCTGTAAAATCCCTTTGACAATCCCCTGAAATTCTCACAATCACGAATCAATATCCCTTTTTCTAACAATCTGTCATATAATGGCTGTTCACTATAAATCAGGAGAAAATTTGCTTTTCCCGGAAACACCCGACACCCCGCCTGCGTTAATCTGAACTCTAAAAATTGTCTTTCTTTTTCGATATAGGCAACTGTTTTTTCTACAAATGCTGTCTGCATGGCACATTCGTATCCTGCCGCCTGCGCAAAACCGGATAGGTTCCACTCCGGTAACTGCCTGCCAATTTTCTCTGACAGCAACGGGTTGCTGCAAACCAGATACCCCAAGCGAACTGCGGGAATCGCAAATATTTTCGTAAATGCTCTGACAAGTATCAGATTTGGAAATCTCTCGATTTCCTGCAGCATGGAACACCCTCTGTCACAAAACTCTATAAAGCACTCATCCAGAACCACATAAATTCCCTTGTCCCTACAATAATCCAGCACTTTGATTAACTCTTTTCGACTCATCAAATTTCCGGTGGGATTATTGGGATTGGCAAGAAACAAAAGCTCAACCTCTTCTGTCAGTACCGACAGGAAATCCGATTGTAAGCAAAAGTCATTCTCTTTTTTTGTTTCGTAATATACGATTTCTCCCTCTGCGGCCTTTGCAGCATATTCGTATCCATAAAAGGAGGGAACAGGAATCACCGTTTTTTTGGGGGTGATTCCATGGATAATTGCTATAAAAAGCTCAGATGCACCGTTCCCAAAAAGTACATATTCTTTCGGTACAGCAAGCATTTCACTGACCGCTTTTTTTAGTCTGTCTGCCGTTATATCCGGATATTTGTCGCAGTTTGCCACTTCTTCATACAAAGCAGCTTCTACTGCCTCCGGTATGCCAAGGGGATTTACATTTACAGAGAAATCCAATTTCACATCATTTCTATAAATGTCGCCTCCATGAATTCCTTTCATTTCCATCAGACCTTTCCTGCCTGTAGCATGCATATCAATCCCATAAAAAACAGACATATGATTTCACTCATCCATGCTGTCAGATACATCAAATGATTCACCCTCTTAATATCTTCGTACTCTACTTCCCGCACACCGTCTCCAATATATGGCTTCTTTATTATTTTTCCAAAATAACTGGCATCTCCGGCAAGCTGAATTCCCAGCGCCCCTGCACATACGCTTTCCGTCTGTGCAGAATTAGGACTTGCATGATTTCCGTTATCTCTTTTGTAAATGTAATAGGCTCTTTTCCCCGAAAAGCACTGTCCACCTAAAAAAGATGCCGCTATCATCATATAAGCACTGATTCTGGCAGGAATATAATTTACGAAATCGTCCAGTTTAGCGGCCGCTCGTCCAAAATACAAATATGTATCATTCTTATAACCAACCATGGAATCCATTGTATTCACTGCCTTATATAAAAATCCTAATATTGGACCTCCCAGCGCTGTATATAACATAGGTGCTATTACCCCATCTGAGGTATTTTCCGCCACTGTCTCAATTGCTGCCTTTGCAACCCCTTCTTCATTTAGGACTTCCGTATCCCTTCCAACAATCATGGAAACAGCCTTTCTAGCTTCCGGTAAGGTCTGACTTTTCAGGCAATGATAGACTTTCATGCTCTCAACCTTCAGACATTTGGTTGCTAAAATCTGATATGTCATAATTGTTTCTATTACCATTCCAAAATAACAATTTATGTAATAAGCAAGGTACAGGATAAGTGTGGTCACTGTCACTGTACCAAGTAATACAATGATTACCATGTACACTCCCTGCCGAAGCTCCTTTTTCTCATCTCTCTTTTTCTTTTTTTCTAAAAAACATTTTTCTACTTTTGCAATCAAACTTCCAATCAGCCGGATAGGATGTGGCATCCAATAAGGATCACCAAACATCAAATCCAGCAGAAAACCCGAAAAAAATGCTATGATATGATATTCCATATTCCAAACATCTCCTGCTATATCTTTTTCAGTTCCCTGATTTCCGGTTCTGTATCAAAATGATTCATGATACAGACAAATCCTTTCCCGTTTGGAACCTGATAATCAAAATAATCTCCTTTGCCATACTTACTTAGCAGTGCCATTATAGTACCGCCGTGCACAACTATTCCGACTGTTTTATGTCTTTCTTCCTTTATTGGCTTTAATTTCTCTATCATTCTTCGAAAGCCTTTGTCACATCGCGAAATAAACTCTTCTCTGCTTTCTCCCTCCGGAAAAGGAAGTGTACCATTACTGTCAATCCACTCGTGATACCGTTTGTCTCCCTGAAGTTCCAAATAATTCTTTCCTTCGAATACGCCGAAATCCATCTCTTTCCATTCTTCGATTTCTACAGGCTTTAACTCCGGAAATAAAATTTCTGCGGTCTGAACACACCGTTTCATGGGACTGCTAAATAAATAATCAATATTCGGAAAGAAACCCCTTTTTTTATATTCGAATAATTGCATTTCACCCTCTTTGGAAAGGACTTCATCTGTTTTTCCCAAATATCGGTGTTCCATATTTGCTTTTGTTGCCCCGTGTCTGATCAGTACAAGTGTTATTTGATTTTCTGCCCTATCCCACATATCACTCGCTCCACTTCCTCTGCCTTTTTTGCAAGCTCCACAAGTATTCTTCCTGTCCGCTCTCTATATTCTCTTTCAAATGCTTCTATTGGTACGATACCATTACCAATCTCATCACTGATGATGACACAGTTTGGGTAATTCTCTACAAAAGCAAAAATTTCTTCCTCCGGACATCCATCCTTGGCAATTCGTGACTTAATCCAATGATGAAGATGGTTGATCACCACAGTGCCTCTTTGCTCTATCTTGTTCTTAGGTATTTCACCATCCCAAATCTGACACGATTCCATATCATATTTTTGAAGCACATAGCTTAATTTCCCCTGTGCGTATCCTCCGATTACCAGCTTCATTTTCTACCTCCATCACATCAAAACATTAATTCCTGCCGCCACAATCATCATGCTTGCCTCACAGATCAGAACAAAGTAGCCTGCTGTGTCTCCTGTAATTCCGCCAAGCTCCTTTTTTGTCCGGTGATAGTAATACACAAATGCCAGAAAGGCAGCTGCCGCTACAAGAATTCCCGCATACAGTGATTGACATAGCATAAAACAAATACAGGCAACACCCTGCAGGTATAAGGACCATTTCACAATCACTTTCTGCGAACTGCTTGCAAATAAATAGAGCATTCCGTCTTTCTTAGCGGATGGAAAGGTAACAACGCTGATTCCACTTAGGCACCGTGCCAAAAAGAACCCCCCGCATACAATCTTTAGTAATTTGGGGTCTGCCACTTCGGAAAATGCTCCTATATAAATGATTCCATACACAGCAAGTATTATGACAGCAAATGCACCAATATGAGAATCCTTTAATATTTCCAGTTTCTTCTCCCGTGGCCTGTATGAATGAAATGCATCCATTGTATCCATGAAACCATCCACATGGAATCCCCCGGTAATTACAAGCGGAACCGCTGCTCCTATCAGGGTATGACATATTTCTCCAACGTCAAATATACCGCACAAGCAGCTCCATAAATAAACGCCTCCACCAATGACCGCTCCAATCCACGGAAAGAAACAGAGCATGTATTTCATATCCTCTTCCTTCCATTCAAATTGCGGAACCGGAATTTTAGAATAGATTGAAAATGCAATAATAAATGACTTTAAAATATGCATCCTGTTTTTCCTTTCTATCATTCTAAACTTGTTTCGTCTTAACCACTATTGGAATCCCAACAACCACTTCTACAACCTCATCTGCCATCTCTGCCAGCTTTTGGTTTATACGTCCCATTGCCCGGATATATGCCATCGTGGTCTTGTCATACACGTTCCCATCTTCAAAAACGTCGTTGCTCACAATAACAAGGTGAGTCAATTCCCGGTTTAATACTGCTATCCCGCCTACAATTTTTTCTGTTATCGCTTCTTCCGTTCCATGTATTTCTTCCAAAAACATCTCATTGGCTGTCAGATTAGAGATACATTCCAACAGTGCCGTCCTTTCTCCATCTTCCATTTTCTCCGCTGCTTTTCCAATATCTATAGGCTGTTCAATAGTCGAAAAACCCTTACCACCTCTAAGCATCCGATGTCTTTCCACTTTCCTTTTGCCTTCTTCATCATAAATCTGCATGGTAGCGATATAGTATTTCTTCCTATCCTCTGAAATGGAATTCATATAATTTTCTGCATACGCAGATTTACCACTACCGCTTCCCCCAATGATTAATGTCATCATCTATGTGAAAACCTTTCATATTGCTCAATTTTAATATCTGAAAAAGTGGTTCTGTTCTGATATACACTGAGTGCTATATCAAGGAGCGAAAACATCATAACAGCTCCGGTTCCTTCCCCTAATGCCATGTTTGCGTCAATAACAGGCTCTACATTCAATTCCTTTGCCAGTCTTCCCATTGCAGGTTCCTTTCCCTTGTGGGACGGGATCAGATAATCCTTTGTTCCGGGAACGATTCTCTCTGCCAAAAGAGCTGCTACCATACTGATCACACCATCCAGAACAATCGGAACATGATACAATGCACCACCGATACACACTCCGGCAAGTCCTGCAATATCAAATCCTCCAACGGTTTCAAGTATGCGTAACGCATCTGCCTCTTTTAAGCCATACTTATCTATGGCTTCTGTGATAATTTTTTGCTTATGTATAAGCTTCTCATCACTGAGTCCCGCTCCTCTACCGGTAACCTCCGCTACTTCACAATCCAGTAATGCTGCGGCTACCGCACTGCTGGTTGTTGTATTTCCTATGCCCATCTCTCCTGTTGCAAGAATTTTGTAACCTTTCTCTTTACAGTCAGACACCATTTCTATTCCGGTAAATATTGCCTTGATTGCTTCTTTCTCTGTCATAGCCGGTTCGTTTCTAAAATTTCTGGTTCCGGGACATATTCTCTTATCCAATACGCCCGGTATCTTACTTTTATGATTCACACCAATATCTACCGGAATCGTATCTACTCCGATAGTCCCTGCCATTTTTCCTACAGAAGATTTTTTTTCTGCCATTTTTTTCACAACGGCAAGTGTCACTTCCTGCCCCGACTGGCTGATGCCCTCCGCAACAATTCCATTATCAGCACACATGATAATGACTGCTTTTCTGGAAATATTAATCTTTTCCGTCAGCTGAATGGCTCCAATCTGTGCTGTTAATGCTTCAAATTTTCCCAAACCGTCAAGAGGCTTTGCCACATGGTCCAAGCTGTTTAATACCTTTTTGCGAATCTTTTCATCCGGAGCTTTTACAGTCAGTTTTTCCAGTTCTTTTCTTGTGTATCTATTCCAAACGGGCTTCTCTAAGCATTCCATAGATTTCCTCCATATTCAGATACTCCCTTAGTGTATCTGCCAATTTATCATATTGCTTTTCTTTGAAGCTCCGATAATCTTCAAAAGCTCCTTCTTCAATCCAAATCCCTTTCTTCCTGGCCAAAGCCTGCACTACTGCCGTAGCAATACAACCCTTATCAAAAATTCCATGCACATAAGTTCCGTACACATTTTTGTTTCTGCCGGATATAATAATCTTTTTCTCATGCAATGCATTAATTCCATCTTCAATTTCGTTCTCGGACAATTCCGTTTTACCCATATGGATTTCATATCCTGCAAATTCAAGTTCAGAAAGATTAGAGAAAATTCCATCTAATTCAGGAAGTTTACCTTCCATTTGACACCGAACCTTTGCTTCTCCCAGTTCTGTGACAACCGGAAGCAGTTCCATCCCTCTCAAAGCACCTCCCCCTTCGACTCCTGATGGATCAACAATCTGTTCTCCAAGCATCTGATATCCGCCACAAATTCCAAAAACAGGAATGTCTTCTGCAAGTTTTTTTACTGCAGCCTCTAAGCCGTTCCCTCGCATCCACTTTAAATCACCCATTGTATTCTTGCTTCCGGGCAATATGACCATATCCGGATGATGAAGCTCTGATACAGAAGTTATATATCGTACAGATACCTCTTTCATCTGTTCAAATATATTGAAATCTGTAAAATTAGAGATTCGCGGATAACGGATAACTGCAATGTCAATACAGCTTTCTTCTTTCTTGTCAAAGCGTTCTGTCAGACTGTCCTCGTCCTCCAATGCCAACTCCATGTAAGGAATCACACCGGCTACAGGAACTTGTCCCTTCTCCTCCAGCATTACAATACCCGGATCAAGTATCGTCTTATCTCCCCTGAATTTATTGATAATCAGTCCCTTTACTCTTTTCTTTTCTTCCTCGGAAAGTAACATGAGTGTCCCCAAAAGCTGTGCAAACACGCCACCTCTGTCTATATCACCTGTAAGGAGTACCGGCGCATCAACCATTTCCGCCATGCCCATGTTGACAATGTCATTTTCTCTGAGGTTAATCTCTGCCGGACTTCCTGCACCTTCTATCACAATAATATCTGCATACTCTTCCAGTTTTCGAAAAGCTTTCTTAATATCCGGGATAAGCTGTTTTTTATATGCAAAATACTCCCTTGCACTCATATCCCTGAGTACTTCTCCGTTTACAATTACCTGCGAACCTGTATGATTGGTCGGTTTTAACAAAATGGGGTTCATACCGCCCATAGGTTTTATGCCGGCTGCTTCTGCCTGCATGACCTGTGCCCTGCCCATCTCCAACCCTTCTTCCGTAATGAAGGAATTAAGTGCCATATTCTGCGATTTAAACGGAGCCACCCTGTATCCGTCCTGCTTCATAATTCTGCAAAGTCCTGCCACAAGAAAACTCTTTCCTGCACCTGACATCGTTCCCTGAATCATAATGACTTTTGCCATATATTATTCCTCGTATCTTCCTAACCTTCCGATATAGGCTAGTAATTTTTCATTTCCTTCAAAACAGTCTTCATTTATATGAAAAAGACGCTTTATAAAATCAGACTCAAAAATCTCTTCGGGTGTCCCACATCGTTCTACATACCCTTCCTTTATGCACAGTATTTTATCTGAGACAATCTTAGCAAGTTCTAACTCATGAAGCGACATAATTACTGTTAAACCTTTTTTT
>CAMEDC010000075.1 GCA_945913255.1 uncultured Lachnospiraceae bacterium
TTATGATGTCCTTCCCGAGGATTGCGTCTATAACAGGAATGATTATGGTCACATCTGCCAAGCCTGAAAGAAAATCCTAGACTCTCCTCTACACGGATGCCCACACGCAAATACCCTACATCATTGATCTCTACGTTTCGTAACATTTTTTCTTGTTGCTAAGAGTGCGTTTTATCATAATATTAAATTCGCTATGTTCATTCGTATACCCAACTCGGCAAAATTTCACTAGTGTCTATTAATTAACATCATGGACTCTTAATTGCTTCGCAACAGCCATGATGGTTAATTAATAGATAGGCAGAAGTTGTAGGTTGTTGGGAATCCTAAGGTATAACCCTAATTAAATATTATTCAACTATATCATCACCGTATACTCCATCATTTTGATATTGTAAAATAATATTGTACATTTCATCAACATCCAATTGACATATTTCTGCTTCATCTATTGTTATACTGATTCTTTTTTTCTTGACCATATGTGCTCCTGCATCATACTGAAGAAAATATCTTCCTGCATCTTCTAATAATTCAATACCTTCATCTTCGATAATCAACCTCAATTATAGTCACCTCTATTCAAATAAATGTTTATATGTATATGTTCCTTCTGCTGCTGGATTGACAACTGCTTCTTTTATTCCACCACTTGTATACCCACCTGGCTCCCAATATTCTGGCCATGCTCCTAACTCATTACCAGATGGAATTCTTAAACTTGATGTATCTTCAATTGATACAATTACAGGATTTTTCCCTAAATAGCCTTGGTCTAACCCTAATATTGTTTCTATTTTTGACACATCTCCATCTGCATACTGTATTATTTCATTTAACTCATCACCTGACATTACAAAAGTTCCACCTTTACCACCAATAGTTCCTGTTGGCTCATTAGGCATTATTTTAACTGCACCGCTTTCCTTAAAGGTTTGCAAATGATTATTAATATAATCATTACTTAAATAGGTCTCTGGTGATGGTTTTTGTCCTTTTGGTGTAACCTTGATTTTTTCTACTTGTTCATATGACAATCCCTCTTTTCTAAGTGAACTCCATGATGAATATTTTTTTCCATCCTCAAAGGACATATTACCTAAATTAGAATATTTACCACCCTCTAATGCCTTACCTGAATTCATGATATCCAATACATCCTGATAACTGATTTTCTTTAAGGCAAGCAGCTCATCTACTTTCTTTATTCCTTCCAGTTCGGCACTTGTCAATCCTTCCGTACTGCCATTTTCCAGAAACCTTAAATATCTTGCTGCATCTTCCGGTGACATCATATCCGCAAATGAAGCAGGTGAATCAGTCTTATCTAACCTCTTAATCAGGTCTCCCGCTTCTTCCGGGGTGCATTTTGTGATGGTTCCGTCCGCGCTCGTAAACAGGTAGCCTCCTACCGTTGCGGAAACCGTACACCCTGTTGCCACGCTTAAAATCCAGGTCACCGGCAGCGGCATCCCCATCTCATTCGCCGCATATCCCGCACTGTACCCCGCGGCATTGGACACCATCTCTACCGCCAGGGTCTTTACGATTATCCCGGCTCCTGCCTCCACGCCTCCTGCAAGCACCATCGCCTGCCCCAGGGTGAACAGATCTATCGCTGCCCCCGCTGCCTTCATTCCCCTCTCAAAATCATTCAGTGTTTCCCCGGTTATGATGTCCTTCCCGAGGATTGCGTCTATGACAGGGATGATTATGGTCACATCGGCCAGGCCCGAAAGGAAATCCCTTACCGGATGGTAGCCCGTGTGTTCATATTCCCCATAGGTCAGGTAACCTTCCAGGAAGGTGTTGATATCCATGCCTTCCGGTTTCATTCTATCATAGTCTGCACGGAACAGGGAAGCAAATTCACCCACCGTCTCCACATTTTCCAGCACCGGGTATCCGTCCTGCGGACGGATGTCCGTGATCCCGAAGAAATCCGAAAATCCCAGATCCTCCTTTACACGGCTGTCCACACGCAGATAACCCGCATCATTGACCTCCACGTGCTCTTCCATGCCGAAGGTGTTTTCCGTCCTGATATCATCCAGTACGATATGGCTCAGGCTTTCCGTGGCATTGCTCTTGAAGTCTGTGTACAGGGGAAAATCCAGCACCTCCGATACATGCGGGTGGGCACATCCCACATAGATAAAGAGGGCACGGAGGTTCTCCGTCATCTCCAGGATCGCCTCCCCCTGGAAGCAGTACCCGCAGTCAGGCATTTCCATGGCTGCCAGTTCCTCATTGCAGTCCGTGAAAGCCTTCTCTATGTTGTCAAGGTCGCACTGCAACGCTTCTATGGAACCGGCACCTGCTGCCTTATCCTGAAATGCTGTCGTAATCCTTTTTGTCTCATCCACTTTCTAGCCCTCCATCTTTTCTGTCATTTTCATGTCATTATCATGGAGTGACTGTGCTGTCGTTGCGATAAATTCTGCCAGTTTGCTGTACAGAAGCTCAAGCCTGTAAATATGCAGCGGCAGATTTTCAAGAAAGGTCATCACTTCATCCCTCGCATCTCCCAGATAGCAGTCATCAAAGGTTCCGGTCAGACTTTCTGCCTTCTCATATGCTGTCTGCAGATTTTGAACAATATCCGCCAGCATTAAATAAAATCCAACCATTGCTTCCTGGTCGCATACCGTTTTACCGCTCTTCCTGTCCATTTTCTTCCCCTCTCTCCAATATTTTGTAGATTTGCTTTCTCATGACTCCGGGAGAGAGAGTCCTGAGCCTTCCCCTTGTCCTGTGATAAAGAAATCCCCTCTGTTCCTTCCAGTAATATATTTTCTCACTCTCCAGATGTCCTGTATCATACTCATCGATGAGAATGCAGCCTTCCATATCTTCATTCCCATTTATCCATGCCGATTCTTCCACACTCTCCCATCTGCCTCTTTCCGTCTTTTCTTCCTTCAGGCACAGATAATCGGCATGCTTTAAAAGCTCAGCCATAAAAAAATCTCTTCTGATGCATCCGGCCTCATAGCCGTCCTTTGTCTTTATCATCGTAATCAATATGTCTCCCGGAAGCACTGCCATGTTTACGTGGTTCAGCCTGACATGCCTTTTACAGTTTCTGTACTGCTCAAAAAGATATATGATTTCTGCCCCTTCCTTAGTCAGCTTGCCATCTGTAGCAAGAATTCCTTTCCCTTTCAAAGAATCTGTTGTCTCCCTGATGTACTTTTCTTTTTTCTCCTGCTCCGGGAGGTGCCAGGTGATACCGAAGGGGATTCTGCCTCTGGATACACTTGTCAAAAATACGATTTCTTTTTCTGTAAATCTCATAGCCCCTCCTTATATTTTTAATATTTCCTGGTAATCTTCCCATTCATCATAAAATACATCATCAGCATCCAGATATTTCTCCATGGCCTCACAAGCCTGCTTTATAGGATCTTCACCCTGCTCAGCCAATAATCCGTGATACTGCAGGGTCAAATCGGCAAAGGCCATGGCAACCAGATGGGCTTCCCCGTCCCAGATGTTTACATCATCCATCGCCAGCTTCAACTTTACTGCTTTTTGATAGGTATCCGTCATCAGATCATGAATCTCTGTCAAGCCGTCTTTCACTGTCACAAATTTATTCTGTATGCATCTAAAATCCTCCACGTGCCTGTGCCTCCTTGCTATCCGCTATCTGATTCCAGGTTTCTTCCATTTGCCGTGCCATTTTGATGCAGCTTTCCAAACCCGTGATTCCCATTTCGACATTATTCAGTATCCTGTCATATTTCTCTTTCCATCTTTCCTGATGGGTATCAAAGGT
The DNA here is from genome assembly GCA_945913255.1 of uncultured Lachnospiraceae bacterium. Lineage (GTDB taxonomy): Bacteria > Bacillota > Clostridia > Lachnospirales > Lachnospiraceae > Acetatifactor. The sequence goes on from CAMEDC010000075.1 coordinate 3,782, forward strand.
AGTCAGGATAAGCCCCTGTGCAGAATCGGGATTGCAGATGAGCGCGCTGTTGCTGGCCTCCAGGTTATTGGAGGCATCATCATAATATTCTTTTATCTCACTCTTTTTTTCTTCCAGCTTGTCGGCCAGCTTTCCATATTTTTTTGCCTTTGCCCTCTCTTCTGCTCCGGGAACCCCCAGCCATATTTTTATGGTATCCATTTGTCCTCACTCCCTATTCCTTCGGTAAGCGTATCATTACGCCTGCTCCCTTCTTATACAGCAGTCCATCTTCCACCCGGTCCGGCAGATCCTTCCCGCGAAAAGCCGGAAATGGGGTGTTCATGCCGGCTTCCCCAAGAATCAGTCCATACTCGGCAGTCTTGACCAGCTTGGCTGTCTCATTGCGGGCGGGCATATGCGCAGAGTGTCCGATCATCACAATGAGGATTCCTGTCTCAGCCGCATGGATCAAGGTCTGAACGATTTCGCTTTTATCCCTGGTAAACTCGGCGAAGTCTTCCAGTCCATTGATAAATACACAGTACTTTTCCAGTGTGTGATAATACTCTCTTACACTCATTCTGCCTCTTTCGGCAGCACAGTCCTCTTTTCTTTCTTCCGTCAGGTCAGCAAGCTCCTCTATGCTCTCCTGTAATACCTCTTCCGAATTGACATACACCACATTGTCCTGATTCTCCATATCCTGAAACTCATAATCTTTTGCATCAAACAGATAAACTTTGGTAAATTCTTTCAGCTGTCCAAGCACAATTCTTCCTGCATTACTCTTTCCGCTTCTTACAGGTCCCACAATCAGGAATGGCGTATCTGCTGTTGAAATACCGAGCTTTTTCACCTGCTGTTTTTCAAGTCCCAGATAGATATCTGCCTGCTCGCCCGGCTCATATCCGGAAAGCATGTTAAGATAGAACTGTTCCGGTAACACCGCAATCCCCTTTGCCTTTTCTTCACTGCTTTTCTCTTTCATCTCTCTGATCAGGGCAAGCAGATTCTGATTGTACTCCATAGCTGTTTCATAAGGCACCGGGCAGTAAATCTGCATCAAATTGATATCCTCGGTTTTCACAAGGGCCCGTCCCCTGATTTCCGGCAGCTCATACTCACTTCTCCCAACAATATTCCTGGGTTCCATAGGTTCATAATTGTATCCGGCTATCTTGACTTTGATCTGATTCACCAGTGCATATTTGACTACATTACTTCTGGATGCCGTGATCGCCAGATAGATTCCAAGATTTGCTCCGTCTCTCGCAAGCTGTACAAAGAATCCTTCATCAATTCCAAGTTCCTTTACCACATCATAATTGTCAATCATCACCAGTATGGCTTTCAGTTTTTCCCCGGCGGTCTGGTTGTAAATTTCAAAATTCTGTGCCATGGCAGCAGACATTAACTGTTTTCTTTCTCTCATTTCCCCGGCAAGCAGCCGCCAGAGCTTTGCCTGTTTTTCCGTATCATCATAGGTAATATAATCAGCTACATGGGGCAAAGCTTTCATAGGAAGAAGCGCACTGTTTCCGAAGTCCAATATGTATGCGTTCAGGTTCCTCACACTGTTCCTGGCACAAAGCCCAAGCAACAGGGTCGATAAGAAGACTGTTTTGCCGTAACCAGGAGAAGCAAAGAAGATCACATGCCCATTGTGGAGCAGGTCAATCACATATTCTGACTGTCTTTGCTCTTTGGGGATATCCTCAAGTCCGATGGAAACTGCAAGATCTGTCTGTTCATAAGAGGCACTGTCCTCTATCTGTTCCAAACAGGGTGCAACCATGACAGGCCTGAGCGGCGGCAGCCATGGACTCTTAATCCCGGGTATCTGCATCTTCTCAAAAGTCTCCTTAAGATAATCCACCGTGACATCCAGCTGCGTCTTTCGTATCCGGCTGTTCTCCATGGAATCTGACAGATCCTGATTGATCAGCTGTCCCTGTCCAAGCTTATTGACCAGATAAACCCTCTTGTCTCCTTCTTTCTTTTCCTCCTCCTCACCATAGGCTCCCCCGCTGAACGCAGACTGGAACAATTCATAAATTTCATTGTTTCCTACCTGCAGATAAGCCCGCCCGGGACGGGTGATGGGTGCCGCATCCGGTGTTTTCAGCATCTCCCGGCTGTCAGCCTCATTCTGCACTTTTAAGCAGAGTTTGAATCTGGAGTTGGTCCAGATCTGTTCATCTACTACACCGGATGGTTTCTGCGTTGCCAGTATCAGATGAATGCCAAGGCTTCGTCCTATTCTTGCGGTGGAAACCAGCTCTTTCATAAATTCCGGCTGTTCCTTTTTCAGTTCCGCAAACTCATCACTGATCAGGAACAAATGGGGAATAGGCTCTGTCGCTTTTCCCAGCTTATACAGCTTATGATAGCCATTGATGTGATTTACGTTGAACTCATTAAAAATCCTCTGCCGTCTTGCCAGTTCACTCTTTATGGACACCATGGCACGGTAACTTTCCGAACCGTCCAGATTGGTGATAGTTCCGAGAAGATGAGGAAGGTTGCGGAACAGATTTGCCATACCGCCTCCCTTATAGTCGATCAGTAAAAAACCGACCTCATAGGGATGAAAATTCACCGCGAGTGACAAAATATAGCTCTGAATGATCTCAGATTTACCGCTTCCTGTAGTACCTGCCACGAGACCATGTGGTCCGTGTGCTTTTTCATGAAGATTCAGCTCCACATAATTGTCCTGTTCCCGGACACCAAGCGGAACTGCCAATGATTTATAACTTTCATGGCTTTTCCATCTCTCTGCCGCCTGCAGTTCCTGCGGATGTTTGATATGATACATTTCAAAAAATGTAATGCTTTCCGGAATTTGGGATACCATACCCTTCTCATGGATAACCGCCGCCGTTTTACGGCTCATTCTTTCCACATCTATATCCGTCATGGAAACCGTTTCAAATTCTCTGTTGACCCTTATTCCCTCATCCAAAAGCAGATGTCCCGTTTGGGAGTTATCGATCACACAGACCGTTTTGACATTTTCCGGCAGTTTTGCCAACTGGTCTGTTGTATAAATAATGCTGATGGAAAGATTCTCCGACTGCTTTCCCAAATACTCCATAATTGCATGGTCCCGGATCAGTCTCGGTTCATCGATCACAAATAAAAGGTGGGGCGAAAAAGACATATCATTTCCTTTTTCCTCGACCCTCTGTTTCCTTTCCTTCAAGACCTGCAGAATGCTTCCGAGAACCTGATCCCTCACGCTGTCCGTAAAAATCGCCGCTGTGACATTCACTGCCTGTATTCTAAGGTGTGGATACCAGCGCAAATAAGAGAATATTTCCTCATCCGCTGCATTCCCGATAAATACAATTTGAAGATCATGGTAACTGTGAAAAAAGCATATCTGTGCAAGGAGATATTTTATCTGGTTATGCAGATATTCTCTCTCCCCTATGATTCCCAGATGGGCTCTTCTCAAATTCACTGTTACCGGGATATGACGGATCGTCTCAAAATCATGAAAAAGCTGCTCTGCTTCATCCACAAGCTCATCCTCATCTGTCCGCAGCTCATCCCTGTTATATTCCACTTTGATCATGGACTCTCCGCTCCGGAATCCCAGCGATACCTGAAGGAAATCCTCATCTTCAGGGCTTCTCTCATAGAGTCTGCTGTCATATTCGGTTACCATCCTTTGAAGCTCATGAATTTCCGGAACTTTAAAATCAAGCGTTTCCCTTTCCTCCTGCCGCTTTCGGCGGATCAATCTGCGGAGTCCTGCCAGGTAGTCATAATACACCTCTTCCCTTTTATCATTCTTCTGTTTCAGCTCCTTTTTTTCACTAAAAAAACGCTGTATGGAAAAAATGGTAGTCACAATACTCATGCAGATACTGGCGATAACGTACAGACCTCTTTTCATATATATCCCGATAAAAGCAGTGACTGCTACCACCAAAAGCGGCGGAATGATCATCTGTGCCAGCGAACTTTTTGACATGACCTCTTTTTTCGGCGGCTCTTTGACTGTAATCTTTTCCGACCCGGTCTGCCGGAATATCCTTGGTGACTTTTTGTAGTAGGGAAACCCTTCAAAGGGAACCTCCCTGCACGGAAGTTCTCTTAATGTACATTGATAGCTTTCTGTTTCCCCTTCTATGGTAAGGCTTCCCTTAAAAAAAGTGATTGTAAGTCCTTTTATCCTTAACCGGTCTCCCGGTGTAATTTCCGCTTTTTCTTTTACAGGTTTTCCCTCCAAAAAAACCTCTTCTTTTCCTTCTGCATATAAGAAATTCCCAAAAAGAAGAAGTTTTTTATTAAGACCGGGTATACTGATATCTCCACCGGAGGAACCAATGACAATTTTTTCTTTTTCCGCAAAACAGCGTATCTGTTCCATCCTAATCCTCCTCTGTATATTTCTTTCCAATTTCAGTGATTGCATTGCCAAGTTCATTCATACGACTCTGTTTTTCTTCCCCGTCCATGGTGACATTTCCCTCCAGATAATTCAGTTCCTTCATATAGGCGTAAATCAAAAGTTTGTCATCGGATAGTGCCTTGGCATTATTCTCTGCCTTTTCAAAATCAGACCGTCCCACAGCTATCCAGTATTCCAGCTCTACTTCATTGGAATAGATGCTGATCTTATCCAGTACATTGGCCAGTTCCTCTTTTTCCAGGGCTTCACTTCTTGCGTAAGAGACCGCGAGAATATATTTGGTATAGGTATCCATCTGATCCGGTTCAATTTTCTTCAAGTTGTCAATACAGTCCACATAATTCTGTACGGTGTAGGCACGGCTTGCACGTATCACCGCTTTATTTCTTGGCATTACCACAAAGGTCTGGTAACCTGTATAAATAAGAAGCACTGCAAGCAGGATAAATACTCCTGCTGTTATCCTTTTCTGTAATTGATAACCTTTTTTATCCAGTCTTATTTTTTTATATTTATTTATTTCATACAGTTCCTCCGCTTTTTCCCGAATCTGCCTATGCAGTTCCTCCAGAGACTCGCTCTGTAGTACGAAAGAAACTCCTTTATCTTTGCGTAAAATTTCCAATCCGCTTTCTTTCACCTGCATGTAACTGTATTTTCTGCTGAGCACACCCGCTGCCAGAAGTTGATATTCCTTAAAAAACGCATCTTCCGACATTCCGGCCTGCCTGATATCCCTCAATGCCAGATAAGGCATATAATTACAGTCATAATATATATTCTCTTCCTCCAAAGGCAGTTCGTAATTCTGCCAGATTTCCTCAAGTTTTCTGAAATTCTGCAAAAATCGGTAACGGTACTCCAGTTCCTCGGATTTCAGTTCGCTCAAAGGATGCATGTCTTCCACATTAAATTTCCAGATTACATCTTCACCATCTTCTGTAATCGTACAGGGCAAAAGTCCCTGTCTGTTTCTTGTAAGATATTCATAATCAAAAATACCTGACGCCCTCAGCTCCGATTTCTTTATCCTTTTTTCCAAAACACTCTCTTTTGTTTCCATGGCTTGTCCTTTCTCTTCTCTTGTTCAATTATGGCAATAATAATTTCGCTCCTGAGCAGATATGTGTCTGTTCATAAGTAGATTCCACATCGATTTTCCTTCCGCTGTCCGCATCTCTGACATATGATATATTACCCGGCTTTTGAAAGACACCCAGATTCTCTTTTATTACCTGAATTGTGTCTTCGATCTTCTGCGTATCGGATACCTGAATATCACAGGATTTCCCTGTGCTTTCCTGCGTCATCGTTATAGTGATCTTCACTCTTCTTCTCCTTTCGTTTCCTGCGCATCCATAAGCTGTGCTTCATACACTTCTTTCATATCTTCTGTTTTTTTTCGGTGTTCGCTCAGCATGTCCCGGCATTCCTCAAAAAAAATCTTTTCAAATGATATTTTCCGGTGCAGCAATTCTTCCTTTTCCATCAAAAGATTCTGAAGCTTCGAATCCTTTGGAAATGCTGAGAGCAGGTCATCATTTACTTCCTTAATCCTCTTGTCCTGCCAGTAACTTTCTTCCTCCATGTATTCCAATTCTTTCTCCAGCTCATCACTTTCCTCCTGCCTTTGCCTTATTGCTTCCATCTGTCTGCAAATTTCCCATTTCCTTTCTTCCGCTTCCCGGCTATTCATTTTTCTTTCCTCTTTTTCCGATTTTGGGCATCAATTAATAAAGGTACCCT
>CAMEDC010000076.1 GCA_945913255.1 uncultured Lachnospiraceae bacterium
TGGTATTGATAAATATGTAGTAAAAAGGATACGCACAAACAAAGGCAAAAATGGAGTAAACGATATAAGTAGCCACACTGATCAGTCTGTCGCCGATGCCGACCTTATATTTTACTTTTTTTGATTTCATTTTCGGTTCTTTACTCATTTCCCTGTCCTCCTTAGATAAAGCCTTCGCCTCTGATGAGTTTGGATACCTTATTTGTCACACACAGTAAGATGATACTTACCACACTCTTCAGAATACTGATTGCAGTGGAAAGGGAATATCCGCCGCTGCCCATCGCCAGATTGTACACATACAGGTCAAGTACCTGGATGCTGTCCTTATTGAAAGCATTCTGGAAAACGAAATACTGTTCCATTCCGTTGGAAAGGAAGTTTGCCAGATTCAACATTACCAGTACAAAGTAGGTAGGCAGGATACTCGGAATGGTAATGTGCCAGATAATCTGCATTCTGGAAGCGCCGTCCACTCTCGCTGCTTCCTTCATCTCTTCATCGATTCCGGCAATCGCCGCCAGGTACATGATGGCCGCCCATCCTGCATTCTTCCAGGTCAGCCACAGCCACATCTTAAACCAGATATGATCCGCTGACTGTAGGAACATCTGCGGTGTATCAAGCAATCCCAGTGCCATACCAACCGTATTCACAACACCGGTACTGTTGAAAATGCTGTAAGCAATAGAATATACAAGCACCCAGCTGATGAAGTTCGGAAGTGTGGTTACAGTCTGCACTATCTTCTGGAACGGCCTGCACTTGATTTCATTAAGAAATACTGCAAAAACCATGGGGAACCACGAGAAGAAGAGGCTGATTCCGCTCATAGCAAAGGTATTACGAAGTACCATGAACAGCTGTTTCCTTTTGACTTCATTCTCCACCATGGAGCTGAACCATTTCAGTCCCACAAACTTATCCCAGGAAAGCGGGAAAGGCGGTTTGTAATCAAAGAACGCGTATACCCATCCGTACAACGGATAATAGGAAAAGACCAATACCAGAATCAGGAAAGGCAGTATGTATAAAAATTCTTTAAAACCTCTTACCTTTCTCTTGTTGCTGAAAAATTCTTTCATGATCAAACCCCCTGTCTTTCTTGTTGTCTCTTGTCTTTCAGTCTTATTTACTTATCAATTTATCTCGTTTATTGGTTCTGTTAAGTTTAACGTTTTACTTCTTTAACATGATAGTAGCCCTTTTTATTGCATTTGTCAATACATCTTTGTTGTTTTATATACTGTTTGTACACTCTTACAGAATTTACATTGCTATTATTATACACTTTGCACATATATAAAACGTTTCTGTATTTATATACAGAACAAGTTTGTATACACTATAAAAGCATTTATACTTATGCATTATTATGAAAATTATAAAAACCTCATAAAACGTTTTTCTTTTGTAAATTTCGCTTTACATCAAGCCCTAAACATCAAAAAAGTAGGAACTGTCCGATGACTTATTCAAGCCACCGGGCAGTCCCTGCTTATCAAGTTCTAATTCTTCTACGTATCGTATGAAGCGGGGCATGGATGGATTATTTCTTCCTTCCATGCCCCACTGTATTTTCATTTAATCCTTCAATTCCATCACAGACTGACGTTCCACAAAAGTGCACGGAATCAATATTTCCTGATGTTCTTCCACATCTTCCCCTTCAATCTGCCTGAACAGAAGTTTTGCAGAAGTATTGCCGATTTCCTGCAAAGGAAGAGACATGGTAGTTAACCCCGGCACCATATATTCCGCCAGATCCTGATTGTCAAAACCGGCCACTGCCAAATCCCGTCCTGCTCTCAGCCCCATCCCATCCAGATACTGGTAAACGCCACCCGCTATCCGGTCAGTCATACAGAACAGTGCCGTAATATCTGTTTTCAGCAAAGGCTTCGCCGCCTCGTATCCCGAAGGCTTATTCCAGTTTGCATACCGCACAAGTTCCGGATTAAAAAGAAGCTGTGCTTCAAAAAGAGCTTTCTGATACCCAAGAAGTCGTCTCTGGGTATGTATATTGTCTTCACGCCCTCCGATTACGCCAATCCTCTTATGTCCCTTTTGAATCAGATAGCGGACAATCTGGTAGGCAGATGTTTCATCATCTATCAGTACGGAAGGTACCCGGGGATTTTGTGCATATGCATACGCCATTACCGCCGGTGTCTTATAGTCCGACGGAAAACAACTGATTTTTCTGGCATGTCCGGCTATGTAAATCACACCGTCAACCATGTGGGAATCCAGTTCCTCCAACATGGGATCCAGAACAGAATGATAAGCAGTTTCATTATAGTACCAGGCATCCTGCCATCTGGCATACATACGCAGATTCCTGACCGTAGTTTTGTATCCCCGCTCCTCACAGTTACTCATGATACCCTCGATAATCTCCGGCGTTGTAAACTGTGCAATATCCTCTGCGATAATGCCGATGGTTTTCGTTTTCTGGCTGCGCAAGCCCTGGGCAATGGTATTCGGACGATATCCCCGTTTCTGAATCACCTCCAGAATCCTCTGTTTTGTCTGCTCTCCTACTTTTGCCTTGCCATTCAAGACATTTGATACCGTTGTAATGGAAACATTACATTCCTCGGCAATATCCTTAATCGTTACCATTTCTACAGCTTGCCTCTTCAGTTTTCGCTTTCTTCAGTTTCTTTATCAGGACATAAAACTAACATCATTATAAGATTCTGGTCTTCATAAGTCAATCTTAACTGTTCAACACCCAGCGCTTTCCCTTTCGAAGGCATTTCCCCTGTTCCAGAGGTCTATACCATTGTTTTCCACAAATAGATTCCCTTTTAAAGGCAATTCCCTTGTTTCGGAGGTCTATATCATCATTTTCCCAAAAAAGATTCCCTTTTAAAAGCAATTCCCTTGTTTCGGAGGTCTATATCATTGTTTTCCCAAAAAAGATTCCCTTTTATATGCATTTATGGCTTCTACAACTTACCATACAACAAAGACATTCTTGAAATGACATTATCCCGGGTTAAGGTCATAGCATGGAACAACAACTGCCCCGCAGCAGTTTGATAAATGCGGAACCATTGTCCAAAGAATCATAAACCGCCGCCTACTGTTCAACACTCTGTGCTTTACAGTCACGAATGAGATTTTAATAGTTACAGTCAATCAAAGCAAAGGACTTCAGACTGGCATTTCCGTTTCCGCGATAAGTAATGTAAATTGCCTGTTTTCCATCCGGTATCTCAATCGGTGCCGAATATTCTTCCCAGACATTCGCATACTGCACCTTCAGCCTCGCCAGAACCTCTCCGTCCCAGGAGGTCTTTACTTCAAAGACACCGTCTGCATAGCCGCGCACCTGAATGCTGATCCGCTTCACACCGTGGCAGTCGAAATACTTAAATCCCGCTGTTGCGGAATCCGTAATATTTGCGATATAACCGACTTCCTCGTCACCGTCCCTGCCATCCTGCATCACCTTCGGGAAACGGCTGTCTCCCACATAAACGGACGGTGTATCGCAAAACAGATTGCAGGCAAGGTAAGCGGGATACTCTCCCTTTCCCTCCAGCGGTCCGCCGTTTAAGCCGCAGGAGGTAATCTCCACCTGAGGAATCCTTCCGTCCGGCAGAATCTCAATTTTTTCCGCACAGCCCTGTCTGCTGTACCATGTATTGTTGGTATGGCGATGATAAAAGATGTACCAGTCCTCCCCAATCTGTACGATGCTGCCGTGATTGTTGGCACCATAAGCCATGGGCATGTCCGCCGGCTTATAGGTATCAATATGCAGGTCGCAGTTGCTGACAATAACACCTCCGTAGGTAAATCCCTTCGTTGGCTCCTTGCTGACTGCATAGCACAATTCATGCATCACGATGGAAGAATACACGAAATAATAAGTATCTCCCACCTTTCTGATAGAGGGTGCCTCAAAGAACTCATGGCCTTCAAATCCCGTTCCCTCACTATATTCACAGCCGGGGGCAACAAATACGGGTGCTTCTTCAATGGTCAGCATATCCGGTCCCAGGACAGTAGCCATAGCTCCGGTACGGGATTTGTCCCCTCTGCCGCAGAAGCCGGTATACAGGTAGGTCTTATTTCCTTCCGTCAGCACACCCGGATCAAACTGGGGCTGATCACCCGTCTTCTCTCCCAGGCGGGTGCCATCCGCATAATGCACATATCCGTAAAATTCATATTTTCCCGCCGGCGTATCACATACAGCAACGGAAACAATAGACACATGATCCAGCACATAATACAAATAATATCTCCCGTCCGGTCCCACCGTCACATCCGGCGCATACAGACACATTTTGCCGTCCCGGTTGAGCGGATCGGAAGTCTTCGGGTAGATGACTCCCTCATAGCGCCAGTTGCCAAGATCATCCACCGGTGCCGACCAGCAAACATAGTCTCCCATGCAGAAAACATAACCGTTGTAAAAATCGTGCGAACCGTAAACGTAAACTCTGTCTCCGAATACGTAAGGTTCTCCGTCCGGGATATACTCCCAGGACGGTAAATAAGGGTTAAATGCCTGTTTCTTCATACCAGTTTCTCCTCCTGAATTTTCCTTTTCTGTTTTTTCCTTACTGTTTTACTTTATGAACCAGTTTCACTTCATGAACTTCATATTTCCCACGGAAACCGGACATCTGACACGTTTCTTCTCCGCTCTCCGCAGTAAAGTGCCCCGTCTCCTGCAACCAATGCAGCTTCGTCAGGCAATATCTGCCCTGCTCATAGCCGTAGCCGTCACCTGCATCTTCATAAAGAGTGAAGGCGGCATCTTTTCCTGTGTAAACCGTAATATGTAATTCTGTTCCTGTCTCTTCCGTGGATTGTGCAAATTCCACCCGGGGCAGAATACTTCCCTCTCTGACAAACAGAGGAATTTTCTCAAGTCCTGCCTCTGCTTCTATCCATTGTCCGCCCTCATAATAGGCATTGGTCCAATAGTCATACCAGCCGCATCCTGCAGGCAGATACACCCTCCTGGTCTTAGCTGTTCCCTCGAGAGGTTCAGAATTTTTTCCATAATACATGGGCTTCAGCACCGGGCACACCATCATTTCTTTGCCGAACAAATACTGATCCGTGATATTCCATACCTCTTTATCCTCTGGCCATTCAAAGGCAAGCAGCCTGATCATGGATTGATTTTCCAGCCAGCAAAGCCCTGCATAGGAATAAATGTAAGGAAGCAGCTCATAGCGAAGGCGGTTTGCGGCAAGCAAAGCATCGTAGAACGGCTGCTCCGCATTTTCAAAATGCCACAGTTCTCTTCTGCAATCCGTTCCGTGGCCGCGGAACACCGGTAAAAAAGCGCCCCACTGATACCATCTGATGAACAGTTCACGGTATCCCAAATCCTGACAGCCTTCCGGATAATCTCCCTTCCAGTACCACAAATTGCCGCGTTTGACAAAGAAGGCACCGATATCCACGGTCCAGAAGGGCAACCCGCTGGCACAAAAATGAAGCCCTGCTGCCACCTGCCTGCGCAGAGTATCCCAAGTGGCTTCCGTGTCTCCTGACCAGAGAATGGTTCCGTAACGCTGCTGCCCGGTGCAGGCACTTCTCGTCAGATTGGTCACACGCTTATCATTCTCCGCTCTTTGTCCCTCATAAATACCACGGGCATGATACAATCCAAAGGCATTCATTTTTTCCATCGGAAGATGATTGCTAACTGTATTGCAGTATTCCGCATACATCACTGCAGGTTCCACCCGCTCCACGTGATTCCACTCCGGTGTGAAAGGTTCACTGCTGTCGCACCACCAGGCATCCACCCCGTGCACCAGCAGGCCTCTCTTCAGCTGCTGCCAGTAAAGCTCCCTTCCCTTTTTGGAGAGTGCATTATAAACAGTGCAGCCCGGCAAAAGCAGCTCCTGTTCCCGAAACTCTTTGTAATTCTCCGTATTCTCCGCCATGTTCGGCCAGATGGAAAGCATGAAATGCACATGTTTTTCATGCAGGTCTTCCACCATACGCCCAGGCTCCGGGAAACGGCTGGAATCGAAAGTCTTCTGCCCCCACTGATTGTCTTCCCAGGAACACCAGTCCAACACGATGCCGTCCAGTCCGATTCCTCTACTTCGGTACTCTTCTGCTGTATCCAGAATTTCCTCCTGCGTCTCATAGCGTTCCTGGCTCTGGAGATAGCCGAATGCCCAACGTGGCAGCAGTGCAGCCTTTCCCGTCAGCTTCCGGTACTCCCCGATGACGCCGTCCATGGTGCCGCCATTCATGAAATAAAAATCCATCTCCGAATCCGCTTCTGTATACAGATAGGAGCCCTGTATGGTATCACTGAAAATCAGGGGGCTGTAGGTATCCATCAGAATACCGTAGCCCAAAGTGGAAACGAGCATAGGAATGGCAATCTTCCTGTTTGCCTGATGGAGATAGACCACCTGCCCTCTTAAGGAGCCGGAGCCCTCCTCATGCTGCCCCAGTCCGTAAAGTGCTTCCTCCTCGGCCCATTCCAGATACAGTCTGGTATGAAAGCTTTTCCCCACCGGGATTTTTGCAGCCTCCCGCACGACCTCCTTGACACCGTCCGGCGTGACAACTTTTTCTGTCCGGATACTGTCTTCCTGAAGCTGATAAACCGTAAATTCTTCCAGGGTTTTGCTGTCCTGCTCCCGCTCTCTGAGAAGACGCTTCCCCTCCCCGTCAAAATAACGGAAGGATGCCGTCTCCCTGTTGATAACAATTTTCATATTCTTCATGCAGAAACACAGTTCCGTTTCTTTCTCCGTATAGTCCCAGTCCTTGAACACCTCCCGGCAGATTATACCGGGCTTTTCCTCTTCCGAGAACGCTTCGTTCTGCGTATAGGTAATCCGAACCGTCCTGTCATTTTTCGGCTCCAGCCTGTGCACTCCTGCTTCGGAATACAGATACAGCCTGTCTTCCCGGCGCTCCGCGCGCTCAATTCTCCTACTCTTATCCCTAGTCACACACAACATCTACTATTTCCCCTCCATGTTCTCTACAATCTGATTTATCATCAAATGAAACCTCACCTGTTTTTCCACCGACTAAAATACTTGTCTCTGAATTCTTAAAAATATGCCAGAGAACTTTGTATGGATTGTACGCTCATATCTGCATCCGATGGAATATGAACTGCTATCTCCCTTTCTTCTCCATCTACGAATTCATACTCCAGTGCACCGATACGATATTCAGCAAGTGTCTTCCACAATACGATCCGGTGTGTTGCCATAGCACAACTGAACATGTATCACAAATCTCTTTCCGGTGACATATTTAAGAAAGGAAATCCTTCAATACCTATATGAACTCGATGCATGGTAGTACAGCGCTTATGGTATTTTTCTGTCTCCTGGGCGTGGTAAGCCACCATTAACCTGCCATCCTCATCATAAAAGAAAGAATTATGTCCGGGTCCCTCAATCCCCCGGATAAATGTGGAACACAATACCGGAGCAGGTTCCTTTTTCCAGTTTTCTGCCTTAAGCAGATCATCTCCTTTATTTGCCACAAGATAACCTATCGCATAAGAATAACCACAGGCTGCTCCCCCGGAAAAAGCCAGAAAGATCTTATCTCCTAAATCCAGGGGATACGGTCCTTCATTATTTATGGTTCCGGCAGTATTTTCCCAGCCGAAGAGAGGTCGCGACAATAAAACCGGTTCACTGGTGAGAACCCAGGGCTTATTCTCATTTGTCGTTGCAATATAAATCATGGAACCGGTGTCTAACGGTGAATTGATTCCATAACGATAAGACCAGGCAAGATAAGAAATATTGTTGACCTTAAAATAAGTCATATCCAAAGTAATACCATCCCGGGTCAGATAGCTCCCATCCCTTCTGCATACGCGGACAGGAGTCTCCCAGTCTTCACTTTTCAGTATATCTCCACCCTTTTTCAATTTCATCATGTGACACTGGGGAGCCCACTCCTTACCTCCAACTGCAAACAAAATATAAAGTTCACCGCCAATCACATGAAATTCAGGTGCCCAGAAGGTCTGGATCAGTTCCTTTTCTTCACTATAATCAAGAATACATATTGTCTCAATATTCTCTGCAAACAACCCCTTAACCGAATCTGCCTTGCGAACATACAATCCAATATCATTTACATTGTCATTGGTCGCCAGAAAATACCATGATTCTTCCCAGAAAAATATCACGGGATCCGCAAAACCCACAGCCATAGGAAAAACAATGGGTTCCTTTACAATCTCTCCGGTTATCTCATCTACTCTTTTTATGTCCGTGGAACCATCGGAATAAGTAACGATTGCTTTTCTTTGAGCTTTCTTCTCATCTTCAGGCTCTGCAATCTCTGCCTTGACTTTATACAGCGGAAGCCAACGATTCTTTACCCTCTTCAGTTTTTCCTCAGATATGAAAATCTCTGACATTGCAGTCGAAAGTTCCCTTTCATAATCTTTTCTCAAAACCTTCTCCTGATTTTCAAACGCTACGAAATCCTTTGTCCTGAATAAAAGAATCTTATCGTCCTCGATTGGAGTTCCATCCTCTTCCTGTTCATCAGCAAAAATCATATACCCATCCTCAGCACAGTAAACTCGGGGGTTCCCAAGTGTTTTAGCCATGATGGTATTATTTTGTCGAACCGATGCCAGAGCAAAAAGTATTCCATACCCTGAATTTAGCTCTATATATTGCCCCCCATCCTCCCGAAAAGCAAAATGAATGCTTCTCGCTATGGATAAAGGATATTTTTCGCCTATAGGGTCTTTTGTAAACACTTTTAAGTTTGGCATAATCTTTTTCTCCTTCATAAACATATTTTTAGTGAAACACGGATTAATTGACTTTATTCTCAGCATCATCACCATTTTGTTAATTGAACTGTCATATATGGAATCCCGATTTCTGTCAATTCGCCAACTGGGAAATCACTTTATCATACCGGTATCCGCGATCCGGATTTACTTTTCCCGCATTCAGTTCAAAATAAATCACTGCATTCTTTTCCAGTAAAAGTTCCAAGCACAGACGTCCACCGTGCTGCTGTTTTCGTTCCGTCTTCACACAGGGTTTTGCCGATTCCCGGAGCAGCTTCTTTTGCTCCTCAGTCAGATGTGCAGGCTCTCCGATATCATGCCATACCTTCAGAGGATTACATGTCTCCTCGTCCACGGTTTTGGTTATAAGGCAATACTCCTCTTCCCCGGCAGGCAGCTGAATCTCCAGCTTCCTCCTCCATTCCCGCGCTGCCCTTGCGTTCTGTCCTACCGCCGCATCCTGTCCGCCCCTAACTTCCTCAGCCGGGGTTTCATTCCCTTGTTTTTCATTGTATGCCACATTCCATGCAACTCCGAGATAATTACCGTTCGGGCGTTTCAACACTACCAGGTTATCATCCTTGTAGACACAGCTTCCGCCGCTTTCCTGCAGCTTCTTATAAAACGCAAAGGTCCAGAAGGTTGGTTTGGGAATGCACCCTTCTGCCACCAGACCGAATCCTCCGTGGAACGGTGCAAAGGGAACGCCAAGTTCCTCAAACACATCTCCGAAGGTCCAATAGGAATAGGATTCGTTCACATCTCCCAGTCTGGAAAGCTGATGGGCGATAAAGGCAGCATTCAGGTTCGTATCATGTATGACACCCTTCGGTGTATAGGAGGTGTTAAATTCCGTGATATGGATTTTTAATCCGCGATATTCCGGAAAGCTGTCAATGATATCTCTGGTTGTCTGCAGATTGGCAAAGCCGTCCTCCGGTCTCATGAGCTCCGAATAATCATAA
>CAMEDC010000077.1 GCA_945913255.1 uncultured Lachnospiraceae bacterium
TACGATTCCACGGATTACCCCAGATATGCCTATATTAAAATTTATAATAAAAATGCCTCCCGAGAGCACATGATCCTTTATCTGCAGCAGCTACTGGAAATTCAGAAGACAATTACCTTTGGCAGTATACCCGGTAAATATGATGTGCTGGTGGAGAACAGTGATACGGGCAGTATGATACATACTTTGAAGCGGCTGTATGAGCCGGTAAGGGTACCGTGGAGGCGAAAAGCGGAGAGAAAATAGGAAGAGGGGGCTTCCGGGGCGGTGGAAATCAGGGACTGTTTAGGCAGATGGCGCTGCATCAATGGAGACCGTCAGCAAAGAAGCAGGCTGGCGGCTCCGTATAACACAAGCAGAAAGAGAAGATTGCTTAAGGTAAAGGCTTTCATATAAGCGCCCTTTTTGGCATCCTTGCTGTTCCCATACAGGCGGAATGAGATAACGCTGGCAAGGGAAGCAATCAGGGTTCCCAGACCTCCGATGTTGACACCGTAGAGAAGCGGACGCACATTTTCCGTGAAGCCGGAGAGAAGGAGAACGGCAGGCACATTGCTGATACACTGGCTTAAGACAGTACCGAGAAGGAGTTCCCTGTCTTCCACCAGAGAACGCAGGAAGGCGGAAATGGAGGGAATGCGTTCGATATTTCCGGTAAAGAGAAAGAAACATATAAAGGTAAGCAGCAAAAAGTAGTCCACTGACCGGAAAAGCTGCCTGTCCAGGAAGCATACGGAAATAACCAGAAGAATCAACATGGCAGGCCAGGGCAGAATGCGCAGAACACAGAGCAGGCATACTGCAAACATTGCCAGGTAAGCTAGAAGCTTTCCCGACGTATGCCTTTTTGCGAAGCCGGTCGCTGTCTTTACAGGCGTGGGCTGGCTCTCCGAATTCAGGGAGTGAGGTGTCCCGGCTGTGTTTTGCTGCAAGGTGTCGGACGGTCGCAAAGCGGTCAATGCCTGATTGGGCAGCAGAAAAATGCAAATCAGAAGCATGACTGCTGAAATCAGTGTCAAAGGGAGCATATCGCACAAAAAAGTACCCATGGGAATTTGAAAGGCGGAATACAGATAAAGATTCTGCGGATTGCCAACGGGAGTCAGCATGCTGCCGAGATTGGCAGCAATGGTTTGCAGAACTACCACGGGAATCAGAAGTTTTTGCTGCTTAGCCATGGTGAGCAGCATGACTGCGAAGGGTACAAAGGTAATCAGGGCGACATCATTTGTGATAAGCATGCTGCTGAAAAAGCAGAGAGCTACCAGAAGCAGACAAAGTATCCGGGTACTTTTGACACCGGCGAGAAGCCGCTCTGCCAGACGGCGGAAAAAACCGATGCTCTGAAATCCTGCTACTACCAGCATCAGGCAGAACAAAAGTGCCAGGACGCGGAAGTCGATGTAATCGAGATATTCCGCGGAGGGCGGGACAAATAAGGCGGATATGGCAGCAAGCAATGCGGCAATACAAAGTACGGTTTCTTTTTTGAAAAATAGAATGATGTTTGTAAAACTTCTTTTCACAGTATAACTTTTTTTCATAGGAAAACTCCTTCAATCGTTTTTCGAGGATTATGGTATTTTCACCGTTTCGTCACCCCGGGAATAGTCTTCACAGGGTGCCTGCTCAAAGGAGAGCGAGGAACCTGTCATGGAGAAACGGATGGTTCCCTGTAAATCTGTGCGATAGAGTGGAACTGCAGAGGATTCCAGCAATTGCATTACCCTCTTGTGCGGATGTCCGTAATCGTTTCCCAGTCCGCAGCTGATGACAGCAAAGGAAGGGGAGACAGCTGAGAAAAAATCTTTTCCGGTCGAGCTGTAACTGCCATGATGTCCTACTACCAAAACATCTGCATTCAAATCGGCTCCGGCGTCCAGCAGTTCCTGTTCACTGACTGAGGCAGCATCCCCTGTGAGAAGAAGGGAATGCTCGCCGATACTGATTTTCAGAACGATGGAGTAGTCATTTTCATCCTCATAGCCGCTTCCCGCAGGCCCCAGAATTTCCACGACGGCCTCTCCGAGAGAATAAGTCTGACCGGGGGCGGGAGTGGTGACTGTCAGCTCCTTTTCCGTTACAGCCCTGCAAAATGCTTCATAAGTTTTGGTATCTGTCTCGTAATCCGGAGCAATCAGCGTTCCTGTGGTAAAAGCGTGCAGAGCACCCACAATGCCATACAGGTGGTCTGCGTCATAGTGGGAAGCAATACAGTAATTAAGATGCTGTATGCCCTGCTCCTTCAGATATGCCACGACAAAGGAGGAAGTATCCCGTCCGCCGCCGTCATAAAGCAGGGCCTCCTCTCCGGAAGTCACGAGGACGGAAAGCCCGTTTCCCACATCCAGCACATGCACCTGAAGTATGTCTGTGGAAGAAATGTCATAAGGTCTTCCCAAATTCGGCAGATGCTCCCGGACGGTTTCAGGTCCAAACAGAAGAAGGAAAGCAGCCAGCACCAGCGGCAGAAGAATCCGAAACGACCTGTGCCCGGTATGTTTGTATTTCTTCATAATCCATTTACCTTTCATATTGCAATCCCCATCTTATCACAAATAGATTTACAGAAAAAGCGTTAATAGTGTAAAATAAATAAAAAAGTGTGAGTTCCTTCAAGTATTGAATGGACACCCGCTGAAGCGAAAAAAGGAGGTATAAAATGAAAAAATTTCTTATTGTGGTAGATATGCAGAACGACTTTATTGATGGAGCGCTTGGTTCGCCGGAGGCAGTTTCCATTGTCGAAAAAGTAGTGGAGAAGATTGGGCAGTATGACAGAAAATGTATTATTGCGACCCGCGACACACACGACAGCAACTATCTGGAGACCTCAGAGGGAAAATATCTGCCGGTGGAGCATTGTATCAAAGGAACACCGGGATGGGAAATCCGGGAAGAAGTTGCGCTTGCCATGTCGGAAGCGTTGATTGTGGACAAACCAACCTTTGGCTCTGTCCGTCTGGTAAAGTTATTGCAGTCTGAATATGAGAATGAGGATATCGAAATTGAACTGGTGGGACTTTGTACCGATATCTGCGTGGTTACAAACGCGCTGCTTTTAAAGACGGCTTTGCCGGATGTGAAAATCAGGGTAGACGGAAGATGTTGTGCAGGTGTAACGCCGGAGAGCCACAAGGCAGCGCTTCTCACCATGAAAATGTGCCAGATTGAAGTAACGGAGTAAGTTTATAAAGTATTCAGATTTCAGCTATGGCGACAGCATAACAATTCCCCTCTTGAAAAGAAGACGGTATGCTGATACAATGAATTCTGGCGCTTGGAAGTGGCGAGGTGACAGACAATGCGAAAAATGGAATTTAAGATGGAACGACCGGGACTTTTGGAGGCTGGGCAGAAAATTACCGTGACGGAAGGACTGCTTCCCAGCAATTATTATTACGTGATTGACCCCTCTCTGGCAATGTCGGCGAACATTCCTTTCCGATACCGTTTGAAAAGCAGGGAGGGATTTGTGACGGATGTCATTGAGAATTCCCGGGGATTTTATGTGACGGCAGAGTTTGACGAGCCGGAAGTGGATATGAAAAAATAATGTACTGCGGCGGAACATAATAAGTGACAGCGCAGGGAAAAGGAGACAAACTGTGTTACGGAAAATTTCAACAGACAAGGCACCTGCAGCAATCGGCCCTTACTCACAGGGCACCATCGTAAACGGCATGCTCTTTGCATCCGGACAGATTCCCATCAATCCGGCTACGGGAGAGATTGAGGGAGCGGATATTACAGCTCAGGCAGAGCTGGTCTGCAAGAATATCGGCGCTTTGCTGGAAGAGGCGGGAACCGATTACACCAGAGTTGTGAAGACCACCTGCTTCCTGGCAGATATGGGTGATTTTGCGGCATTCAATGAGGTGTATGCAAAATATTTTACGGAGAAGCCTGCAAGAAGCTGTGTTGCGGTGAAAACCTTACCGAAGAATGTGCTTTGTGAAGTAGAAATCATCGCAGCAGTGTAGTTTTGCTCAGCTGCGGTAAAAGAATCAAACAAGTGTTTTGAAAGCAGCGCCGCTTGAAAAAGCGGCGTTTTTGCGGTCTGATGTATCTCCCGGCAAGGATAAATAAAGGAAGGAAAGCCGTTTGCTCGGCAGAATGAGAGGAAATATGAAGGATAATTTTGTGCTAATCGGAATGCCCGGAGCGGGAAAGAGTACCGTTGGTGTAGTCCTTGCAAAGAAACTGGGATTCAGTTTTGTGGATTCTGATTTGGTAATACAGGAAAAATACGGAAAGCTGCTTCATGAATTAATAGAGGAAAATGGGGTGGAAGGCTTCTGGAAAATCGAGAATGATGTGAATGCTTCGCTTGCGTTACATAAGTGTGTGATTGCCACGGGAGGCAGTGCCATTTACGGGGCGGAGGCTATGGAGCATCTGCGGGAAATCGGCACAGTTATTTATCTGAAGCTGCCCTATGAGGAAGTGGAAGAAAGGCTGGGAGATTTGAATGCCCGTGGTGTGACGTTGCAGCCGGGACAGACACTGCATGATTTGTATGAGGAGAGAATTCCCCTGTATGAGAAGTATGCCCATGTGACGATAGACTGCGCCGGCAAGATGTTGCGGCAAATCGTTTCAGAAATTGCGGAAAAAAAGGCATAAAAGAGTACAGGAAGTGTATAGAAAAATTTCCGCGGGAAGGAATATGAGATAATTTCCGCGGGAAAGGAATGGATAAGAAAATGAAAAAAGATACAAAAGCAGGTCCTAGCCTGTTATTGCTGCTTGCAGCATTTATCTGGGGCATGGCATTTGTCTCACAGAGCAAGGGTATGGACTATATGCATCCCCTGACATTCAATGGGGTTCGTTCCCTGATAGGAGCCTTTGTTCTGTTGATATATCTTCTCGTTTCACGCAGGCTGACCGTTGAGAAGGCGAAACAGATAGACTGGTCATTGACTCTGAAAGCGGGAATTTGCTGCGGCCTGGCGCTTACGATAGCCAGTACTTTGCAGCAGTACGGAATCAAATATACCACGGTCGGAAAGGCCGGTTTCATCACAACATTGTATATCATTTTTGTTCCGATTGCAGGAATCTTTCTGAAAAAGAAGGTGGAAACGGTTGTATGGATTGGTGCAGTAATGGCGGCGACCGGCATGTATTTGCTATGTATGACGGAAAGCCTTACACTGGGAACGGGAGATATTCTTGTTTTTTTATGTGCAATCGTATTTTCCGTTCATATTCTGGCAGTAGATTATTTTGCGCCAAAGACGGATGGTGTTGTGATTTCCTGCATACAGTTCGCTGTGTGCGGAATTCTTTGCACGACGGGTGCACTGATTTGGGGAGAACCTACGCTGAGCCAGATTTGGGACGGGATAGGGACGCTTTTGTATGCCGGAGTCTTAAGCTGCGGTGTTGCCTATACGCTGCAGATTGTGGGACAAAAAGGAGTCAATCCTACTGTGGCGGCATTGCTCCTTAGCTTGGAATCTGTGTTTGCAACCATTTCCGGCTGGGTTGCCTATAAGATTGGTTTCTTAAAAACGGATCAGACCATGACAGGACGGCAGATTGCAGGCTGTGCGTTGGTGTTTGCGGCGGTGATCCTGGTGCAGCTTCCGGCTAAGTGGTTCGGGTTCGGAAAGAAAGAGCCGGGGAAAGGGTGATTGGAACTATTTTGAAGATAAGTAGAACAAGATTCGGGTAATAAAAGAAAACTGAAATATTGATGTATAAAACAAATTCTATGGCAGAAACTATGAAAAAACCTGCTGAACCAATTGCTGTTGAAGGCAGAACGACAAGTCTTGAAAACAGAACGAAAAGCATTGAAAGCAGGGAACAAAAAGGAGTATGCCGTATGATGGATTATGTAAATGCCTTTTGGGTAGGCGGTTTGATTTGCGCTCTGGTACAGATTCTGATGGAGAAAACCAAGATGATGCCGGGACGTATTATGGTGCTTCTGGTGGTGACAGGAGCCATAATCAGCGTATTTGGCTGGTATGAGCCTTTTCAGGAGTTTGCGGGAGCAGGGGCGAGCGTTCCGCTGTTGGGCTTTGGAAATGTATTGATGAAGGGCGTCAAAGAAGCCATAAAGGAACAGGAATTTCTGGGACTGTTTTCCGGTGGCTTCAAGGCAGGAGCGGTGGGTACTTCCGCAGCCCTGATTTTCGGCTATATTGCAAGCATTCTTTTTAAGCCGAAGATGAAATAGTCTGTAGCATATAGTCTACAGTACCTCGTAGCCAATGCCTTTTTGGTCGAGATACTGGCAGAGTGCCTTGTCCCAGATGGCATCCGGTTCCTTGGACAGGACAAAGGTATGAAAGGCGGTTCCGGTGGTCAGCACTGCTTTGGAACCGTCATAACGAATATTCAATACGAGAGCCTTCACTTGGGAAGGGTCTATATCAAAGCCGCGGCTCGTCAGCAGAGCCGTGGCTTTTTCCGGCTTTAAATGTAGGACAAACCGGAAAAAGAGAGGGGTGCGTTTTCCCTTAATCAGGTCAAAGCACAGGTTGCGGATTTCGCTCCAGGGTCGGAAGTCGTAAGGATTACCGTTGGAATCGGATGGCAGGGATGTGTTTTCTTGCCCGTCCTGATAATAGAATTCCTGATTGATGTGCCCATCAATGGTGAAGGTGTTAGCCGTGCTGATGACGGCTTCTTCCAGCAGGAAGATGTCAAAGGTTTCGGAAGCCAGAAGCTGATTCATAAATTGTTTCATGGAGGAGATTTCCAGTGCAAGCATGATGTAGTCCTTTCTCTGTTGATATAATGAGCGCAGAGGAAAAACAAGCGGCTGCGAAGCAGACATTTGTTTTTGCTGCGCCATTAACGAGTAAACAGCCTGCGAAAGCAGGCGAAAGAGCGCTGAAAGCGCGGGTTTACGAGTTTACGAAGGCTTCATGATATAATGATTATAGCAAGTTTATTTTTGCACGGCAATCTGTTTGTAAAATACAATTTGAATACAAGACACGTTAATAAAACAGTAAATCGCGTTGGTATTTAAAAGATTGATTCTGCATAGTTTTTTGTTTCACTCTGGTTAGACAGCCAAAGTCTCATTTTTTATAATAAATTTGTTGGTAATTGTGAAACTAGTTAAACTCGTTTGCAATTTAGAGCAAGCGCCTAAAAAATGATATAAAAGGAGAAAAAATTATGACAAAAAGAGAGCGTGTTATTGCTGCCTTCAAAGGCCGGGAAACAGACCATGTTCCAGTATGTTTCTGGAAACATGTGCCTCCGGAACAGTGGGAGGATGAAGATTTTATCAAAGCGCAGGTGGATTTTTACCGGGAGACAGATGTTGACTTCATGAAACTGTCTGCGGATAAGTTTTTCGGTTGGCCGCATCCGGTGCTGCAGAATCTGCAGTCCAGCGAAGAGCTTTATAAAATGACTCCTTTGGGTGCGGATCATCCTCATATCAGAGGACCCATTGAACGTACAAAGAAGCTGATCAAGGAATTAAATGGGGAGTGCTGTGCTCTGTATGTTGTTTTCTGTCCTCTTTCCTATATGAGACTTGAAATAGGGTATGATAAAATGATGGAAGTGATTCGTCAGGATCCTGAAGCAGTAAAATTTGCCTGCAAGGCAATTGGGGAGGATGTAAAGGCTCTGATCAAGGGGTTGATACAGGAGGCAGGCTGTGATGGTGTTATGTATAGTGTGCAGAATGCTGAGGTAGATCGTTTTACTTATGATGAGTACAGAGAATGGGTAACTCCCAGTGATAAGGATGTGCTGGAATATGCGAACAGCATTTCAGATATGAATGCAATTCATTTCTGCGGATGGGAAGGTGTTCCAAATCGTCTGGAGGTATGGGAAGATTATAAGGCTCCTGTTGTCAGCTGGGCCCGTTTCGTGGAAAAACTGGATGTCAAAGAGGCGAAGAAACAGTTCGGATGTACGGTATGGGGTGGTTTTGACAACAGATTGGGAACATTGTTGTACGATGGAACAAAAGAAGAGATTCAGGCTGAGACCAGACGATTGATTGCCGAGGGAACAAAAACCGGTTACATGATTGGACCGGACTGCAGTATTCATGATGAATTGCCTTTGGAAAGAATCAAATGGGTTATTGAAGCAGCCAGAAGTATCTGATACAGAAATGAAACAGGAGGAGTAGACTATGTATCAACCTTTATCTTCCAGATATGACTCCATGACTTATTGCCGTTGCGGGAAAAGCGGACTGATGCTTCCGGCAGTTTCCCTGGGCTTCTGGCATAATTTCGGAGACACTTCTGTATATGAAAATATGAAACAGCTGTGCTTTACAGCATTTGACAATGGAATTACGCATTTTGATCTGGCGAATAATTACGGTCCGGAGGCCGGAAGTGCAGAAAAAAATCTCGGACTGATTTTGAAAGAGAATTTTCAAAATTATCGTGATGAGCTGGTTATCAGCACGAAAGCCGGATACGGTATGTGGGAAGGCCCTTACGGTGATTGGGGAAGCCGTAAATATCTTCTGGCAAGTCTGGATCAGAGCCTGAAACGTATGGGACTTGAATACGTGGATATTTTTTATCATCACAGAATGGATCCTGAGACACCTCTTGAGGAGACTATGGGAGCTCTTGCGCAGGCAGTGAACAGCGGAAAGGCACTGTATGTGGGACTTTCCAATTATAATGGCGAGACTTTGGAAAAGGCATGTGCAATTCTGGACGAGCTGCATTGCCCGTTTATTATCAATCAGAACAGCTATAATATTTTCAATCGGACTATCGAGAAAAATGGTTTGAAAGAAACATCTGCTAAGCTGAATAAGGGAATTATTGCATTCAGTCCTCTGGCACAGGGAATGCTTACTGACCGTTATCTGAATGGTATTCCACAAGATAGCCGTATCAGAACGGATGGGCGATTCCTGAAGGAGAAAGAGTTGAATGAAAAACTCGGACAGATTCGTGAGCTTAATGAACTGGCGTCTCAGCGTGGACAGACACTTGCAGAAATGGCACTCAGCTGGATTCTTAGAGATGGAATCGTTACAAGTGTATTGATTGGTGCATCCAAACCTGCTCAGATACTGGATAATATAGCGGCATTGAAAAATACAAAATTTACACAAGAAGAACTCGAAAAGATCGACCGGATTTCGACGGCAAAAAATTAAACTAATTAGATAAATCAAAAAAGGATCGGGCAGAGAATTCTGCGACGGTCCTTTTTAATTGTTCGGAGAAATCTCGAATGATTGATTCTGCATAGTTTTGACCTCCATAGTGATAGGGGTAGTGTCAAATACTACCTGTTTTTATTGTTCTAAAACACTTTAAAACCTTGATTTATTGGAGGTGTGCAAATAAAAAGAGCATTGACCTCCCAAATGAAGTATAATGAGTTCACCACAAACACCATTACCAACATGGAGACAATGCTCATGAACATTATACTTTATTTACTGCAATTTATTCAATACCAACATAAACAAATCTGCTGGCTTCTTAACTTTATCTGCA
>CAMEDC010000078.1 GCA_945913255.1 uncultured Lachnospiraceae bacterium
AATTTCACCGCTGCTTCATATAAGCTGCACTTTCTGTCCGTGCTGCGAATCAGCGCGATTTCCTCCTCCGTAAACCCGCCGAAAACAGACTTCATCATGCCGAACAAGGGAATGTCCTGCCTGGGATTGTCCAGTACCCGGAGCACCTGCAAAAGCTCCTGCACCTCAGTCGCCCCGAAATACCCGGTTTTTGAGGTAATATAGACAGGGATTCCTTCTTCCTCCAGCACTGCCTTAAATTCCTCATCCCAGCCGCTGTTTGTGCGCAACAGAATCACCATGTCCGAATATCTGGCAGGACGCAGCTCTCCGCTCGCCTTATCCGTCACGGTAAAGCGTTCTCTCAGTTCCTTAATCTTCGCCGCAATCGCCTTCGCTTCCAGCTGTTTTTCCCCAATTTCCGATTCCTTGCCAGGCTTTTCAACCAAAAGGAGTTCACTTTCGTTTCCCGTATTTTCCGGGTAGGCAGCACCGGGATAAAGTGCTGCCCTGTCATCGTAGGCAATTCCGCCAACCTGCTCGCTCATCAGCCGGGAGAACACCTCGTTTACCGCGTCAATCACCTGCGGACGGCTGCGGAAGTTTTTTGCCAGATCAATTCTTTGCATCTTACCGGAATCCGCAGTATAGGTGTGATACTTCTCCAGGAAAAGCTCCGGTCTCGCCAGACGGAATTTGTAAATGCTCTGCTTTACATCTCCTACCATGAACCGATTGTAGCAGCCGTCCTCCTCCCCGGACACTGCTTTCAGCAGGTATTCCTGCACCAGATTGCTGTCCTGGTATTCGTCAATGAGAATTTCTTCAAAGTGCTGGCGATATTCCAGCGCCACACGGCTGGGAGAAATCTCTCCCCCCTCTTTGTCCAGCAGGATGTCCAGAGCAAAATGCTCCATATCGGAAAAATCGATGACTTTTTTCTCCTGTTTTTTCTCTGCCATTCTTCTGTTAAAGTCCAATGTCAGGTCAATCAGCTCCGCCACCGGTCCGGCACATTCCAGTCCCTGTTTCACAGCCAGTTCCAGCGGAGTGGCAAAGAAACGTTCTGCCACCCCCTGTATGCTCTTCTTCACCCCTGCACGTAAATCCGCCGCCAATTGTCTCTTTTGGGTCGACACACTCTCATCCTTTTTGGAAGAAAGACGTCCAAAAGTCACTGCCGGAAGTCGTACTGCATATTCCTCCAGCGTTTCACATTCAGCCAGCTTTTCAAGCTGTTCCAGTTCGCCATCCACCATTTCTCCATACATATAGGGGCCATCCGGTTCCTGACACAGCTTTTGTACCTGTGTCATTTTCTCTAGCCATCCACGTGACATATATGTCAGATGTTCTGTCAGGTAAAGCCCATAGGAGCTTTTACTGACTGCATCCACATCCTCATCCGAATAATCTGCCTTGCGTTCTTCCAGCCATTCTTCCGGCCATGGAAAGCTGTCCGCGTAATGGGAAAGGTTTAGGATATGCTGTTCCAGCACGCGTTCCTTTCCCCCCGGGCAGAAATACTCCACACAATATCTGAAAGTCTCCTCTCCGGAAGTATAGGCATCTTCAATCAGTTCCTTCAGCACATCCTGCTGCATCAGCCTGATTTCCCCTTCATCCGCAATCCGGAAAGCAGGGTCAAGCCCGATTTCATTAAAATGATTCCGAAGCAAAAAAAGGCAGAAACTGTCAATGGTCGTAATCTGGGCGTTGTGCAGTAATGCAGCCTGACGCTGGAGATGCTCGGACTCAGGGTTCTCCGCGAGTCTTGCTGCAATCCCTGCCGCAATCCTCTCCCGCATCTCTGCAGCAGCCGCATTGGTAAAGGTTACAATCAGAAGCCTGTCAATATCCACCGGGTTTTCCTCATTGCAGACCTTTTTTACGATTCTCTCCACCAGCACAGCTGTCTTACCGCTGCCCGCGGCCGCAGACACCAGTATATTACAGCCCTGCAAATCTATGACTTTCTGTTGTTCAGGTGTAAATTTCACTGCCATATTTTTTACCCTTTTCCGATGCATCCTATTCTTTCATGCCGGAACCTTTACGTTTCTTCCCGCATCTGCTGCAGGACGTCCGCTGAATCCATATCTGCCAGTTTTCTCTTCTCACAGCCCGGCATGGAAGGCTCAAAACCGCATACTTTTTTGTACGCGCACCAGGTGCATGCCTCCTCATTTCCCATTTCATAGGGGTTTAAGGAAATGTTCCCATCCAGGATTTCCCTGCCGATTCCCACCATTTTTTTCGACACATAGTCAGACACCGTCTGCAGATCTTCCCTGCTTAAGACAGAAGATCGTGCGCTGAAGGAGCCGTCCTTCTTCCTCTCCACGGGAATCACATCCGACTTATCCCCCATCTCACCGTCCAGGCGCTCCGCAATACCCGGCTCACTGCTCACCACCCCGTTCATGCGAAGCTGCCTTGTAATCTGCTCCCTGATTTCCTCCTCCGTCAGTTCTGCCGGAGTCTCCACCGTAGGATCCTCAATATGGTAATACAGAAGCGCTGCCGGAACCACCTCTTTGTCCGGATGCTTTTTCGCCTCCAGTTCCATCGCCGCATTCATGTAAACCACCAGCTGCAGCTGCAAACCGTAATAGAGTGCCGCCAAATCAAAATGTTTATTGCCCGACTTGTAATCTACCACCTTGACATAGACATGCTCCTCGTCCTCGGCAACATCAATGCGGTCAATCCGTCCCTGAAGGCGCATCTTTTCCTGTTCTGACAGCAATATGTTCACACTGTCCAAATCTTCGGTAAAACGGAAAGAAATCTCATATTCATCCGGCTTGAAGCTGCCCTTCTTAAGCTGCGTTTGAATCGTCAGCACTGTTCTTGTCAGGATCCTGCTCATTCTGGTAATGGCATATTCATTCCGCGCACTGCTGTAGAGCACCGTATCGCCGTAAGTTGCCGCATAAGCCTCCAGAGTGTCCTTTACTGTGCTTTCCGCAAACACTGCCGGAAAATCAAACCAGGTATAACCATTGTCTGCAAGTTTTCCTGCAAACTGTTCCAGAACAGCATGGTACACGTTTCCCATATCCACATTTTCAAAAGAGAACTCTTCCCGCTCCCGCAGTGTCAGACCATACTGAAGAAAATGCCTGTATGCGCAGGCCGCGTAAGTCTCCAGCCTCGATACACTGTTCTCCAGATATTTTCCGTAAAGTGCCGATGCAACCACAGTTGAAAGGCCGCTGTCCCGATAGCGGCGGAAAGCCGCATCCGTCAGGAAATCCCGCTCCCCTGCCAGTTCTTCCGCTCCGAAAGCTCTGTAAATGGTAAGCACCTCCCGCTCTTTTTCCGGCGGCAGGACACCTGTGACATACTCTCTTAATCCTTCTGCAAGATATCCTGCACCTTCCCGGGGTGTCACAATCTGTTCCAGAGCACTGCGAAGTTCCGGGTACTCTGTACGAATGCCGGGGAAGATACTTTTCACCGTATCAATCAGATAGGCCGGACGTATGGATTTTCCGGCATTATTTATCTTGGAATACGCCAAAAACAGTTTATGAGAGGGTTTTGTCATGTTCATGTAAAGGTACAGTCGCTGAATGAACATCTGCTGTCTGGGGCTGGGCGCAAGCTCCAAATCCGATTCCCTTAAGAATTCTCTGTCCATATCGGAGATGATCCCTCCCTTTGAGGCATTCTTCGGGATATTTCCGTCATTTACGCCCAGAAAAAACAACACCTTCACCTGTTTTAAGCGGGTACGCTCCATATCTCCCACCACCACGCGGTCCACGTTCTGCGGAATCGTACCGACCTCTATCTCGCCAAACCCTGCCTCCAGGATATCCGCAAACTCCTGCAAAGAGATGACTTCTTCTCCCAGGAGCTCGTAAATCTGCTCTAACAGTTCCATAATCAAGCGGTAAATCTGCGCATATTCCCTGGCTCTTGAAAGCTGACCGTCCGCCTGGAACTCCGCTTCATAGGCTGCAAGCTTATTCTGTACCTGATTCTGTACCAGAAAATCATACAACTTATTGACGTAAGTTCCCACAGGCTCACGACTTTGCATCTGCAGTATTCCAATCTGGTTCATCAACCTCTCCCGCAAATCATTCAGCTGCTCCAGTGCCCCTTCGTCGTCTCCCATTTCCTCTGTCTTATGCGTAAAGATTCGGCTGTAACTGCGTATTCCCCGAATTCCGGTCTGAATCACATAGTTTTCCAGAATGTCCACCTCTTCCGGCTTCATATCCGCCAGACCGCTTCGCAAATAGTGAAAAACAGCCTCATAGGAAAAATCCTTTAAATAAAGTTCCAGGGCACTCTTAATGTATTCCACCATGGGATTCAGGACAATTCCCCTCGTTCTGTCTATAAAACAGGGAATCTCCATCTGGGCAAACTCTGTCTCCACATAAGGTGCATACCCTTCCAAATCTCCCGTAATGACCGCAATATCCCGGTATGCCAGCCCCTCCTCACGAATCATATCCCTGATTTTCAATCCTGTCTGGTGTACCTCGTCCCGGGGAGTCGTAGTCTCAAAAATAACAATTTCCGACTGCTCCTCCTGAAAAGGTTGAACAGAATACCGTAACAGATTACGCTCCAGATGCGCAAGAGCAGGCCTCATGTCAAAGCGGTTTCTTCCCGGAGCCGGAATCACAAAAATATCCTGTACTCTTGGCACCCCTGCCTCCTGCGCCAGTCGGCTCAAATCTGCCACTGTCTTCTTGCTCAGATGAAACAGTTTCTGCTCCCCGTCCTGTCGGTAGGGATTTTCTCCTTCCCCCATCACCACAGTGACAATCACTTCTCCGCAGACATGCATCAGCTCCTGAATCACCTTATTTTGAATTGGCGTAAAGCCGGTAAAACCGTCAAAAGCCACCACACTTTCCTGAAGAATGCGGGATTTTTGCAGCGAGCGGCACAACACATCAAGGGTTTCCTCCGTGGTGATAAAATTCCCCTGTATATATTCCTGAAAGCCCTCGTACAGTTTCTTCAGATCTTTCAGCTTCTGCACCAGAGCTCCGCGCTTTTCGGAATAGACAATCAGCTTTTCCACATCCTCTGTGCTGATACCGTACTGCATAAACTCGGATATCGCACTTTTCACCTCATGAATATACCCCTGTTTATGCAGAAAGCTGCCCAAAACAGGCAGCTCCTCCTTCATTTCCGCGGCGACCTTCTGCAACACCAAACTTTTCCCTGTATCATCCAGTACAGGGATATCCTCTCTGCCGACCTCTTCCATAATGCGGTGATTCAGTCTCCCGAAGCTCAGCACATCTATGTTCAGAATGCCGCCCTTATCGCTTAACAGGACAATATCTTTCTGGGTCTGCATCGTGAACTGGTCAGGCACAATGAGAAGGAAATTTTTGTCCGGATTCTCCTTCGCGTGCCGTATCATCTCATCATATAATTGTCTGCTTTTACCGGCCCCTGAAGGGCCAAAAATAAATCTCAGGCTCATCTTTATTTTTCCAAATAGGTTCGAACCGCTGAAACAGTTTCCTCATAGTCCTGTTTCACTGTATTATAAAGTTCTTCTGCTTCTTCCGGTATAGTGTCCTCTTTCTCACGCAGCAAATCCGTCAGTTTTGACGCGGAGGCAAACAACCGGTCAAATCCCAGATTTGCACATACTCCCTTCAGTGTATGCGCAGCGCGAAATGCCTCTTCACGGTTTTCCGCCTGCAGCTGTTCAGTCAGTGTCTGAAAGCTTCCGTCATTCAAAAACTTTGCTATAAATCTTTCCACCAAAGCTGAACTTGGAAACCGCTTACATACCTGGGAATAATCTCCTCCCAATTTCTGATAGCATTCTTCAATCGTCATTTTTCTTCTCCCGTCACATACTTATATATCGTATGTTACTTTTCTTCTGTCATCATTCTGCCAAACTGGTTTTGTACTCATTATACATACCGGCAACTGAAAACACAATAAATTATTTTCCACACTGAAACGCAGCACAATCCATACAAATCACTTGTTCCAAAATGCTCTCAGGGTCTCTGTCAGCTTTGAAATTTCTATCGGCTTTGCGATATGTCCATTCATGCCTGCGAATCTCTGCGGCAGCATCATACCCATTCATATTCGGCATCTGAATGTCCATCAGAATAATATCATAATACTCCTCATCCGCTTCCTGCATCATGTGAATGCATGCAATACCATCCACGGCTCGTTCCGTTGCAAATCCGATACTTTTCAGAATCTCTTCCGCAATTTCAGCATTCAAATATGGAATTGAATTCTTTCTTTTCTTCATAACCACTCGCTTCTATCTCCGGATACAGCCTTATATCTTCCTCCTTTTTCCGCTATTGCCGCATCCACTTCTCCAGCGTTGCCGCAAGTATTTTCATATCAAGCGGCTTCGCAATATGTTCATTCATTCCCACAGTCTTCGCCGCCTGGACATCCTCCGCAAAAGCATTCGCCGTCATAGCAATGATGGGTACCTGCCTGCAGTAATTCCGACGCATCGCACGAATCGCCCTTGTGGCGTCATACCCGTTCATTCCCGGCATCTGGATGTCCATAAAGATAACATCATAATATCCGTCCTCACACCCGGACAGCCTGTCAACGGCTTCTGTACCGTTCACCGCATGTTCTACCGAAAGTCCCGTCATTTTCAGAAGTTCTTCCGCAATTTCCGCATTCAACTCATTGTCTTCCACAAGCAGTGCACGACAACCGGAAAGATCCATATTCTCCAGTTCCGCATAGGGCACTTCCTGCTCTCTGGATTCCTCGTCTTCCACAAGGGCATTGAAGGTTTTCGCCAGTCTGGAACGAAACAGCGGCTTACTGATAAATGCGTTTGCACCGGCTGCTCTGGCTTCCTGCTCAATATCGAACCAGTCATAAGCAGAGATGATGATAATCGGTACATCATTGCCCACTGCCCTGCGGATAGCTCTCGTGATTTCGATTCCATCCATGTCAGGCATTTTCCAGTCAATAATACAGGCAAAATAATCCCGATTTTCTTCCTGATGGCGCACCACATAGTCCACTGCCTCCTGACCTGTGGTAACTCCTTCCGCATGCATCCCAAAATCATTCAGTATTTCACAGCAGGATTCCAGACTCAGCACATCGTCATCCGCTACAAGCACATCCAGATCGACAAACTTATCATACCGGACCTCCACCGTATCCTGTAGCTTCAGATACATAGTGACCGTGAAACGTGAACCGATGCCAAGCTTACTTTCCACCTTGATATCTCCTCCCATCATACGGACAATATTCCGGCTGATGGGCATACCGAGCCCGGTTCCCTGAATTTTATTGACTCTGTCGTCAGCAGCTCTTGCAAAAGGTTCAAAAATCTTATCCAGGAATTCTTCACTCATGCCCATGCCGTTATCTTCAAAGACAAATTCATAGCAGCCGACTTTTGCCTGATTGGAGGGCTTTTCCGAAATGGAAAGTCGGATTTTTCCGCCGTCCGGTGTAAACTTTACAGCATTGCCCACCAGATTGGTAAAAACCTTCTGTATGCGAAGGCTGTCACCAATCACAGCCTCGTGAGTGACTCCTGAAATATTGACGGAGAGTTTATGGTGATGTTCTTCAATCTGGGCACTTGTCATGGTAAGCAGGTTATCCACCAGATCCGAAAGATTAAACTCCTCTTCAATCAGTTCCACTTTACCGGATTCAATTTTGCTCATATCCAGAACTTCATTGATCAGGCTGAGCAAATGTTTGCTGGCCTGTGTAATCTTTTTCAGACAATCCTGCACACGTTCCTTATCGTCTATATGAGCTGCCGCAATCGCGGTCATGCCAATAATACCGTTCATGGGCGTGCGAATGTCATGGGACATATTGGACAGGAAGTCCGTCTTTGCTCTGTTTGCCGCTTCTGCTGCATCATAGGCTGCCTGCAGCGCCATCTCCTGTTGACGTTCCCGCTTAATCAGTTCATCCACATTCCTTGTCCCGATTACGGCAACAAGACTGCCGTTCTTATCCCACACAAAGGAAACCCTTGCCTGAAGATACAGGATTCCGCCATCCACAAGCTTTTCATAAGTAACCGAATAATCCTCTCCATACCCGCGGAGACGTTCCAGTGACAGTTTTTTCAAAAACTCACTGCGGCTTGTTTCCGAGACCAGTTCCTCGGCATAGCTGCACAAACCCTTTGACCAGCAGTTGTCATATCGGAAGAAGTAATCCGCGATAGCCCTTCCGTCCTCCTCCTGCGCACGATAAGTAGCGACTGTATCCTCAGTCGGATTCACCAGAAGAACCGAATAGTATTCGGAGCCGAGACCCTCGATAATCTCTCGCTGTGTTTCCTGTATCTTTGTATGTTTATGTTCCTCCTCCACAATGGCATCTATGTTCCGGAATCCCAGAATAATCTGAATACTCGCTGCACGCCGGGAATAGACTCGAAGAAAAACAGCCTGAAAATAATGAATTTCATGATTACCGGTGTCGACGCGGTAGCTGCAGATATATTCATCCTTTTCCTCCAGCGCTTTCTTTACTGTATCCATGGAAACTGCTGCTGCCAGCTTTCCCCTGTCCTCTTCCAGCACATACTTCTCTATATAGTAATTCCAGGTATCCTGATAGGCACGCCGAGGAATCCGCTTATCCCCTGCTATCATTCTCCCGTGCAGCTTGAGGGTAACAACACATCCGTCTTCCAAATCCACCAGTGAAGCATCCGGATAATCCTTGGTCAGCGCATTGGCAATTTCCATCTCATCCAGCAACGCTTCATTGCTCTTTTCCACTGCCGCAAGTGCTTCCTCAATTTTTCTCTGTTGTGCCAGCTCCTGCTTTTTCTCCTCATCTATATCCTTAAAAGCAATCACAAACTCATTGCTTTCCCGGCTCGGTTTCACCAGCTGACACTGAAAAAACTGCACTCGATTATTGCGAAAGACCCGATAATTGAAATAATGGGTACTTTTGTCTGTCAGAAGCTTGCTTACCTCCGGCACAGAACGCACCTTCTCAAACAGGCATCTGTCCTCCTCCAGCACATCATTCTCAATATAGGAACAGATATTCTGCTCATAACTGCCGGCTGCAAATTTCTGTCCGTAGCGGTCACTCATAACCTGTCCCATGCGGTAGCAGACACTTTCCCCTGTGTCCATATTGACCACATACACATTTTCATAGGGTATGGCAAGCGCCATGATCAGATAATCCTTGTTCGATTCCGCCTTTCTTTCTGCGGCCTTACCCACGGCATCCTCACTCTGCTTCTTTGTCTTATCGTAAATTTCACTCATGATACCCGTCCCCCTCAAATACTAATGCAAAACACCTTCAAATGTCCCCGGAATAGTATTATTTTAAATTTTATCATAGGTATATGTCTTTTGTAAATATACGCGAAATCATAAATATCCGGCGGATTTTTCAGTTAGTGTAAAATTTTAATTGGCAAAAATAATGGGAAGTAGAATTAACCACTTCC
>CAMEDC010000079.1 GCA_945913255.1 uncultured Lachnospiraceae bacterium
GAAGTGGGTAATTCTACTTCCCATTATTTTTGCCAATTAAAATTTTACACTAACTAAAAAAGTGCTCCCATTTGACACATCGTTGAGAGGTGTGGGAGCTTCTGTTGATTATTAGTATATACCCAGAACTTCAAAAGTCAACATATGTAAAGCAAATCTAAAAGAGACTATGAACCATTTTTGATAATGTCCTAATATGTTCCGCCGGGGGGACAAGGTTTTGTTCTCTTACATCACACTACCATTTTATCGGTGTTCATATTTTCATAATAATCTTCTTTCGCTTCTTCAATAGCAATTTCCCTATCAAAAAGAGTTTTCTCTACTCCATTATCATAATAATATATTTTTTGTAAAAAATCCTTTTTATCAAACTGATAATAAAAAGTCCTCTCTTCTTGCTCGTCTATATGGCATTGCATCTCAGCTACAACCCCTATACTATTGCTATAATACTTTACAAACTTATAGTTGGGTAATTTCGCATTTTCGAGTAAATTATATGGGGTAAGTATTGGTGAATACAACATGTCGTATATTTTCTTTATATAGGTATCCATATTTATTTCTCTCCTTTAGTCTCTTATTTCCAAATACTCGCTCAACGCTCTTTCAATATACTCTTTTACTACAGGCAACTTTTGGAATGCATTATCATAGTCAGACAATGTCCAAGATTCTCTTGGCTTACCTATTTCATTTTTCATATAAGTATTTAGATACATTGCCAATAAAGCTCCATTATCTGATGCCGCAGACTTAATCCATGCATATTTTCCACTAAACAGTCTGCACCCTACCAAATTTTTACTGCTTTGGTTAACTCCAAACTTAGTAACCAGTTCGGGAACCAATACTTCACGTATCTCTACATCAAGGTTTCTCTTTCTATTTGCGAAAAATAAATCGGGTCTCTTCATTGCAGCATTCTCTTGCGTGCGTGTCTGATTATAAATTGCTAAAGCCTGTTCATAACCAATATTTAGCAATTTCTGCAATTTGTCGATATCTTCTTTTTGCTTTTCTTCTTCCTCTTTTTGTTTCCGAATCAGTTCTGTTGTTAAATATGCATCTGCCTTAAGCGTTCCAATTCCATTCTCTCTTGCTTTTCCCAACGGAACTATAGAAGCAGTGGAACCATCACCACTTTGCAATATTGGATTATCATCTACATCAACAAAGTTTTCATCCTGTAAATGTTTAATTACCCCACTTTCTTGAATTTCAACTTTGTATTTTTCCCACAAATCTGCTAATTGTAAATCCTGATGTGATACAACATCTGCAATATTATCCCCTGTTTTCTGTACTTCGTCACTGGGAATTGCTCTCAATACCCTTCCTATAAATTGTTCGTAAGGTAATTCATTTCGAAATGGTCTAAAAATCGCAGCAACACTTAAATTTATCTTACTACTAATTTAAAGTTAGTGTCAACACAGTCATGAAAAACACCGTTAATAGTAATTCACCCACTCCGGCTGTTTTTCTCCCACAGCTTTTTCCACATGGCTGACCCAGTCCGCCACTTGCTGCAGTCTCCTCTGGAGCTCTTCCAGGTCAATCTCACCTTCGTCTGCTGCCTCCCAAAGTTCTTCCATCGCATACCTTACGGCTTCTTCGGGGTAAAAAACAAGGTCTTGATGCAGATTTTGCAACAGCGAGCCTTCCCCGTCTTTTTTACATTTTCCTCCGATTGCAATATGAGAGCATTCCCAGCCATCGATGGTTCTTCGCATCTTGTAACGATCCGTATGTCCCCATCTTCTGGTGTAGACTTCAAATACCAGATTCTTGCCCAGCGTGTTGTCACTCTGGATTTGCATTTTTTCTCCTCTGCCCCTGATTTCATTCAACATCGCTTTCAGGCAGTCGTAGTGGTCGTAAAATGCCGCGATATCTTCTTCCGGACTAACTCCACGGTTATACAGCAGGTATTTATTAAAGATGGGAAGGTGCCCCCAATGCAGCACAGGAAGAAGCTCAGCCACATTTTTTTCTACTTTTTCATACCGTTCGTATGAAAAGCTGTCGTAACCGCCCTTTTCATATCCGTCATGAAAGCTTCCGAACTCTGCCACAAACCTGGCATCGGCATCCTTTAGGAGTTCTGATGCTGTTTTATGGGCTTCGAGTATTTTATCAATATAAGTCCTTTCTTTATCCGTCAGGACATATTGCTCCCCGGCTTTATAAAAAAAGTCTTTCGCATAATATGCCAGATCTCTTGCTTTGAATCGAAATACGTTTTTCAGTTCTGCCTCTGAAAACTGTTCCTGACTGCTCCTGTTTTCTGCCAGCAGGCCCTTTGCAATGGAAATCCGCAGATTCCTTTTTCTCACATTATCCCATGCTTCTTTTTCATCGTACATACTGTTATTCCTCCTTACCCGCATCGGTTGATTGTAAATTCTTGGCATCCTCCGTGGCATAATCTGTAGTCAGTACAGCCGGCACACTTCAAAATCGGCACATTTTGTTGGGCAGGTTTTGTCAGTCGGCTGCGCATTTCTTGAAATGCTGTTCCGTTTTTCCAGATTTCCACCAGTTTCTTTTCTCTGACATTTTCTCCATTCACTCTGTTCCCGCACAAAAAGGAACAGGGATACATAATGCCTTTTTCTGAAATAAATGCGGAAAAACGCCCTGCTTCACAGTAATCAATGCTTTCTTCCGCAATCAGTTCCTTATATTTCATCAGCCAGGAAATCATGCAGCTGTCAAATCCGACCTTGCATTTTTCAAAGGATACCGCACATTTCAAAAACCGATTCAGTTCTTTGTCATCCCGCAGGCCTTCATAAGTTTTGCGTCCCATCGGCTTATAATTCAAAAACAGGATTGCATTTACAGTTTCCCATGAAAGCTTCTCAGATTGCAGTAAATCCATCGCTTCCAGAATCGACTCTCTGTGCAGCACAAAGTGAATATTGACAGGGATACCATAAGCACCGCATTCTTTTATTACATTTATGGCATCCGTATAAGGGAAGTACCAGCTGACCGCCAAAGCCCCTCCATACTTCTTTGTTGCCTGATAGATTTCTTTCGTCATTCCCTGCCCATTCGTCGTATAAGATGCCACAATATGATGTTCTCGTGCCAGTTCTAAAAATTTCACAAAGTCAGGATGCTGGTTCGGGTTCCCTCCGCCTAAGGCAATCTGCTGCACACCCGCTTTTTCTGCCTGCAGCAGAATCTCCTCATAGAGCGCAGATTCCATAAAGCTTCCGTGTTTGTTCGCTTTGCGATAGCAGAATTCACACTCTCTTTCACAATAATCCGTGATAGAGATATCGAGAAGCTCCGGACCTTCTTCTCTCCAGAACAGCTCCTCCTTATTCTTTCCCCACCTGACAGAAATTCCGGTTTCATGGTCAAAGATATGATAATAATTCTGTGCATTATCCCGATGTAAACGAATCATCACCAGCCACCTATGCTTCCGTTAAAATAAATATCGTCTTCACATACCACAAAGCTCTTGCAGCAGAAATAGGTTTCCGTACTGCTCCCCGACTCTGAATTCATTTCCCCGTAATACACGGTTCTCCCCTCCGCAATCAACTTTTCTACTATTTCCACTGTTTCAGGGTCAAACCCCTCTTTTCCCAAAAATTCTGATACCGTAAGATCTTTCTTATCCGACTCTTTGATTTTTCTGTGTATTTCCTGTTTTTGATCATTAATTGTTTTAAACAATTCTTCGAATATCTGATTCATTGGTGACACGCCATCCGCCCCCACTGCAGACATAAATGTTTCTTTTCCCCAGTTTTTTTTCAGAGAAATTAAAAAGGACGTAGAAGAACTGTTTGTGACATATCCATTTCTTATTTTCATATCCGGATTCCCTCCAAAAAGCGATTTAGCAGTGGAAGATTTTCATTTTCATATCCAATGATATCCCTGACACTATAGCTGTTTATCTCGTATTGCAATTTCCAGAGTGCATCGCCATCCTGCAGCTTCATGGAATCAATTTCTTCATACTCCATTGTTTCTTTTTGATACAGGAAGTCCCCAAATGAATCATACTCTTCTTTGTAATACTTACTGTAGCAGGCTTTCAAATCCACCGCACAATCAAACAGATTTCTGAAAATTTTCCGGACTTCCCTGTCTGCAAACGAACCTTTTCTCATTCCGGTATTATTGTACACTGTTTCCAGAATCCTGTTGATATCAGACCCCTCCGGACAAATCAGGTAGTAGTTTTCTTCTGTCGCTACGATTCTCATCTTCTACCCCCCCTTATTGTTCCCATATGGATGCCAGTTTTTTGTTCACTGTACTGTAATCATATTGTCGCAGCTTTTTGTCCAGTGCCACTTTCAATTCTCCCAGCTTTGTATCACTTCCGTTTTCTTTCAGTATTGCTTCCAGGATTAGTTCTATGTTGCGGTAAATCAGTCGGGGCAGGTCTTCTCTCGTCACATACAGCTCCAGTATTTCCACCACAACATCCGGCACCCCGGAGTACACGTCTATCCACATGTTACTGATTTGAACGCTGTCAATTTCCACCATGTAGACAGAGAGTCGAAGGGCATCCTTTCTGGAACTGATAAATTCGATATCATTCTTTTTTTCCCTTAATCTTGCAGTCAGTTCATCGCAGGATATCACTGAAGCACTTTTTCCGTTTCTTCTCCCATAGTCATTTTTCTGTGTCTTTCCAAACATGTCCTGCGTAACCGTATCAAAGGCTGACAGATTCTCAGCCAGTTGGTTTAGCATCTCAAAAAGCAGTTCAATATTCACCTTTTTGAAATAGTTTCTATCCCTATGAGTCATCAGGAAATTCGCAATGGAAGCCGCATGTACTCCGCCGGACAGGAATTCCTTTTTCCACATCTGAATATCTTTTTCCGTAATATCGGTCTCTTCCAATTCCCATATATTTTTCCAATATAGTTGCATATATTCCGGCTCTTTTTGCAGGACAGGCAGAATGGCTTTCCCTTCTGTTCTCGACAGAGAGAAAAGGTAATGCTCCACCCCTTCCAGGATACTCCAGTCCTCAGCGTGCATCTTTTTCCATACTTCCGGAAATGTTGTTTCGTCGTTATTTTTCAGAATATATCTTGTGATGCAGAAATCCCGGAACTCGTCAAAGGTAAAGCCGAGAACAATTTCCACACCTTGCAACAAGCCTGTCCTTTTCTGCATTTCCTGCTTAAAGATAACATCTGCTTCCAGCAGCTTGTCAAAAACGGTCAGTTCTTCTTCCGTCAGGTCGTTTCTGGGAATTTCCGAAAAATGCCGGCTGTCAATCATAATCCGGCAGATATGGTCAATCAGTTTATCAAAAATCGCCTCTCTGCCGGGTGAGTGGTTCGGGACAAGTTCCTTTTTCTTCATCTCGTAATATTTCTGAAACAGGCTGTATTTGTAAATGTGTTGCATCGGCACCTGTCTTTTCCCCCGGTTCACTTCGCAGAAAAAGCGCAGCAGCAGCGTATCCTCTGCCAGCATTTTATAGGTTCGATTCAAAAGCGAACCTTCCATTATTTCAACATCGAAATATTTCAGATAGCCCCGGAAAATCCGTTGTTGAAATTTGTCAGACTGATATACCATGTCCATCCGGTAAAAGCTGCTGCCCAGTGAATCCGAATTCAGCTGTCCGAAACGTTCTTCCAGAAGTTCATTTCTTGTAGACAATACAACCTTTAAGAAGGGCAGTTTCTGTATTTCCATCAGGAAATCAGACACATATCCGCCAAAATCATTTAGCGCTGTATTCTCATTTAATCCGTCTATTACAATCACAACTGCCTGATGCTTCTTTTCCCACAACCGTGTCAATAACCGCTGCACATATTCCCAGGAATAGGCTTCGTCAATCGTCAGCTCCTTTTTGATTGAATTGATAATCGGTTCCCGAAAATCATACGCATTATAAAAAAGAACCGGTATTCTTTTTTTCAGCAGAAAATTGCGGGTAAAATCGCATAAGAAGTTTGTCTTTCCCTGCCCTGCATCCTTCGTAATCAGAATGATCTGATAACGAAAGAATCCGATTTCATCCCTGATACGCTCAAGTGTATACAGAATGGCATAGCTCCCTCCTTCTTCCTTCAGATACCTTTTTTCTCTGGACAATCCCGGTTTTTCCGCCTTTTCCCTGACTCTTTCTATCTTTTTGATTGCAGCGTCAAGACGTTTCACCAGAAGTTCACAGGTATCCTCTGTTGTATGCTCAGAAGCAAATTCTTCGATATCTTCAAAACTCAGTTCCGGTTCATCTTTACCTTTTAAAAACTGATTCACCGCTCCCAGATTCAGGCTTGCTATTTCTTCTACCGCCTTTTTAAGAAACAATTCCGGTTCTGAGTAATACCTGAAATTTTCCTTGTAGCTTCCCTCTTCCACAAAAATATCCGGAATATATTTTTTGCTTTGTATGTTATTATCTATTGCCTTTTCAGCAAAGCTTCTTGCTCTGTCTTCAAATGCTTCTCTGTATTGGGAAGCCCCCAAATATTCCCGAGGAAGCAGCTCAGCAAAAAGATTTATGGAGGACATTTCTACTCCAAGCAAGCCTCTCTCCATGAAGTTCTGCACCTGCAAGATTCCGACAATGCGGTTTCTGCATATCACAGGGGATCCCGACAATCCCTGATAATTTCCCGCATATCCGCTTTCGATATTCTTCAATTTATAATCCGCCGCCTGTTCCGGGCACTCAGTATATAGCAGACCTGTCCCTGTCATCTGATGGGTGGTCTGCTCATCCGTGATAAAGCCATCCACCTTCCAGGGAATATCTTCGGTCAGCAGTTCCTCCTCTGTAAATTTTATCCGGTCTGTGTCTTTTATCCGCTCGTCATCTGCTACTCCTTCTCTATTATCTGCCTGTCCAGAAACTTCTTCCTGTTTAGACTCCGGTAAAATCTTCAACAATGCTGCTGTCTGATTTTTCTTTTCAATGACTGCACTTTTCTCCACCCCGCCCAGAACAACGATATGCCGGGATCCATTTAGTATATGTTCAGCAGTCAACACAAGATTCGGCTGAAGAATCACTCCGGTTCCATAGCCTACTACCTCATCCCCCAAATACGATTTTACTCTAATCTTCGGTACTCCCATTTTATCCCTCTCTGTCTGTCAATCGGCTTGACTTTCACCTTTGCTTCGGCTTTCACTTGCCTGTTTTTACCTGTTCTTCGGCTTGTTGTTTGACCGTTACTCAGTTTAAGGTGATTTCCTTCTTTCCAAATTCTGCCTTAAAGTGATATTTTCCCTGCATGGTCAAAA
This sequence comes from uncultured Lachnospiraceae bacterium, assembly GCA_945913255.1. Taxonomy (GTDB): domain Bacteria; phylum Bacillota; class Clostridia; order Lachnospirales; family Lachnospiraceae; genus Acetatifactor. The sequence goes on from CAMEDC010000079.1 coordinate 7,267, forward strand.
TGACCGATTTTCTCTGAATATTGTAATTAAAATACAATTCTGTAAACTCTCCCTTCATCGCTCTTGCCAGGAATTCATCCTCCGGATGTCCATGTCTGCTTCCATCCGTGGAAATCAACAGCTTTGTCGCATTTGTATGCTCCATCCATGCGAGATTGGGTTTTGTTGTACCATGGTGAGATACCTTTATCAAATCATAATGTGGTTCCAGTTGTTCCGCCCACAATCCGCTCTCCGAGTCTCCCATAAACAAAAGCTTTATCTCCTTGTATTGAATAGCCACCACAATAGAGGCGCAATTGATTTCGTTCATCTTTGCCAAACCTGAGGTCCCAAGCCAAGCTTCTATGTCTCCTGCTCCAGCGGCAATTTGTTTTATCGTAAACGTTCCGGCTTCATCCTTTCCCCGATATCGTGCAATCAGCTCCAGAAGCTCGGCAAATTCTTCCGTCCTGTTATAGGTGTAGTCTGCTCCAAACGCTCGTATCATTTCTCTGTCCAGCATTTTCCGAAGATTTTCAATTTCCCCGATACCGGGTGACAATACCTTAACCTCGCAGTCTTCCATGAAATACCTGCAGTTTTGAAGAACACATCTGTCTTCAAATGTACTATTGATTCTGTAATGATGTTTCGCGCAGACACTCTCAAACAGCTTGCTTTGCAGTGCAGAAATCATTCCCTCTTCCCCGTGCAACTGCTTTTTGAGCAAGCCTCTTGTTCTTCTGTATTTCTCCGGTTGCCCCTTCGGAACTTTCTCTCTTTTGTGCTTCAGAAATAATTCCGACTGCAAAACAGTATTAAATATTCCATTATGCCATATCTCATCCACCTGTATAATTTGGGGGTTTTCCGCGTCACCATTTTCTTCAATAAAACTGATTGCTCCGGAAATATGATCCTCATCAATATGTGTAAGGATCATCAACGAAATTCTGCAGCCGTCCTTAGCCAGTTTCTGAAGAAGTGGCTTTAGTTCCTCTCTGTAAGTTGATGGATATCCGCAGTCAATTAATATGCAGTTTTTATTGTCAAGTTCCAGTACCAGACAATCGCCTGCCCTTGCAGGCAGAAAATGTACTGTGCACTTCGCTCTGCCGGTTTCCATGCGCGTTTCTTCCCATATGTATTTTTTATTATTATATCACCGGACAGGATGCTTTTACAACGTTATAGTGCTATGATATAGTATAATTCGATATTATTTTATAGTCTGGCTCGTTCTTTAGTGCAAAAACCCCCGGCGGAACATGTCAATTACAGCAAGGCATGTTCCGCCGGGGGTAAAATCTTCTTTTTTCTATTCAGTATCCTTTTCATTCTCTACAAAACGTTGTAAATTAGACCGCATTAACATGGCATCCCTCACTTGCATAATACAGGACAGAAGAACCGCCTTTTCCGTTTCATCTTCCACGGTATTTAACAATTTTATTAGAAGATAACTTACCTCTGTCCACTGCTTAAAATCAGAAGCCAATATGAATCTTGCCTCTTGTATCTTTCCGCGAAGCTTCTCTGTAATCTGCCTATATTCCTCCTTTTTCAGGCAAATGCTTTCCGGGAGTTCAAAATAAGGAATTCTTCTATCAATCCAAATATAATACAGAGCAAAAATCTGCGCTTTTTCATCTTCAAACAATTCCGTTAAAGTGATTTTTTCCCAAAGTTCCGTATAGAACGCCGTCTTCGGTAATTTCTGTTGAAGCAGATTCTCCAAAATACCATCAACGATTTTTCCATATCGTTTGATATAATCCAGTGTCTCTCCTTCTGTAAATTCCTGATGTGCGTCTGTTTCTTCAGAGGATGTGACCCCTTCTGCATTTTCACAGAAAAATTGCAGAAGCTCTGCACTCTGTTCACAATTTTCCACCAATATTTGATAAATCTCACCACAGATATTGATTTCCTCTCCTCGTAGAGTTCGTAGCGATTCCATAATTCGATCTCTGGCATTCATTCTAATTTCCCCTTACTTCTCTCTGTTACATACTAAACCTGAATTATTCATGAGCATATAAAAATGCTCGATACTGCAAAACCTTGAACCA
>CAMEDC010000080.1 GCA_945913255.1 uncultured Lachnospiraceae bacterium
CAACATGTTTCATGACGCATTGGTGCCTTTCGCAGAAAGGCGGATTATAAGTATGAAGAAAAAGTATATTGCGCTTGCACTTTTGGGCGGAACGATTCTGCTGGCGTCGGTGGTGTTTTGCTGCTTCCTGCTTCCGCGCAAGGAGACTGTACGAGAGCCGGATTTCATATTTCTGTACGCCGAAAACCAGCCGGAAGGGTATCCGACGGCCCTTGGAGCCCGGTATTTTGCGGATATGGTGGAAGAGAGAACGGGCGGCAGGATAAAAATTCTGGTTAAAACCAGTGGGGAACTGGGCGTTGAAAAGGATATCATTGATCAGATGGCGTATGGCGGTGTGGACTTTGCGCGTGTTTCATTATCCCAGCTTGCGGAGAAGATACCGGAGATGAATATTCTGCAGCTTCCCTATATCTATCAGGACTCTTCCCATATGTGGCGCGTGTTGGACGGAGAACTGGGGGCCTATTTTATGTCACTGGCAGAGAATTATGATTTGGTAGGTTTGTCCTGGTATGATGCAGGTGCCCGTAATTTCTACAGTAATACAAAGGCAATCACATGCCTGGATGATGTGAAAGGAATGAAAATCAGAGTGCAGGAATCACAGCTGATGGCAGATATGGTGGAAGCCATGGGGGGTGTGCCCGTGAAGATGGAGTATGAGGACGTGTACTCCGGTCTGGAACGCGGCATTGTGGATGGTGCGGAAAACAACTGGTCTTCCTATATTTTTATGCAGCACAATGAAGTGGCCAGATACTTTACCGTAGATGAGCATACGAGAGTGCCAGAGCTTCAGCTTTGCTCGGCACATACATTTGAATTGCTGTCTGAGGAGGATAAAACAATCATAGAAGAATGTGCCAGAAAATCCGCACGATATGAGAGAACACTCTGGCGGGAACAGGAAGCAGCCTGCAGAAAAGAGGCAGAGGAAAGCGGTGTTATTGTGACGGAACTGACTCCGAAACAAAAGGCAGAATTTCAAAAGGAAATGGAAGAGATTTACGAAAAATACAGTGGGGAAGGCACGGAACTGATTCAGAAGGTGCTGGACTACAGAGAATAAAGAGGTGTTATATGTTACAGGATTCCATAAAAAAGAAACAATTGTTATGCAGTTATGCCGTGTTTGTCCTAAATGGCATGTTGGCGCTATCAATTGGGGCGATTATGCCCTTTGTCCGGGATGAGAGAAATCTGTCCTATGCTCTTTGCGGTACCTTAGTGAGCCTGCATTCCGTCGGAAATCTGATTTCCAGCTTTTTTGCGGGAGCTATGGCAATGAAAATCGGTAGAAAGAGGAGTATTCTGCTGTTCAATGCCTGCTTTGCCCTGGCGTATGCAATCATTTTGTTTGGAAAATCTCCTTTCTGGCTGATACTTGCATTTACGATGACCGGTCTGGCGAGAGGAGCCACCAGCAATTTCTGTAATGCAGTTGTGAACGGACTTGCCCCGGGAAAGGCAGGACTGATTAATGGTCTGCATGCCATGTTCTCCGTGGGAGCGTTCACCTTTCCCATATTATTGATGTTGCTTACCGGAAGCAATCCGGCCAACTGGATTTATGCCTGCGCGTTTATGCTGATTATGGGAGTGCTCAGCTGGCTTCTTTATCTGATGATTCCGGTGGAGGACAGAATTGTGCCGGAAAAGAATGCGGAAGTGAAGAGACCGAATCAATTCGGCTTTTTTGCAGAGCCGGTGTTTTACCTTACGATTGTCACCCTGTTTTTCTATTTATGTGCGGAACAGGGGGTAATAGGCTGGCTGGTCACTTACTTTAAGGATACGGGACTCTTGGATGACTCTTATGCGCAGCTGATGGCCAGCGTTCAGTGGATTATGATTCTGGCAGGCAGGCTTGCAACAGCCTGGCTTTCCACAAGAGTGAAAAAGGAAAAGATACTTCCTGTGATGGGAGTCGGACTGGTAGTGTTCTTCCTGTTGCTGATAAACAGCAGTTCTACACTTTGGATCATCATCGGAATCATTGGCTTTGGATTCAGTATGGCGGGCATATACCCCACTACGGTTTCTTTCTCGGGAAAACTGATTCAGGTTTATCCTCTGGCGTGGAGCTTTATACTGACGCTTGCCAGTCTCGGTTCTATTCTGATGCCTTCCGTTATCGGTAAAATTGCTGAGAGTGCGGGGATTGCTGCGGGAATGAGCTCTGTGGGAGCTGTTGTAATCATCGATTTGGTATGTATTCTGGGTCTGACGGGATTTATTGCGAAAAAAGGAGAAGAAGTAAATGCTGACAACTAAAAACAAAATCTGGAACAAAAACAGTGAAATTGACAGTGAGAAGTGCGCGGAGGGAGTGGAACGGAAAATCCTGGCCTATGCAGATGAGATCATGTGCGTGGAAAACCATTTCGAAAAAGGTGCTATAGGTGCCATGCACCATCACCCTCATACACAGGTTACTTATGTAGTGTCCGGGCAGTTCGCATTTACGGTGGATGGAGAAGAGCAGATCGTTAATCCGGGAGATGTCTTGTTAAAAAGAAACGCAATAGAGCATGGATGTGTCTGCCTGAAAGAGGGAATCTTGCTAGATATTTTTACACCGATGCGGGAAGAGTTTGTGAAGGAAATATGAGAAATTGAGAGGGCAAAATGACTTCCAAGGGAATCTGTAAAACGGCACGGATAGGTATCCGCGCCGTTTCTTTTTTTGAAGGGGAGTAGCTGCCCCGGCGGTGTTCGACGTTGCCAGTGACAAGAAGCAGGCTTATCAACCGGGCTCTGCAATCCTGGACACCCCTACATAAATATCAGAAATTTCGTACCAGGTAGGATAGTCGGTCACGCCGGTCTGGGGCAGGTCAAAGATGCCCTGGAAAACCCGGACTGCCTCGGCGGTGGCGGGACCGTAGATGCCATCGGGGGTGACGGTGGGGATGGCAGGATAATTTCTTGCAATACGGTTCAATTGATTTTGCAGCTGGCGAACCTTGTCACCGGAGGCACCGATGCTGAGCGCGTATCCGGGGTAGGAGGAAGGAACCCCCGAAATGAGGTCGGCTGAATTGATATACATATCGTTGCCAAAGTAATACCGTATAATCTCGATGGCAGAGTAACCCTGATCCCCAAGGTATTTGGAACCCCATTGACTTAAGCCGGAGCAGGTCACCCGCTGCCCGTCACAGTAGGAGGTAAAAATAGGTTGCCGGACACCGGGGCGGGACAGGTAATTAGCAAAAACAGTATCCACGAGGTAGTCAATATTCTCATAGATATTTCTTCCATAGACCCATTTCTGGTCATAGGCGGTGGAGGATGTGATGGTAAAGTCGTAGCCCTGATTCCGGTACCCCGAAACCATCACTGATTCGGGGTTGCTGAAAAAAATCATTGATATTGATTTTGAAGCGGATTACAATATCATCTTTTGTAATATCAATACGCTCAATCAGTTTATCAACCAGTACTCGTTTGGTTGCTGTATCGGCATTCATAAATACTTCCTGCCATGTTGGTATCTGTTGTCTAAGTTCCTGCCATTCATCTACATTGACAGAAACGCTGTTCAAATCAGCTTCTTTTTGTCTGATTACTTCTTGCTGTGCCTTTAACTGTTCTTTATGCTTATTTATAATAGCAACAAGTTCTTCAAGAGAGAGTGGATATTCTCCTAACATTGCATTAGGTACATTACTTTCCATTACATCAATTTTTTGCTGTATCTTTGCAAGTTCCTGCTTTTCTTTAGCAATCATCTTTTCAAGCGACTTTTTCTCGGTATTTTGGTTGGTTTGAATTTGCTCAAATACGTTTTCATTCTTTTGCAGTTTTCCAATGTATTTTGCAAGAGCTTCAAAAACAATCGGTTCAATCTTATCGGCTCGGTGTTGCTTTGTTTTATCGTGTGGTACTCCTTGCCATGCGTTTTGACATTTGTATATAGGAATTTGCTTCGTTCTTCGTTCTCCAGTTGCTTTAATTGTCCAGTAATTATATCTGCTTCCATTTACCATTTTGCACCCACAATAACCGCAATGCAAAACATCAACTAAGGCTAACATACCATCGTTCCTCCTAATAACTGTAACATCTTTGTTCTCTAATTTCTTTGTATATTTATCGCCACGTTTTTTTCGTTTTTCCTGTACCTTGTTCCATGTATTTCCATCAATGATTGTAATATTATCATTGGGTTCAGCTGATAACACCCATTCATCACTATCCAGTCTACGATACTTTCCATTCTTGCGTTCTCGTCGTTTATAAGCTGTATGTCCTGCGTAAATCGGATTAGTAAGAATAGATGTAACAGTACCACTTTTCCATACATCATTCGGAGCAAGTGCCTTGTATTTTTCTTCTGTATTTAATTCTTTTGCAATTTTAGCTGAACCATATTCTTTATCAAAAGATAAATGATAAATATGCTTTACAACCTCGGCTTGCTCTGGAACAATAACCAGATGTTTTAAAGCTCGTCCATGCTTACTAATTTCTCCAGAATATTCAAGTGAATATCCAAACGGAGCAGAACCACCCATGAATTTTCCTTTTTGTACTAGCTTCTGTGCGGTGTCCTTTACTCGCTGTCCTGTGTCGCAACTTGATTTCTGTGCATTACCATACCGTAATGCAAGAACCATCTGCCCCATAATATCATCTGATTCGGGGGAAATACAGCCATCTTTGACAGTATATATATCAACTCCTAAACTTTTTAACGACATTACATACCCACCAATTTCCCACATACGTCTGCCTAGTCGGTCATCTTTATATACAACTAATATGTCAAACTCTTTGGCTTCTGCGTCTTTGTAGACTTCCCCGAGAATATCTCTATCCGATACAGCATTTTTATAACCGCTGTTACTTCCTTCAAAGTATTCCTTGTTATCAAGTATCCATTCACTATGGCTTGCAACATATTCTGTTACTAATTGTCTTTGTACGCTCAAGTCTCCATCTGCTTCCAACTGTTGATTAGAGCTTACTCGAAGTAGAATACGAACTCTTTTTCTTTGCATTGTTACTCACGCTCCTTTCTGTGAAGCAGGGAAGATTATCCCTGCTTTTATGTTATGAGATTTTTTTTATGTGTTCCTGTAAAGCATTGGTAAGAATATCTTTAACCTCTTTTTTAATTTGATTATCATTTTCGGTCGGCTCTGGAAATTCCACATATACTTTCATTCCCTCATGCTTAATCTCTTTTTTTTGATAGGCTGTTGCTTCATTCATGGCAAGCTCCCTAATACCATTTACTACAATAGTATTCTTTCGGAGCTTGTCACATTCGGTAATTGTATTTACCATTGGACATCAACTCCTTTCCTTGATATTTCAACCTCCTTTTGATTGATAACCACTTTATGTGGTATGACTATCATATCATTGCATATCAGTTTTGTCAACCACTTTTTGTAGGTTGACTTTTTGAAACGCAGACCATATAATATATGTAGACTTGTAGGAAAGGAGTTTACTCATGAATATTACAGATATGAAGATTTACGGATATGCCAGCTTGCGAACAGGTCACACCAAAGACGAATTAAAGAAAAACTTTGAGAATACAAGGCTGTATGCTGACTACTTGGATATAGTAAAGACCATGAAGAATATGTTCGTTTATGTATCAGAGGACGCTGTTACGCCTACCTATGACATTATAGAAAACAATATGTCTTTCAATCCAGAGACTACATTACAAGTAGATGTGATTACAAGTGCCAGAGACGGAATGTTCTTTAAACTGGACAGCATAATAAAGCAGTCTGATGAACAGTCATTTAAATCTTTCAATACAGTGCTTATTATCAATTCTCTTAGTGCTTTTGGAAATGTGGCAAGTATTAAGAAATATTACAAGCTGTTTAGAGAAAAGAAAATAGGGGTTCTCTTTCCAGACTATACCAGAGAAAGTAGTTTATCTGAATACAGTACATTTGATTTTAGCTTTAAACCTCGCACCAAATCAGAATATGACCGAGCTTTTGACCTTATAGACAGATTAGAAGATGGAGATTTGCCCGACAGTCGTGGTCGAATCGGTAAAGACTATTCCGACACCTTTAGGGTTGCTTTTTGGCTCTATGAATTATTCAAAATACCAGAGAAAACAGCGGTTTCAATGTCTGGATTCAGTAAAAATGGCTTTCATATGAAAGCGGACAACTATGAGCAAACAGTTAATTATAAGAAAGAGTTAGAGTTGTTTGACCAGAAATATAATATATCTACCTTAGTAAAGAGGAACAGACCTGTTCCAGAAAACTTTGATAAGCTGATACATTGGTATGAGAAAAAAGGTAGTCTTGAAATGGCTTGTATTCATTGTAAAGTACCAATGATATTCCCAATTGATTATAAGCGACTTGTCTTGAAAGCCGAGGGAGGTCGTAAAGAGCTTGCAAGATGTACTAAACTATATGATACTGATTTGATAAATATATTTGATGAATGGGTTGCTTCTGGAAATGCTCCAACAGACTTTTATACACAATGTGATGAAATACTTCAACACTTGATGAAATGAGGTGAAGCAAGACAACTCATAAAAAGTGGTTGACAAATTTAAAAGCTTGTAGTAATATAAATATATCCTCTCAAAAAGGGGATATATTTTTTATAATATAGCAAGCTCATAAAAAGTGGTTAATTGTAAACTTGCTATTAGAAAGGAGTATATATGGATTATGATTACATTAAACAAATCATGCCAGAAAAAAGACCGTTCTTTACAAAATCGGATGGTATATTTGCCTTTAGCTCTGGTATGCTCTTGGTACTTGAAAATGATGATACAAACGAATGGTATAACGCTATTATTTCAGCAATAGACCGATTTGTAAGTGGTGATTATGGAAACTTCTATGAAGATGGAGAATACGTTTCTTTAGGGCATGAATACGGAAGTTATGAAAGCCCTTTTGGAAATACTGTATATGATGGCTCTATTGTAATTCACGCAGAAAAACATATTGATTCGTTTGGAAAACCAGCAGACGCAGTTATTTTCTTCTGGTATGAACGCTAAATAAGGAGGTGCAAAATTATGAAGATAGAACACCGTAAAATGATTGATGATGGAATTATGGAAGAATTGCAGAAAAAACACCCCGTTAAATCTGAAAAGGGTGTCTGCTATGCACAGGATATGGACTATATTACGTTAGAGGTTGAAGCCTTTAATAATTCAACCTTTCGTAAATTAGTAAAGGCAAACAATAAGGTACTGGTTGTATATATGTATCTAAGAGAACGTATGTGTCACAATGGTTGGTATGTGTTATGGGATAATGATACAAAGGAAGATATTTTGGAACGATTAACACTTTGGGGAGTATCAGAGAACGACAGCTCTTCTATTATCACGACGCTTCTTGATAATAAAATTATACATAACTTTCAGCATGATGGAATTGAATATCTTACAGATGTTCAACAAATTTACAACTGGGAAATGCTACAAGCTAAAAGAGCTCGTGACAGAAACAGCAAGAACAAACAGAATAAACCTACTACTGATACAAATTCAACCAACAGTACACAACAAAGCAGTATTCCTCAAAGTAATATTGAACAACATTATAATACAGGTTTTGATGATAGCTATTATGACGGATTACCGTTCAACTAATAATCATGGGACACTCTTCGGGGTGTCCTGCTTTTCCCGACATATATTCCGTACGGAACAAGCACCTACTCATATTATACTCTTATAATGTAATGACTGGTAGTGATATGTAATGTTCTGTATTGTCTTGTAATGTCTGGTAATGATTTGCTTGGAAAGGAAAGATATTGAAAGGTAATGACTGGTAATGAATTGCAATGCTTTGACTTGTAGGTAATACCGCCCCCATATAGCTTATATGGTTACATACACATAAATATGTAGTATGTAAACGATTATAAGCCTACATAACTTTGATTTAGAATATCTGTGCTGTATAATATAGATGTAAGTATTTCTGATATATCCTGTTACGGATATTCTTAGTATAGTGTTTCATAAGTTTTCCATTATAACAATTTAGCAATGTGCAATCACGCACTTAATTAGAGAGAAAAAATATAAGCCTGCAAGGGCAAGCAGGTCAAAAAAGCCTACCACCGATTAATTCGGGTTTAACAAATATAAAATCGGAGGTCTGATAATGGGAAGAAAAACTATATCAAATCAAATACATTCTGCACTTGCTGATAAAATCGCATTTGGAGAGAGCAAACATTTAGATAAAATTAAACAGGAAACAACATTTGGGAAAAGCACTTATAAGATATATTCCTTTAGCACATACGACACATATAACAAGGTCGGTCGTGAATATGGAAAATGGCTCGCTGATAAAGGTGTTAAATATGGCAAATTAGCCGATACAGAGCGTTACGCAAGAGAATACATAGAAACACGCTTAGAAGATGGAAAATCGGTGTATACGCTCAAAATGGAGCGTTCTGCACTGGGTATGATATATGGTCACAACATAGAAGTACTTTTACCTGTTCGTCATAATGGAGATGTAAAGAGAAGTCGTGAAGAAACTTCTAACGATAAGCATATAAGCAGAACTGGTAAATATGTCGATATATTTACTGTGGCTACTGCTACTGGTTGTCGTAGGTGTGATATGAAAACATTGAATATCAATAGTTTGGTAGAAAGAGACGGGAAATACTTTCTTGACATAAAACAAAGTAAAGGAGGTCGTGACCGCCTTGCTCCTATTCTTCCATCTAAGGTAGATGAAGTAAAACAAATCTTTGAACGTGCGAGAGAAAGCGGAAAGACAAGGCTCTTTGAACATATACCAAAGGAAATAGATATACATGGATTGCGTAGGGAGTATGCACAAGAACTATATCACACACTTACAGACAATAAAGCATTAAGGGATGAATATTTATCTTTCTATCCCGCAAGACATGAAAAAGTGAAAAGTGACTTTTACAGGGATAGAGAGGGGAATGTCTTTGAGCGTGATACTGTGTATGTGGTATCGCAAGCCTTGGGGCATAATAGAATTGATACATCTATTACATCATATCTAAAATAGTGTTTGCACCCTTAATTATTTTATGGTAGAATGAAAGGCAAATTTGAATTTGCGCATCTATAAGGTGGAATGTGTTGACAAAAAAAATGCAGT
>CAMEDC010000081.1 GCA_945913255.1 uncultured Lachnospiraceae bacterium
CGAACCCGTCTCTCCAGCTTGGGAAGCTAGCGTTCTACCGATGAACTATATCTGCATAGGTGAAATTATAGCATAGGTTCCTCAAAAAAACAATTGCAAAAGTTTGAATATTAGAAAAAATTTTGTACATACTATTTTCCCGTAAGGAGAATTGCAGCATCGGTGAGCTCATGTGATTTACGCAACCGGTCTTGCTGCAACAAGTAAGAGGTATATACGGAAAGGTATGGGTAGTATGAAGCTGTCATTCAGGTGGTACGGAAAAGAGGATAAGGTTACATTAAAAGATATCCGGCAGATTCCGGGAATGGAAACGATTGTGACGGCTGTATACGATGTGCCGGTTGGTGAGGTCTGGAGCAGAGAGAGCATCGGCAGTCTTAAGGCAGAGATAGAGGCTGCAGGATTGCGTTTCGAGGTGGTAGAGAGTATTCCTGTCCATGAGGATATCAAATTGGGAAAAGATACCCGTGACCACTATATCGAAAATTACTGCGAGAATATTCGCCGCGTCGCAGAAGCAGGCGTGAAATGCATCTGTTACAATTTCATGCCGGTGTTTGACTGGACGAGAACGGAGCTTGCCCATAAACTTCCGGACGGTTCTACAACGCTTGCCTACTATCAGGAGCAGGTGGATGCCGTAAATCCACTGCAGACCGACAGTGACCTTACCTTACCGGGATGGGATGCCAGCTATACCCGGGAAGAACTGCGGGATGTTGTGGCAGAATATCGTGCCATGACAGAGGAAAAACTCTGGGATAATCTGAAATACTTTCTGGAGCGCATGATTCCCGTGGCAAAAGAGTGCGGCGTGAATATGGCAATCCACGAGGATGACCCCTGCTGGAGTATTTTCGGACTGCCCCGCATTATTACTGACGAAAAGAATCTGGACCGGTTTTTAAAACTGGTGGATGAGACAAACAACGGACTGACGCTTTGTACGGGATCGCTGGGATGCTCCGGACACAATGATGTGGTGAGAATGGCAGGGAAATACGCCGCCATGGGAAGAATTCATTTTGTACACATGCGGAATGTGGCAGTGCTGCCCGAAGGTAGAGGATTTGAGGAGCGTGCACATTTGTCTTCCTGCGGGACGCTGGATATGTATGCCATTATGAAGGCGTTGTATGACAACGGCTTTAAAGGCTATATCCGTCCGGATCATGGACGGATGATCTGGGGAGAAACAGGAAGACCGGGGTATGGTCTGTACGACAGAGCCCTGGGAGCCACCTATCTGAACGGACTCTGGGAGGCCATTACGAAAGGGGAAAAGTAAGTGTCATCTCGCGGCGATAAGTGCCATCTCGAGGCGAAGCCTCTCGATGTCGCGGCTTCGCCGCTTATAAATCCAATAAATCTAATGCTTAGGAAAGCAAGCTTTCCACACATTCGATTTATTGTCTTTGCACTTACAAAACAACGCGCATAGTCCTCGATAGCTCAATGGTAGAGCACTCGGCTGTTAACCGGGTTGTTGCAGGTTCGAGCCCTGCTCGGGGAGCTTTCAATAGAAAGAAACACCTTTTCCGATTTTGGGAAAGGTGTTTTTCTGATGCATCTCTCTGTACATTGTCGTGGAAAAGAGGTAAAATAGAAACAGTATTCTGGAAAGAAGGAGAAATAAAATGGGTGTATTATCAAATCTGGAACCAAAGAGTGTTTTTACTTATTTTGAAGAAATTACAAAGATTCCGCACGGTTCGGGAAATGTTGAGCAGATCAGCAATTATCTGGTGCAGTTTGCCAAGGACAGGAATCTTTTCTATGTGCAGGACGAATTGAAGAATGTAATTATTGTCAAGGAGGCAACTCCCGGTTATGAGAAGGAGCCGACTGTCATTTTGCAGGGACATATGGACATGGTGGCTGTGAAAAAACCGGATTGCGCCATTGATATGAAAAAGGAAGGACTAAAAGTAGCGGTTAATGGGGATGAAATCTATGCGGAGGGCACCAGCCTTGGCGGAGATGATGGCATTGCCGTAGCCTACTCGTTGGCACTTCTGGATTCCGATACTATTAAGCATCCCAGACTTGAGGTGATTATCACCGTAGATGAAGAGGTTGGCATGGACGGTGCCAGAGGAATAGATCTTTCCATGCTGAAAGGCAACCGCATGGTAAATCTGGATTCCGAGGATGAAGGAATTTTCCTCACCAGCTGCGCGGGCGGTGCGAGAGTAAAATGTAATGTTCCGCTGCAGACAAAAGAACGCAGTGGTGTGGCATATGAGGTAATTGTGGGAGGGCTTCTGGGAGGACATTCCGGCGGAGAAATCCACAAGGAGAGAGGTAATTCCAACGGCCTGTTCGGAAGGCTTCTTTACAGACTCTGTGAAAAAATGCCGGTGGCGCTTTCGGAAGGAAAAGGCGGTCTTGCGGACAATGCCATTCCACGAGAGACGAGGGCGGTGATGGTGATAGACGGAAAAGACAGCGCGGAATTTGCTGCCGTTCTGGATGCGGTGGAAAAGGAGCTTCAGGCGGAACTTTCATCCAAGGACCCGGGAGTGGTAATCCGCGCAGCAGAGTTGGAACGGGGAAGCTTTACCTGTGTAACACCCGAAGATACGAAAAAGGCGGCAGCCTTCCTGACTTCTCTTCCGGGCGGCGTGCAGGCTATGAGTGCAGATATGCCCGGATTGGTAGAGACCTCTTTGAACCTCGGTATTCTGGAATACAAAGAGGGAAATCTTCTGGCAGAATTTTCCGTGCGAAGCAGTGTGGAGAGCTCGAAGTATGCGTTGATTGACAAACTTCGTGCGTTGACCGGTCTGGCAGGCGGAAGCAATCTGGTGACGGGAGATTACCCCGGCTGGAAATACCGCAAGGATTCCCCTCTCAGGGAAAAGATGGTTGCACTGTATGAGAAAATGTACGGCGTGACACCCAAGGTGGAAGCCATCCATGCAGGACTGGAGTGCGGTATTCTGGGAAGCAAGATTTATGACCTTGACTGTGTTTCCATGGGGCCTCAGATGACGGCAATTCACACCACAGAGGAAACCCTGAGTATTTCCTCAACCAGGAGAGTGTGGGAATATCTGGTGGCTTTATTGGAAGAGAAGGATGCATAATGCAAAAAATAACTGCTGATTTGGCAGAATATTGAGGATAAAAATGGAACAGAAGATAATGTTTCAGTGTGATTACACTGAGGGGGCGCATCCGAAGATTATGGAACGCCTTTTAGAGACAAATATGGAGCAGACTGTCGGCTATGGTGAGGATGACTATTGCTGGCAGGCGGCTGAAAAAATCAGGAGAGCCTGTGGGGACGAAAGCCTTGCGGTGCATTTTCTGGTGGGTGGGACCCAGACCAATTTTACGGTGATTGATGCCGCGCTGCGTCCCCATCAGGGCGTGCTTTGTGCCGAAACGGGACATATCAATGTCCATGAGACAGGCGCAGTGGAGGCATGCGGACATAAGGTGCTGGGGCTGCCCGGTACAGATGGAAAGATTACGGCAGAACAGGTTCGGGAAGCCTGCGAGGCACACCGGTCAAACGGAAGCTTTGAACATATGGTACAACCTGGTATGGTTTACCTGTCCAATCCCACTGAGCTGGGAACCATTTATTCTTCGGCAGAGCTGAAAGCTATTTACGAGGTCTGCCGGAACTATGGTATTTATTTGTTTTTGGACGGAGCGAGACTGGGATACGGTCTGACGGCACCTGACAATGATCTGACGCTTCCGCTGGTCGCAAAGTATACGGATGTGTTTTACATTGGCGGAACGAAGGTGGGGGCACTGTTCGGGGAAGCTGTGGTCATCAGCAATGAGAGTTTGAAAAAGGATTTCCGCTATTTTATCAAGCAGAAGGGTGGTATGCTGGCAAAGGGAAGATTGCTTGGAATCCAGTTTGACACATTGTTTACGGATAACTTGTATTTTACCATTTCCGAAAAGGCCGTTGCACAGGCAGAAAAGATTCGCCGTGCGATGGACAAAAGGGGATATACTTACGTCGCTCCCAACCATACCAATCAGATTTTTGTGGTGATGCCGGATGAAGATTTGGAGAAACTGAGCGGACGGTTTCAGTATTCCTATGACAGCCGGGTGGATGAAAAACACAGTTGTATCAGGTTCTGCACAAGCTGGGCAACCTTGGATAAGAATGTTAACGCCTTGTGCGACGCTCTGGAAGCACTGTAAGCCACCGCGGGATGCCGTGGGGATGCTTTTTTCGTCACGGCAGGCGCGTCAGAAGAAATGTTCCCAAAGGAGGAGAAAAATGCAGTTTGATTACAATAAAGTTAAAGACCCGGAGTTTTTCAGGGAAAACAGGCTGGATGCCCACTCAGATCATATCTGGTACAGAAATCCGGCAGAGGAAAAGGCGGGAGTCACCTCTTTCCGCCAGAGTCTGAACGGCTTGTGGAAGTTCGCTTACGCCCCCAATTACCAGACTTCTGTGAAAGGGTTTGAGGCGGCGGATTTTGATTGCAAAAGCTGGGCAGATATTCGTGTACCGGCGCATATTCAGATGGAAGGGTATGACAGCCCCCAGTATGCAAATGTACAGTACCCCTGGGACGGCAGGCAGGAAGTCAGTCCCGGGCAGATACCGGAGCGATTTAATCCGGTTGCAAGCTACGTGAAATATTTTACTGTGCCGGATGCCATGATGGGGGAGTCCCTTTTTATTTCCTTCCAGGGAGTGGAGAGCGCTTTTGCTTTGTGGTGCAACGGAAAGTATGTGGGCTACAGTGAAGATACTTTTACGCCTTCTGAGTTTGAGTTGACTCCGTTTATACGGGAGGGAGAGAACAAGCTGGCGGTGCAGGTATTCAAATGGAGTTCCAGCAGCTGGTGTGAAGACCAGGACTTTTTCCGCTTTTCGGGAATTTTCCGCGATGTGTATCTCTACACGGTACCTGTAACCCATATCCGGGATATCAGAGTGCAGACCATTCTCAATGACAGCTTTGATGATGGGGAGCTGGTGCTTGACATAAAAGCGACCGGAATGGGTAAAATTTTCGTAACTCTGTTGGAGGAAGAAAAGCAGTATCGTTATTCTGAAAAATACGAGCGGTTCCCCGGTCAAGTGATAAAGAGCAGGGCTGTGGCAGACATGACAGCTGTACTGAAGGAAGAAAATCGCTTCCGTATTCCGGTGGAGAAGCCGCTTTTATGGAGCGCTGAGGAGCCTAATCTCTATAAGCTGGTGATTGAAGTAACGGATGCCGATGGGCAGACCTGTGAGATTGTCCCTCAGCTTGTCGGTTTCAGACGGTTTGAACTGAAAGATACACTTATGAAGCTGAATGGAAAGCGGATTGTGTTTAAAGGTGTCAATCGTCATGAGTTCAGTTCCCGCACCGGACGCGTTGTTAGCGAGGCGGAGCTGTGGCAGGATCTTGTGACCATGAAACAGCACAATATCAATGCCATCCGCACCTGCCATTATCCGAATGATTCCAGAATTTATAACCTTTGCGACCAGCTGGGCTTGTATCTGATCGATGAGTGCAATCTGGAATCACATGGCTCATGGGAGCCTGTGACCCGCGGTGCTGCGGAAGCTGACAGCGTGGTGCCCGGCAACCGCACCGAGTGGCATGACATGATGCTTGATCGCGCAAATTCCATGTATCAGAGGGACAAGAACCACGCATCCATATTGATCTGGTCCTGCGGCAACGAGTCCTATGGAGGAAAGAATATTTACGATATGTCCTGCTTCTTCCGGGAAAACGACCCGGGAAGGCTGGTTCACTACGAAGGGGTTTTTCATGACAGGAGTTACCCCGATACCAGTGACATGGAGAGCCAGATGTATACGCATGCGGAGGACATTGCGGCGTGGCTGAAAAAGGACAGAAGTAAGCCGTTTATCTGCTGTGAATACACACATGCCATGGGAAATTCCTGTGGTGCTATGCATAAATACACGGAACTGACAGACAGTGAACCCCTGTATCAGGGAGGCTTTATCTGGGACTATGTGGATCAGTCCATCTATAAGAAGGACAGATACGGCAAGGAGTTCCAGGCCTACGGCGGTGATTTTGACGACAGACCCTGTGATTACAATTTCAGCGGAAACGGGATTGTCTACGGCGGAGACAGGATGCCCTCGCCAAAGATGCAGGAAGTAAAATATAATTATAGTAATATTGCCATCGAAGTGTCAGAGGAAAAAATCCGGATTGTCAATAAGAATCTGTTTGTGGACACCAGCGATTTCGACTGCTTCGTGCGGTTGGAACAGGAAGGCAGACTTTTGGAAGAGGTGCTTCTTCCTACAGATGTAGAGCCCGGCTGCAGCGGAGAGTTTGCGATGCCCATCCGGCTGTCTGCTTATCCGGAAACGAAGGAATATGTTATCACGGTTTCCTTCTGCCTGAAGAAGGATGTGCCGTGGGCAAAGGCAGGACATGAGCTTGCTTTCGGACAGGGTGTATTTGTGGGTAAGAACAGAGAGCATTCTTCGCCTGACGATATGTCGGTTGAACAGAGACTTATTACGCCTCAGCCGATAGCGGTGAGAAAGCCCTTTGAAGTGATTAGAGGCACGTATAATCTGGGAGTCCGCGGGGAAGCGTTTGAAGCTTTGTTCTCCTATGGCAGCGGCGGACTGGTTTCTTACCGTTTTGGCGGAAAGGAACTTTTGAAAACAACGCCCAGACCTAATTTCTGGCGTGCACCCATCGACAATGACTGCGGAAATGATATGATGCAGAGATATGGTCAGTGGAAGCTTGCCAGCATGTATTCCACCCACAAGGGTGTCAAAGAACAAAATCCTGTGGTGGAGGCAGAAGCGGATCAGGTGAAGGTTACCTATACCTATTTACTTCCCACCAAGCCTGCCGCAGACTGTCAGGTACAATACACGGTTTACGGAGACGGTACCATCAAAACAACTCTTTCCTATCTGCCGGTTGTGGAACTGGGAGATATGCCCGAGTTCGGTATGTTGTTTAAAATGGATGCGGATTACGGTAATCTGGAGTGGTATGGAAACGGGCCCGAGGAAACTTATGCCGACAGAATGCGCGGTGCAAAGCTGGGACTCTATCACAATAAGGTCGCAGACAACATGGCGCGTTATATGGTGCCGCAGGAGTGCGGAAACAAAACAAAAGTCAGATATGCCAGGGTGACGGATGACAGGGGAAGAGGACTCCTATTTGTGGGCGATGAAATGTATTTCTCCGCATTGCCATACACGCCGCATGAACTGGAGAACGCTGCGCATCCCAACGAACTGCCCCCTGTGCAGTATACCGTGATTCGTACAGCACTGGGTCAAATGGGTGTTGGTGGAGACGACAGCTGGGGAACGAGAGTACATGAAGAATATCTGATTCCTGTGGATAAAAAGCTGGAATTCAGCTTCTGGTTTAAGGGAATTTAAGCGCTTGGCTGAAGTGTTGAAAAAGTTGTAGAAAAAATTTAAACAATTTTGTAAAAAACACTTGCTTTTTTCTTCGTGACACGTTATAATGCTTAATGTGTCACGGGGTGTGGCTCAGCTTGGTTAGAGCGCCATCTTAGGGAGGTGGAGGTCGCGAGTTCGAATCCCGCCACTCCGACGCAGAAAGAGTCCAGTTTATCTGGACTCTTTTTTTCAGTTTCAAAAGTTTTTTTCATTGTGAGTGCGACCCAAAGTTTGCAGGTTATTGAAAGGTATGGTTATTAATATGAAGCAGGAAAACGGAAAGAAGAAAAGCATTTGTCCTGTCGCTTCCAAATGCGGAGGCTGCCAGTGGATAGAGAAGGATTATCAGGAACAGCTGCAGGTAAAAGCTGCAAGATTCCGAAAACTGATGGAACCGTATTGCAAGCCGGAGCCCATAATCGGTATGGAGCAGCCTGTCCATTACCGCAATAAGGTACATGCGGTTTTTGGAGAGGACAGAAGACATAATCCAATTTCCGGTATTTATGAGGAGAAAAGTCACAGAATTGTTCCGGTGGACAGCTGCCTGATTGAGAATCAGAAAGCGGATGAAATCATTGTTTCCATCAGAGGGCTCTTGAAATCTTTCAAAATCAAACCCTATAATGAAGATACAGGTTACGGATTGCTGCGACATGTGTTGATTCGAACAGGACATGCAACGGGGCAGATTATGGTGGTGCTCGTCTTAAGTTCGCCGATTATGCCTTCAAAAAACAATTTTGTGAAGGCTTTGCTGAAACTCCATCCGGAGATTACCACAGTTGTCCTCAATGTCAACGACAGGAATACCAGCATGGTACTGGGCGATAAGGAGCAGGTAATATACGGAAAGGGCTATATCGAGGATGTGCTTTGCGGAAAGACTTTCCGTATCTCACCGAAGTCTTTCTACCAGGTAAACCCGGTGCAGACGGAGAAGCTGTACGGGAAAGCTCTGGAATATGCCGGACTGACCGGAAAGGAGACGGTGTTGGACGCTTACTGCGGCACCGGAACCATCGGTATGATTGCCAGTGACAAAGCGGCAAAAGTAATTGGCGTGGAATTGAACCCGGATGCCGTCAGAGACGCCCGCAATAATGCGAAGGGTAACCAGATCAAAAACATTCAGTTTTATCAGAATGATGCCGGAAAGTTTCTGCTGGAGATGGCTGAGCAAAATACGAAGCTGGATGTGCTGCTCATGGATCCGCCCAGGAGCGGCAGCAGTGAAGAATTTTTAAACGCAGTGGCACAGATTAAACCGGAGAAGGTGGTATATATTTCCTGCAATCCGGACACACTGGTTCGGGATCTGAAGTACCTGACAAAGAAGGGGTATCGGGTAGTAAAGGGAGTTGCTTTGGATTTATTTCCTTTCACAGAACACGTTGAGTCAGTGATTCTGATGCAGTATTGTGGAAAAGAGAAGAAATAGACGG
>CAMEDC010000082.1 GCA_945913255.1 uncultured Lachnospiraceae bacterium
TCAACCGACCTAAAATCATCTTGCGGCAGAGAGAAAAATTCTACTATTTTTTATCATAACATTGGCGCTATACGGTGTAAATAGTGTAAACTTGCCTTGTCCCTAAAACTATGATAAAATTTTAAAACATTGATATCCTATAAATGAAGTTATTTGGATGAGGAAGGGTTAAAAATGCGCCGATATCGCAATGTATTCTATTTTCTTTTGTCCTGTGTTGTTGTGTTTACGCTACAGTGCAGATTTGAAATTTGTGTTGGTGGCTTTGAAGAGTCCAATCTGCTCAACGGACTGAATAAACTGTATCAGGCGTTCTATAGTCTGAATTATGCGGATTTGCTGATATTGGCGGCAGTCTTCCAGATGTTCCGGACGGTGGAAAAACGGGATAAGAGGCCGGATGTGGGAACTGGAATTCTCGCTCTGGTGTTTGCGGTTCTTCTGGTGGTTTGTATCAGCTTTAAAAAATTTAATCATGCGGGATTTCTGTTGGACAATTCCTTTCAGATGATGCTTTCCGCTTTTTGCATTGTGGGGTTCTGGATTCTTCTTTATCTGGTGTTGCGGCTCGTTTTTCACCTTTTTGAACAAGGGTCATTGAGGGATACTTTGGCAGCGAATAACATCGTTTCCGGAGAAACTGCAGCCGGTAAACAGTCTTTTTTTGAGAAGCATTTTCTTGTACTTGGATTTCTGATTATTTTACTGGGATGGTTACCCTGGCTGATTTTGAATTATCCCGGTACAAGCTGCCCGGATGGTATCTCACAGCTAAGGCAGTTCCTGGGCGATATGGAATGGGGATCGGCGCATCCGCCTCTGTCGACGGCAATCATGGGAATTCTCTTTTCCGCAGGACGAGGGCTGGTGGATGCAAACTTCGGCTTTTTTCTCTACTGCCTGTTTCATACCTGTGTTGGCGCCTGGGTATTTTCGTTCAGCATGAAGAAGCTGCATCAGTTGTGTATACCGGTGAAGTGGTGTACCGTGGGGATTCTTTTCTTTGCCTTCAGTCCGTTTTGGGGAACCTATGCACAATGGTTTGAAAAAGACTTACTTTATGCGGAAGTGGCAACGTTACAGGCAGTATATCTCCTGGAGATTATACAGACAAGGCAGTGTGAACGAAAGAATGCAATCCTCGTGACTGTTTTCGGAGTGGCGGCGGCATTGCTCAGGAACAATGGCATCTATGCGATTGTCCCGGCGCTGCTTTTGCTGGTATTCTGGCTCAAGGGTGTGAATCGAAAACGGATATTGTTGGTATTACTGTCAACAATGTTGCTTTATGAGGGAGTGACAGGTGTATTGTACAGTTCCGTACTCGGTATATCCAAGCCTGCGGCGGCGGAGGCGTTCAGTGTTCCGTTCCAGCAGACAGCACGGTATGTCTGTGAGTATGGCGATGAAGTGACGGATTATGAGAGAGAAGTGATTGATTCCGTATTGAGTTATGATGCCATGTCGGACTATAATCCGGTGATATCGGACCCTATCAAAATTCATTACAAGGGTGGGGAGATGTCAGAGTATATCAAGGTGTGGTTCCGAATGTTCTGGAAGCATCCGGGCTGCTATGTGTCAGCGTTTCTCAATAAGGGATTTGGATATCTGGCTCCTGTCTCCCAGAATATTGAAGCGTGGATTCAGCTGGAGTACCCGGAGTATCCGGAGAGTCTGGGAATTCATCATGTGTTTGCCCGGGAGGCTTCGGAGTTTCTGATACAGATATGGAATCTGAGCATGACCCTTCCGCTGATTAAATATCTGTGCACGCCCGGTCTGTACACCTGGATTTTGCTGGCGCTGGCATTGCTTCTTTGGAAGCATCGGAAATATGGAGCCTTGATTTTGATGGTTCCCAGCTTTATGAATGTGCTTGTCTGTCTGGCGTCTCCATTGGCGGATGCTATTCGCTATGAGTTGCCTACGGTTGCGGTGATGCCGCTTCTGATTGGATGGACTTATTATTTGCTGCATGAGGATAAGCGGGAACAGCAGATGTAAGAGGAGCATCTGATGTGTAAATTTATCTTGCAATTTGCGGCTATGTATGGTACAATTTCACTCTGTTAGGACACAATTCTAACTTGGATGGATTCCCGAGTGGCCAAAGGGGACAGACTGTAAATCTGCTGCAAATTGCTTCGGTGGTTCGAATCCACCTCCATCCATGCGCGCGAAAGCGCACAGACCAATGCGTCATGCTGGCATGGCGGAATAGGCAGACGCAAGGGACTTAAAATCCCTCGGTGGCAACACCGTGCCGGTTCAAGTCCGGCTGCCAGCAGTTTTATTAAAATGTGGGAAACATTGAAGCTTTCAGTGTTTCCCGTATTTTTTTGTGCTATAATATATGAGTTATATAGAAATATATATAACAATTTATGTATTCAGAGATACCAATCAGAGACAGACACATAGGGAAAGAGGAAAATCAATATGAATACGATATACCTAAAATATGCACTGGAGGTGGAGAGAGCAGGTTCCATTTCTCATGCGGCACAGGCATTGTATATGGCACAGCCTAATTTAAGTAAGGCAATCCGCGATTTGGAAGAGGAACTTGGCTATACCATATTCAGCAGAACTTCCAGCGGAATACAGGTGACGGAGAAAGGAGAGGAATTTCTCTATCATGCAAAGAAAATCATGGAGCAAATGTCAGAGCTGGAGAAGATTTCAATGGAGGAGAAAGGCGGAGGACACCGTTTTCAAATCTCGATTCCCAGAGGCAGCTATATTGCGAACGGTTTTACTGCTTTTGTCTCGGAATTGCAGATGGATCGGGAAATTGAGATTACAATCAAAGAGACAAATGCATTAAAAACAATTGCTAACGTTACCGATCATGGTTTTAATATGGGAATTATACGTTATCAGAAATCTGATGAAAATTATTTTGAAACCTGCCTTAGAAATAATAAACTGGTGCAGGAGACCATATGGGAATTTGAGTATGTTCTGGTGATGTCGAAGCATCATCCGCTGGCGGAGAAGCCTGAGATTACGGTGGATGACCTGCATAAGTATGTGAAAATCACACACGGAGATATTGATATTCCGCATGCAAAAAATGTGGGGAATCGTGCACCGGACGGAAGCAAAGCGGAACGAAAAGTGATTTATGTTTATGAGAGAGGGAGTCAATTTGACCTGCTCGCCAATGTTCCTACTACATATATGTGGGTGTCTCCTATTCCGACCTCCTATCTGGAAAGGAACGGGTTGGTTCAAAGAGCCTGCAAGGCTCCTGACAATTACTACAGAGATGTTTTGATTTATCGACAGGACTACGAATTAAGTGAGTACGATAAATTGTTTCAGAAGAAGATTTATGAGTCAAAGGTGGAAGTGGCTTCTGTAAGATATAATTAACAAACAAATAGATAAAAGGTGTTATATGAATTTTCATATAGCACCTTTTTATATTTATATTTCCGTAAAACCATGAATTCTGTTATTCTTTTTTCAAATTCATTGAGACTGAAAGCAGGAGTAGGTCAGGAGCAGGGATAATTTCAAATGGACGGTTTTTATTCTGTAAAGGAAGCGGTAGATAAATATATTGACGGATGTCAGGCGAAGATTCAGATGCCGGATGAGCGTCTGGTGGGAAAAGCAGTACTTGCGGGTGCTATGATTGCTATGGGCGCGGCAGCCGGCAATGTAGCGGCGCATACCATTTCAAATGTTGGTCTCGCAAGACTGGCAGCAGGTGTGGTGTTTCCTGTCGGACTCATGATGGTAATTCTGCTGGGAGCAGAACTTTTTACCGGAGATTGTCTGATGGCGATGAGCGTATCTGCGGGAAAGCAGTCGGTTAAGAATGTTGTACGTGTATTGCTGGGCGTGTACTTTGGAAATTTTGTAGGTGCAAGTCTTCTGGCAGTACTGGTTAGCATGAGCGGACAGCTGAAGTATTCGGATGGGCTTCTGGGAGCCTATACAATCAAGGTAGCCATGGGAAAAGTGAATCTTCCTTTCTCGGAAGCATTGGTTTCCGGCATCCTCTGTAATATTCTTGTGTGTGCAGCGGTCTTAATGGCAGCGTGTGCAAAGGATATCACGGGAAAGCTGCTGGCAGCATTTTTCACCATTCTGCTGTTTGTAACAGCCGGATTTGAACACTGTGTGGCAAATATGTATTATATTACGGCAGGTCTGGTTGCAAAAATGAATCCGACTTATCTGGGACTGGCAATGGAAAAATACGGATATACCGCAGAACAGATGAAGAGCCTGAATATCGGTAATTACTTATGGAGTAATCTTGTTCCTGTAACAATCGGTAATGTTTTGGGTGGTGTCCTTTGTATCGGACTTCCCCTGTTTTACTTAAATAGAGATAAGGGTAAAAAGCCTGCGACAGTAAAGGAGGAAATGAAAAATGGTCTTATTTATGGAAGAAGTATTGCAGACACTGGCCGTTGAGGTTCTCGGCGTAGGTTGTGTGGCAGCAGTGATTTATGCCTACTGGAAAAGCATGACAAGAAAGAACAGATAATTAAAGTTTCATGAAAAATGTTACCTTAGGAAACCGTGCAGCCTGATTAAGTATCAGTTGACTGGACGGTTTTTTTCATATTGTTTTGCTTGTCAAAGTGTTTCCTAAAGTGATAAGGTTATCTTATCGAGAGGCATCGAAGGGTCGGAAAAAGATGCCTGGAATTGGGAGGGAAAAATATGATTCGTACCTTTGAAACACATAAAATCAGAAGGAATAAAGAACTGTCCGGGTGTCTGTGGAATTTTCATACATTGAGCGGTGAGCAAAAAGAGATTGTGCGCCAGGTGCCGGTGCCAGGCTGTTGGGAAATGTATCCGGATACCGTCAGCTATCGGGGAAAAGCGTCCTATTCCCGTACTTTTGAGGCAGAGGGGAATGTGCGCCTGGAGTTCAAAGGTGTCAGTCATACGGCTGCGGTGTTGGTAGACGGAAAGGAAGTGGCGTCCCACTATAATGCTTATACAATTTTTGATGTGATATTGCCCGACATGTCGTCAGGTGTACATACCCTGGAGGTAATTGCAGACAATTCCTTCGGACCGGAATCGGCCCTGCATGTTCCGAATGATTATCAGTCTTATGGCGGCATTTCCAGACCCGTGGTGCTGGAACAGCTTGGGGAAGCATATATACAGTGGCTGCATTTTACTCCCGTATGGAAGGGAGCGGCAGGAGAACTTTCGAAAGAGGGAAAGAGGGATGGCTGGTACGGCAGAGCAGACATCAGTTTGCGCAATCTGTCACAAAAACCTTTTTCCGGAACGGTGGAAATCAGTTTGGAAAGGAAAGTATGGACAGTGCTTCCGGTAGAACTGGCAGCCGGAGAGACAAGAGTGTTTCATACGGAGGAGCTTGCCTGCCCCGGAGTTGAAAGCTGGTTTCCGGAGCAGCCGAGCCTGTATCATATCACGGCAACTTTACTTGACGAATCCGGGGAGGCTGTGGATGACCTGATAGATCGAGTGGGTTTCCGTCAGGTAAAAGCAGAGGGGAAGGATATCCTTTTAAACGGCAGAAAGCTGTTTATCAAGGGATTCTGCCGACATGAGGATCATCCGCAGTTTGGATGTGCGCTGCCGTTTTCGGCAATCCAGTATGATCTGGCACTGGCAAAGAATCTAGGTGCAAATTCCATCAGAACCTCTCATTATCCCAACGATGAAATTTTTCTTGATTTGTGTGACGAGCAGGGAATTCTCGTATGGGAAGAAAATCATGCCAGAGGTCTGTCAGAGGAAGCTATGAGAAATCCTCATTTTGAACAGCAGTGTGAGGACTGTATTCGGGAGATGATTATGACCCATTACAATCATCCGTCTGTCTATATCTGGGGCATTCTAAATGAATGTGCAAGCCATACGGAATATGGAAGGAAATGTTATGAGGCGCAGTATGCACTGATACGGGAACTCGACACTTCGCGCCCCCGCTCTTCGGCAAGCTGTCAGTTTAAGACGGATATATGCCTCGGTTATCCGGAAGTGGTTTCCTATAATATTTATCCGAAGTGGTACCACGACACACCGGTGAAGGAATATCTGAGCGACCTGTATGACTGGATACAAACGGATACGGAAGGGAACGGCAAGCCCTTCCTGATTACGGAGACAGGGGCCGGTGCCATATACGGATACCGCACACCGGCTCATGTGAAGTGGTCGGAGGAGTATCAGGCAGAGGCCTTGAATGAGCAGATTGGCGCTATCTTTGAACAGGAAGGCTGCAGCGGCATCTATATCTGGCAGTTCTGTGATGTGAGAGTCTGCGACAGCTGGTTTGACAAACGTCCGCGCACCATGAACAATAAGGGCATCGTGGATGAGTACAGAAGACCGAAGCTGGCATATGAGACAGTGAAAAAGTGGTTTGAAAGCAAGGGAAATTACAGGTAAGAAACTGCCGATAAATGAATGTCGGCTGATACTATAGAGCTTTCTTTACACTGATGGCTTTCATAGGGCACATCTCCTGACAGCAGAAGCAGGAGATGCAGCCCTTTTTTTGAAACAGTGCTTTTTTATCTTTAATTTTGATGATGTGCGCGGGGCAGCTTTCCGCGCATTTGCCACAGCCCACGCAAAGGGATTTGTTCAGTTGGGGATAGGACTTCAAAAGTTTTCCCGCAATCAAAGTAAAGGGCTTCTGCAGAAATCCGGGCAGTGAGCCTGCAAAATCCAGTCTTTTGGTATCCGGCTGGCAAAAAGGGGTCAGGTTGTCGGGAACCGGGTCTCCGGTGAGAACCAGTGCGTCGGGAGCAGCCAGCCCTGCTTCCACTGCCTGGCGAATCATGACAATTTTCATCGGATCAAGCCCCATCAGTCCTGCGGCGAAATAATCCTGTGTGAACATATCTTTGGAAGCAAGAAGCATGTGCAGCGGATGGGAGGTGCCGCCGGTCGGACCGTTGCCTTCCATGGCATCAATGGCATCGATAATGGTCAACTGGGGATTTACCGTCTGAGCCAGTTCAACAAGCATTCTGGAAAAATCTTCAATGTCCGGCCAGCGATAATGCATCTGCGGCTTTTCAAGTCCCGGAATGGTGCCGAACAGATTCTTGATGCCGCCGGAGTAGCCGGTCATGGCATGGGTTTTCAGTTTACAGATATTGATAATATAGTCGGCTTTGCAGATGGGAGTTATCAGATGAAAAGAATGGTTTGCAAAGCCCGCAGGGCAATTTACGGTTTGTGCCGTAAAATCCATATTCAGCTTTAAATCGGGTTGCAGCTGTTTCATTCCGCAGACAGAGTATACATTTTTCATATATTCGGCATTATAGAGTCCACCGGAGCTTTCTGCCAGAGTGATGTCGTGAACTCCCTGTTCCTTCAGCCAGCGGACAACAGCCTTGACAACAAGCGGATGTGTCGTTGCGGGGAACTGGGGGCTTTTTGCCATAACAAGGTTGGGTTTGATAACAACCTTAAAGTCGGGGCGCAGCTCCTTTGCAATCTCCAGATCTTCCATAAAGCGGCATACTGCCGGATAAATCAGTTCCTCCTGATATTCCTCTACGTGGTAAAGTGCCTGTTTCATCTGCTGCCTCCTGAAATTTAGAGTGTAGTCGTTCCTGTACTCTCATTATATAAAATTGGGAATGAAGAGTAAAGAAAAAGAAATCTCCCTGTTTTCGAGAACGCTTTCCTGAAAAGTGAGAAAGAAATTAACACTATCTTCAGGAAATCTTCAAAAAAACAGCAGTAAATCTCAACTTTTCTATCGTATGATGGATAAAAACAAAGGGCCAGATTGTGCCGGAAAGGAAAGAAAAATGATACCATCAAGAGAGCGAGCAGAGGAAATTTTGAGAGAAGCGGCAGGATGTAACCCGGGAGTATGGGAAAATCACAGTTTTCTGACGGCGCTGTGTGCGGAGCGCATTGCCGCAGCCTGCGGAGATATGGAGCCGGAAAAGGCATATGTGCTGGGACTGCTTCATGACATAGGGAGAAAATTCGGTGTCGGCCAGTTGAAACATGTGTATGATGGTTATCGGTACATGACAGAACTGGGATATGACGAAGTGGCAAGAATCTGCCTGACACATTCCTTCTGCGAACATGTGATAGAGGGATATGTCGGAAAATTTGATGTGACCGATGAGCAACTGCAGATATTGAAGGATATGCTGGAAAGAACGGAATTTGACGATTACGATCTGCTGATTCAATTGTGTGACAGTCTGGCAGGCGGTGAGTCGATTATGAATATCGAAGACAGAATGCTGGACGTCAAAAGAAGATATGGTTCCTTTCCACAGATAAAATGGGATAGGAATATGGAGCTAAAGGCTTATTTTGAGAATAAGATGGGTCAGGATGTTTATACGGTAGTAAGAAAGTAGTTGTCTGATGATAAAGTCGGATGCTATAATGTACGCGAAAAGAAAATCAAGCGACGCCGAAGGCGGCATTTGATTTTCTTCGCGATAACGAGCAAATATCCTGCGAAGCAGGATGAGGAGCGCGACAGCGCGGATTTGCGAGTTAAAGGCAAGGAGCGCGACAGCGCGGATTTGCGAGTTAAAG
>CAMEDC010000083.1 GCA_945913255.1 uncultured Lachnospiraceae bacterium
ATCGTAAGGCATCTGTACGCCTCCTCCAGGTCCAGTCCCGCTTTTACCGCCAACCCGGCACAAAGCGGCAGAGAAGCAATCAGAGAGACAGGATGGTCTGTTGTAATTGCCGTCATCACACCGGCCCGGTTTAAAACTCCCGCTGTCTTAAATGCCAAGTTCTGTACTTCAATCTTGTTGCGGCTCGCCAGATCCGGTCCCACAATGGCCGGAAACCCTTCCACCGCAAGCTCTTCCGCAATCAAATGGCCTTCCGAGCAATGATCCAGCGTCATTTTCAGATGAAACTCCTTTGCAATACGGATTGCCGTAAAAATATCATCCACTCTGTGCACATGTGCCTTCAGCGGAATCTCACGGTGCAAAACAGGAAGCCAGCATTCCAGATCGAAGTCTTCTTCAAATTCCTCGTTCTTCTCCCGGGCCTGACTCTTTCGTCTGTCATATTGAACCGCTTTCGTCAGTTCTCTCCGAAGCATTCCCGCGATTGCCATTCTCGTCGACGGACTTTTCCCCTGACCGGAATAATTTACCTTGGGATTTTCGCCAAATGCTACCTTCATCGCTGCCGGTGCTTTCACCACAAGGTCATCCACACATCTGCCCTTTGTCTTTACAAAAGCAAACTGCCCGCCGACCACATTGGAGCTTCCCGGTCCGATCATGGCAGAGGTTATCCCCGCACGAACCGCATCGTCAAAGGCAGCGTCCATCGTGTTAATGGCATCAATAGCGCGAAGATATGGTGTTATGGGGTTCACTGTTTCGTTACAGTCATCCCCCTCCATACCTTTCTTTTCCTCTGTGATACCCATATGGCAGTGCGCCTCAATGATACCCGGCATAATGATACTGTCATGAACTTCTATTACTCTCTCATGAACAGCGGGATGAATTACAACTTCATCCCGCTTTCCAAGTTCTGCTATTTTCCCACCCACAACGTGGATACAGCCGTCAGCAATATCCTCCCCGGCCATTGTCTTGATGATTCCGCCCGTGATATACATAGCCGCCTCCTCATCGGAATAAGCTTTCGGGATTCACGGGTATTCCGTCAGCAGTGAGCTTTAAATACAAGTTGGAGCCTTCCACACTGAAATATTTTGTGGGAGAAGATACCTTTCCGATGGTTTCACCGGGATTTACATAACTGCCAACACTTACATTAATCTCCTTTAACTGTCCGTAAGTGATTTCGTAGCCGTCACCCAGCTCCATGGTAACCGCATGTCCAATCTCCGCATCCTCAAAGATATCAGTTACCTTTCCCTCCGCGCAGGCCAAAACCTCCGTACCCTCTTCTGCCCGGATTATCAGCGCAGGATTATATTTGTACTGCTCCAGCGTGGAAAAATAAATGCTGCTGTCCATGCTGAAAGGCAGCAGAGTCTCCCCTTCCAGAGGACGGAGCAGGCCATCGGTCTCCGCAAAGTGCAGTTCCTTTGTCACCACTGTCTTTTTTGCGGAAGTCTCCTTCGCCTTCTGTTCATTGCCCGTTTTTTCCGTCTCTCCGGGTTTTGCTGTCTCACCGGGCTTTTCTGTCTCTCCGGGCGCTGCTGTTTCACCGGGTTTCTCTGTCTCCTCCAAAATGCCGTCTGTCAGTCCGGGGATTTCCACCAGACTGGAGCCGGCTTCCATAGGCATGTAGTCCAGATCATCCTCAAGGCTCAGTCCCCGTCCCGTTGTACTCCCGTTTTGTGCAGTACTGGTCCCCGGTTCTGCCGCCTGTTCGGTCTTCTTGTTCTGTGCAATTTCCTGTGATTTACTGCTGGTATTATTTTCCAGTGCCTCAAAATCTATCGTGTAGCCGTCATCCTTTGACTTTGTGTTTTGGGCCTGCATATAAATCCCCGTCAGCGTCAGTGCGGAAAGCACAAAAACCGACGATGCAATCATCACAATACGTTCCTTTTTTCCGTTATTTTTTCTATTTTTTCTCATGGCTGGTTTTCCTTCCTTTGATGCTGTTTGTTATCTGTTCCTTCGCTAACATTCTTGCCTCAAAGGAAGAAATTTATTCAGACCACCTTGTTGTGCAGCCACTTTCCGCTTCTAAAGCGCAGGAAGAATACCACACCGCGCACTGCCCAGTCCGCAAACATACCGTACCAGACAGCCATCGGTCCCATATGGAAGACCTTTACCAGAAAAACACAAAGGGCGACTCTTAAACACCACATGGTGATTGTTGACGTGAGCATGGAAAATTTTACGTCTCCGGCTGCACGCATGCCGTATGCGGGAATAAAGGAAAATGCCCAGAAAAGAGGCTTGGCTATGGTAATTGCAACCACCATGTCAAAGCACATGGCTGCACTCTCCGCTTCCATTCCCGCAAGCCACAGTACAGGCTTTGTAATTCCCAACACCAGGAGACAGGAAACCAAAATTCCCGCAAGACCGATTTTTGTGCATTTTACCACATAGTACTTTGCCTCTTCATTCCTTCCGGCACCGATTGCCTGTCCGACCATAGTCATTAGTCCAATGCCAACACCGACACCAAAGATGCCGTTCACCATCTCCAGAATATTTGCCATGGCCTGTGCCGCAATGGCAGCAGTTCCCATGGTGGAAACGGTAGACTGGATTGCCAGCTTTCCAAACTGGAACATGCCGTTCTCAATTCCTGCAGGCACACCTATGGCAAGTATTTTTCCAATCAGAGGCATATCCGGGCGGATGCTCAGATATTCCTTCACCACAATATCCTGCTTCGGCTTTCTTAAGAATACAAATATCACAACCGCGCAGAATATTCTGGAGAAAAGCGTCGACAACGCCGCTCCCGCAACGCCCATGTCAAAACCAAAAATCAGGACAGCGTTGCCCGCCACATTGAGTACATTGGAAATGACGGACACCTTCATGGGGAACCTTGAATTTCCCCCGGAACGAAAGAAAGCGGAACCTGCATTAAACAGTGCCAGAAAAGGATATGACAGCACCGTCACCAAAAAATAGCTTTGTGCTTTCTCCATCACGCCCGGTTCAATCTGTCCGAAGATAAGCCGAAGCAAGGGTTTTCGGAATAAAAGCCCGGAAACGGTAATTATCACGGAAATCGTAAAAACCGTCAGTACCACCTGTCTCGCCGCCCTGTTGCAGCCGTCTTTATCCTTGTTCCCCAGATACTGGGAACAGATAATGGCAGCACCGGTTGCCATCGCCGCAAATACCTGCACCACCAGGTTATTGATGGAATCCACAAGGGAAACCGCGGAAATTGCCTCGCTTCCCACATTGCTGACCATCATGGTATCCACCATACCCATAAAGGAGTTGAGAAGCTGCTCAATCACAATGGGAATCAAAAGGGCAAAAAGCGCCTTGCCCGGATAGAGCATATCTTCAAAATTTATTTTACTCTTGTCATATAATCTCCCGATTTTTGCCATACTATGTGTAAAACCTTTCTGATAGCTGTCTCGCCGGCCTTCCATCATAAAACAGGGAGGCTAAAGCCTCCCTGTCAGTCTACGCTTCTTTGTAATATTTTGCAACATCTACATGCTGCACTGTGCCCACATTTCCGTTTTCATAGAGAAACACACCGGAATTGCGGACGGCTCCCAAAGTCTGCCCATTCTGCCCCTTCTGCGTAAAGTCGGTGGATACACTCTGCAGACAGATTGCTCCTACTCCCTTGTCTGCAAGTTTGTATAGAATTTCGTTTCCATTTTCGTCTTTTGCCCAGATTTTCAGCTTATCCCAGACAGCATCATTTTCATCAATCCACCCGTTTCCGTCCTCGTCATACCTTGCTAGGTCAGCAAAACCGTTTCCGCTGGATGTCCCGAATAACTCACTTCCGTTATTGATGGTTCCGTCACCATTTCTGTCAAGTGCCAGATAACCGCTTCCTGCTTTCAGTTCGGAAACTTCGTCCAATTCGCCGTCGGCATCGATGTCAAAATAAAAGGTCTGGTCAGACAAGCTTGCCACATCCGTATCCAGATTGATTACCAACGGATCACACATGGTGAAAGATGCCAGTTCCAGGTCTTCTCTGTAATACGCCTGAAACTCTCTGCTCATGCCCACATTGACATTGAAATTGATTTCTCTGCCATCGGATGTCCGTACGGTTCCCACCGTGGAAAAAGAGGTATCCTCTCTTTCAATGGAAAGGGTTTCCTGACTGTAGGTTAAAACCTTCATGTTTGTGACAAGCATTTCGGGCTGCGCCGTCAGGAAACCATTTTCGTTGTACAACGTTCCCGGATTGGCCGATGTGTTTCCCGATTGCATCATCCGACCTGCAGTGGAGTCTGTAGTCAGTCCACTGTCTTCCAACCACTCCTTCAGGCGGTTTCTTCTTTCACCAAAAAGCAGTTCAAAAATATAGCGGATGCTCTGCTGCCGGATATCTGAATAAGTCTGGCTTGCGGAGCTTCGAATCGAAACATTGGACACCGTTGCCCGGAATCTGGTCTGCCAGTCCTGAAGTGTGGCAGAGGAACGCTCACCGGTTTCTTCCGTATCGCTTTCTTCCTGCGCATTTCCGGTTTCACCGGTATTGCCGCCAATTGCGGCATTCAGGGCATTGTTGCCCTGTGTCAGACTCTCCTGATAATCCGATAGAATAAAACGTCTGACTGTAGTTGAAGAAGCCTGATAGCTCCTTCCGGATTCCATTCCTATGGTACTGGAATCAATTCTCACATCACTTCTCTCCTTCATGGTCACCCATTTCGGCCTTCTTTCCGGCTCGCCTTCCATGGCGCCGCCATCCGGATATCCCGAAACTTTTCCCGGGTTCCCTCCTGTCCCCTCACAGTCCGGCAGATGTCGGACCGGCACGATTGTTGCCAACCGCTGCGTAAAAAAATGGCATTCACACAGAGAATTCCTTTCTCCGCATCAATACCATCCGTGGTGTCCATATCTGTACTTGGAGGCGGTTTGGCCTGACCGCCCTCCTGTACAGATTATATCGACACAATTTTTATTTTCTTTACCCCGGTTTTTCAGCACATACCAAGCTCGCGTGCAGCGCCTGCGAAACCAATTCCTGCTGTACAATTCTTCGGGAAATGTCTATCGGTTTTCCTGGGGCGGAACCGGATTTTCCGCTTTCTTTGCCGCTGCCTGTTTCGCCTGTGCCATCCGAACCGCAACAATATTTGCCACCATTTCCCTGGGTATAATAATATTGGCTCCCAGAGGATTAATCACAAAGCCAAGGCTGGGATTCAGGTTTCCCTGAGAATCCTTGGTAAACAGCATAGCCGCATAGTCATCAAACTTCAGCGCAAAAGTAGGCAGCTTCTTCTCTGCTTTCTCCTGCCATTTCTCATATTCGGAAGCATCTGTAAATGCCATAAAATACTTTCTGCCATCCGGCGCGGCAAGCATGGGGAACTGCACCTTCGTACCGGGAGCCGGTTTCAGCTGCCCGTCGGATCCTTCTATAGGAGCCGGCTCCATAAGAGCCGGAGATAAAAACTGCGCCTTCGTCAGTTCCGTTACAAACATATTGCGATGGTCCGGAGTATCCTCCGCCTTCATCAGCTCGATACAACCCACCAGCATCGGGTTGGACACAGATTTATTGAATTCCATGATTCTTTCCTTTCTACACCCTGTTATAATTAATCAGGCAGCCCTTCAGAATAATCTGTCTCTCCTCATCGGTAAGTTCACCGAGACGCAGGGTAAACTCTTTCAGGGAGCCATCCCTCACCACATAGGCCGAAATGATATCTGTCTTTTCCTCCACTGCCTTTCTGATACCCGGAATAAACAGATAATCCAGATTTTTAAACGGAAGCTCTCCCTCCTCAATCAGGAAGGGCAGCATACCCCAGTTAATCAGGTTGGAGCGGTAACGCTTCGTAGCGTATTCATTGGCAATATTTGCCCACCCACCGAGAACCTTCTGGCAGGATGCAGCCTGCTCTCGGGCAGAACCGTCACCGGGTTTTACCGCAAAAATGGTAGATCCGAAA
Organism: uncultured Lachnospiraceae bacterium; assembly: GCA_945913255.1. Classification (GTDB taxonomy): domain Bacteria; phylum Bacillota; class Clostridia; order Lachnospirales; family Lachnospiraceae; genus Acetatifactor. The sequence goes on from CAMEDC010000083.1 coordinate 5,955, forward strand.
CCGGTATTGACATGGCTTACCTCCGGGAATTTCTCCTTAATGGGTGCCATCACATTCTTGATATCCGGACATACCTGGCAGGGATGTCCGCCCTTCATGCGCTCTTCTTCCAGCGCATGAATCGCCTTTGCACGCCCCACATACTCGGGATCCTTACGACTCAGGGTAAATTCAGCCAGCCCCAGAGGATTGGAACGGTAGGAAGATGTCTCACCGGAAGGAATCAATTCATCGGTGGTTGTCACAGGATCATGAATTTCGCTGACTACCTGTAATACCAGATTCTCCGGCAGTTCTCCCATTGCAGGCCAGTCCTTGATGTTTGGTCCAAACTGGATTTCCGTGTCAGGGTCAGCCACGCCGTGGGAATCAAATACGCGGTTTGCATAAATCCTGCTGTCAAAGTGATACTTATACTTGCCAAACTCACCGTCAAAATCCGTTGCGGGAGTCAATACACCCTTGTTAGCCGCAGTTGCCGCAATGGATCGCGCATCCATCAGGGCAACGGAAGAAATCTGCCCGTTCTGCAGCTTGCTTCCCTCACGGTTGGGGAAGTTTCTGGTAGAATGGCGGATACTGAAGGCATTGTTTGCGGGAGTATCTCCTGCGCCGAAGCAGGGACCGCAGAATGCTGTCTTCATCACGGCACCTGTCTCCAGGATGGTGGCAGCGCAGCCGTTTCTAATCAGTTCCATATATACAGGCATGGATGCGGGATATACGCTTAAGGTGAATCCGTCGGAACCGATATACTGTCCCTTCAAAATATCCGCTGCTGCGCAGATATTTTCAAAACCGCCGCCGGCACAGCCTGCGATGATACCCTGATCCACCATAAATTTGCCGTTCTTTACTTTATTCTTCAAATGGAATTCCACCGCACCGTCCAGACTTACCTGGGCACGCTTTTCGGTCTCATCCAGAATATCCAACAGATTGTCGTTCAGTTCCTCAATGGTATAAGTGTTACTGGGATGAAAAGGCATTGCAATCATCGGACGAATCTTCGAAAGGTCAACCAGAATCATGCCGTCATAATAGGCCACCTCGCCGGGCGCCAGCTCCTTATACTCCTCTTTGCGGCCATGGATTTCATAAAACTCTTCAATCTCACGATCCGTTTTCCAAATGGAAGACAGGCAGGTCGTCTCGGTTGTCATAACGTCAATTCCGATACGGAAATCGGCACTCAGAGAAGCCACGCCGGGTCCCACAAACTCCATTACCTTATTTTTCACATAGCCGTTCTTAAACACAGCACCGATAATGGCAAGGGCAACGTCCTGGGGACCTACTCCCTTCACAGGTGCTCCGGTCAGATAAACGCCTACCACTCCGGGCATGTTGATATCATAGGTCTGGTTCAGCAGCTGTTTTACGAGTTCCGGTCCTCCCTCGCCCATTGCCATGGTTCCCAGCGCACCGTAACGGGTGTGGGAATCGGAACCGAGAATCATTTTTCCACCGCCTGCCAGCATTTCTCTCGCGTACTGATGGATAACCGCCTGATGAGGAGGTACATAGACACCGCCGTACTTTTTCGCACAGGTCAGACCAAACATGTGGTCATCCTCGTT
>CAMEDC010000084.1 GCA_945913255.1 uncultured Lachnospiraceae bacterium
GCGGATTTGCGAGTTAAAGGCAAGGAGCGCGACAGCGCGGATTTGCGAGTTAAAGACAAGGAGCGCGATAGCGCGAGTTAGAAAAAAAGCGACGCCGAAGGCGTAAAAAGGAGAATTGCCATGGTAAAGCATGTGATTTTATGGACATTGAAGGAAGAATTGACTGCAGAGGAGAAGGTTAAGGTAAAAGCAGGTATCAAGGAGGGACTGGAGGGGCTTGCAGGCCGGATTCCGGGTCTTGTAGACATTCAGGTACATACAGAAGGTCTTGAAAGCTCCAATGCGGATTTGATGCTGGACTCCACTTTTACGGATGAGGCGGCGCTGAAAGGATATGCCGTGCATCCGGAGCATGTGGCAGTGGCGAACGGAAAAGTAAGACCATATACTGCCATCAGAAGCTGTCTGGATTATGTTGTATAGAAAGAGCGGGTTGCAAGCCATATGACAGTAGATGAAACATTCTTTGCCAATGTGGGAAAAGACGGGAAAAATTATGCGGCGGGAGTGATTCTGCCGGACGGCAGCTATGAGCTGATAAAGGAAGGGCATTTACATTTGCTGATGGATTTGATGCCTATGCCGAAGGAGAAAGTCTGGGAATTGATACCGAAAGAGGATTCACCGCTGTTCTGGCTGATTGAACATACCGGCTGTGTCATTACAGATGAAAACTCCACGTTGGGACTATCTATGACACCTGCCCAGGAGCGTACTTACAAGGCGCTGGCAGAACACGGTGTTATAGCAGATAAATATGTTGACCTGACGGAGCAGCGCAGAAGAGCCAGTGAAGCTGACTCTGCCAAAGGAACTGACGAAGCCGGAGAAGCCAGTGAAGCCGGAGATGCTAACGAAGTCGGAGATGCTAACAGAGCCGGAGAAGTCTAAGCAACCCGGGGAACTGTTTTGCGGTAAATCCAAATGAAGTAAATCAATTCTGCCGCAGCTGTAATAATCCAGGAGAAGACATACAAAAGGTACAGAGACTCAATTGTATGGAAATGGGCAAATATTGTGTAAATCCAGATTATTCGGAATACACAGGACCCCATAATAACGATGATCGTGGGCAGAATCGTTTTTCCCAATCCGCGTGAAGCAGCAATCGTACAGTCCATAAAAGCGGATATACAATAGGAAAGAGCCATGATGGAGAGGCGCTTTGTACCGGCAGCGATAACATTTGCGTCACTGGTAAACAGTGACAGGAAAGAATAGCGCAGCAAATAGAGGCTGACGCCCAAAATCAATCCGACCAAAAAGGAGTAAAGGAGACAGATCAGAAAGCTTTTTTTGATTCTGTCTTTTTTTTGTGCACCGAAATTTTGGGCGATAAAGCTGGCGCAGGCGGTGTAGAAAGCAGCCATCATATCGTAAACCAGAGGGTCGGCATTTGCGGCGGCGGAATTTCCTTCTACCATAATGTGATCGAAAGAATTGACACCGGTCTGTACAAAAAGATTGGCAATGGCAAACAGGGCATATTGAAAAGCAGAAGGAATGCCGATTTTCAATATCCGGCGTGTTTTGTCAGGAGAAATTCTGAGACTGGTCAGGCAAAGACCGTAATTACCCCGGCTTTGAAACAGAAGACGCAAAACCAGTATGGCGGAAATATACTGGGAGATGATACTTGCCACGGCAACACCGGCTACTCCCATTCCGCAGACAATTACAAAGAACAGATTCAGCAGGACGTTGATAATGCCGGCGAAGGACAGATAGTACAAAGGCCTTTTCGTGTCGCCGATTGCGCTGAGTACGGCATTGCCAAAGTTAAACAGAGCCAGAGCCGGCATGCCCAAAAGATAGATGCGCAGATAGAGAACAGCATCCGAAATCAGTTCCTCTTTGGTATGCATGATGGTAAGGATGAAATCGGAAAAGAGAATACCCAGCCCGGCAATCAGCAGACCTGCGATGAGACAGAGGATGGCAGAAGTATGTACGGTCTCGCGGACGTTGTCGTCATTTTTGGAACCGATATAAAGTGCGGTCAGGGCGTTGACGCCCCCGGCAAGCCCAATCAGAATGCCGGTGAACAGTGTGACGAGGATGCTGGTGGAACCTACCGCGCCCAAGGCAATAGGCCCTGCAAATTTTCCCACCACAGCAACATCGGACATATTAAAGATGACCTGTAAAATATTGGAAAACATTAGAGGTACACTGAAAATCAATATTTTTTTCCAGAGAGATCCCTCACAGAGATCCATTTCATGTTTCTTTTGTTTTTGCATCGTAAACAGCTCTTTTCGATTCATTTTTGCCGCGCACATTATAGCACATGCATGGGAAAAAGAAAAGATGTGTACAGGTTCTGTCAAAATATGATAGAATAAGGTGAAAATTTGACAGGAAGGATTTATTAGCGCAATGGGAAGGTATATTGTCTGCGGAAATTGCGGAAAAGAATATGATGAAAATCAGGTAAAATGTCCCAGCTGCGGTTCTGTGAATGTGACGGGGGCGGAGAGAGCCTATCTGGAAAAGCTGGAGGATGTCCGGGAGGACATGGAAGAACTGGACGATGCTCCGCGGGAGGTATTGCAGCAAACGATAAAGAAGCAGGGCAAGTTTTTGAAGGGTGCACTGCTTGCTGTGATTGCAGTCGCAGTTCTGTTTACAGCCGGTATTTTACTGAAAGAGAAGCTGGAGGATAGGAGCTATAAGGCGCAATATCTGTGGATGCAGGAAAATTATCCCAGGCTGGATGCCCTGTACGATGCAGGGAATTATGAGGAAATGGCGGAACTTTATCTCGAACTTCTGGGGGATAAAAACAGTATTTTATATGAATGGGAGCATTTCAATTTTGCAGAAGCTTATATGACCTGTTATTTTGTGAGGAGCTATCTGGAAGAGGAAAAACAGGAGGAACTGAGTGAAAGCACACTTGCTTTTCTACTGGCACATGAATGGGTAGTCAAGGGAATTGTACTCCAAAAGGAGAGATTTACGGAAGAAGAATACAGTGCTCTGGAGCCCTATATTGAGATGAGTGAGGCGGATTTTGCTGCCAGATGGAATATGCCGGCAGAGGAATATGATGCCTTTCAGGAACAGCTAAAGAAAAACGGCGGGCAGTATATGGATTATGATGTCTGTAAGGAATATGTGAAAAAGTGGATAAAGGAGAACAGGTAGATGAAGTGTGAGTATTGTATGGGCACATTATCATTGGAGGATGAATATTGCCCCCATTGCGGACAGCCCAATAAACACGCAAAACAGCATATCAAGGATATGAAACGGTATCAGAGTGAATTTGAGAATACCCGGAAATATGTCTATGAAAAGACCGGTAGATATACGGATACTACGGTCAGGGTGATTGTGATTGCCGTATTAATCGTTATGATTATGGTGACATTTCTGATTGGAGCAAACTCGTGGAGTATACGTTCTTCCTGGCGAAGGGCAAGTGCAAACAGGCATTATGCAAAATATTCCAAAATTATGGATCAATATCTGGCGGAAGAGGATTATCTGAGTTTTAATACATTTTGCAATGAGAATTATATTCGCAGCTATGAGGAACCCTATAAGGAAAAATATTGCCTTGTGATCCAGATTGCCGGAAGTTATTCCACCGTACAGGACGCATTGCTTTACTATTGTTTTCTGGAGGATGAGGATTATATAGAACAGGCTGTAGACAGGACGGTAGATGCACTGGATTATTTCTATCGGTACTATTTAAATCAGGATGATTATTATACCGATTTGTACGGTGAGAGCGAGATTTTTGAGCAGGCAGCTTCCGTTATGGAGTACAATATAGAACAAATGCTGGTTGCCTATGGCAATTTTACGCAGGAGGAAGCGGCGACACTGCCTGCTCTGAGCAAGACGAAAAAGGCAGTGTTATTGGAAGAAAAACTGGAGGAGAAAATGCAAAATGAGTAAGCGACATAAATTGGATATTGTTATCATGATTCTCTGCTTGATTCTTTTGTTTGCACTGTGTTTTGCGATAATGCAGTTTCGGGAGGATGAATATACATACAGCGAGCGTAGTTTTTACTATAGTATGTGCAGTGATAATTATGATAATATTGCGAGCATGACCCGGACGAACAGAGCTCAGGGAAAGAAAAACCAAGCTGCATATCAGGAATATTATGCACTGGCAGATTACTACGAAGCTGCTCTTTACTATAACATCTATACGAAAGCGGGAGATACGGAACGCGCGGAAATCAGAAAAAAGGCGATGGAGGATGCTGTCAGCCGGATGGGAACCTTAAGTCCCCAGAAACAAAGGATAGATGAAATCTTGAAAATAGAATAGAAGAAAGCTTAATTTTTGACAATTTGATGAAAAAATGCAAAAATTTTCTACATAAATTTTTGTCGATTACGTGGACAATTTGCATGCTTGGTTATAAAATAAAAGAAAATAAACAGGAAAGGAAGTTCCAATGAAAAAGAAAACATTAGCAGCAGTTTTGATAGCCGTTGGTTTACTTATGACCGCGTGCGGAAATGAGAGTGAGGAGCAGGTTTCTTCTCCCATTCAAACTCTGGAGCCGAAGCCTATGGAGGCAGAGACTCCTGCATCTTCTGAGGAGGCTGCAGAGGAAAAAGAGGAGGTAGTGGAAGAAAATCATGACGGAATGTACCGGAGTGAGCTGACCAATGAATGGATAGATGAGAGTCTTATAGATCAGCGTCCCATCGCCGTTATGGTGGATAATGAGAAGACAGCACTTCCTCATTACGGACTTACCGAAGCAGATGTTGTATATGAAATCATGAACAGTACCATGAACGACAGAATTACCCGTTTTATGGCACTGGTGAAGGATTGGGGCAGCATTACCCAGTTCGGAAGTGTTCGAAGTGTACGTCCTACCAACTTTATGCTGGCAGCAGAGTGGAATGCGGTGCTCTGTCATGATGGTGGTCCCTTTTTTATCAATGACTGGGTTGCAAAGCCTTATACCAACAATTTCAGCGGTGGATTTGCACGTTTCAGCAACGGAAAAGCAACGGAATTTACAGAGTATATAACGTATGAACCTTATACCAATACCAATAAGGGTAAGACTTATGATGGATTAAAGCAGCGTTTTGAGAATTCCAACTATTCAACGACCTATAATGATTACTATGAGGGTGCTCATTTCAAGTTTGCAGAAAAGGAGATTGATTTCTCTGACAGAACAGATGCTAAGACAGCAACACAGGTTATACTGCCCTTCCCTCATAATAAATCGACCTTGAAGTACAACGAAGAGACAGAGACATATGACTATTATGAGTATGGTGCAGCACATCTGGATCCTTTACATGACAGTGCACAGCTTACCTTTAAGAATGTGATACTGCAGGATACCACCTTCTCAGAGCTGGGTGAAGGCTATCTGATTTATAATGCAATCGACAGCGGACGCTGGGGATACTATATTACAAACGGTAAGGCAATCGGTATTACATGGACAAAGACCGGTGAGACTGATATTACTGTTTACTATGACAGAGAAACAGGAGAAGAAATTGAGATCAATACAGGAAAAACCTATATTTCTCTGATTCCTTCTGATTCCTTTAATGATATCGTGATCAAATAAAGAAATGCAAAGGAACGGCCCTCTGAAAAGGAGGGTCGTTTTGTTTCGTGCACCTTGCGGCACACGTTTCTGACAGGTGAAAGTTCTGAGCTAGCCCGATAGTGGAAAGGATAATAGGGAAGGGAATGATTCATATGAAAAAACAGAAAAGTCGAATTGCATATGGATTGATTACGGCTTTCATTCTGCTGTTGAATATAGTTGCATGGAACAGTACGGGATTTTGTGACTGGTATATTGCACATATTTTTCCTATATGGGTGAATACATGGGGAAGAGTTACAGGTCTTTTTCCCTTTTCGGTGGGCGAGTGGCTGATTGCAGCAGGGCTGCTGATTCTGTCCGTTGCCGTTGTATTGGGGCTTTTGTGGGCGGCAGCAGGAATCATGAAAATATTTGCAAAAAAGACCGTCCTTGGAAGGGTGATCCGTTTTGTGAAGGGGTATTACCGTTTTTTTGCATGGACAGTACTGATTGTCTGCCTGATTATGACTTTGAACTGTTTTATCCTCTATCATGCATCAACCTTTTCCGAGCACTATTTTGGGGAGGAAAAAGAGGAATATACGCTGGAAGAGCTGATTGCGGTTTACAACATGGTGGCAGAGAACTGTAACCGTCTGGCAGAGCAGATGGAGCGTGATGAGACAGGGATGGTTGTTTATATGGGAAGTACCGGCAGTCTTGGAGATGCAGCCTATGGGGAGCAGCTTCGAGATACGGCTGACCAGTGCAGAAAGCTGATGCAGCAGCTGGGACAGGAATATGAGCAGCTGGACGGCTGGTATCCGCGTCCCAAGGCAATGCTTTTTTCGGACTTCATGTGTCAGCAGCATATGCAGGGCTACTATTTTCCCTTTTCCATGGAAGCGAATTACAATGATGTAATGCATATTCTCAACATTCCCTCAACTATGTGTCATGAGCTGGCGCACTTGCGGGGATATATTTATGAAGATGAGGCAAACTTTATCGGTTACCTTGCCTGTGTGCAGTCTGAGGATGCATTTATTGAATATGCAGGATATCTGAGTGTCTTAAATTATCTGTACAACGATTTATACAAAGCGTGGCAGACAGAGCGCACTGCCTATGAAGCTGCAATGGAAAAGATACATCCTGTCGCGGTATCGGAGCAGGTCTGGGAGGATAATACTTTTGTATCTGATGAGGAATGGGAGCGCATTAACGGAAAGGCGCTGATTGACACGGAGACAGTGGATAAGGCGGCGGATATACTGGTGGATGCCAATTTAAAAGTAAACGGTGTTTCCGACGGAAAAATCAGCTACAGCAGAGTGGTGAAATTGCTGTTGCAGTATTACTGCCCGCAGTGAAGAAGCGTTTTCTCATCAATATGCACTGAAAAAAAGTTGCTAAAAAATTTTCACAAAGGGGTTGACATTTATCAGCTTTCCATGTAAAATAACCAATGTTGTGACGCAAGGATTTACGTTACAGGCCCAGATAGCTCAGTTGGTAGAGCAGAGGACTGAAAATCCTCGTGTCACTGGTTCGATTCCGGTTCTGGGCATT
>CAMEDC010000085.1 GCA_945913255.1 uncultured Lachnospiraceae bacterium
AGCAGACGAAAAGAGCTTGGTTTCTGTGCCAGTGTCAATCACAGAAACTAAGCTCTTTTATTCGCAGATAGAGGGTATATAAAACGCTACCTACGAACGCTCAGATTTTCAAATTTGTTAGACCGTATCTGACAAATTTATTTAATGGAGGTCGCATGGCGATGTCTCCGCAAGACTGAAATTTCATGTTTCAAACCTTTTCAAAATCCTTATTTTTTCTTTAGAATTTCAAACTTTCGTTTTCCAACGTTTTGCTTTTCTAGTCTTTTCCATTCCTCAAAATTGATTTTCTGCTTTTTATCCATGCAGACAACCAAAACAGTATTATCATGTGAAATTCTCCACAACTGTTCCAACATAGCATCCATGGAACCCTTACCTTGTTCCCATTCAACCAGATTGCCATATGGAACATCCGTAATAATTATATCAGGCAATATCTCCGGTAAAAGCATCGTGCAATCCGCTAAAAAAATCTCTGTCGATATATATCTCACCAGCATACTGCTTAATTTATCGCAACTATCTAATGCTTCCTTATGAGATTCTTTACCATAAGAATTATAAAGTTCCATGATCTCTTCTTTTCTCTTTTTCAAATTAGCATCGGTAAGTAGGGACAAATTTTTCTTTGCATGAGCTACCATATCTTCATCAATATCACTACCATATAGTTTTCTAATATTCTTATTGTGAAAATATCCGAGGATTGTAAGGGCATAGCCACCTCCACAACAAGGGTCATATATGACTAAATCATCTTTCTTATTCGAATACGCCAGTGCACGACCGTAAATTTCAAGTAACAATCGAATCGGAAAATTCGGTATTCCTTTTCCTCCATAAAGAACTCGACCGCTTGCAAAATCTTGAAAATTATCATTTTTACAATATAAATACTCCATTATCTGTTAACCTATCGCTTTCGTCCCAACTCTTGTTTCTTTTCTCATACACAAGCCTTCTTCTGAACCCACTTTATCACATAATCAGCTACCTCTTTCGAAGCCTTGGTTGTTATATCAAATACCTCATACTTTGTGTCTCCAATCTGCGTATGTTCTATAAAATAACGATTATAGTCACATGAACTATTAATCCAATTATCATCCACTATTCCCCGGCCATCTCGCATACGTTGTCTCAAAGAATCCTCATCAGTAACCAACGCCAAGCAACTAATCTCACTAAAATATCGTCTATTATACACTTTCGGAAAACGGTCAAGGCATCCCGCCATCGTCCACAAAACCGGTTTGCCGGACTGCATAATATCCTTTGAAATGTTAGCGATAAGTTCCACCCAGTTATTGCATGATTCCTCATCATTCCAGTTGATAACACCTGCGAAAATATCTGCATCTAATACTACAAAATCAACCATTCTCCTCATAATCTCAATTGCTGTAGTTGTCTTTCCCACACCACTACACCCTGTCAGAATTAGTAGTGGCATTGTTCGGAATTCCCATTCTGCGCCACATTTCGGGCAACGAAGGTTATTACCAATTATCTCTTTATCCCATTCGTGATTTCCACAATTTGAGCATATCTCAATCATCCTTACATACCTCCACAAATTTCAAAACTTCGCGAGCTTTTCTGTTATTACATTCCCATTTCTTCCAATTCTTTCAACATGAATGCTTCCAATTTTCTCTTGTCCGGTAAATGAAGCATATATGTTGAAACAAACAGCTGGTTATCCATTCCTGACAACGCATATTCTACCATCTGTGAACCCTTATCGGTACAAAGCAAGATTCCAACAGGCGGATTATCACCCGGCACCATTTCGTTCTTTTTGTAGTAGCCCACATATGCATTTAATTGTCCTAAATCCTCATGCTTAAATTCATCGTTTTTCAATTCGATAATAACATTGCAGTGCAACAATCTGTTATAGAAAACCAAATCGATGAAATAATATTTATCATCAATTATGATGCGCTTTTGCCTTGCTTCAAAGCAAAAGCCTTGTCCTAATTCAAGCATGAATTCCTGCAAATGATCCATCAATGCCTGTTCTAAATCGGATTCGCTTACGGCTTCCTTAGCATCCAAGCCAAGAAATTCAAAGGTAAACGGGTCTTTGATTGTTAACGCATTTGAACTGGCATTATCTACTGATTTTGTTAACAACAGTTCCGGATTTTTGCTGATTCCGGCTCTTACAAACAGATTTGTTTTTATTTGCCTACGAAGCTCTCTTACGCTCCAATTGCATTTCATACATTCTGTTTCATAAAAAAATCTTTCAAAAGCATCCTCAATAACCATAATTTCCCTAATATGAGAAAACGAGAGATTGCTTACCAAAATTTCCGGCTTCGTTTCAAATTGGTGCGACGTTGTCGAACTTTTTTCAAAATCCGGTAATTCAAATTGGTTCGACACTGTCGCACCAATTTGAGGATACAACAAATAAAAATTTCGACAGAGCTTAAACAGTGTGGAGTTCATGCCTTTTTGAGCAATTTTATTTTCCAAATTTTTTAATAGTTGTGTTCCATATTCAGCTCTGTCACTTCCAGCCTGCTCATATTCTACGATGTAGTATCCAATCGCCCAATTTCGTAAAGTCATAAGCTGATTCACGGCACTTTTGGCTGTAGAACCTGCTTTGTCATTTATGTTTTTTATAGAATTTGCTAATTTTTCAAACTTCATGGTATTATCCCCTATTTGAAATGATTGCTCTGCCATTTATTATAGCAGTAGCACCTGTTTATATCAATCCGGAAAGAATTTTCGATTGCTTACTTTTTCCCTTTCCCTCGCTTAGAAACAGCACTCTTTATCAGCTCTGATTTTTGCATAATGCGTATCAGCCATTGTTTTTCTTCTTCTGACAGCTTGTTATAGCGTAGCTTGGTTTGTTTGCAGAATACCAACAAAAGCTGTTCTGTATAGCTACCCTCAAAATTAACCACTTCCTCTAAGTCCCATTTCAATTCTTCCGCAACGGTGGATTTTGGTGATCCGTCACTTCTTCCTACATGTGCTTTTCTTAAATCTTCCAAGATACCATCCATGTCCTTATGTACCCTGCTACTGAAATAATCGCCCTCGTCTACATGGGCGGACTGTAACAGATAAGTTGTTTTGTCATGTTCATCCGGCTGGTATTTTTCCATGATTTCAGCCCTTGCCACATCCACCCAGGCATTCAGGTTCTGTATCTGCATGGATGCGATACCTTCCACATAAATCTGTATATCTGCAAGTAACTTCACAAAATCCGGATGGGTTGCCAGCTCGCACAGCAAAGCAGTATCAATCCGCTTATTCTTTAATAATTCTATCATATCGTCCCTCAGGCACAGGTCAGCAAGGCTTGCGTTTGGGTGGCTTTTTGTTTCCGTCCGTGCCAGCAGATAGTCAGTGGTTACACCGTAGAAGTCTGCCAGTCTGTTAATGGCATGGTGACTGATGTCTTTATAATCATCGGATTCATAGCTGCCAAGTGCAGATTTGGATAGTCCGGTCTGCTCGGCTAACTGTTCCAGTGTCAGTTTGCGCTCTACACGGAGGTCTTTTAATCGTTCCTGTATGCTTAATGCCATGATGTATCCCCCTTTTATTCTTTAGTGTTATTGCTGATATTTTACCACACTTCCGTAAGCATGGAAATCTGTCTTTTCTGAGGAATTATTCCTACCTTTCGGATATACGGCACAGAGACTTTTCAAAGTGTAGACTTAGGTCAGTTCATCGATGAGCGTACTTTGAAAACTGAAAAAGGAGGCAAACAAAACATGCCAAAATACGCCATTTTAAGATTTGAAAAGCATAAAGGGCATCCGGCAGCTCCGCTGGAAGCCCACCACGAAAGACAGAAGGAGAAATATGCCAGTAATCCTGACATTGATACCGACAAGAGCAAATATAACTTCCATATCGTTAAGCCACAGGGGCGGTATTACCACTTTATCAAGAAACGCATTGAGGAAGCAGGATGCCGTACAAGGAAGGACAGCACCCGATTTGTGGATACGCTGATTACGGCAAGTCCTGAGTTCTTTAAGGGAAAATCCATCAAGGAAACAAGGGAGTTTTTCCAAAGAGCCGGGGATTTTCTCATTGACCGTATAGGCAGGGAAAATATTATTTCTGCAGTGGTGCACATGGATGAGAAAACACCACATCTGCATCTGACCTTTGTACCATTAACCGAGGATAACAGGCTGTGTGCCAAGGAAATCCTCGGGAACCGTGCCAATCTTACCAAATGGCAGGATGATTTTTACGCTTATATGGCACAGAAATATCCGGATCTGGAGCGTGGGGAATCGGCAAGTATGACAGGCAGAAAGCATATCCCTACAAGGTTGTTTAAGCAGGCGGTACATTTATCCAAACAGGCAGTACGAATTGAAACGCTTCTTGATGAAATGAATCCTTTCAATTCCGGCAAGAAGAAAGAGGAGCTTCTGGTACTGCTAAAGAAATGGTTTCCACAGATGGAGAATTTCAGTACCCAGCTGAAAAAATATCAGATAACCATTGATGATTTGCTGGAGGAGAACAGTAAGCTGGAAGCAAGAGCCAAAGCAGGGGAAAGTGGCAAAATGAAGGATGCCTTGGAGAGGAAGAAGCTGGAGAGCGAGCTTCACAGCATGAAGCAGATAATGAGCCGTATTCCACCGGAGATAATGGAAGCATTAAGGCAGGATGCAAGGCATCAGACAAAGGACAGATAGGATGGAGGGAGTAAATGACGGATTGTAATAAAAGGATGCAGACAGGTCATGTTGTCACGGAGGACGGAAAACAGTATTTTGTCTGTGGAAACAATTACATTGAAATCTCAGAGCACTTTGCCGTGAAAGGGAAAACACTTCGGGATTTGATTGAGGATGTAATACTTTATACCGCTGACAACAGGGCAACTGCCTGAACATAATTGACGAACAGCCCACGCAGGAGCTATAATTGCCATGAAAGCAGGTATTGTAAGCGTGGGTTGTTTCTTTAGATAGGAGGATTAAATGAAACAGCCATACAATACAACAATTTATAACACTGCACTTTATTTGAGACTGAGCAGGGATGATGAATTACAGGGAGAAAGCGGAAGCATTCAGACACAGAGGATGATGCTTCGTGAGTACGCAAGGGAACACGGACTGAATGTGGTGGACGAGTACATTGATGATGGCTGGTCGGGAACGAATTTTGACCGTCCGGATTTCCAGCGTATGATTGATGACATTGAGGATGGCAAAATCAACTGTGTTGTTACCAAGGATTTATCAAGACTTGGCAGAAATTACATTCTCACGGGGCAGTATACGGAAATTTACTTTCCCAGTAAGGGAGTCCGCTATATTGCCATCAATGACAATGTGGATACCATCCACGGAGAAAGTGAGCTTGCCCCTTTCTTAAATATCCTGAACGAAATGCATGCCCGTCAGACCAGCAAAAAGGTCAAGGCTGCCATGCATACCCGCTTTGCAAACGGTGCCCATTACGGAGCGTATGCGCCCATCGGCTACATCAAAGACCCGGACAAGACCGGGCATCTGCTGGTAGATGAGGAAACAAAGTGGATTATCGAAAAGATATTTAACCTTGCCATTCATGGTGCGGGAGCGGCTAAAATCACAAGACTTCTCATTGAGGAGCGTGTACCCACTCCGGCATGGATCAATTTCCAGAGAAACGGCACCTTTGCCCATATATTTGAGGGAGCCGAGGAATCTAAGCATTATATGTGGACGATTGCACAGGTAAAAAGTATTCTGAAGGACGAGAATTACATCGGTAACAGCGTACATAACCGTCAGAGCAATATTTCTTTCAAAAACAAAAAGAAAGTCCGCAAGCCGAAGGAGGAATGGTATCGGGTGGAAAATACCCATGAAGCCATTATTGCCAAGGATGTGTTTCTACAGGTGCAGGAGCAGATAGCCAGTCGCAGACGGTCAAGAAAAGACGGTCAGACACAGATTTTTGCAGGACTTATCAAATGTGCAGACTGCGGATGGTCGCTTGCCTATGGAGAGAACAGGCAGAATAAGACACCATACGGCTACTATCATTGCAGTAAAAATGGTCAGGGTACAAAGCAGTGCTCCATGCACTATATCCGCTATGATTTACTTTACGGATATGTTCTTGCCAGACTGCAACACTGGTATGAGCAGGTACAGCAGGATGAGGAACGCCTGTTAAAACAACTTCTTAACACCAGTGACAAGGAACGCTGTGCAACTAAGAAAAAGCACACAGCGGAGCTTCGGAAAGCGGTAAAGCGTAAGTCAGAGGTGGATGGTCTGTTTGCCAAAATGTATGAGGACTGGTCTGCCGGAAGAATTACGGAATACAATTTCAATATGCTGTCCGAGCGGTATCAGTCGGAGCAGAGGGAGCTGGATGACAAAATCCGGAAGCTCACAGAGGAAATGGATGC
>CAMEDC010000086.1 GCA_945913255.1 uncultured Lachnospiraceae bacterium
GAAGTGGGTAATTCTACTTCCCATTATTTTTGCCAATTAAAATTTTACACTAACTTCTGATTGCAAAAATAAAATGCCGCAAACCATTCGGTTTCCGACATCCTTGGGTTGGGCTATTCTATTGAATAGAGCAGCTGATAGGGGAATCGAACCCCTGTTTCCGCCGTGAGAGGGCGGCGTCTTAACCGCTTGACCAATCAGCCATTCTGCAGTACCACAACCGCGGTACTTGCTTATAATAATACATCCCTTGGGAAAAAGCAAGCACTTTTTTTGTTTTTTTCAAATTTTTTTATTTGTTCTGCAAAATTAGTGAAATTAGTGCAGTTTTATCCAGCAAATTGACGCTTACAAACTTGCCTTTATAAAAAGCTCCCCAGTTGTTAAACACACAAGGCAAATCCTTCGCTTTTTGCAAAGTATCTACCTGAATCAGATTTACAGGGACCGCGTGCTCTTCACAGTATCGCCTTATCTCTTCTAGTTTCTGATAGATGAATGGACATTGTGAATCATAATATATCGTCAGTTCCTGCTCCGCAATGCTTTCTCTTTTCGCATTCTCAGCAAATCTTGGTGTTGTACCATCAAAAGAAAGCGCCAGCAGCTCGTAACCGTATTCCTGCCTCAAAGCCGTATTTTGCGGCAAAAGCCTGATTAGAAAGCCAGTTTTTCTGCTTCTTTGCACCGAGCATACAGATACCGGATTTCCCCTTCGATTTTGCATCCGCAATGCAATACTCCATCAGGCTTTTCCCATACCCTTTACCTTTGAACTCGCCCGAGACCCAAAGGCAATAAATATAGTAAAAATTATCTCCAATAACCGGCACCCATGCCGTCTCTACAGGTGCATACTCGATGAAGCAGCAACCCTTTACATCCAATTTTCGAAACACATGCCCTTCCTCTAAGCGCGCCGAAAGCCATTTCCGCTTGGCTTCCACCCCGGGATGCTGTTTTCTGCTGCGAATGATACAGCACAAATGCTCGTTCTCAATATTCTTACTGGTTAGATTAATGAACTCAGATTCCATGCTTTTCTTACCCTTTCTCATCACATAAAATATGAAAAGGTACTCTCCACATAGCAAAAGTACCTAGAGTCTGCACTCCAACTGACAATCGCAGGGTTCTTCTTCCACATGTTTCTGACAGTAAACTTCCGCCTCCACACATCCCATGGCCTTATAGAATGCCTGGCTTTCAATTGATGAATGAGACGATATGTACATTTTTTTTGCACCCTTTTCTTTTGCCCAATCTTTCGCCGACAGAAAGAGGACTTTCCCGATTCCACATCCTCGCATATCCTCAGATACATGAATACTGGACAAATCAAGATATCTTTGTTCTCCTCCGAATAATGTTGACTCTACCGATACAAAGCCCTTCAATTTCTCCTCCGAAAAGGCTCCGTACACAAAACCACCTGTCAGAATTGTATTCTTCAGACAGGAAACCAGTGTTGCATAGTCTTCCTCCGTCCAGTCATCAATGAATGGCACATCCTTAATTTTCCACTCGCCGTCTTCCTTCCGCCAGCATTTTGTAACCACCTGACGGCGGATAAAGTTTTGAAACAATTCCCTGTTCATCTCATCTGCAGATATCTCTCTATATTGCATCATTTTCTCCTCCTGCTCCTTACACATCTGCTGCCATAAATACCAGAGATTCGTCAGCTTAAAACCCGTTTGCCTCGTAAAATTTTACACTCGGATATCCCTTTTCTGTATTCAACACAATATAGGAAATCTTTTCCTTCTCCTGTCTTAACTGTTCTTTGACATAATTCATCATCTGGGTCCCGATTCCTTTTCTCTGATACTCGGGATTTACGCTGAACTCATCCACCCACAGCTCCTTGAATCCCAAATAGGTCATGATTCTTCCGCAAAGCATTGACACAACTACATCTCCGTCATAGATTACATAACCTCTCGATACTTCATAACACAATATTTCATCATGAACTCTGCTTTCCACTTTGTTATTTCTTATGCCACTGATAGAATTCTTTTAAATCAGCCTTTACTTCATCTGACAGCATTGTTTTCTTGACACCCTGTATCGCACCTTCAAGCGCCATCAATCGGTTGATACAGGCAGATTCATCCATCTCCTGTATCTTGAGCCACGCTGATTTTGCACCGACTCTCTTCAATTCGTCAACCGTGCTGATTCCCACTTGAATAAGCTGCTCTTCAACCGTTTTCCCTATGTTAGGAAGTTTTGATAATTCTCCCATACTAAATCTCTCCTTATGTAGTTACAACCCAATATTCAATGTTTCTTATGCCTTTATTTCTTTCAAAAGATATTCCCGTAATCTCTCCAGGTCTTTTTCGGGCAACTCGTGAGATTCATTTTCAAACCATATTTTCATGGCATTTTCCGGTAGATACTTCAAATCCTCCGGTACATTCTCTATCATCCACAAGCCACCGTCATATTTGGACAGAATTCTCTTCTCCTTTTTAAAAGACAGGATTCTTCCCAAAATCAATATATTACTGGCAAAGTACCTTTCATTATAATCATGGAAATCGTAATCATCAATATCTGCACTGATTGCAGACCAAAAATCTTCATCTGATACATCTGCAAAAACATCCTGTATCTTACTTCCATACAGGACAACACCACTCTGCTTTATCAACTTGATATAGCTGGTTACATCCGCATCGGGGAACTCCCGATCAGCAACATACACTTCCGTATCAGGATTTTTGAATCTCTCCAAATACCGTTCTGTCCAGTAATCACTATAATGAAAAACACAGTTACCCGGCGTTTTCCATGTAATCGCGTCCGAAAGTTTTATTGCAGACATCTCAAGCGGACACGGCATACGGTCAACCGAAATGATTTCCTTTGCAATAGCAAGTTTTTCCGAAATTTCAATAGAATCCTTTACCACCACCAATATATCAATATCTCCGGAATCCGGGTTGAAAGCATTCAACACGATGGAGCCGTGTAGATATACTCCTATCAAATCTTCTTTCAGGTGCTTCTTCCAAATATCCACAACCTTACTTATCTGACGGGCAATGTCCTCCGGCAACTCCTGATATCCCAATAAATTTTTCATCTTTATACCTTTCTCTCCGCTTTAGCGGACATCCTTGCGCTCTAAATCCCTTTCTTTCTTGAAACAAGAAATACGGCTATCAGGGCAATCACCAGAAGCGGACCAGCCAATGAAGCAAGCCCCGCAATCAAAAGTCCAACTAATATCACCGGAATACCAACAATAAACAACACTGCCTTCGTAATCCCCCATGCAGCTTTCACCGCAAAGATTACCAGCTTAATCGATAAAATCAATATTCCTATCACAAATAATGTAATCATAACGACTTCTCTCCTTATCAAACCTCTTGCTATAAATTCAACTCATCTCTATACTTCCTTCGCCATAAATATCACATGCTCACAGTCTGCAAATCCATTTTTTTCATAGAACTTTGGAGCCGGAGCATATTTGTTTGTGGATAAAGTAATCCCTGCGAGCTGCTTTTCCTTTATGTATTTTTCCACTTCTTTCAAAAGAGCTGTACCGATTCCGTTTCCCTGCTTCTTTGGTGTAACAAACATTTCCTCGATGAATACCTCGCTGTTGTTCCACCAGATTTTCTCGTGTGCAAAAAGACCGGCAATAATAACAGAGTCTTCTTCCGTCACATACCCTACGAACTTTTTATGTTCAAAAAAGTCCCTGAGATACTCCTCTGCCAATTCCTTCGTCCATCTGCACATCCAAAGCTCATTGTTATACACGCTACACAGTATCTCTGCACATGCAGAAATATCTTTCTCCTGTAATTCTCTAATCTTCATCATAATAACCATACCTTTCCGTAACCTGCCGCCTTACATCTGCAGACACAAATCATCTTGCTAAATTCATTTTTTGCATGTAGCTCAGCTTACAACCAACACATTCAGTTAGACGCTGCCATTATTTCTGTGGGATGCGCATCTTGTCTGCAGTCACACCAGAAGAAATAGATATCAACGCCTTGTTGTAGAAGAAAGCAAAATATAATACTCAATATATATTCACAGATATATATTGAGTATTATTATATGCACACATTCATTTCATGTCAATAGCCTTACTTCAATTTGCACTCAGTAAAGCAACCGCATCCTCCATTGAAACGCAATCTGCAAATCGTTTCGGCCACATCATTTCGTTATAGTATTTATATGTTGTTTCCTTATCCATGTAATCATTGTCAAAAGTCGAATTTGTTCCTTCGGGGATAATGACTTTATATCCTCTTTCAAAGGCTGACTTAATCGTGGCATCGATACAAAAGTTAGTCTGCAAGCCAACAATCATTAATGTATTTTCATTCATTTCTTCTAAATAACTGACAAGTTCCTTATTTCCAAAGCAGCTGTTTATATCTTTGATGTACCTTCTTTCCCCTTCTGCGGGCATTACCTGCTCTGCGATTTCAAACTCCTCATCTCCTATAGAAAATCCGGTTCCGGGACCGTCGTCATGTTGTACATAAATAACTTCCACATTATTTTTTCTGGCGGTCTCTATGATTTTTCTTGTGTTATTGATAAACTCCGAAAAATGATAGAGCCTTTCATCTGTTATTCCTTTTTGAACATCTATTACCAATACAATCATCACGATATCTCCTCAGTTTCATCTTCGTTTAGATATAGCACCGTCTCTGCGCAATTGAGATTTACCAACGCTTCATATTCTTTTCAAATTTAGCCGTATATGCTTGCTTTAACTCTTCTTCACCAATTCCATAACAGAGCAAAACATCATTGTAGTACATAAGAACATCAGCTAATTCTTCTACAAGTTCCGCTCTTAGAGAACTTTCATTAACTGCCTTCCTATCTCCATTTTTCTTAATAATATCAATCACTTCGCCTATTTCGCCAATCATCCATAACAATTTATGTTTGCCGGCTTCCGGGGCAATTGCTTCCCATTTATCTTTATACTTTTCCTGCAATTCTTTCTGCATGGAGAGCATTTCATTGATTGAAAAATCACTCATAATATACCTCCTCAACTAATTGGTTATCTGCATCTTATTGTTTTTCTGCATCTTCTTCGTTTACGGCATCTTGTGTGCATCTTCGCATATCTCAGCACATCTTCCTGCCCTTCGGGCAGGAGACATCCCCTCGGACTAAAAAAGCTCGGTCAACTCAAGTTTTTCAGATACTTCCTAATTTATTGGGCTAAAATACGGAAAACGGTTAATCGAAGCTTCTTACCCGATTCCGTTGTCACGTCGTTAACATCACCCTTTTCATTCTTTAATTTATTCACAAGATGAACCGACGCAGTATTTCTCTCATCGGCTTCATATATGTAAAAAGGCCGGGGATAATGCCTGTTCAGGAAATCAATGAGTCCGCACAATGCTTCGTATCCGTACCCGGCTCCATGAGAATCCTTCCTGATCCACAACCCCACCTCAATATCATCTTCCTTCAGGCCAAATGCCTCCATACTTCCCACAAACTTTTCATCCTTATCAAGCAACATCAGTTCCAGCATTTTGCCCTGATTCATTTCCTTTTTAAAGTAACCCAGAAGTTCCTTTGCATCTTCTAGTGAAGAAAAGGCATCCGGATACTGATACCTGCAAATTTCATTGGTAAATTCCCTGTAATAATCTTCAACATAATCAAATGAGGCCTTAATCACTTTCAATCTTCTTGTTTCAAACAAAATCATTTGGTATTCCTTTCATCTGCATAATCTACTTCATCATATCTTTCCTGAGTTTTTCAGGCAAAACTGTACCGGTTTGGTAGTATGTATCATCTCTACAACTTGATGATTATGGAGCGGTGCGCAGAAAGGACGAAATACAGCCGTGGAGAGCTTGCTCGCCAAAGGCTGTGTTGCGGACTGGATGCATAGCGCGACAGCGCGACATGAGCATGAAGCGAAGCGCAATGCGAATGGCACCGCTCGACAACTTGAATTCTTGTGGGTACAGATGCACAATTTCCTCTTCCATACCCATATAACTTTATATCTGCGTAATATGTAGGATAGATATGGATGTTTTGTTACATCTGTACCTCGCCATGTCCGTCTCAGACACTCTTAAATCCCGGGATAACTATAGCAAATATTGTCCAAGCCAGCAAAGAGCCTCGCTTATTTACAGTACCTTCAACCCGATAATTCAATTTTCCACAAGCTAACAACTTCAAATTGAACAAAATCGCTGCGCGATGGCCTGCCAAGGCTGTGGCGCAGTTTT
>CAMEDC010000087.1 GCA_945913255.1 uncultured Lachnospiraceae bacterium
CACATCAGAACCGGTTGTGACGGACGTCACGCTGAACAGCAGATTCGTGGCGCAGTTGTACTGCCCAACGGAACAGGTAAGACTGTAAAGGTTCTGGTTTTCGCAAAGGGTGACAAGGTAAACGAGGCTGAGGCAGCAGGCGCTGATTACGTTGGCGGCGAAGAGCTGATTCCCAAGATTCAGAATGACGGCTGGCTTGATTTCGATGTAGTAGTAGCAACTCCCGATATGATGGGCGTTGTAGGACGTCTTGGTAAGGTTCTGGGACCTAAGGGTCTGATGCCCAACCCCAAGGCAGGTACTGTTACAATGGATGTTACCAAGGCAGTAAACGATATCAAAGCAGGTAAGATCGAGTACAGACTTGACAAGACCAATATCGTTCATGTTCCCGTAGGAAAGGCTTCTTTCACTGAGGAAGCTCTGCAGGAGAACTTCAATGCACTGATGGATGCCATCGTAAAGGCTAAGCCCAGCGCATTAAAGGGACAGTACTTAAGAAGCATTACCCTGACCAGCACCATGGGCCCTGGCGTAAAGGTAAGCGTTGCAAAGTTCTAATGAGCTGGAACAAGTTTCAATGAACTTGGCACAAGTTCTATGGTTACTGTAAAATAAGGGGTTGACAATGGTCAGCCCCTTATGATATTATATAAAACGGTCATGAGACCAAAGCCGAAGACAGTAGGTGTGAGGGAAGTATCCTGAGCGTAAATCCTACCGAGGAGAAGAGTACACATTTGATGATTCAATCCTTCTAAGTCTTTGCTTAGTGGGATTTTTTATTTGAAATGAAACTCCCTATCGGCAACAAATCTATAAGGAGGTAAAAAAATGGCAAAGGTTGAATTAAAGGCACCTATTGTAGAAGAGATTTCCGCCAATATCAAAGATGCCCAGTCTGTAGTTCTGGTTGATTACCGTGGACTTACTGTTGAGCAGGATACACAGCTTCGTAAGAATCTGCGTGAGGCAGGAGTTATCTACAAGGTGTACAAGAACACTTTTATGACTCGTGCATTCAAGGATACCGAGTTCGAAGGCCTGACCCAGTATCTGGAAGGACCCAGCGCAGTAGCAATTTCCACTGAGGATGCTACCGCTCCCGCAAGAGTACTTGCTGAGTTCGCAAAGACAGCTGACAAGCTTGAGATTAAGGCTGGTGTGGTTGAAGGTACCGTATATGATGCAAAGGGAATCGCAACAATTGCAAGCATCCCTTCCAGAGAGGTACTTATTTCCAAGCTGCTTGGCAGCCTGCAGAGTCCTATCACCAATTTTGCACGCGTTATGAACCAGCTGGCAGAAAAAGGTGGTGCTTCTGCATGTGAAGCACCTGCACAGGCTGAATAAGCTGAGTAGAGTTTCTAAAGTGTCAAAGGACGCCGCTTAAGAAACACTATGACTCAGCTATGAAAATCGCAAAGCGATTTTCCAATCAATCATTAACAATTAACAAAAATCAGAAAAAATGGAGGAAAATGAAAATGGCTAAGTTAACAGCACAGGAACTGATTGATGCTATCAAAGAGATGACCGTATTAGAGTTAAATGACCTTGTAAAGGCTTGCGAGGAGGAGTTCGGTGTATCCGCAGCAGCAGGCGTTGTAGTTGCAGCAGCAGGCGCTGGCGCAGCAGCTGCTGAGGAAGAGAAGACCGAGTTCGATGTAGAGCTGACCGAGGTTGGCGCAGAGAAGGTTAAGGTTATCAAGGTTGTTCGTGAAGTAACCGGTCTTGGCCTGAAGGAAGCTAAGGACGTTGTAGACGGCGCTCCTAAGGTTGTTAAGGAAGGCGCTTCCAAGGAAGAGGCTGAGGACATCAAGAAGAAGCTTGAGGAAGTTGGCGCTAAGGTTACTCTGAAATAGTCGTGATGAGCGAGTGACTGCACAACAGAATGAAAAAACGGTTCCCATGCTTGCATGAGGAACCGTTCTTTTATTCTGTTGTATTGGCGTGTGCAACACGCCGCCGGAAATCCCTGCGGGATTTTCGGCGTGCAGTCACTCGAATATTAAGTCGGTTGGCGAGTGCAACACGCCGCCGAAAATCCCGTGGGGATTTTCGGCGTGCAGTCACGAGCAAATTGCGCGTGCAGTCACTCGCTTACTTCAAATATTCATAGTTTTCAAAATTTTTCAAAATTTTCCCATACAAATTGAAAATTTATCTTGACCCATTGACATATTTGTGTTAATATAGACGATGCACTATTGTGCAGTGCTATGCCTTTTTTACGACTTAGGCATGTAAGTATCAGAAAGAACGGGGTGAAATGTCAATGGAAAAAAACAGAATACGTCCGGTGACCGGTACCAAGGTTATGCGTATGAGTTATGCGAGACAGAAAGAGGTTCTGGAGATGCCCAACCTGATCGAAGTCCAGAAGGACTCCTATCAGTGGTTCCTTGACGAAGGATTAAAGGAAGTCTTCGATGATATCTCTCCCATCGCTGACTACAGTGGCTCTCTGAGTCTGGAATTCGTAGACTTTGAACTGTGCAAGGATGATGTAAAATATTCTATTGAAGAGTGCAAAGAGAGAGATGCTACTTATGCAGCACCTTTGACTGTTACAGTTCGTCTGTACAACAAGGAAAAAGAAGAAATCAGCGAGCATAAGATTTTTATGGGCGATCTTCCGCTGATGACGGAAACAGGCACCTTTGTAATCAACGGTGCAGAGCGTGTTATCGTCAGCCAGCTGGTGCGTTCTCCCGGCATCTATTATGCAATCGGACATGACAAAATCGGTAAGAAACTGTTCTCTTGTACCGTTATTCCTAACCGCGGTGCATGGCTGGAGTATGAGACTGATTCCAATGATGTATTTTATGTGCGTGTGGACAGAACCCGTAAGGTTCCCGTTACCGTTTTGATTCGTGCGCTCGGAATCGGTACCAATGACGAAATTCGTGAAGTATTTGGTGACGAACCCAAAATTGAAGCAAGCTTTACCAAGGACACTGCTGAGAATTATCAGGAGGGTCTGTTAGAGCTGTACAAAAAGATTCGCCCCGGAGAGCCTTTGAGTGTTGAGAGCGCTGAAAGCCTCATCAATGCAATGTTCTTCGACCCCCGCAGATATGATTTGGCCAAAGTCGGAAGATATAAATTTAATAAGAAGTTAGCTCTGAGAAACAGAATCAGACATCAGATTCTTGCTGCTGATGTAGTGGATCCCTCTACCGGTGAAATTCTTGCGTCTGCAGGCGATAAGGTAAGCGCTGAACTGGCAGATACCATCCAGAATGCTGCTGTTCCTTTCGTATATATTCAGACAGAAGAGAGAAATGTTAAGGTTCTTTCCAATATGATGGTAGACCTGACAAACTTCGTAGACTGCAATCCCAGAGATTTCGGCATTCATGAGCGCGTTTATTATCCTGTTCTGGCACAGATTCTGGAAGAGTTCGGAGATGATCCCGAGAAGCTGGCAGAGGCAATCAAGAAGAATGTACATGAACTGGTTCCCAAGCATATTACAAAGGAAGACATTATTGCATCCATCAATTACAATATGCATTTGGAATATGGTCTTGGAAATGACGATGATATCGACCATCTGGGCAACAGACGTATTCGTGCGGTAGGTGAGCTGCTTCAGAACCAGTACCGTATCGGACTGTCCAGAATGGAGAGAGTTGTCCGCGAGCGTATGACGACACATGATACGGATGATATTTCTCCCCAGTCTCTGATTAATATCAAACCCGTAACTGCTGCAGTGAAGGAGTTCTTCGGTTCCTCCCAGCTGTCCCAGTTCATGGACCAGAACAATCCTTTGAGTGAGATTACCCACAAGAGACGTCTGTCCGCACTGGGTCCCGGCGGTCTGTCAAGAGACCGTGCCGGATTCGAGGTTCGAGATGTACATTACTCCCATTATGGAAGAATGTGTCCTATCGAGACACCCGAAGGTCCTAACATCGGTCTGATTAACTCTCTGGCAAGCTATGCGCGTATCAACGAGTATGGCTTTGTTGAGGCACCTTATAGAAAGATTGACAAAACCGATCCTCAGAATCCTGTGGTAACCGATGAGGTCGTTTATATGACTGCAGACGAAGAGGATAATTACCATGTTGCTCAGGCAAGTGAACAGCTGGATGAAGAAGGACATTTCGTGCGTACTACCGTATCCGGTCGTTACCGTGAGGAGACTTCCGAGTATCCCCGTTCCATGTTTGATTTCATGGATGTATCTCCTCGTATGGTATTCTCCGTTGCAACTGCATTGATTCCTTTCCTGCAGAACGATGACGCAAACCGTGCACTGATGGGTTCCAACATGCAGCGTCAGGCAGTGCCGCTTCTGACAACGGAAGCACCTGCGGTAGGAACCGGTATGGAGACAAAGGCAGCTGTGGACTCCGGCGCGTGTGTTGTTGCAAAGAAGTCCGGTACCATTGACCATGTATCTTCCAATTTGATTCGAATGACTTATGATGACGGAGAGAAGGCAGAATTCCATCTGACCAAGTTCTCCCGAAGCAACCAGTCCAACTGCTACAATCAGAAGCCCATCGTTTTCAAGGGTGACCATGTGGCAGCCGGTCAGGTTATCGCGGATGGCCCCTCCACTGCTATGGGTGAGCTGGCTCTGGGTAAGAATCCTCTGATTGGATTTATGACCTGGGAAGGTTACAACTACGAGGACGCCGTTCTGCTTTCCGAGAGACTGGTTCAGGAGGATGTTTACACCTCCGTTCATATTGAAGAATACGAGGCTGAGGCTCGTGACACCAAGCTGGGACCTGAGGAAATTACCCGTGATGTTCCCGGTGTGGGTGATGAGGCTCTGAAAGATCTGGATGACAGAGGTATCATTCGCATTGGTGCGGAGGTTCGTGCCGGTGACATCCTGGTTGGTAAGGTTACTCCCAAGGGAGAGACAGAGCTGACTGCAGAAGAGAGACTGCTTCGTGCCATCTTCGGTGAGAAGGCAAGAGAGGTTCGTGATACTTCCCTGAAGGTACCTCACGGTGAATATGGTATCGTTGTGGATGCCAAGGTATTTACAAGAGAGAACAGCGATGAACTGTCTCCCGGTGTGAACATGGCTGTCCGCATTTACATTGCACAGAAGAGAAAGATTTCCGTAGGTGACAAGATGGCAGGTCGTCACGGTAACAAGGGTGTTGTTTCCCGCGTGCTGCCTGTTGAAGATATGCCTTATCTGCCCAACGGACGTCCTCTGGACATTGTGCTGAATCCCCTGGGTGTGCCTTCCCGTATGAATATTGGACAGGTATTGGAGATTCACCTTTCTCTGGCTGCAAAGGCACTTGGCTTTAACGTTGCAACGCCTGTGTTCGACGGTGCAAACGAGAATGATATTATGGATACGCTGGATCTTGCCAATGACTATGTAAATCTGCCTTTCGATGCAGAAGAGGCGGAAAGCTGGAAGGTAGAGGGCAAGGAGACCACAGCGGACGGAAAGCCCTGGGCGGGTGAAACCTTTGAGAGCAAGCACGGCGAGGAATTGCTTCCCGAAGTATTGCAGTATCTGTCTGAGAATAGAGAGCACAGGAAGGTATGGAAGGGTGTTCCCATTTCCCGCGACGGTAAGGTAAGACTGCGCGATGGAAGAACCGGAGAGTTCTTTGACGGTCCTGTTACCATCGGACACATGCATTACCTGAAGCTGCACCATCTGGTAGACGATAAGATTCATGCGCGTTCTACCGGCCCGTACTCCCTGGTTACCCAGCAGCCTTTGGGTGGTAAGGCTCAGTTCGGCGGACAGCGTTTCGGTGAGATGGAAGTTTGGGCGCTGGAAGCATACGGCGCATCCTATACACTGCAGGAAATCC
>CAMEDC010000088.1 GCA_945913255.1 uncultured Lachnospiraceae bacterium
CCCCTTAAAACGATGTCTATTAATATAGAAGAAAAATTTTCTGAGGACTCTCTCAGGAAAACACCTGACTTCTCTGATATTAAAGGACAGCATATTGTGAAGCGTGCAGCGGAGATTGCAGCAGCGGGAATGCATAACATTTTGATCAGTGGGCCGCCGGGTGCCGGAGCCTGTGTTAAAATAAGACTAAGTTAGCAGAGACCTTATAAATAAAGGGTTTGCGCTGATTTGGTCTTATTTTATTATACCATAAATGGTGCAAGATTTATAGCCTGGGAATAGATTTTGTGTGGAATAGGACCGGCGCAGACGTTTGATGATAGGAACTCTGGCCACTTAGTCCAACCCAACCACTACTTATCATTTCTTGCTGGCTTTCTTTGTCTGCAAAGGTCTATCGGACCGGCGGTATACTGTAAAAATATAATACTGAGGACTAAGTTGGTTAGTTTCTGCTGGCTGGCTTAGTCCTCTTTTGTTTTGGAGGATGAAACGATGATTAAAGCGATAATTATTGGTGCATTGTGTTTGTTTCTGCTTTTCCTGTATTGCCTTATTGTAGCAGCAAAAAGGGCTGATGAAGATATAGAGGAGATGTTTTACGCGGATGAAGCGTGTAATCAGAGGAAAGGCAGGTAACTATTATGGATGGAGGTATATACAGTACAGGAAATGCGATTGTGGATGAAAATGCGAAACTGAACATTTCCGGGAATGTGATTCCTCAAATGTGGTATCGCACGATAGTAAGGGAAAGTGGAAAGCCAAACCTTACAGCAATTATTATTTTGGCTGATATCGTGTATTGGTATAAGCCTACGGAGCTACGGGATGAAAGTTCCGGCCAGGTGGTTGCTGTGAAAAAGAAGTTTAAGGCGGATTTACTGCAAAGAAGCTATCAGCAGATCAGTGAACAGTTTGGAATATCAAAAAAGGAAGCTACCAATGCAATTATCTTTTTGGAGAAATTGGGTGTGGTAAAACGGGTATTCCGTACAGTGAATATCAATGGTCTGGTAGTTAATAACGTCCTGTATCTCGAATTGATTGTACAGAAACTTCGGCAGCTCACATATCCACAGGATAGCCATAACTCCCCTCTCTCTTTTGAAAGGGAGAGGGGAGACACTAAAAGGGAAGATATATCCCCGAAAGAAGGTACTGGGGGAGAGATCAGAACTTGTGAAATGGGTGCTGTCCCTTTGAAAAGTGAGAGGGTATCCCCTTTTGAAGAGACACCTGCCACTTTAGAAGATATGGAAGTCCCACTTTTGGAAAATACGGCTCACTTTTTTGAAGGTGGAACAAATACAGAGATTACCCAAGAGACTACAACAGAGACTAGCCCTGAGATTACAACAGAGATTAACGTCAAAGAGTATACCAATCCTATCATATCCTATCAGGTAGCGGAAAAGCTGTTCAAGCTACAGATTGATTATGATGCGATATGGATGGACAGGCCATATGACAGAAAACTGTTAAATGAGATCGTTGCGATTGCTGTTGACGTTCTTACTTCCAAGGCCAGGACAGTCCGGATTAACCGTGAGGATAAACCGACACCAGTGGTACAGGGAATCTATAAGAAGATTGAAAAATCTGCTGTGGAATTTGTCATGGACTCTATACAGAATTGTGGAAGTAAGGCTAATAACATACGGGCAGTAATTATGACATCCCTTTACAATGCAGTAATGACAACCACAAGCTATTTTACGAATTTATATGCTTATCATTCCGCAAATCCCCAAAGCATAAGGGGGTGACCGGGAGTTACAAAATTGAGGGAATTGCGGGTTGCACATGGATTTACCCAGTTAGAGCTTGCTGAGAAATTGGGAATAAGCCTGCGGACATATCAAAGAATTGAATATGGACAGCAAAAGCCTAATGTACATGTGGTAATCAGGCTGCAGAAATTATTTCAAAAAGACATAGATATACTGATTAAGGAGATTGGTGAATGAGGAAAGAATCATACCAAATAAAGCGTCCGGAACATTTAGTGATTGGTGATCCGTGGTATTTTGAAACGGTAGATTCACAAAAACTCAAGAGTCTGGTAATCGATGTGATTCCACAGAAAGAGTTTGTGGCGGCACTGACTATTGAGGAGACCGAGTACGATGAATGTATGACAAATATTATCTTTGCACTTGAAGAGGAACTGGACACATATCTGAAAGGGTTTATGTATGCAGGGCAGAAAGAGCAAGTTAAAAAGCTTCCGGTTGATACGGCAGAATATCTCATACAGGTGGATGGCCGTGCTGCCAATATCCATACACATGAGGATGGATATTGGGGACAGCAATTGACATTGTATAGTGAAGAGAAAGGTCAGAAACATCCGGATGCCTATATGATTACCATAAGCACACCGGACGATATGAGTTTTGAAGAGGTTAAAGGGACAATGGGAAGCCTCTTTGGAAGTATGAAATTGATTCCCCAAAAAGAGAAAACAGAAGAGAAAAGTATGAATGAACCAAAACGCTAAAATTATAGTATGAAAGAATCCAGGAGGTAGGATATGTTAGACAACATTGAAATTATTGGAATTGACCACGGAAACAGAAACATGAAAACCGCAAGTGCAGTATTTTCAGCAGCAGTACAGCCAATCCAGACGAAACCGGACAGTCTGGAGAATATTCTGGAATACCAGAACCGGTTCTACTATGTGGGAGGACAGGTCCCGGTAATAGAGAGAGTGGACAAAACGGTAAATGAGGATTATTACCTGCTTACCCTTGCTGCGCTGGCAAAAGAACTGAAGCAAAGGAGAATGACCAGTGCAAAAGTGAGGATTGGCGCAGCACTTCCGCCCCGGAGATTCCAGCAGCAGAAAGAGGGATTCAAAAAGTATCTGTTTAAGACAAAAGAACTTCATTTCCGGTTTGAAGGAATCCATTACCATGTAACCCTTGAAAATATATATGTGTTTATGCAGGGGCATGTTGTTATCCATACGCTTCTGGATGAAGCTTCGGGATTCTGCCTGCTGGTTGATATTGGAGGCGGGACGGTAGACCTGGTAGGGTTTGTGGACGGTATGCCGGATGGAAACTATGCAATATCGGATAAAGCCACATTATATTGTATTAACAGGGTAAATGAGGAAATGGTAGCACGGCTTGGCACCAGTGTTCCCCAGTATTTCATAGAGTCGTTTATGAGAAATGGGGATTATGACTGCCCGGATAAGTACAGGGCGGAGATCACAAGGTGCCTGAAAGAGTATTCTTCTGATATTTACGATATTATCCGGGCCAATCATTACAACCTCGACCTTACGAACATGGTCTTCATGGGCGGTGGGGCTTCCATTATCCAGAACTTCGGGGACAATAAAAACCGGAAAGTACAGTTTGTGACAGATGTATGTGCGAACGCCAAAGGATGCGAGGCTGCGGTAAGAAGCATTTTAAGGGCAAAGCAGATGCGGAAAGAGAAAAGTGCATGACAGGGAGTAAAAAGATATGGACAATGAAAGAAAATATACGACTTCCCTGCGGTTGTACAAAGAGCGTCCGGTCCATGCACAGGCATACCGGTGCCTGAAAAACTACAACAGAGATATCTTTAAGACAAAAGATGATTTTATTGCAGAAGCGATCATACATTTTAGCAGATATCTGAAACAGGAAGAGGAAGAAAAACAGACAGAGGAATTAAACCGGTATCTGGAACGCCAGAACGGGCCTCTGCTGGAATTGATAACAAAAGCGGTATCCCAAGTGCAGAGAGAGCAGATGTCTGAGATAATAAAAGACGCGGTAAGGGAAGCGGTACAGGGGATGCCTGCCGCTCCCATAACCGGGGATATTCCAACGAAAGAAACAGAAGAGGCTGATTATTCAGAAAAGGATATACAGTTCGCCCAGTTTTATGATTTAGAGGACGATTAAGGAGGAAGCGGATATGGCAGTTTTACAGAGAATTTTATCTTTTATTTGGGGCATTTTACTGGCAGTTGGAAAACTGCTGTGTTTGACGGTAAGGTTAGTAATGAGTTTGTTCCTGCTGGTATTACAGTTGGTTTTGGTAATCT
The DNA here is from genome assembly GCA_945913255.1 of uncultured Lachnospiraceae bacterium. GTDB lineage: Bacteria > Bacillota > Clostridia > Lachnospirales > Lachnospiraceae > Acetatifactor. The sequence continues at coordinate 4,058 of CAMEDC010000088.1, forward strand.
TCCATGCGGGGAGCAGCACATAAGGAAAGGAATTTATTGTAAATGCATTGGATCAGGGACAGACCGTATCCAATGCCATGCATGAAAACTACATATGGAATCCATGATCGGAGTTTTTATGTATGGCTGCGGTTATGGGAACATTGAGCAGGCTTGTGTAAAGTCTGCTTTTTTTGCGTAAAAAATAAGAAAAGGAGCAAAAACAGCATGAGAAATAAGAAGAAACGGATTTTAGCAGGTGCTTTGGCATTCTTAATCGGATGCTCCACATTGTTCAATTCTTCATTGGCTACGTTTGCCGCAGAGGAGCCGGAAACACAGGCGGTGGAAACAGAGAGTGAGACTTCCCTTGAAACGGAACTGTCTGAGGATGAAATCGTGACCGCTGAGGATATTACCATCCAGGCAGGAGAAAAATTTGATATTGAGAGCGATTTTACCGGGCTTACCATTTCTCCGGAAAAGGTAAAAGTAACCTTTAAAGAGGCTTCCGGTACAGAAAAACAGGCGTTTGACTATAATAAGGCGGATACCTACACAGCCGTATATTATGTCGAACCATATAGCGGAAGACAGGCTTATGAAGTTACACGGAAAATTGTCGTAACGGACAAGGAGCCGGAGACGAATGGACATTCCAATCAGGAGCTGAAGCAGGAAAGCGAAGAATCCGATGATGACGGGGAGGGGGATTCGCAGGAAGAAAGTGAAACCGCCCTGTCCGATCTGACACCGGAGCAGGTGCTTGAAAAAGGGGAAGCCCTCGTAAAAGAAATCATGGTCCATGAAGACCTGAATGTTACATTGACAGGGGATGATCTGGAACTTTTCCGTATGTACCAGTCCCTGTTATCTGCCGGTGCAGGCAGGCCGGGTATGTTCCGGGCGGCAAGGGCTGCCGCATCAAAGCTGGTAGTAAGAAATGCAAAGAACCAGACAGGAAAATGGGATATTCCCATTCTGGATTATATTTATTCCAGCAAAACCGGAAACCAGGTACACAATTATGTAAAATATATTGATGATGATGAGGCGAATGGATGGAGGCTGGCGTACTGCCTGCAGATCAGCGCCCACTTTATTGATGAAACGCAGTATATCGGAAAAGAATGGGAAGCAAACGGTATGTATTCCGAGATCGCTTATGCGATTGCAAGCGGAAGCAAAGTCTATGGCGATTGCTGCAATTCCGCATATTCTACAGGAAACTGGATTAAGGACTATTATGTGACTCAGACCGTTATTTACTGTATTTTATCTGATTACGGTTATGACGGCCATCCAATCAGTTCCTTGAGCGCAGTAAGCGGCTATCAGGACGTTTATGACTGTG
>CAMEDC010000089.1 GCA_945913255.1 uncultured Lachnospiraceae bacterium
CCCGGTGCCTTCTCCTCAAACAAGGGTGCAGACTTCAAAGCGGTCCTTGAGTCCGTATGTTCAGTTAAAGCCGATTCCATTTCTATTCCTGTCCCTCCGAAAGGAAAATGGACAGGGGCAGGACACATTGATGTGGCAGAAGGATTTGATATTGCCTGGCGAACAGTCGATGCTCAGTATTGGGGAGTACCCCAGAGAAGAAGACGTATCTATCTTGTCGCAGATTTTAGTGGCGGATGCGCCGGAAAAATACTATTTGAGTCAGAAGGCTTGTCTGGGTATCCTCCGCAGGGCTTCTGCCCGTGGAAAGGAACTGCCGGAACTTTTGAAGAGAGCCTTGGAGAGACAGGCAGCACAATCTGCTTAAACGACCAGGGCGGCAATCGCATGGATGTGACGGAAGATGTGACCTGCACCCTTCGTGCCGAGAGCCATCATCCTCCGCTTGTGTTTGAGAACCACTCACAGGACAGCCGATACACGGGTCCCCGTGATGTGGCGCAAACTGTGCTTTCTACATTTGGAACAGGAGGCAATAATCAGCCCTTTGTGGTGCAGACACCGAAAACGCTGAAGATCCGCTCAGGCTGTGAAGGAGGTGGGAAAGGTGCACTCATCCAGGAGAACCTTTCCGCTACGCTTTCCTGCAACAATGACCAGACTGTTTTCGTTCCTGTTGCATATGGCATCTGTGCCAAGGACAGCAACTCCATGCGTTCGGCCAATCCTAAGAGCGGATTCTATGAGGCTGATACTTCCAGATGCCTTGACCAGAACGGTGGCAATCCAAACTGCAACCAGGGAGGAATTGCTGTGGTTTCCGTGCAGGATTCCATGATTGGAAGAAAGGATGGAAACGGTTCTCGAGGTGACGGGATCAACGAAGAGATCTGCTTTACCTTAAAAACTATAGACCACCATGCAGTTGCCTATGGCATCGACAGAGCCGCCTTCAATCAGGGCAAAAACGCACGGTATGGATTTGCCGTGGAGGAGGAAACACAGCCTACGATGGTGGCAAAAGGCCCCGGTGCGGTAGCTGCTCCAACATTTTCTGCCAGCAAGGTATCCTTCTTTACTTCTGCTGAGGAAGAACTGGCAAACACCTTGGTGGCAGCAGACTGGAAAGACCCTCCCGTGGTCAACGACATGGACGAAAACCTTGAGTACATCGTCCGCCGTCTTACTCCTACCGAGTGCGCAAGGCTGCAGGGGTTTCCTGACTGGTGGTGTGATGATTTGGCGTCAGAAGAGCCTACGCAAGAGGAGATAGATTTCTGGCATAATGTGTTTGAAACGCATCGACTGATAGTGGGAGTATCCTCAAAACCTTGGAGTGACAGTAGAATAGTAAAATGGCTGCAGAATCCTTACTCCGACTCAGCTTCCTATAAGATGTGGGGTAATGGTGTAGCATTACCCAATGTCTGTTTTGTGTTAGCGGGTATAGTTTATTTCTCACAAAATAAAGATTGAAAATAACTTGCTATTTTCTAGATTTAGAGTGATATATGTAGTACCGAAAAAAGGAGGTACAACATTATGAAGATTTACTACAAAGCCCAAAACAGAAAGTTACTTGTTGAAGCCATAAGTGAATTTACCGGAGCAGAATCAGTATATATGCGCACTCCGACGTATTCCTACCAGATTGATTACTTTACTGTGGACAAGGATGGAAACCTGAACTTTGATGACCGAGCAGATAGCAAGGAAATTGAGGAACTGATTGAGTTCCTATACAGTAAAGGTTTTGTTGCCGAAGAAATACCACAAACTGAAGAACCTTGCGGGGAGCAAACAGCGCACTTTGCAGATGAGAATTGCACACAAGTTAACAGTATGGGAATGACTCTTGCTTTTCCGTTAGAAATGGTGCAGCTTGCTAATCTGAAGAATCTGCTTGAAGCTAAAGGGGCATTGATACAGAAGGCTCTAGGCATTAGCAGTACAGCTATTGAAGCAGATGAAGGCAAAGTTTATTTTCCATGGTTCACAGAGGAAGGAGAGGCATTGCCACAAGCCTATATTAGGCTTATCGAAGCTTTGTGTAGAATGAGTCGAAATCAGAAAAGCATCAGGGCAAAAGCGAAGATGGTTGAAAATGAGAAATACGCTTTCCGGTGTTTCCTCCTGCGGCTTGGTTTTATAGGGCAAGAATACAAAGCTGATCGTAAGCTGCTGTTAAAAAATTTTACAGGTAGCAGTGCATTTAAAAATGGAGTAAGAAAGGCGGAGAAAGATGATGTTTCCCAGTAAAGAAATAGTTGAACGGGTGAGAATAAAATATCCTGCAGGTACCAGAGTGGAGCTTTTGGAGATGGATGACTTTCAGGCACCGCCAATAGGTACTAAAGGCACTGTAACTGGCGTAGATGATACAGCTTCTATAATGGTAAAGTGGGATAATGGTTCACGCCTGAATGTGGTTTACGGAATAGACCACATTAGAAAACTGTAATCATTAGGTAGTATTGGTGTACAGTAAAATAGGCAGGAGCGTATTCTAGGCATTATACACCATGCTGAAAACCCCATGAAACAATCCTCATATTTTTTTCAATAATTTTGTTGATTACGCTATTGACATACTCGGCGCAATGTGTCATAATATAATCAATAAAAACGGATATTATCCGATTATAAATCAAAGAAAGAGGGTTGTTATCTATGGCAATTGAAAAAACTGTTAAAGGCGGGTACAGAGAAGGAGCAGGACGCAAGAAGGAACTTCCGGAAGGAACTAAACCTACATATTTCAACATTACTGAAGAGGAACGTCAGGCATGCAAAAAGCTGATTGCCAAAATGCGCGAGGGCAAAGAAAAGGTTTCAAAGGATGAACAGGCACTAGAGGCTTTAAGATATGCAATAGAGCCCGCCGGAAAAGCTCTGTACGAGGTTATAAAGATTTATGGTGGCCGTAAAGGTTTCCGTGAAGCTGAAAGATTGAGTAAAGTTCTAGGGGTTATTGCCTTCAAGGATGCTGTACAAATCTTCGAGAATGAAGAATATAGAGCTAAAGAATCAAGAAACTTAAATAAAAACGAATAAAAAGCTGGTGCTGTAAGAAATGATATGCATTTTTACAGCACCATTTTTATTGCGCGAAAGGAGGGTGGCTTATAGTGATGAGAAAACTGAAGCAATATACACCAACAGGATTTATGGCAGATGGTTCGTACTATGACAGGAATGCCGCGGATTATGCAGTAATGTTTATTGAAAGTTTGTGTCATACTAAAGGCACCTGGGCCGGGAAAAAATTTGAACTTATTGACTGGCAGGAGCGCATTATCCGTGATGTGTTTGGAACATTGAAGGCAAATGGTTATAGGCAGTTCAATACAGCCTATATAGAAATCCCAAAAAAGATGGGGAAGTCAGAACTGGCGGCGGCTGTGGCACTCTTGCTATGTTGTGGTGATGGAGAGGAACGTGCAGAGGTATATGGCTGTGCAGCAGACCGACAGCAAGCTGCCATAGTTTTTGATGTGGCGGCAGACATGGTAAGGATGTGCCCGGCTCTAAATAAGAGAATCAAAATTCTGGCATCACAAAAGCGTATTATTTACATGCCGACAAATAGCTTTTATCAGGTTCTTTCTGCAGAAGCATATTCCAAGCATGGTTTTAACATTCATGGAGTTGTATTTGATGAATTGCATACTCAGCCGAACCGAAAACTATTTGATGTTATGACGAAAGGCTCCGGTGATGCCCGTATGCAGCCTCTATACTTCCTAATAACAACAGCTGGAACTGATACCCATTCCATATGTTTTGAAACCCATCAGAAGGCAAAAGACATATTGGAGGGGCGTAAGGTTGACAGCACATTTTACCCGGTTATCTATGGAGCGGATGAGAGTGATGATTGGACTGACCCCGATGTATGGAAGAAAGCTAATCCTTCACTAGGCATTACAGTTGATATCGATAAAGTAAAAGCGGCATGTGAATCAGCAAAGCAGAATCCTGCTGAAGAGAACTCATTTCGCCAGCTTCGGCTGAATCAGTGGGTGAAGCAGGCTGTGCGTTGGATGCCTATGGATAAATGGGATAGATGCGCGTTTTCCGTGGATGAGAAAAGTTTGCAGGGACGTGTCTGCTATGGAGGACTTGACCTTTCCAGCACCACAGATATGACATCTTTTGTTCTTGTGTTTCCTCCAACGGATGATGAGGACAAATATGTAATACTACCCTATTTTTGGATTCCGGAGGAAACACTAGAACTTCGTGTGCGTCGTGATCATGTGCCTTATGACGTATGGGAACGACAAGGTTATCTGAAAACAACGGAAGGGAATGTAGTGCATTATAGCTTTATTGAGCACTTCATTGAAAGCCTAGGCGAGAAATATAATATACGTGAAATTGCTTTTGACCGTTGGGGCGCTGTGCAGATGGTACAGAATCTGGAGAACATGGGATTCACCGTAGTTCCGTTCGGACAAGGTTTTAAGGATATGAGTCCTCCTACCAAGGAGTTGATGAAGTTGACGCTGGAAGAGCGTATTGCTCATGGCGGCCATCCTGTGTTGCGGTGGAACATGGACAACATTTTTATACGCACAGACCCGGCAGGTAATATTAAAGCTGATAAGGAGAAATCAACAGAGAAAATTGATGGAGCTATCGCAACTATAATGGGTCTTGATCGTGCTATACGCTGTGGCAATGACAATACGGCTTCTGTTTATGATGACCGTGGACTGCTGTTTATATAAAAAGGGACTACCCATAAGTTTAAAACTGCTTATGAGCGGTCCCTAAAAAGTTAAAGATTATGTGAAATATTTCTTAGTGGATACCATTCTGGCAAGAGAGATTTTAATTCTTCTAATTTATGCGTTAATTCTTCTTTTGTAAATGAAAAATCCCATTCATTGCACCAGTCATCCATATACAGTTCAATGTCATGGACGATTTCCAAAACTAATCGAACGTCATTAACTCCGTCAATACGGATACATGAGTCATCCGGATCTTCCCAGTATTCCCAAGAAATAATAGTATCTGAAGATGTAGAAGTAACAAAAAATCTTCCTGGCCCTTCAGCATCAAAAGTAAAGGCTAAAGGACCTTTTTCTTTTACTCTATGCAGACAGGCTTCAAGGCAGTCCATAGGAACGCAAGTCGTATAACTGGCGTCTTGCTCAAATTCACCTATTGTGACTTTTGTCCATCCGACTTCCGGTTTTCCTAACATAGAAACCACCTTCCTGACTAAGTATATTTATTGAATGGATATGTGTATAGTTCTATAAAATTATCAAAAAACCTTCTCTGATATAAA
>CAMEDC010000090.1 GCA_945913255.1 uncultured Lachnospiraceae bacterium
TCACTCCCACATACGAAAAACCAAATGTAAACATATATTGCACTCCAATCCTTCTAAACGTCCGTGAATAGTTTCTTACACCCCTGTTGTCAAATTCAATCTATTCACATTAATATTTCGTAAAAACACAGTTGCATATTCGCAGGAAAATCCCTCTAACCCGCATAAAATCAAGGTTTCTTCGACAGCAAGCATACCGTCTCAACGGTACTTTCGTTGTCCCAATCAAGTTCGTATAACTCCTGATCATTAAAAAACACTGGAAAACGGAACTTGAGACTACGAAGTATCCTTCCGTCTGCCTGTTCTTCCTCGTAGATATTCACATCCGCAAGGAAGCTCTTCATAAAAGTTTTCTTCTCAATATCCGTAAATCTGTCATAGAGCTTATCAAAGAATAATAAGAACTGATACACATTTTCACCGGATATCTTTTCCTGCTTAATATTATACAGTCTTGTCTCTACAGCTTCAATGGAAGTTTCAATTTCCTCTATCTCATCATAAAGCTTGTCTAGTCTGACTTGCATATCTTCATACTTCTTATCGTAATGCTTATCAGATACAGACAGATTATCCATCTGACTTGCCAGCTTATTCTTGGCTCCCGTTACCTGCTTTAATCTCTCTTGTAATCCCCCATGCTCTCTATCCAGTTCTTCCGTATCTATACTGTTACCAATGTGCTTCTGAATCTCTGACTTAAATTTCTCATTATTGACAAGTTTGCGGATAACTTCTTCTACCGCCGCATTGATTTTATCCTCACTCCACTGCTTTCGATAATCACACTTGTGACCATTTACAAAAGTTCTGTGTTTGCAGGCATAATAAAAATAATCCCTGTAATAACCACCATTTGGATGCTTCTTTCGATTCACATTTCCATACATACCACTTCCACATATAGGGCATTTGATAATACCGGATAAAATATGCTCGTGATTCAGACTATGGGTTTTGATATTTGCAACACCGGTTTCCTGTCTCTTTTTGTGTACCTGATTCCACAATTCTTCTGAAACAATTGCCTCGTGAATACCATCGTTTAACATATAGTTATCCTGCTTTACCACATGATACTCATTTCTTGTTCCCGGAATCTTCTCATTCTTTCTTCTGCCAAATGCAAGCTTTCCGCAGTACACCGGATTATCCAGCACACCTTTTACAAAGGATGTGGAAAATCCTTCAATGGTATTGTTCTGGCGAAGTTTCTTCTTGTATCCGCTGTTATTTAGGAATGTCGCTATTGCTGCAATTCCCATATTGGTATTGGCAAACTTATTGTAGATAATACGAATAACCTCTGCCTCATCCTCGGCTATATGCAACTCACCATTGATAAGCTGATATCCATAAGGAGCAAATCCACCATTCCACTTACCTTCTCTTGCCTTCTGTCTGCGCCCTTCCATGGTCTGCACCAATATATTTTCACGCTCTATTTCAGCCACTGCGGATAACACGGAAATCATCAGCTTACCCGCGTCTTTAGAACTGTCAATTCCATCTTCTACACAGATAAGATTAACACCAAAATCCTGCATTCGCTGAAGAGATGATAAAACATCCGCTGCATTTCGTCCAAATCGGGATAGCTTGAATACGAGTACAAAATCAATGTTGTCTTTACCTGTTTCAATATCCTGAAGCATCTGTTGAAATTGTGGGCGACCCTCCACGCTTTTACCGGATTTACCTTCGTCAGAGTATTCCCCAGCGATAATCATATCTTGGTAATCAGCGTATTTATGCAATTTGTCTTTTTGCGCATCTAAACTGTAACCATCTACCTGCATGGAAGTGGATACACAGGTGTAGATGTAGCATTTTAGTTGTTTTTTCATGAGTACCTCCTTATGAATCCGATGTAACTCCAAGTGCAATTTCCAAAAGTTCTGCAGCCACTTGATGATTTTTGATACGCATTAAATTATCCCAGACATCCACCTTACCAAGCAGATTCATGCCACCATGCCATACCAGTTCCTCATCAATAACGGCGAATCGCTCCTCTACTTCCGCTTTTGTTACTACATTAATTCCTACCTGCTGCATCTCTCTAATTAATTCATAACATACATCCGCACTGCCATATACAACTCCCTCCGGATCTGTAGTAATGACTGTTACATTTACACCTTTTTCCTGACGATCTTTAACCAGTGATAACAGTCTGTCAATCTTATTCTGTCGTATGTCCGGACTGGAAATTACAATTGATTTCTCTGCTTCCACAATATCCTGCTCGAATTTTTCCGTGTAATTACCGGAATCATATATCGCATTAATTATCTGCTTAGTCTGTTCACCTCCCGTCCATATAGAAAATCCGGTTTTCTTGTATGTCTTCAATCTTTTACCATACATTTTATTAAAGAATCTCATATGAGCATCAATATAATCATATACATAAACAGCTTCTTTACCTTCATAGTCACGATTTAATCTTCCTACATACTGTTCCAGACGCCCCTCAAAAGATACCGGTGCTGCAAGCATCAACACATCAAGTCTCGGAAAATCAAAGCCTTCTCCTATTTTCTGACCGGTTGCAACCAAAATGAGAGATTCATTTTTAGGAACCTGCTTCAATCTAACTCGTATATCCGCATTTTCTTTATCCGTATTATCTCCATACAGAAGGAATACATGATCAGCTTCTTCTTTCAGAGTGTCATATAAAAGCTTTGCATGTTCCTTGAATCTCGTCAAAATGACCGGAGTCTGCTTCATCGCAATACATGCTATCACATCATTTACAATCATCTCATTACGCACTTTACTGGCACTAATCAGACTGTATGCTTTATTGATATCATCCTTGCTGTCAGCAGTATCCACAACTCTTGTATACCTCGGAACAAAATAATGTCCTATTCCCTGCTCCTGCGCTCTTTCCAAGGCTGTAAATCTGTGCCGGAGTGGTCCAAGCAGCATATAAATAATCTTATCCAAGCTGTCTCCGCGTTTTGGTGTGGCAGAAACTCCATAAACATATTTCGCATTAATTTTCTGCAATAACTCCATGGATGTATTAGATGCCGCATGGTGACATTCGTCCATAATTACCATTCCGTATGAATTAATTAAATCATTGAATTTACCTTTACTGTACATAGAACCCACCATTGCAACATCTATAATACCTGTTAATGTATTTTTACTGCCATGCAAAATACCAATAACACTATCCCTCTTTTTCTTTCTGCCCGTTTTCGTCTCATATTCCGGTGGCTCTTCTTTGATATCCAAGAATTTATTCAGCTCATCCACCCACTGGTTAAGCAAATCCTTACTTTGTAACAAAATAAGCGTGTTTACCTTACGTTCCGCAATCAGGTAACTGCACACAACCGTTTTACCAAATGCCGTTGCCGCACTTAATACACCATCTGAATAAGTCAATAACTTCTCTGCCGCCAACTCCTGCTGTGTTCGTAAATCACCTTTAAAAGAAACTCTGATTGGTCGCCCTTTCTCCCTTTGATCAGATATATCAACAGCAATTCCGGACTTTTGGCATTCTTCAATAATTTGTTCTTTCAGTCCTCTTGGAATCTGTATGTATCCATCTACATCCTTTCCCAAATATACAGCGCTAAAATTATAGTAATTAGAATATCCCAATCTCTTATTTTTATAAAATTCCGGATTATCAAAAGCAGCCAAACTACGGATTTGGTTTTGTATTCTCGGCATAAGATTAAGCGTGTCAATATAAACACCATTACTAAGCACCATATGTAGTTTGCCAACAACATCCGCCTTAACAAACTCACACTTCTTTTTCCATGGCTTTGGCCTATTATTCATATCAGTACCAGCTAGCATCCCTCGACTTTCTGCCAGTTCTGCCTGCCATTTTGCCATATATTTTTCAATATCCTCTATACCAAGTTTTTCTGTTTTATTTAGTAAAATATCCCACTGATTTGGATATGCATTCCAGTTTTCATCCACAAAAGCACTGTTACCATCTTTAAGTGCCTGCCCCTGCAAAGGCAATGCAATCAGATTACCAATACTGCTTGCCACATCCTGAGACGGATACATTCTGTCATAATAATGAAAGGATTTTAAGTTAATTGATGCAGAACCTTTATCTAATAACAGAAATCCAAAATTTCTGGCTACAGAAGCCGGTATTGCTTTCTTAAAGAAAATCCATACATGAGCACCTTTACCGGAACGAGAACGCTCTATCAATGGCTTAATACCATTTATCTCACACATTTTTCTAAGGGCATCTACTTCCTTATGCCACTCAGTATCTGTATTGGCAAAATCTGTCGCCCCCAAAACATAGAAAAGAAATGTGTTGCCATCTCCTCTGTTATAAATGGTGGATTGACAATACGTTCTCCCTGGTCAGGGTCATACTCTTCCACATTATCTATAGTCTCTTCAAATGGATTGACTTCATCATATGGAATATTTTCTTTTTTCAGTTTTTCTTTTAGCAATCTGTTCTCATATTCGAGAAGTCTGACAAGCTTCCTCAAAGGCTCTGCATCATATGCTTCTATATTCATGACTATCACCTGCAATTCTTATGTACGTAATACCTTCTGCTACCTATGCAAAAGAAAATCAACACTTTTTCTTAATTCATCACTAAACCCTTCCAAATCAGCAGTTGTTATCACACCACTATTAATCAGTGCCACAATATCGAAAATCATATTTCCTTTACTTAATTCAAGCATAACTCCCGGATGTTTCTTGTCCTTCTTTATTCGCTCTTCCAGCTCCCAGAACTTATCCGAGGCATTTCCGTTTCCATTCAACATATCAATATATTCTTTCACTAAGCGTTCCATATAATTTTCCTGCCATTCAGCAATGCATGCTCTGAATAATTTCCAATCGCTTTTTGAAATTTCCATGTAAACCTCCAATCAATGCTACTGCATTAACAAGCTCTTCTATTGTCCCAACAAAATTATACCGCTGTTCCAACTGCAATTCAACAAAAAAATAGACAGCCATAACTCTGACTGTCTACCCGCTAATGAGATATTTGGATTAAGGCATTACCCTTGCCTCTCTACGGCCAT
>CAMEDC010000091.1 GCA_945913255.1 uncultured Lachnospiraceae bacterium
ATTCAAATCTTCTGTTGCTTTCAATCTCTCTACAAGACTGAAAGTTGTTTATTTCTTAACCTGTAATTCGGCTAATGCAGCACAGTGCTTGACATCAAATTCTTCTGGTGAAATCTCTGAGAGCATTTTCAGATGCTCAGATTCCCATGATTGCAGGTCTTTTTTGGAAAGCGATGCACCTACACCACGACAGGCTTTCATTCGACCATGCCATGACTCTCTAGAAAAATGCACATTTAATTGATATTCCTCATGATGAATCAAATCAAATTTCTGTTTATAGCAATTCGGGATTTGAATCGGCTGCATTGTTTCCCGTGCGCCACTCCATGCAGGACTATACCTCAAAACAAGTCCTTCACTTTTACCGGCAATTTCATCCTCAAATGGAAGCCATGCCATATACAAAACCAGCAATTTTCCACCTGGTTTCAACATCTTATATAGCTTCAGCATGACATTTTCATGGTCAAAATACCAGAAACACTGGCATGCTGTAATAACATCAAATGTTCCCTCTGGAAAATCTATCTTTTCAGTCGCAACTGCTTTGTAATCAATGTTCATGCCGTTAGACAAATGTTTTGCCTGTTTAATCTGTTCTTCTGATATATCTGTTCCTGTCCATTTTCCACCGTAAGAATACATATTTCTTGGCAAAACACCTGTTCCTGTTCCAATATCTAAAATTCTCTGACCATCCCTGCACAAGCCCAAATCAAGGATTTTTTGATAAAACATTTGCGGATAAATATCCCTGTATTTGGCATACTCTGTGGAGACTTTTCCCCAGTCAAATCCTTTGCCTCCATCAATAGACTTATCTTTAATTATCATAATCATTTACCTCAACAACTTCCGATTTGTCCCGCACCCATTTCATTCATGCGGAATTTCCAGTATATCCAGTAATTTCACAAAAGTGTCCTGCCCGTCCAGACATGTATCCACAAGCCAGCCCTTTTCCCTTCTCCACTCAGAAAGTCCTCTGTAATAAAAGCTTTTTTTGCTATCCTCAATAATAAAAGGTATGATGTTATTTTTTAGGCATTTCTTTAGGGCTATCAGCCTCCCGACTCTTCCATTCCCATCTTGAAAAGGATGAATGTATTCAAATTCTGCGTGAAATTCAATAATATCTTCTATCGTAACATTATCCCTGGCATTATATTTTTCAAGAAGCGCACGCATATCTCTGGCAACATCTGAAGGTTTTGAGGTTTCTCTTCCCCCAACTACATTCGCACGTTTTTTATAATCTCCTACTGCAAACCAGGGAAGTGCTGCGTCCTTTGTATCATGCTTAATCATGAAATGCAGTTTTTTTATGATTTCTTCCGTCAGTTTCTTTTCTGCAATATCAATGCAATAATCAATCGCTCTGAAATGATGAACCGTTTCCAGAATATCATCCACGGGAATACCGTCTCCCATGTTAATCGTGTTCGTTTCAAAAATAAGTCTGGTCTGGTCCTCCGAAAGTTTACTGCCTTCCATATGATTGGAATTGTAGGTCATTCTAACCTGAAGTTCATGATACAGACCTCCGGAAAGCTGTATTTCTTTTTCGTCTCTTAATATCTGAAGAATTTTGTTATCTGCTTCCTTGCGGCAAAGAAGTTCGGGCGCAACATTTAAATATCCGGCAATTCTGTTTAGGCTGCGCACGGATAATTTCTCACCTTTTGCAATTTTGGCAACGGTACGCGTGGATAAACCCGCTTCCGTACCCCCTTTTTTATATCTTTACTTATTATATCATTATTTCATTCAAAAAGTAAAGATTTTCGTCGGTATCAGAATAAAAAGGTAAAGATTACCCTGTAAATTTCCTTTACATTCCGCACTTTTCTTTCAAAAAAGCAATCCACTCCCTGCGATCATTTACAATAAATTCTTCCTCGGTTCCCGTCGTCCTGTTTTTCTTAATGGTCTCCAATCTTTTCATAATTACCGGATGAAAGCATCATAAGGTGCTTTATCATCAAATGGCTTTCTTTTACTAAATTGCGCTGATTCATCAATGTGTGCAAATATAACAGAAGAATATTTTCTGATACCACTATGCCCTGTACAGACATATTCCAATTGAATGTGTTGGATATTATCAATCAATGCTTTCAATTTCACCAGAGACTTTTTGTTCATATCCGGATATTGGGTGAAAAAATCAAAAAAACTATATCCACCTTTTTCATTTATTGCAAGACAATCTCCGGTAAACAAAATCTTATCATCAACAATATAACAGGTATGCCCCAGAGTATGTCCGGGTGTAGGAATAGATTGTACCTTAATGCCTCCGATATCAAACTTTTCATTGTTATCTATGGCGTAATATCCTTCTTTAATTCTGACACAATTTTTAATCTTCACCCCTAATTTTGTCATACGATGGATGCTTCCATTCAAGTATGCGCTTTCCGCTTTCCCCAAGTACACTTGTGCATTTGGGTATATATTTGTTCCGCTTGTGTCAATTCCACCACAATGATCCACATCGGCATGAGTAATAAAAACATGTTTAATTTCTTCAGGATTAATACCTATTTGTTGAAAAGAATTTTCAACACCCCGATAATTCAAATGTCCCGAATCAACAGCTATTGTCACGCCATTTTTGGTATAAAACCAAAGATTTACATCCCCCTGCCTGATACAGCTTATTCCACATTCATAATTTCCTGTTTCTGCCGGATTGCAATATTTTTTCCCCTTCATAATATGGCGCTTTATTTTATCATCAAAAAAATACATAAACTTCATAGCAATTTTCTCCTCTCTACTACAATAGCCACTATAACCGAAGGGAAAACTTTTTACTTTCAAAAATCTGCTGTTTTTCTGTTTATTTTAATACATCCGTAATAGAAACACCCGTTAATTTCTTACAAGTGTATGCAAGATGTGCCGAACTTGAGAAACCGCTTTCCTGCGCTGCCCAGGTAATTTTACCACCCGTGCTTATCAATCTGTATGCATATTCCATTCTGCGCATCAGAATATAACTTTTTAGCGAAATTCCCGCTTCTTCCTTGAATAAATGCGTCAACCTGCTTTCAGAAAGGAAAACTTTCTCCGCAATCTGCTTAACACTGTAACTTAACCATTCTCCAGAAATAACTTTGCTGATTATCAGTTCAATCCTTTCATCTCTTACGTTGTTTTTTTCTGTTGAAATACCCATGGCAAGAAACATATTTTCAACGATGCGTATAATTTCATTCTCCGGCAAATTGTGAATATCTTCTGATATCTCTGCAATTTCATCCGAAACATTGCAGTAGGAACCACCTTTTATATATTGCTCCCGAATCTGCTCCGCAATAATGCTTGTGGGATCAATCAGCAGAAAAAAAGTGCAATTGTTTCCTACTTCAACTGCATGTCTGACTCTTGAATCAAGCAGAATAATATTTCCCCATATGTTTTCTTTACCCACTGTAATTCTGCAGCTCTTTTTCCCTGCAAATAAATGCAGAAATGGATGTTTATGAATGTCCGTCTTATAATATGATGGTATAATAACAATATATGAACTTTGAAAAATAAGACTACTCATTTTTTCGTCCTCATACTCCCTACCCATCTGTCCAAACTCTCTATTGCGGTACACTAATTAAAGCTCTGCAATTTTTGTCTTGATACGTGGGCAAAACTTTATTACCGATTCAGCAGATACCTAACTGCGTATTCTAACTCAACATCTCTTTTAAACACGATTTTTCCTTTTTCCATGGCTTCACTATCATAATTATCAATAGAGAAAATAGTCTTTGCATTTTCACTTGTTATCGGAATCACGACATCGAGCGGGATTTTGTTTTCCCGGGTATGATCCGTGTCAATGAAAGGCTCCCCAGCCTCAGAAAGGATCAAAAACACCGGATAGTTCACACAGATATTATCTGTAAGATAAATATACCCTCCATTATTCTGATTGACACCACTGCTCGCAGTAATTCCCATCCCATTTGGACAATAACTCGCTATCTTTAATTTGACAAACTGGAATTTGTTACTCTGTTCAAACAACAAAAATCGGACTATGTCAGATCGTTTTCAGAAAAGCATCAACTTCCTGATTAAATGCCGCTGGATTCTTGTTTGCAATAAAATGATTTCCTCGAACGATGGCTAATTTCGCATTTGGAAGATGTTCAGCGATTTTCTTTGTATGTGATTCTTTGATTATATCCTTTGTTCCGCAAATGACCAACGTAGGCATCGAGATTAGCGACAATTCAGACGGCTTGATATTCGGCTCGTTTACCATTAAAC
>CAMEDC010000092.1 GCA_945913255.1 uncultured Lachnospiraceae bacterium
GCCACATAAGAAAAGGAATAGTCAGAAGTGTTGATACCGTAATGCTGGCACACAACATATGCCACACTCTCGGCCTCTACCTCTTTTCCATTCCTTGATACATGATCTGCAGCTGCCACTGCATCCTTATCATGAAGCTTCTGGTGCGCCATTTCGTGAAGCAGAGTCTTGATTGTCTGAACCTCACTCATTCCATCCTGAATGGCAATTCTCTTATCTTCCTGATGATAAAAACCCTTCGCTTCCCCGTCGATCTGCTCAAAAGTAACCGGTACCGGACTGATTTCCTGTAAAGCCTGCAAAAGCTTCGGATATCCTTCGATGCTTCCAACCAGTTCACTCGGACCTATGGATGGAAGTTCTTTCCCGTCTGTCTGTGATACGTCAAACGTCTTCACCACCTTAAAGGCACGGATGGTTACTTCCACCTTTTCCATTACCGGCTCCCCGTCTGCATCAAGCACCGGCTTTCCCTTATCATCCAGTCTGGTCTGTTCCCTCTCAATCTTGTATGGTGCAGGGGCAAGGATACTGATACCCTTCTCTCCCTTTTTTACATACCTTCCCATCTCTTTCCATCCGGTAAAACTCTGACAGAGACTTGCATCCGGTCTCTGCATCATGATCAGAATGGAATTGTTTACGGAATATCGGGGAAATTTCGCCATTGTGTCCAGAAACTGTTTGTATTTATCGCTTTGGAATACCTCCACAACGCCTTTCTCCAGCTGGTCAGTTACAGCCTTTAACTGGTCGGCCTGTTTCTCCCTGGACTCAATGAACTGAATTTTCTTCTGTACTCCCTCTGGGATCTCTCCCACAATTTCCGCTTCCGGATATGCATGGATCAGCTCCGCAATCAGTTTCTGTGCATCCCAGTTGTTTCTGATCTCAGGCACATAGGATAAAGCCTCCATGTCAAACCTTTTGCCGTTAAAAATATCAATCTCGCTAAACAGCTCCGGTGCCTCTTCATTTGCCACACGCACTCCAATCGCCGGTATGCCATTCATGCGCTCCGAAGGAATGCTTCCAAATATCTCCATCGCTTCCTTAACAGTCTTGATGCCGTTATGCTCTTCCCCCATCGAATGAAATTCACCGCATTCTGCAACGGTAAGCGTTGCAGTCATCTTTGCTTCTTTTTGTACCGTATTTTCCGCCACTCTAAATCCCTCCAATTCAATATCATTCAAATCCTTCGTCAGTTTTAACGAGGACAGCGGCATCTGCTCCTTCTGGTGAAAGGAATAGTAATCCTTTCCCGGACCGACAATGACATGATCCAGAAACCTGACCCCAATCAGGTCACTCAGCTTCTTTACCCTGTCCGTAAGGACAATGTCCTCAGCACTTGGCACCAGTCTTCCTGACGGATGGTTATGAACCAGCATTATGGAAGCTGCATTTGACAGGATCGTGCTCTTAAAGATTTCCCTCGGATGCGCGACTGACTGGTCCAGTGCTCCCATGCTTACCACGTTCATGTTGATTGGCCGCCCGTCTGACTGTAGATTTACGATTGCCACAACCTCTCTGTCATAGTCCTTCAGCATATCTGCCATGACCTTAACAGCTGCTTCCGGTCCATCCATCGGAGTATCACTTAAAAGAGGTGGCATATCCACCATACGGATAGCCACCTGATTCAGTTTGTACACCTTCTCTTTTTCCGGTTCCTGAGCTATGACAGAATCATAAAAGCCCTGCTTTGGACGAATCCCGCTAATGTTCATCCGGGTTTCCTTCTGCAACAGGGATGGTCATGGAAAAGTCCTTATCCCTTAATCTTTTCAGCCTTGTCAACACGGATTCCTTTGTGGAAGTCCTTCTTTTCTTATTCCCGATATTCAGGACTCCCTTTGCGTATCCAAGATATCTACTCTTCCTCGCCATCGTCTTCCTCCTCTGAACGGATTTCCTCTTCCGGCTCCTCATCCAGTGCATCCAGATAGTCCTCATCGTCATCGTCCAGATAATCCATATCCGGATCCGGTGCATCCTGCTTTTTCTTTGCCTTTCCGGACTTAAAGTACATAAATCCTCCAATACCGCCTAATGCCAGAATAAGGATTACTCCCATGATTCCTGTTACATTCGGGCTTTTCTTTTGGGTTTCCGGTTCCGCTTCCTCTTCCTTCGGCTCTTCCTTTACTTCCTCTACGGTTGTTTCCGGTTCTGATGGCTGTTCCTCAGTCTCGGTCATACCCTGGGATGCCATATATGCTTCCACTTCCTCATCTTCCATTAACGCCAGAAGATCTGATTCATCCACCAGATTTAAGAAATGAACAGTCTCGGTTCCCTTATCATCACGATCAATGATGATGTAAAAGAAGTTGCCGGATTTCGTAGTCACCGTAATGAACTGCTTGCCGCCGGCTTCAAAAGAACCATAGTCATCTACCAGGTTCATATTTCCATCAGGGGTAAGCGGTCCATAGCTTTCCTCTTCCGGTTCCTTTTCTGCTTCCTTCCCTTCACAGTAATGGTAATCATAGATACAGACTTCACAGTCCTCATTGATGCAGTCCTCCGTGCATTTTTCCTCACAGATACACTCCGCTTCTTTCCCCTGTGCGAATACAGGAAGTGGTGCAAATCCCACTAATGCAGTCATGCCAACAAGCACTCCTGATACGAATTTCTTCATCATCTTAGTTATCTTCATCCTGATCATCCTCCTCATTCTCATCAAACAGATTTTCCTCATCCTCCGCCGGCTTATCCCCGGCATGATTCATGGTTACAGGTTCAGGCATTTTTACCTGACCGTTTAACAATTCCTGCAATTTTCCTCTGCCTGCCAGCTGTAAGAACTGCGCCAGCTGTTCAGGAGATAAATTGTAGGATGCAACATCACTCACAATCTGCTGGTTTTCCTCTTCCTTGAGCTTCGCCTGCAGCTGCTTCACCTTTTTCTCCGCTTCATCTCTCTTTGCGATTGCCTTTTGCAGATCTTCGCGGAGCTTGTCTAATCTTGCGTACATTTCCTTTCCTCCATTCAAAAAGCGCCCCCGAAAGGAGCGCTGAAATTATTGTTACTGAATCCTGCCATAGCAGTAGGCGTGTGCCCTCCAGTATGCCGTGTCATAGGATGCATACTGAATAGGGTTTCCACAATGAACCATAATCTTATTTACCGGATCTACCACGATTCCCACATGGGATGCACCGGATGTGTTGTAGGTTCCCTGAAAGAATATCAGGTCACCCGGTTTCACATCGGAAGCTGCCACCCTGGCTGTCGCATTCTTCCATCCGTTGGCCGTAAGCCTTCCATAATTCCATCCGTTTCCGCAGTTGTTTATGACGTAGCTTACAAATCCGGAGCAGTCAAAGCTTGTGCTAGGGGAAGATCCTCCCCATACATAAGGATAACCAAGATACTTTTCTGCTTCATTAAGCATCCGGGCAAACTGCTGGTCTGTCAGATATTCTCCCGGTACCGCATAATGCTCATACTCCTCAGATACTCCCGGATTGGCATACACGTTATCCCCGAAGATGTCCGGCTTATTTCCTCTTGTTTCAAGAAGAATCATATACCGCTGCATCTGGTCTTCCGTAAGGTTTAAGGCATTAACTGCCGCAGAAATACCATGATTGGTCAGCGTGGTATTGAGAATGTAATAGTCATATTCCACCTCAACCTGATAGGATTCATAAACCTGATAAGGAACCGAAACCGTATAGGTATAAGACTCCAGTCTTCCGTTTACCATCCGGTACCCGGTTCTTTCTTCATCCCGGTAATATGTCACATAATGCCACCTGGTTTCCGTCCTCGTTCTGGTCTCCACCACTTCCGTCATGGTCAGCGTATACTGGTAATCAAAAATGGTCTGCAACATGGACTGCACCTGGGAAGGGGTGTAATTCTCATAAAGCACCGTAAGCAGTGCCGCCAGTTCAAACGGATTGTGGGAGATCTCCGCAAGGGAATAATTGTACTCATCATACCCCGGATGGTCTGTTTCAATATTGTCTATGGTTTCCTGCAAATCTGCTTCCAGTTCCACATAGTCTGCTTCCACCTGCAGAATGTCCGAATCCTCCGCTGTAAAGGACGTAGTAATTGTGGTAGTGTTCACTCCGCCTGCCATCATGGAACAGGAAGATAATGCTCCGGAGATTACCAGAACCACAATCAGAACTACCACAGCAATCACCAGCAGCATAGGATGGTCCTGTAAAAATTCCCTGATCCATTCTGCCAGTCTTCCCATCAGGTCTTC
>CAMEDC010000093.1 GCA_945913255.1 uncultured Lachnospiraceae bacterium
CATAATTCCGATATTTCTGGTTCTCTCTAACGGATATTCTCTTCCAGCCAAGATTTTTTCCTCCTAAAATAATTAGAAACGATAGTGAGCAAACGCCTTGTTTGCCTCTGCCATCTTGTGCATATCTTCTTTTCTCTTTACAGCGGAACCGGTGTTGTTCGCTGCATCAAGAATCTCATTTGCCAGTCTGTCTTCCATGGTCTTCTCGCTTCTCTTACGAGAGAACATGGTCAGCCAGCGAAGGCCCAGAGCCTGACGTCTGTCAGCTCTTACCTCGATAGGTACCTGATAGGTAGCACCACCGATACGTCTTGCCTTTACCTCCAGAACAGGCATGATGTTGTTCATTGCCTCTTCGAATACTTCCAGAGCAGGCTTGCCGGATTTCTCCTCAACCTTTGCAAATGCACCATATACAATCTTCTGTGCTACACCCTTCTTACCATCAAGCATAACATTGTTGATAAGCTTGGTAACCACCTTGTTGTTGTATAAAGGATCTGCTAATACATCTCTTTTCTGAATATGTCCTTTACGTGGCACGGTTCTTCCCTCCTTAACAATAATAATTCGTTAACTCATCGGTACTCACATGTGTTTCCCCAAGTGTTCGCGCTGTTATATCTGTATGACAGAATTCCAACACTTTTCTTAGTTTCGTTTTTGTGGTACAAAGGTGTCAGTTCCTGACACCTTGAAAAATCCTCTGGATTTTTCTCAGTCAAAACTAGTAAACCGGTTCCTACTTCTTAGCGTCCTTAGGTCTCTTAGCGCCGTACTTGGAACGAGCCTGTTTTCTGTTGGCAACACCTGCAGTATCAAGAGTACCACGGATGATGTGATATCTTGTACCGGGCAGGTCCTTTACTCTACCACCACGGATCAAAACAACGCTGTGCTCCTGCAGATTGTGACCTTCACCGGGAATGTAGCTTGTAACTTCGATTCCGTTGGAAAGACGTACTCTGGCGATCTTTCTGAGAGCTGAGTTAGGCTTCTTAGGAGTTGCTGTCTTAACAGCAGTACATACACCACGCTTCTGGGGAGCGGATACATCTGTAGCCTTCTTGTGAAGAGAGTTGTAACCCTTCTGCAGAGCAGGTGCAGTAGACTTCTTTACAGTAGTCTGACGTCCTTTTCTTACTAACTGGTTAAATGTTGGCATTCTGTTTCACCTCTTTCTGAAATTTGATTGTTTTGCCATATCCGGCATATTGCATTACACGCAAAAAATAAAGCATCCGCGCGCATGCTATATTAGTATAGCCGTTGGCAGATGCCTTGTCAATTACTTTTTTATTGAATTTACAGGAATTTTTCTTATAACATTCTATGCCGTCTTCTCTTCCAATACCATATCTCTTTCCTGATGCTGCTCCGATTTCATTTCCTGGTATTTCACCTGACGGCTTTCCACTATTTTCGCAACTCCACCCGAAATCACAATCATTGCTCCAAGAATCATCAGAAGCGGCTCAAATAAAGCGCCCAATACAAAAATACCAAAACCAATAATCCATCCCGGAATCAAGTTGCTGTTATCACTTCTCATTTTGAATCCCTTTCCTTTCTAAAGTCTGCTTAACATTTGTCTCATGTATTTCTGTTGTTCTAATATATAGGACTTTAGTACTGTAGGAAAAGGTTCACATTTTTTTCAATTTTTTACAGAAACTTTTCTTTTTTCAATGCTGCAATGTATCTCTCAAGTGCATCCTGCCAGGTAGGAAGAGGCTGAAATCCCGCTTCAACCAGCTTTTTCTTTTCCAGTCGGCTGTTAAAAGGACGTGCCGCCTTAGATAAGCCGTACTCCTCCGTCGTTACCGGCAACACCTTTGTCTGCATTCCTGCTTTTTCAAAAATCTCACAGGCAAAATCATACCAGGAAATATAACCGCCTTCATTTGTTGCATGATAATACCCGTACTTATCCGTTTGAATCATGTCAACCAGAATCCTTGCCAGGTCAAAGGTATAGGTCGGTGTACCTATCTGGTCATTCACAACACGCACTGTATCATGCGTCTTCCCGACCTGAATCATAGTCTTAACAAAATTCTTGCCGTTTAATCCAAATACCCATGCAATTCTGACAATAAAATATTTTTCCAGCAGGCTGCTGACCGCAAGTTCGCCTTCAAGCTTTGTCTGCCCATACACGTTCATCGGCTGATAATCCCTGCAATCCGGTTCCCAGGGCTTTGTTCCCTGTCCGTCAAACACATAATCAGTACTGATGTACATCATTTTGATGCCGAGTTTTTTACAGGCTTCCGCGATGTTCTTTGTTCCACCCGCATTGACAGCCCGCACCTTTTCAATTTTGTCATCATCCTCTGCCATATCAACAGCCGTCCACGCCGCACAGTGAATCACAGCATCCGGCTGAATCTTCTCAATTGTCTGTGCCACTGCATCGGCATCTGTGATATCCAATTTTACATACGGCATGGTGCAGACAGCAGAGTCATCCTGTACTCCGCCGTATTGCTCCGTTATATCCGAACCGGTTCCCGTCAATCCGCGTTTTGCCATCTCATTCATCACATCATGTCCGAGCTGCCCGTTCACTCCCGTCACAAATATTTTCATACAATAATTTCTCCCAACTCTCTTTTCCTGTCTATTCTGTTATTCTAACCATCAGCAGGCATCATTATGTTTCAACAATACCAAAACTGTCTTCAGTATTATCTTGATATCCAATGCAAGTGACCAGTTATCTATGTAATTCAAATCCATCTCCACAATCTCTTCAAAGCTCTGGACATTGCTTCTGCCGCTGACCTGCCACATACCGGTAAGCCCCGGCTTGATGCTGATTCTTCTCCACTGATTGCGCTGATATTTCTCAACCTCATCAATAGTCGGCGGCCTGGTTCCGACCAGACTCATGGTGCCCTGAACCACATTAAAGAACTGCGGCAATTCATCGATGCTGAATTTACGAATTACCTTTCCGACCCTTGTAATGCGGGGATCATCTTTCATCTTAAACATAACCCCGCCGGCAATCTCGTTCTGCGCCATCAATTCTTTCTTGCGTTCCTCCGCATCTACATACATGCTTCGGAATTTGTATATCTTAAAATGCCGCCCGTTCTGCCCCACTCTGACCTGTTTGAAAATGACCGGTCCGGGCGAGTCCAGCTTGATTGCGATTGCCGTCACCAGCATGATTGGCGAGGCCAAAATGCAGCCGACAATTCCGCCCACCAAGTCCACTGCCCTCTTCACCATCTGTTCATAGGTATTCAGAGTTATCGTATGGTAAGTGATAACCGGATAGGTACCCACTGTACTCACGTAACTGTTCGCACGTCTTCTTTTATAGAAGTCAACTATCAGTCTGACCGTCACGCCCATTTCAATGCACAGATCCACATACTTCTGCGTAAACGGAAGTTCTTCACTGTTCTTCTGTATAATATACAGCTGATCGATATTATAGGTTCTGATTAATGTGTCCAAATCTTCCAGACATCCGATATATTGATGGTTGGAATCCTCCTCCATCTCCTGTTTTGTGGTAGCAATATAGCCTACCAGTTCAATCCGGATACTGGTTTTTTCCATAAAATAGCGAAATTTATTGAAAGCCCCCACCTTGCCCACGAACACCGTTCTGGGAACATGGTCTTTCTGGATGTAAGACATCAACGGCTTATAGAAAAACATCTTGATACAGATTAATGCATAAGAAAAAATTAAATACAGAAAATAAAACTTTCTGCCCTTTTCAAACCCCACTACATAGTTCATCACCGCCGCGGTTGCAATCATGGCTATCAGAAATGACTTTGTCAGCTTTCTGTGAATGCGGTCCATATAATAAAACAGCGTGACATTGTACAGATATTCTTCTTTGTTGGAAAGAATAAAAATCAGTGCAAACACACCGCACAAAATGGTATAACCCATCAGTGTATCCGCTTCCAGATTGCTTCCGAAGCAAAGCAAATCGATCAGATAGGCAACTACCATGATGATAACGTCAAGCACGATTTGCAGTATATTTGTATTAGCCCCTGCATTTGAACGATTCACAAACCTTCCCCCTCTGCACACCTAAGTTAATTCATTATATACCAAAAACAAGCGAAACGCAAACAAAAAACATCATTCTATAATGGTATGAAAATTTCTAAAGTTAATTCCACCGTCCGCTTATGCGGTGGAATTAACTCCC
>CAMEDC010000094.1 GCA_945913255.1 uncultured Lachnospiraceae bacterium
TCAGCATTTTGCTCTTTATGCTTAAAATACTCTTTTGTACGAAGTTCCTGCATATCCCTATGAACCTGTATGCGTTTCTCTATATATTCCTCTGAAAGCTCCTTTTCTCTATCTTGATCCTTTTTCTTTTTTACATTATTTTCATGTTTTGATGAACTTCCTTTAATGTTGACAATGTCAATATGGAAATGCTATAACAGAATCACATGAGTTGCCCGACAAATGGACAACTCATCACATTACAGTTGGCTATAAATCATCTCAGCAATTCTGATTCGAGAGCCAATCTGCCAACAAAAATGAACGAGAATAGGGGATTTCACAGCATGAGATTATGGTATGAACAATCGGCAAACATCTGGGAGGAAGCGCTCCCGCTAGGCAACGGCAGACTGGGCGCCATGGTCTATGGCGGTATCTGGACGGAGCACCTGCAATTAAATGAAGAAAGTGTGTGGTATGGTGCCCCTGTGGACCGCAACAACCCGGACGCACTGGAAAATCTCCCCAAGATTCGGGAGCTTCTGCGCTCCGGTCACATCAAGGAAGCAGAACGACTGATGCGCTATGCCCTGTCCGGCACTCCCCAAAGCCAGCATCCCTACCAGTCCCTTGGGGATATGACATTGCGGTTTTATCCATGCTCAGAAGAAATTACTGCAGGAGCATATACAGCTCCAATGCAAAATGTAAGCTCCCTATCCCACTCTGACAACGATGCAAAAAAGAATCATGAGTCAGGCATCCCATCTGTAACAGACTACTATCGTGAACTCAATCTGAACTCTGCCACCTCTGTCACAGAATTTACCTTTAACAGTATTCACTATCGCCGGGAAGTTTTCGTTTCCCATCCCGATGATTGTCTGGTCATGCACATCACCTCTGACGGTCAAGGCGCCATCAATCTGGATGCACTTCTGACCAGAGAGCGCTTTTATGACGGTGCAAAAAAACTGGGCAACAGCACCATCTGCCTCTATGGCAATCTGGGAAAGGGCGGTCTAGATTTCCGGATGCAGCTGCATGCCCGATCAGTGGGTGGCACCGTGCGCGTCATTGGGGAACATTTGATTGTAGAGGAAGCGGATGAGGTTACTCTGTTTTTCTGCGCCGGCACCACCTTTCGCATGAAACAGCCGGAGCAGGAAATTGCCGGGATCATCGCCAAAGCTGCCGCTTTTTCTTATGAAGAGCTGCTGCAAAGGCATGTCACAGACTATCAGTCACTTTTCAACCGTGTGACGTTAAAGCTGGTAAGTGAGGAAGAATCCCACAAAGCGGACGCACAGCCTACCGATGTGCGTATGCAACAGATTACTGAGGGCAGGGAAGATATTGCTCTGATGCAGACTTATTTTCAGTTTGGACGCTATCTGCTCATCTCCTGCAGCCGTCCCGGCACCTTGCCAGCTACCCTGCAAGGCTTGTGGAATCATCAGATGAAGCCCTCCTGGGACTCCAAATATACTATTAATATCAATACAGAAATGAATTACTGGCCGTCAGAAAGCTGCAACCTCTCCGAGTGCCATCTTCCGCTCTTTGATTTGATAGAGCGGATGGTGCCAAACGGTGAGCATACTGCCAAAGTCATGTACGGCTGCCGTGGCTTTGTAGCACACCACAACACAGATATCTGGGGAGACACTGCGGTGCAGGATCACTGGATACCCGGTTCCTACTGGGTGATGGGTGCCGCCTGGCTCTGTACACACCAGTGGACTCATTATCTCTATACCGGAGATAGGGATTTTCTACAGAAACAATTCCCAATTATGCGTAAAGCAGCACTCTTCTTCCTTGATTTTCTCATAGAAGACCAGGGCTATCTAAAAACCTGCCCTTCTGTGTCTCCGGAGAATACCTATATCCTGTCAAACGGTGAACGGGGTGCTAACGGGGTGGGCTGTACCATGGACAACCAGATTCTCAGGGACTTGTTTACCCAGTGTATCAAGGCTGCGGAAATTCTGGGAGTGGAAGATGAATTAAACGAACAGATTAAAGAGGCCTTGGGGAAGCTCATGCCTACCCGCATCGGGCACTTTGGACAAATTATGGAATGGGAGGAGGATTACGAAGAAGCAGAGCCGGGACATCGGCATATCTCCCATTTATATGGTTTGTTCCCCTCTGATCAGATATCAGTGGATGAGACGCCCAAGCTGGCACAGGCTGCCCGAGTGACTCTGGAACGCAGATTATCCCACGGAGGCGGACACACAGGTTGGAGTCGGGCATGGATTATCAACCACTATGCCAAGCTTATGGACGGGGAACAGGCTTACTTCCATTTACAGAAGATACTGGAAAAGTCAACCTTAACCAACCTCTTCGACAACCATCCGCCCTTCCAGATTGACGGCAATTTCGGTGCCACGGCGGCAATTGCCAACATGCTGGTGCAATGCAATGAAAAACGTGTCATCCTGCTGCCCGCCCTTCCGGAGAAGTGGGCAGACGGTTCCGTCAGTGGCCTCTGTATCGTAGGCGGTGCTGAGGTTTCCCTGGAATGGAAATGCCATCGTTTGGTAAGCTTTTCTATTACCGCCAAGCAGGATTGGTGCTGCCTGGTGCGATACGGAGATTGGAGCGCGGAAATCAGCATGAAGGAAGGGGAACAGTTTACGAAGAATTTTGAGTAATATTGTCATTTGCAAAAAGGATGCAGGGACTATAGAGTCCCTACATCCTTTTTCAGTTGTTCCCAGGCATCCTCATGTTCCACATAATAGACAGGACATTTTTTCCCACCGCTGTCATAATGTCGCAAGATGTCCTCTTCCTTCAAATCATACACATCTGTCAGCCACTTTAACATTGCCAGCAGAGAATCATAAGTTTCCTGCGTAAAAGAACCATCCTCCGATTGCATTGAAAACTGAAGCCGGAAAGTCTGCAAAGCAGAGCGTGGTGGAACTGGAACACCGCATCAAAGACCTTGCGGAAATCATCAAATACGCACAGCAGTACAAAGACAACCGCTCCTATCATATCGGCTACAAAAAAGCCAAGAACCCTGACACATATTTCCGCAGATACGAAAGCCAGATCATTCTTTATGGCGGCGCCAGACGTATGCTTGAACAGGCGGGCATAAACTTAAAGGGCTTGAATGTCGATAAACTAAAAGCAGAGTATCAGGAACTGATGAAGCAGAAAAGCGAGCTGACTTCCACCTATAAGGATTGCGAAAAGGAAGTGCGTGAGCTGAAACGGAAACAGGAAAATCTCAATCAGTATCTCGGACGGACACAGCCCGATCCTGCACAGGATCAACAGGAGAAAAAAGATACTCCGAACCTGTAAATGGGCAAAAAAAATAGAGGTACGCTAGGCACCCCTATCCTAAACCTCTTGCAAAATCTGCAAGGCTGGTTTATAATCAGATTAGAAAACCGAAGGATATTGGAGTGTCCAACGGTTGCACAATCGGAAACTTATAAAGCGTTAAGTTTATTAACGGATTACAGGCTATCCCCTATTGGCGTAGAGGATAGCCTTTCCGTTTATTTGCGGTTACGTTTATTGTCTATGTATGTCAAGGCTGCAAATACAACCAGTAAAAGTGTAAGCACTTCTAAAGTATTCATACCGACCTCCTTTCTGTTTCCAGAAAGGACAACCGCAAGACTATCCCTACTGCTCTAATCTGACTGAAAAACATTATATCATGTGGTGTCGAATTTTGCTAGTACCGACTCACATTCATTCTGCCGCTTCCAGAGAAATTTCTGCAAATTCCTCATCTGTCATGTTCTGGAGCTTACCTAACACCTGCTCTCCAAGCTCCTCCATATCGCTGTCCTCTATGTGCGGCATTACCTGTCTGATCTGCCCAATCATATCCGTCCTGTCCTGTGTCTCAAACACACACATGAAATTGATTTCTTCTACTGTGAATTTACTCATCTTCTTACATCTCCCTCTGTGATTTTTTCTCGGTTTCCTTTTCCGGTGAAGTACGTTCCGCCTTGTCCCTCTGCTCTATGACTGCCTTTTTCTCTGCCAACTTCT
>CAMEDC010000095.1 GCA_945913255.1 uncultured Lachnospiraceae bacterium
TGATACTGACCTATATCGTGTTATAGGTGCAAATATAAAATATTACAGAGAACAAGCAAAATTAACACAGGTACAACTTGCCGAACAGGCTAAAATCAGCGTCAGCTATCTCTCCAAAGTCGAAGCATCCGGATGTGATAAGAGTCTTTCTATATCGGTGCTGAACCAGATTGCAAATGTACTTGGTGTTGAGATCAGTGAATTTTTTAAGGAGGTAAATACAAATGTATTATGAAGATATGTTTTCAATCGTTGAAAAATTACCTTTTGATACCGAAGCTGAAGTATTCTCTTCAGACACAGAAAGAATTTACTTATTAAGACCTTCCGTATTACCAAGAAAATTTTCTTCCTATAACCCAGAAACAAATATACAAATCTGGTTAGAAGAACCAGGCAGAAAAGCCTTCAAGCCAAATCATCTCCGCATACTAATCGATTTAAAGTTAAGAATGCGCGAACATCCCGATCTAAAATATAAATTTCTTGAAGCTTTTGACAAAATATTTTATGGAGCCGACCCATTAATATCCATTGAACCACTATTGTCATATAAATATACACAACACATAGGTTCATTAGAATCAACTGCAATATTAGCTCAGTTGTTTATTATTGAACAAGAATATGGTTTTACGGGTAGAACAAAATACAATCCACCATCTTTATATATCCAAGGTTGGATCCGTAATTTTATAGATTCAGATGCTGAAATTGATATTCTTTGCCGACGCATCTGTAGCTTTACACCTCCACCAGTAAAATACACCTGTTGCGACGATAAAAATCACAAAAACTATATGAATAACGCCGAACCACTTTGGTATTTATAAATACACATTAACGAAAGGATTATAGATATGAATTATGGAAAATCAATTCGTCTTTTTTTGGTAGAAGGCACAGCCGACGGGCGTTGGATGTGCGAACTGTCAAATTGGACAGGAAAAGCATATAAAATCCCAAGAAAATATGTAAAAAACAGCAATGACCGTCCTGAACTTACAAATACAGGTATTTACTTTTTATTCGGAAAATCTGATGATAGAGATACATATCGTGTTTACATAGGCGAAGCGGAAAACATTTACGAAAGACTAAACTCACATTTGAAAGAAAAAGATTTCTGGCACGAATGCGTCGTCTTTATTAGCAAAGATAACAATCTAAATAAAGCACATGCAAAATATCTCGAAAATAGGATGTATACGATTGCAAAAGAAGCTAATCGATATTTAATTGAAAATTCAAATATTCCTACACAATCTTCTCTTTCCGAAGCAGACAGAGCAGAAATGGAAGAATTCATACACAATGCAAAATTACTACTAAACACGCTTGGCCATAAATTCCTTGAAGCCACAGAACTCCCTTCTGATAGTAGTAGTGAAACAGACATCTTTTCATTTGAAGGTAGAGACTATGGTGCAACTGGAGCTACTACCTCTGATGGTTTTGTTGTCTTCAAAAACTCAATCATTTCAAAAAAAGCAAATTCTTCCTTAAGACAAAGCATTATTAACAAACGAAACGAATTAATAACACAAAAAATAA
This sequence comes from uncultured Lachnospiraceae bacterium, assembly GCA_945913255.1. GTDB lineage: Bacteria > Bacillota > Clostridia > Lachnospirales > Lachnospiraceae > Acetatifactor. The sequence goes on from CAMEDC010000095.1 coordinate 1,555, forward strand.
TAGATGATAATTTTACTTTTACTCAAGATTATACTTTTAGCAGTCCTTCCACAGCAGCAAGCATTATCTCAGGTTCAAGCACAAATGGTCAAATTTCTTGGAAAAATAAACAAGGTACTACATTAAAGGATTATGAATCTAAATAGATTAATAAGAAGAGGAAGGTGCACATCACCTTCCTCTCCCAACATCCTTTACTTTCTCTCCAATCCACTCCATAAACTTCTCCAGCAGATTAATCCCTCCAATCACAAACTGTTTCATAAACTCATATGCCTTTTCCAGCTTATCCTTCAGACTTCGGTTTTCCTCCCGGAGCATCTGATTCTGATACCTCAGCTCTATTACCTGCTCCTTCAGATAATCATCGCCATCGACCGTACCCAGCAGTTCCTTCTTAAGTCGTTCTGCCTCCTCCAGTTCAAATTGAGCCCGTTCAGTCTGCCACTTCGCTGTATCCGATATCATCATCCACTTGTCAGCCTCTTTTTGTGCCACCTCAATTTCCTTCTGTTTATCTGTGAGCTTATCTACATTCTCATAATATTCCAGCCGTAATTCCGAATTCTTTAGGCGTAAATCCGTTATTTTCGACTGTAATTTCTGATTTTCGGCTATGGTATCGTCAAGCTTCTTTTGAGCCTCAGACTGTTCTTTTCTGAAACTGTCTCGCTTACTTTCAATTTCTTTCTCCAGAGACTCAATCCGTTCCTCTTTTAATTCCAGAACAACCTGTGCGCCCTCCAGTTCCTCCTCAAGTTCAGCCACTTCTTTTGCCCGTTCCTGCTTTTTATAATCCAGTACGGATAAATGCTTATTGTGCGTATCTTTCTTCTTCCAGTCAATTCCGTACCGGCTCATAATAAGGGCAATATCATCTTTCTCTGCCTCCGCCCACTGCTTCCATTCGGTATTGCCTTTTCCTTCACTTACAAATCCTCTGGTAGCAAGTGCCGCCTTAAGACTTGTCTTTGTCTCCAATCCCCTCTTACAGCCGGATACCCAAGGGATAAAATTCAGATGCAAATGTGGTGTTTCCTCATCCAGATGAATATAGGCACCAATCACATAAAGCTGTGGATTGCGAAGTTGGAACTTTTTCACATAATCCTTCAGCACCCATGTTGCAACCTCTGCAGAAGAACTGCCTACTCCGGTATCATCCCTATTGCCTATCTGAACGATAACCTCATAAAATAATTTTTCCTGCTTGCTTCTTGAAATCTTATCATAATAACTTTTAATCTGCCTGTCCTTGCGTTTCTGTTTTGCATTGTATTCCTTAAGTGCCTTGTCAAACAGTTTATGATAAGCCTGCTTAATATCCTCATGGATAAGGGTGATATTATTTGGAGTGCGGCTGGCATCTACATTGTCAGCTATAAATCTTCTCGTGTTGTGCCCGATGGAACCTTCCCCATTCATGAAACTGATTGTTCTTTCCATTGTCAAAATCCTCCTCTTTTGGTATGTATATATGCACCTCCTTCTTATCCGTAATGAGTGCCGGATACGGCACGAAACAGCAGATTTCCCTGGGAAGGTTTTGTTACTTTTGTCAAAAGTAACGCAAAAGCACTTTTGACAGCTTCGCTATCAAAAATGCAGACCCGCAAGCGGGTTTTGCGCTCCTCGTCGGAGAGGCTGTACGGCTCTCCCCGCCGGATAAAGCTCCCTTTCGGGAGCTTATAAGTCGCGGATACGCGACATATTATTTACCAGCCACAGCTCCGATACAGAACTTCGCTTATCCCCTAATGAAAACAGTTCACCACATCATGCAGAACTACTTCCTCTGCTATCATTCTT
>CAMEDC010000096.1 GCA_945913255.1 uncultured Lachnospiraceae bacterium
CCGGATTGCTGTCCCTCTCCTTTGGTGTTGACTATAATCGTGTTTACAAGTTTCAGAATATCCTTTTCGCTTCGAATATAGGCGAAAGGATTGTAATGCATGGATTTTGCAAAGTTTATGGTATTGAGGACTTTTATTGCATAGCCACCCTTTTTTAACATCTTTCCGCACTCCACAAGCACCGTCCCCTTCGGGTCAGTAACAACATAAGATGAGTGCATCTGCATCAGATTGGGCTTCACAAAAAAGCGTGTCTTACCGGAACCGGAGCCACCGATAACAAGAATATTTTTATTTCTCGCATACTTTGGCTGCTTTGGTCTGCCGGACATCATAAGTCTTTCTGTCTGTGTCAAAAGGACATTATTTTCAAACACAGAATCCATATATGGCTCTATGTCTTTGGCGTTTCCCCACCTTGCGGAACCATACTCAACGCCCTGCCGGAATTTCTTGGCATTCTTGGCTTTATAGTACACCACAAGCCGGAGTGCTATGCCGCATCCAGTCCCAATCAGCAAATCTCTTGGATGGAAGCTGGGCAGAGGATTGGAAAACAGGATATCAAAACTGTTCATGACTGCCATCATCTTATCGGAAGCATTATTCCCCGGTGATACTCTCCACAGCCATGCCACCTTGTCACAGAAATATCCGACAAGAATATACGGGATATTTAAAAGCACCAGCTTCTTGGTGTCAGCCCCCTTCAGCTTTGCTTTCAGATTTTCCGGAATAGCTTTCAGGTCTTTGGCTATGCCCTGCACAATATTACTCAAAGGCTATGCCCCCTGTCTTTATTCTTTTCCCGGCTCCGTTCCCTGTTCTTATCCTGTGATACTGCATCCCTGAAACGCTTTAACTTCTCCCTTACGGAAGCTCTGCCTTTCTTCTTCTCATTACCATAAACAAATTCCTTGAATGCCTGTGCAACCACATCAGCATCCCTGCCCTTGAAGAAAACCAAATACTTGGGCGGTTCGCAGGTCTTATCTTTTTTCACTGCAAAATCAACATTGTATTTACGAGCTACCCGCTCAAAGGCTTTGATGTTGCTGTCAGTTACTTCGATAGACGACACTCCCACACCCTCGCCAACCAGCTTTTTCACAGAAGTCTTACCATGCGTGTTCTGTGATTTCTGCCTGCGGTGGTTCAAATACATACGCATGGCAGCTTTCAGCACGTTAGCATCTAATTTAGCGGTCTTTATTACAAGAGCAATCGTTTTCTGTGTTACTTCCTCCTGCATAAGTACCTCCGATCATTGCTACCTGAGTGTATGCCCTGCTATGGTGGAACATACAGCCTGTGCAGTAAATATCTCATAAGCTCTCCTTTCTGCTTCCAGACATTGTGTCCAAAAGTCCATGAACGCAAAAAGGGCAGCTATAAACCTTTACGGTCTATAACTGCCCTGGCGCTGTTTTGTTTCATGTTAAATTATTGTAATATTTATCATACTGAACGTTGTATATACATCTCATTTCCGTATAAGCATACTATTGGAATTTCATTTTCTAAAAAATATTGTAAAGGTTTATCTTTCCTGCTGGTGTCTTGAACCCAACAAGTCCCACCAATATTCCTTGGTCGTTACAACTTAATTGAAATCCTATATATGTTCCTTCCATACTGTTAAGTTTGTATATTGCCCTGTTGATTTTTGCCATTTCATTTATGGCTACATATGGTCTCCTCGTACAGTTTACTGGTTCGAGCGAACAATAGACTTTTTCCTGAAATTCAAATACTATATTCGCACTACATTCACTATATAGCTTAAATATGTCTTTATCCTCTGTTATTTTCGGTTCCAATGTTCCCGGAATCATATCAGTTATTTCAAAAAAACCGATCTTCTCCATCCAACCATTTTTTACAATTATCTCCAAATTCTGTATATTAAAATATTCTTCTGCTTTTGTTGGATGCGGTATTACATCTATGAAATACACATCATGGAAATCAATTATGCACAATAATTGTGTATCACTTCTGTTATTCTTCATCTGTTTTTTATCTGCTACAAACTTATCACTCATGTGCAAATGAAACAAATGCCATGTATATCGCAAAAAATCTGTTTCTCGTGACTTTTTTATGTTATTTGAAAGAAAGATATTCATATCCTTTCCCTCTGAAAATGCATTCTCAAACATTTTCAAAATTTCTACATATTCTTTTGATATTTCATTCAAATTAATTCTGTTCAATAATTCCTTAGAATAATGTACTGTTCTTTTAGTCACAGGAATCAATCTAAACAGATATGAGAAGAAATCTATTATAGTATCTTCTGGTTCTTCTTTACATTTATACTCTATACCTTCGCTATCATAAAATTTACGAATTTCAGATTGAATATCCTGATATATAGTTTTTTCTAATTCGGTCTTTTCTCTCTTCGTATTATCCATATTTTACCTATCCTTTTCATTCTTTAATAAATTACATTATACTTTTGTTTTTACAAAGAACAGTGTATAGATTTCTGAATGTATCTTGTTACCATCAATCTTCACATCATCTAGCAGCAACGCCTGGAACAAAACATCCCTCACATTTTCCAGTCTTACCATCCCATACTCTTTTTCCGTAAAGCCTTCCGCCTGCACCTCTGTACTTGCAGCTTCTTTCCTTGCTACCAGACAATGCGTATATAACCCCAAGATGTACTTGTCCGACAGCAGAAATGCGTATGTTTCATTTCCCTGATATGTATATCGGCACTTTTCCAGATTTTCTTCCGGTATTGTGAAATAACATCTGACCGTTTCCAGATATACATCTCCATTATACTCCGGCTTTAACTTATTTGCATACCTTTTGATTGTTGCAAAAATATTATTCCTCTGCATTGCGGTCTTAGTTCTCTTGAATACAGGCTTCCTGCCTTGCAGGTTCATATAAACATTATTGATAACAGCTTTCCCGGCATACTGGCTAAAATCTCCTATTCTCAGCAGATATGACAATACCTCCAGTAGTTTCTCCTTTGATGATATCTCCTGATACGAATATTCTCCAAACTCAATATGGTCTAACTTCAAAGGGCTG
>CAMEDC010000097.1 GCA_945913255.1 uncultured Lachnospiraceae bacterium
AAACTATTGCAACGAGAGGGATTACTTCCTCCTGATGAACCATTAGCTTCTTGATCTGATTTCTCAACTCTATAACACTCAGAAAAGTTGCCTGCCTTAGACAGCTTATTCAAGTGCGCCAATTTATAGTTTTCCTCTACTTTCTTTCACACTAATAGTCCCTCATTCTATTTTTAACTTACTTTTTTTCCGATAATGCTGTAATCAGAAGATAAATTCCGCCTAATACAAAAATTGTCCCCAACATAATCAATATCATAGTCTGCGGTTCCACGACATTTCCCCGAAATACCGGATTACAGTCTAAAGAATCTGCAATGCCGTTTACTACCTCTTTCGGGAACCCTTCTGTCTCCATCGCTTCAAATACTCCTCGAAGCATATGGTTCTTTATCAAAGACGTTCCATACGTTCCCGGAAGATAACTCATTGCTTTCTGTAATCCCTCTCCAAAGTTCGAGATTGGCATATAGGCACCACAGACAAAGCCGTATCCGGCACTGACAATCGTTCCCACAGCTGACATCTGCCCCTGGGTTTTCAAAGGATAACAGACAATACTGGAAAGAACAGTACCAAAAAACACAAGAATTACAATATCCAAAATCAAAAGTACCACATCTGTCACAGTCAGATACCAGCCCATCATTCCGATATAAAAAAGGCACAGTGCAAGTGCCAGGAAATTTACCATCAGAGAATTCAGAACAGTGGAAAAGAAATAACCGAGATAAATCATGGGTTTTCTGACCGGCGATACATCAAAATCCTTTCGGACTCCATTCGCTTTGTCCTGTACCATTGTCAGATTGACGCAAAAGGTCACTGTCACACTGCTGACTGCCAAAAGAGCTGCCGCAAGCTGTCCGGCAACAGTTCCATTGATTAATTTCTCAGATATGTTCATTACCTCCGGAATATTTGAAATAAACGAATCCTTATATACTTTAGCAAGAAATGTAGCATACAAAACAATCAGTATGATAGGGGTAATCAGAGAAGAAAGCAACATTCCCTTATCCCTGAAAAATAATTTTCTGTTTCTGCCAATCAATGTAATCAGTGTTCTCACTGCTGTTCACCTCCCAGTTTTTTCCCTGTAACAGCTAAAAATACATCATCCATTCCACCCTTAACGATTTCGTAATCACGAAATACCGATGCATGACTCACAATCAGCTTTGTAGCCGCCATGGGTGTTTCTATGGCAATCCTGTATCCATCCCTGATTTCTTCATACTGCATACCCAGAGACTCCACCTCTTCTTTGGTCACGCCATAGATGAAAAGATAATCTTTCACATAATGATTCTTCAATTCGTATGGTGTACCTTCTGCCGCAATGCATCCATGGTCAATCATAACGACATAACTTGCTGACGCTGCTTCCTCCATGTAATGTGTTGTCAGAAGTACCGTAAGTCCTTCCTCCTCACGAAGCATTTCAATAATATTCCAGATCATTTTTCTGGTCTGCGGGTCCAATCCGGTGGTCGGCTCATCGAGTATTAATAACTGTGGTCTGTGAATCAAGGCTCTTGCGATATCGACTCTTCTCCTCTGTCCGCCAGAAAGCTTACCTACCGGACGATCAATAAATTCCTGAAGGTCAAAAATCATAATCAGTTCCTGAAGACGCTTTTCAAAATCTTCTCCCGCAATACCATAAAGAGCTGCTCTGCTTTTTAAGTTTTCTTTTACAGTCAGGGGTTTATCCAGTGCACTGTCCTGAAAAACAACTCCTATCCATTCTTTAATCTTTTGTTCCTCACTTTTTACATCCCGTCCGTTTACCCTGATGTTTCCACTATCCGGGGTCAGCTGCCCACAAATCATGGAAATCGTTGTACTTTTTCCTGCACCATTCACACCGAGGAAAGCAAACAGTTCTCCTTTTTTTACACGAAAACTCAAGTCGTTTACTGCTTTCACAGTACCAAAGCTCTTATTCAAATGGTCAATTGCAATCATGTTTTCCTTCTTCTCCATTATTTTTCATTTCCTATCTTTCTTTTTCCACTTCATAGCTTTCGTCAAAGCCTGTCACCTCTCTGCATACACCTTCGCAAAGTGTTCAAAATGCTTTCTGATCTTATTCAGCACCTCTTCTTCTCTCTCCGGCTGTCTGTCATACATATGAATGAGCAGAGAAACCGGTGAGACAAACTCAAGCGCAATGAGTTCGGGATCGTCCTTTTTTAAGATACCCTTTTCCATAAATCCCATAAATATGCCTGTATACATTTCCTGCAGATTTTCCAGATGATAACGGGATGTAAGCTCTGCAATTCGTTCATTGCGGAACTGCTCCATTGCCAGAATTCGTCTGGTTTTTCGAACAATGTCATCATGCATCGTGAACTTTATTTTTTCCATTGCATTCTCTATCAACTCATCCATGCTTTCCGGTAATTCCTCCAGTTTATTCTTTAACCCAAACCCTTCTTCATAATGGGACATGACTAAATCAATCAGGGAATTTAAAATGTCTTCTTTTCCTTTGTAATGCCTGTAAATAGAGGGTCCTTTCAGTGCGGCATTCTCTCGTTTTTAGGAAACGCATCGAAATAGATGCGTTTTATGTCCCTGTTGCTTAACTTTACTTTCTTAAAATCAAGCTGCATAAATCATCCCTCCAAAATAAACAATAGACTGCACGTTAATTACTTTTATCTTTCTTTACTTTTTCTTTTTTTCCAGACGTTCCCTGCAATCAGCGCAATACCGGCCGCTGTCAGCCTGACAAAGAAGAATAGCAGGAGAAGCATTAACGCCACTGCCGTTTTAAGCCCTGTTCTGTCTTTCACTTCGTCCCATAGATTTCAACAAAATGTGACAGATGCACACCTATCTGCGTCCACATTTCGTCCGTCC
>CAMEDC010000098.1 GCA_945913255.1 uncultured Lachnospiraceae bacterium
TTTTCCTATCGCTTGCTGAACTGCGGAGCGCGACGGGCTGCTTTGAGACCGTATTAAACATCTCTATGGTGCATTTTTCCTTGATATTACGGGCTTTTTCGCATTTTCTGTTGTCGGTTGTCCTATTCCTTAACCATGGAAATCGGTGATTTTTCATCGAAATTCTCCTAGTTCAAAGCATCATTCACTACCTCGAAAAGTTCCTCTGGTTTATTATACTTGACCCTCGCGTAAATGTCCATAGTTGTCTTACTATTCTCATGCCCTGCCAGGTACTGAACTGTCTTAGGGTCAACGCCCGCATAGAGCAGATTCGTGATGTAGGTATGCCGCAACAAGTGCGGTGTTACATCGAAATTCAGGGTATAGCGAATCTTGGGATTGTTCCTCTGCGTTGTTCCTAATGTCGGCTTGACGGTATATTTGATGCTCTGTCCATTCACATATTTATAGTAAGTTCTCTCTTTCGCAGAACGAACAACTACATACTGCCAAACTCTCATAAACTGAGAATAGGAAAGCGGCTGTCCCTCACTGTCCGCAATCACATACTCCGATATGGAATTGGCTTTTGCTTCCCGCAGGCAGTCCACCAGGCACTTCGGAATGGGAATGTCCCTTTTAGCCGCTTTTGTCTTTAGAACGTTAGAAATCACCGGCCTGTTATGCTCCGCGCGCCATGCACGTCTCACGGAAATGTATGGTGTGGATTCATCCAGGAATACACAATCCCATTGCAATGCAAGAATTTCTTCCCGACGCAAGCCGGAATACAAACCAATCATAATAAAAAGATATGGCGGAAGCTCTTTCACCGTATCCAACAGAACCGCAACCTGTTGATCTGTTAAGGCATCTTTCTTTTTCGATGCTTTTCCGCCCTTTGCTGAAATTCCCACACATGGATTATCGGTTATCAGCTGACTGCGCTCTGCCGAATAAAACACACACTTAATCAGCATATTTACCGTATCATACAGTCCTTTCGATTTTTGAGACAGCGGAACAAGCGTCAGACGAATATCATCCGCAGTCACTTCCTCCATATACATATCTCCCAGAGAGCTAATGACATAATTCTTCATATTCTGTCTGTATCCTTTTATAGTAGCCGTAGACACCTTTGCAGACTGCATCAGCAGCCATTTCTCACAATACTCGGCAACCGTTGGATGCTTTCGGTGAAAGATGATCTCATCCACCTGTCTCCGGGCCTCCAACTGCTTTTCATATAATTCTTCACAGGTGGTCGCATATAAACTGACCTGCTTTCCATCGGCATCTGTAATTCTGGTTCTGTAATACAGTGTTCCTTTTCTTGTAACCGTTCCGTACTCTGGAACGCTTTGTTTTTTCTTAGCCATACAAATCTTCCTTTCCTGATAATGAGTGTTCTTAAATTCACACCTTCTTTTTATCAGAAAGCACCCACTTAATCAAAGATACGGATTATGTAAAACAAAGAGCGAGACATCCTTGCCTCGCTCCAGCTTTGTTTCCTACTCTTTATAATTGTTATGCCTGTGCTGCATCCCACTGGGCAAATGCACCACCCATTGTTCTTACCAGCTCATCCGGTCTGTTGTATTTAACCTTTGCGTAAATATCCATCGTAATTTTACTACTCTCATGCCCCGCCAGGTATTGAACCGTTTTCGGGTCCACGGACGAATGAATCAGATTCGTAATGTATGTATGCCGCAGCTGATGCGGTGTCACTTCAAAATCCAAACTGTAAATCACTTTGCCGTTATGCGCTGCCTTTTCACCGAGGACTGGCGTAACCGTGTGCTTTACACGCTTTCCATCCTCGTAGCGATAATAGAAACGCTCCTTGACTGTTCGGGTTACAATGTACTGCCAGAGCCGCTTGAACTGTGTATAGGACAACGGATCACCATCCCGGTTCGGCACCACATATTCTGACTGTGAATTAGCTTTTGTCTCTTTCAGACAGTCCGCCAGGCAAACCGGCAACGGAATATTTCGATGCGCGGCTTTCGTTTTCAGCTCATCCAGAATCACCGGTCTGTTATTTTCCGTGTGCCATGCCCTGCGTACCGTTAAATAAGGGCAATCCACATCCAGATATACAGAATCCCATTTTAGGGCAAGAATTTCTTCTCGCCGCAATCCTGCATACAGCCCTAACATGACAAATACATACGGCGGAAGTCCCTGAATGGCATCCAGCAGTCTGGCGGCCTGTTCATCCGTCAATGCAGCTTTGTCCTTCTGCGGAACGCCTCCACCTTTGGCTGTAAGGTAAGTCGTTGGGTTGTTATCAATAATCTTACTTTCCTTTGCTGCACGGAAAATGGATTTATACAGGATAACCACTGACTTATATACCGAAGCGGACTTCTCGGAAACAGGAACAAGTGCAAGCTGAATGTCATCCAGTGTCACATCTGCCATCCGCATCTGTCCCAGTTCTTTTATAATGTGCCGTCTGACCTTTGAGGTATAATCTATCAGCGTGGTTGCCCTCACATGAACCGACTGCATCAAAAGCCATTTTTCACAGTAGTCTGCAACCGTCGGGGATTTCCGACAGAATGTATCGTTGTCGATCTGCTCTAATGCTCCCAACTCTTTATCATATAATTCTTCCGGTGTTCTCGCATAAAGGGCCACCAGTTTTCCATCTGCGTTCTGAACCCGCGTTCTATAATAATCTATGCCGTTAAGCGTAACTGTACCGTATTGTGGAATTGCTCTTTTTCTTTTTGCCAATTCCTCCACCTCCTAAGAATATACTCCAGCGCTGTATCTATGTTTTATCAGACCATTATGATTTCGACAAGGATACG
>CAMEDC010000099.1 GCA_945913255.1 uncultured Lachnospiraceae bacterium
TGGCACAGACCTACTGGCAGGGGGATTCCTGGCAGGGAAGTCCCAGAAAGGGACTCCTGACTTATTTCCTTCCCATGAAGGCACCGGCCCGTAAGGACTGGGCAGGGGAAATGGACAGCTTTTTCTGCTGCCACGGAACCATGGTCCAGGCAAATGCCACGTGGAACCGGAGGCTGTATTATCAGGAGGACAGGCTGCTTTATGTGACAGCTTACGCTGACTCGGATGCCTGCTTTGAGGTGGCTGGGCAGAAGGTCGTACTGGAGCAGAGACAGGATAAGATGAACGGAAGTCTGATGAATTCTTCCGAGAATAATGTCAGCCAGACTGTCAATGAGATTGCAAGTACCTTTGCAAACAAGCCGGATTTCCGTAAGTACATCTTTACGATTCATACGCCTTCTCCGGTGGAGCTGGCGATCTTTTTGCGGATTCCGGATTGGATACAGGATGAGGCAGGGGTGTATGTGAACGGGGAGATGATTGCAAAGACAGCCTGCACGGAGCAGTTTTTCCCGCTGGAGAGAACCTGGGAGGACGGGGACAAAATTGTGTTGACCCTGCCGGTGGGGTTACAGTTTATACCGCTGCCGGATGATCCGGATACAGGAGCGTTCCGGTATGGACCGGATGTGCTGGCCGGGATTACAAAGCAGGAGAGGCTTCTTTGGTTGGAGAGTGAAAATCCCGTTGAGGAACTATCCGCTGACACCGAGAGAGAGTGGGGAAATTTCAGAACTTTTTATAAGACGGAGAATCAGGATCCGGCCATTCATTTCAGAAAGCTGAATGAAATCGGTTATGAACCTTATCAGATTTACTTTAAAACAAAGAAGCCGGGAAAACAATAAAGGGAGAAGGAACACAATGCAAATTAATCCGATTACCAGAACGGATTATCCGGATCCGGATGTCATCCGGGTCGAGGATACCTACTATATGATCAGTACAACCATGCATTTTTATCCGGGAGGAGTCATACTGCGCTCCTATGACCTGATCCACTGGGAGATTGCGGGATATGTTTATGACAAGCTGGACAGCACGCCGGAGCAGAGACTCGAGGGAGAAAAAAACAGCTATGGTCGCGGTATGTGGGCGGCATCACTGCGCTTCCATAACGGAAAATTTTATGTCTGCTTCGGTGCGCTTGAGACCCAGAAAACCTATATCTATTCCGCAAAAGAAGTGGAAGGTCCATGGGAGCGGAAAGAACTGGAGGGCTATTACCATGACAGCTCCCTGCTGTTTGACGGGGACGGAAGGGTTTATCTGGTTTATGGCAACAGGGAAATCAAACTGGTGGAGCTTAAGCGGGATTTGAGTGCTGTGAAGGAGGATGGCTTTAAACGAACGCTGGCAGTGGATCCGGATGATGTGACTTTGGGATATGAGGGCTCTCATTTGTATCATATCGGGAACAAATATTATCTGTTCATGATCCACTGGCCGAAATACGGAGCAAATAGGAGAACGGAAGTCTGCCTTATGGCGGACTCCCTGGAAGGGGAATTTACCGGGGGAACGGTACTGGATGATGATATGGGATACTTCAATCAGGGCGTGGCTCAGGGAGGAATCGTGGAAGCTACAGACGGAAGCTGGTATGCTGTTATGTTCCGGGACAGCGGAGCTGTGGGCAGAATTCCGGTGCTGGTACCCATATCCTGGAAGGATGATTTCCCGGTATTTGGGGAAAACGGTGTGATACCGAAAGAATTCAAGACTCCCGACAGCCGGCCGGGTTACAGATATGAGCCTCTGTATACGTCTGACGATTTTCGGTATGCTGCTGATGAAAAAGGACATTGCATCCTGAAAAAACAGTGGCAGTGGAATCATGAGCCGAACCCGCAGCTTTGGAGTATCTGTCCGGAGGGCGGGTTGCGGATTCAAACGGGAAAAATTTGTACCAATCTGACGCAGGCGGTCAATACCCTGACCCAGAGAATGATGTGGCCGGAATGCTCGGCAGAAGTGACGGTTGATGTCTCAGATATCAGAGAGGGAGACATCGCGGGATTTTGTGCGCTGCAGGGCTGCTATGCGGCGGCATGCGTTTCCAGGGAAAAGAACCGTTTCTTCCTTAATATAATGGCGAAGAAACCGGAGGAGGGGTTCAAGGGAACGGATTTTACGGCAGACGACATTTCCGAAAAGGTGGAGATATTGAAACCGCTGGTGAGATTAAGGGCAATCGCAAATTTTGCGGATATGCGGGATACGGTGGAATTCTACTACGAAAGAGAAGGACAATGGAAAAAACTGGGTAAAACGTACAAGCTGTATTTTAAATTGGACCATTTTACGGGCTGCCGTTTTGGACTGTTCTGTTATGCGACCCGGGAAACAGGCGGAAGTGCGGTGTTCCGGGACTTTACGTATCACTATAACAGCAAGGAATGAGAAGGGTAAGCCGTGTGAGAGAAACAGACTGCTGTGTTTTGACACAACAGTCTGTTTCTTGTTGTGGTTTTTTGTGGAAAGATGACATTTTGCACATTGTTCATAAAGAAACGGCTGATATGTTGCACACATTTAACAAAAGAATGGCAGATATTAAAGGAATAATAGCAACCATTGAGAAGACAAGAAAGCAATTTTTAGGTA
>CAMEDC010000100.1 GCA_945913255.1 uncultured Lachnospiraceae bacterium
GAGTATTCTACCAAATCCCTGCCTTTAGGTGTTTGCCGACACTTAAAGGCTTTTTACTGTCCATCTTTCATCCCTTTCATCGTTACCGTAATCTGTTTAATCACATCCAATAAATCTTTTGGTACTTCCTCACCTCCTTTGATGCACTGAAGCTCCTCCAGAACTTTTGCCAGTTCCATTTTCAGTGCTTTATACACTCTTGGATTCCCTACTACGACAATTTCTTTTTCCTGCAAGCGCCGGACAATATATTCCTGCTTCGTAAGTCCGGATAATCTAACCAGCGTTTCAATCAATTCATCCTCTTCCGGTGATACCCGGAAAGCTACAGTCTTGTTCCTCCAACGTCCCTGACTGTCCCTATTTTTTGCTGACATCTGTTTTCCTCCTCTACTTCGTAAATTCTTCAGTCTCAAACATTACATCCATCCGTTCCTGATCCAATCGGTCTACCATCTCTGTCTGCACGGATGGGAATAAATGTGCATACCGGTAAGTAATCTTTTCCGCAGAATGCCCTACACGTTTCCCGATTGCAAGAGCTGTAAATCCCATATTAATCAGCAGGGAAACATGGCTGTGACGGAGATCATGTACCCGGATTCTTTTTACCCCACTTTCCTTACAGCCACGATCCATCTCGTGGGAAAGATAATATTTCGTGACCGGGAAAATTCGGTCATCTGGCTGCAGGCTGTAATACTGTTTGAAAAAGTCCTGCATCTCGTCACATAAAAACTGGGGCATCTTTACAATCCGGTTGCTGTTCTTGGTCTTTGGGGTAGAGATCACATCCTCCCCCTCCAGGCGTTGATAAGACTTATTGATCCGCAGGGTTCTCTTCTCAAAATTGAAGTCCGAAGGAGAAAGGGCGAGAAGTTCGCCTTCACGGACTCCGCACCAGTAGAGCAGTTCAAATGCATAATAGGAAAGCGGTTTGTCCATCATTGCCTCAGAAAATTTCAGATACTCTTCTTTCGTCCAGAATTCCATTTCCTTACTTTCCTCTGCCCCCATTGTTCCTGCTTTCTGCGCCGGATTGGCTGCCAGATCATAGAATCTCATTGCATGGTTGAAAATCGCACTTAATTGTCCGTGAATAGTCTTCAAATACGTTGGGGCAATCGGTTTCCCCGACTTATTTTTCAATTTCCGCATGGCATTCTGCCAATCAATCACATCCTTGGCGGTAATCTCAGATACTTTCCTCTGACCCAGATAAGGGATGATTTTACTACGGATAATACTTTCCTTTGTCAGCCAGGTACTTCTCTTCATACCTGGCTTTACATCCTCCTCATATAATTTGCAGAAGCTTTCCATCGTCATATTGACACTTGCTCTTTTCTGGAGTTGGAACTGATTCTCCCATTCCATTGCCTCCCGCTTCGTTTTAAAGCCACGCTTGCATTTCTGCATGCGCTCTCCTGTCCAGTCCTGATACCTTGTCATAACGTACCATGTGTTATTGCTTTGATTCTTGTAAACTGCCATTCTTAGCCCCTCCCATCATATGATTTTGTTCCATAGAACTGCTGGTAAAAATACTTGCGGTCAACACGACCGGGGATGGTCTGGCATCCCATCGCTTCCAGCTCCCTGTTCAGCCTTTTAATCAGCTTGTACGCATAGGATTCGGAAACCTCCAATGCCTCCATCACTTCATCCACTCTCATAAACATTTTTTCCATTGATAAATCCTCCTTTGTTTTTACTATACATTTCTGTATTGGTTATATGTTACTATACTTTTTTGTATTGGTCAAGCATCCACAAATAAAAATTCTATACTTTTTTGTATCAGTTATCCTTGTCGGCACTATACTTTTATGCTATACTTTTTCTATCAACAACAGATAGGAGCGATAGTTATGGCGATTGGTGAAAGAATCCATCATTTCAGACTTCTGCATGGGTTCACGCAGAAGTATCTTGGACAGCAGCTTGGTTTCAGCGATATGCAGGCAGATGTCCGTATTGCACAGTACGAAAAAGGGGCACGCAGCCCGAAAGAAAAATATCTCAATGCACTGGCTGATATTTTCGAGGTATCTCCCCATGCACTGGCTGTCCCGGATATTGACAGCTATGTAGGACTCATGCACACGCTGTTTGCACTGGAAGACCTCTACGGTCTGCATATCGGAGAGATTGACGGGGAACTCTGCCTGCGGCTTGATAAAACCAAGGGTACCACCTACCTTTCTATGTTTGATATGTTCCACGAATGGCAGGAACAATCTGCAAAACTGGAATCCGGCGAGATCACAAAAGAAGAATACGACCACTGGCGGTATAACTATCCCAACGTGAAAAAATAAAAAACCAGCAAAAAAAGGCCTTACCAAACTGATTTCACTCAATTCGGTAAGACCTTTTTATGTTGGTCAAAAATAATATTTACCTGATAACCTCCGGCTCACGCAAGAATAAATGCATGGTTGCCAGTGTTATCATTTTGTTATCAAATAGAACCTTGATGTTTCTCAAACGCCCTGTTTATGCGGGTTCTCAGATTTTTTTCATTATTCAAACTCGGCAAGTTGTTGTTTTATGTTAAA
>CAMEDC010000101.1 GCA_945913255.1 uncultured Lachnospiraceae bacterium
TCCTCACGCTTTCGATTTCCTTCTGCAACTGCCTTTTTGAATCTCCCCGGTAGAACCTGGCCTCTAGTCCCATCTGGTCAAGAAGCCCTGCATACAGCCAGCGCGGTGTCAGCTTGGAATCCGACAGATACAGCAGCATGTATTTATCCTTCGGTAGCCTGCTTTCAAACATGCGAATCAAGGTAGATTTCCCACATCCCGGGTCTGCGGTAACTACCGCAAACAGCTGCCGGTCTGCCACGTATGTCAGTCTTCCCATGGCGTCTTCTATCTGCCTCGAACTGTACAGCCTGTCTGCCGGAATGTCTCTTGTAAACGGCGTATGCATCAGCTCAAAGAATTCCTCATACATGGCTGCCACCTGCCTTTCCGTACTCACCAAAGGAAAGGGCGTTTGCCATCAGCCTGTGATCTTCTCTGTATTTCTTTTCCAGTGCATCCAGAAATCGTGATGTTTCCGGAACCTGCCCCGTCATTCCAACCGGTACATCCGGCGTTTTATCACAGAAAGCTCCAATACTCACCCGATGTGCAATAATCGGTTTCATGTCCTGATACAGAACCTTTATTGTCTCTGTATTCATGGGGTCATAAGCAATCTCCACCTCGGCATTTGCAAGGGCTGTACTGGCCTCATATTTGACATCTCCAAAGGAGAAACATCCTGCGTTATCCAGTCTTCTTGTTTCATGGTGAAGAAAGGCTTCGCTTACTACTGTGGTATCCAGAAATATCAGCCCCCTGGTGTCCCTGTTAAACTCCTGCAGGGGAGAGATTCCTTCCGCTGGCACCTTCACCCCCTGGGATTCATAATACTCCCTGATCCCGTCATGGGCTTCCTTCTGGTAATCCTGCTCCAGAAAATACTTCCATTTCTGATTCAGTTCCTCCAGGGAATGCACCTTCGCCACCCTTACTTCCGCAATGAACTGGTCTACTTTTTGGTGGAATTTTTCAATTTTTCCCTTGGCCTGACAAGCCCTCGGTTTCGCATGAAGGACGCGGATTCCAAGTCTTGCAAGGGCTGTGTGAAGCTGGTTTGTGGTGTACTGCGTCCCATTATCGAGATAGCAGGCATCACATTTTCCGTGCTTTAAGATAGCCTTATGGAAAGTATCCTCCACCACTTCCTGACGCTGGTTATCATAGAACTCTGACTGTACAATGAATCTCGAATGGTCATCAATCAGGGATGACAGGTAGGTTTTTATCAGCGTTCCGTCACGCAGGCGGATATCCGGTCCATATTTGATATCACCCTGTAACAGTTCCATTCTGTGTGGTCTGCAGAATCGTCTTGAGGAAGTCTCTCTCTTCTCCGTATAGCGTTTCATCTGCTTCACACCCAGTCCTGCGTTGTACAGATATCTTTGCAGCGTTGACGCCTTAAGTACTCCCGGCGCAGCATAACCTTCTATCTCCAGAATCTTGATGATCTGGCGGACACTTCGCTTGGGCACCTCCCTCTTTAACTGGATTGCCTCTCCAACTATCTCATCATAGTTCTCCGGCAGTGCCTGACTGCGTCTCTTTTCACGGTTCATCGGACGAAGCCCGTCAAATGCTTCCTCCCGGTACTTTGCTTCATACCGGTACAGGCTTCTCTTTGAAATCTCATACCTTGCTGCGATTTCTTCCCGAAGCTGGCGTCTTTTTGCTTCGTCCAGATCTTCATCCAACAGCGGGGCTATCATCTGATAGCGTTTCAGAGCCTCCTCGTCCTGCCATTTCTTTACTTCTTTGCTTTGCATAAGCGTTACCTCCTTTTGGGATAACCTTATTACAAAACGGAAATGACAGCACACAAAAGTAGGTGCATAACCTTATGTCTCCGGATACGGTTCTATCCGGCCTCCGGAGTTATATATAAACCTGGCGACTACCGAGAGCCACCCTGGGCTTATCCGACCTTTAAGTTCCTTCAGTAAAGACTCACTGGATTTCAGGAACTCCATATCCAAATCCAGGAGATGATGCAGCATCGATCTCATCTGTCCGTTGATATTTGCTTCATTTTGGCTGATCCACCATTTCCAATGCTTCATGGTTGCTTCACACGGATAGTTCTCCGTTCCGGGGTCATCTGCACCAATCACCTCATCCACCACATCCTCTATGATATCAGAACCATAGTGCTTGTATGGAATCATACAGTCTGGCAGCTCATTATGCAGTCTTTGGCATTTCTCATTGGTACACTTCAGGCGATTAATGGCAAACCAGCTTTTCTTTCCACCTGCTTCTTTATGAACTCGCAGTTTCCTGTCCCTCCTGCATAGAGGGCTCCCGCATTCCGGACAGATGGTATCTTCTTTACTGATTACTAAAAATATCTTTTTCCTCATTGCGTTCTAACCGATACTTTGATACGATAACCATGGTAGTGATACCACCATAGATCCTGGAATTCCCCTGCTCGCCAAAGAAGAGGTTCCAGGATCCTTTCTTTTTTATTCTTTGGTGACAG
The DNA here is from genome assembly GCA_945913255.1 of uncultured Lachnospiraceae bacterium. Classification (GTDB taxonomy): domain Bacteria; phylum Bacillota; class Clostridia; order Lachnospirales; family Lachnospiraceae; genus Acetatifactor. Next base: position 2,468 of record CAMEDC010000101.1, read on the forward strand.
TATATCGGTTAATTCTGTGACAGGCAACTAAGTTAGTTGTATGTCAAGCTGAGAGGGGCGCAACAC